>NZ_CP059206.1 GCF_014252015.1 Blattabacterium cuenoti
ATGGATAATGAAGCTTTAATAGATTCTTTTTCAGATTTTAAATATGAAAAAAATATAGATAGAGTGAGTCTAATGGCCATTTTAGAAGAATCTATACGATGTGTTTTAAGAAAAAAATACGAATCATCAAAAAATTACGATATTATTGTAAATCCAGATCAAGGGGATTTAGAAATATGGAGGAATCGCGTAGTAGTGCAAGATGGAGAAATAAAAGATATAAATAAGGAAATAGAACTATCTACAGCTAGAAAAATAGAACCTGATTTTGAAATTGGAGAAGAAGTTACGGAAAAAGTAGAATTACAATCTTTAGGAAGAAGAGCTATTTTAGCTCTCAGACAAAATTTGCTTTCTAAAATTAGTGAGTATGATAATACAAATACTTATAAAAAGTTCAAAAATAAAGTAGGAGAGATTATTAATGTGGAAGTCTATCATATCTTGCCAAAACAAATTATTATGAGAGATGAAGAACAAAATGAAATGGTTTTACCTAAACAAGAGCAAATACCAAGTGATTTTTTTAGAAAAGGAGACCCCGTTAGAGCTTTAGTTAAACGAGTAGATTGGAAAGATAACAAACCTTTTGCTATTCTTAGCAGAAAAGATGAATCTTTTTTGGAAGAACTTTTTAAGTTAGAAATTCCAGAGGTTTCTGATGGTTTAATTACAGTTAAAAAAGTAGCACGTATTCCAGGAGAAAAAGCTAAAGTAGCTGTAGAATCTTATGATGATCGTATAGATCCAGTAGGAGCATGTGTAGGAATGAAGGGGTCTAGGATTCATCCTATTGTTAGAGAATTAAAAAATGAAAATATAGATGTTATTAATTTCACCTCTAATATACAGTTATATATAACAAGAGCTTTAAGTCCGGCTAAAGTTTCTATGATGGAAGTTAATGAAGAACATAAATATGTAAATGTATATGTAAAAATTGAAGAAATATCGAAAGCAATTGGAAAAGGAGGTCAAAACATCAAATTAGCTAGTCAATTAACTGGATATAAAATACATATATTCAGAGATTTTCCTTATGAAGATGATGTGGAATTAACAGAATTTTCTGATGAAATAGAATCGGAAGTATTGGAAAGATTTCATAAAGTAGGTTTAAATACCGCAAAATCTGTTTTAAACTACAGCAAAACTGATTTAAGTAAACGGACTAATCTTGAAGAAAAAACTATAAATAAAGTATTTACCATATTAAAAAAAGAATTTGAGGAAGAATTAAATGTAAATACATAAGTTTTTTCTTTCCAAGATTTCTATTTTTATTCTTATATTTTTTACTACATTTTTATATTTTTATATGACTGATAAAATCAGATTAAAAACAGTATTAACCAAATTTAATATTTCCTTACAACGAGTAATTAGTTTTTTACAAAAAAAAGGAATTGAAATAGAAAATAATCCTAATGCCAAAATAGAAGAACCAGTCTATAAGTTTCTTGTTAGAGAATTTAAAACTCACAAGGAAATACGAGATGCATCTGAGAAGGTTTTTTTGCAAAAAAAAATGGAAAAAGATAAAATAAAAGAAGAATTATTAAAATCAAAACATATTCATAATTATCAAATTATACGTGCCAAATCAGAAAATTTAATTGAATTTAAAAAAGTAGGAAAAATAGATATTGATACATTAGACAAAAAATATGGAATTAAAGAAGAAAAAAAAAACAATTTACATCAACATAAAAAAATAGAAAATAAATTTAAAAATCATAACAAACCTGAACATATTGATACCATATATCAAAAATTGGATGGGGTTATGTTAACAGGAGATAGAATAGATTTATCTCAATTTGAAAAAAAAAGAACAAAATCAGAAATTAAAAAGAAACGAAAGAGAATAAAAAAAGAAGTTTTTGTTGATGAAGTGAAAAATATTTCTACAAGTAAAAAACAAAATAAAGAAAAGAAATCTAATAAATATTATAATGAAAAAAAAATAGATAAATCAAAAAATAAAAAGAATTTACAAAAATCTGTAATTACTGATGAACAAATTAAAAAACAAATCAGAGAAACTTTAGAAAAGTTATCTTCCAAAGGAATCAAATCAAAAGCTTCAAAAATTAGGAAAGAAAAACGTCAATCCAAGAAGGAAAAAAAATTTATACAAAATGAAATAGAAAATAAAAAAGAAGAAAAAGTTCTTAAACTAGCTGAATTTACTACAGTAAATGAACTAGCATCTATGATGAAAGTCAATGCTACAGATGTGATAGTATCTTGCATGTCTTTGGGAATTATGGTTACCATGAATCAAAGATTAGATGCAGAGATATTAACCTTAGTTGCAGATGAATTTGGATATAATGTAAAATTTGTCGGATTGGATTTAGAGGAAGCAGTTCAAGATGATAAAGATTTAGAAGAACATTTAAGACCTAGGCCTCCTATCATTACAGTTATGGGGCATGTAGATCATGGAAAAACGTCTTTATTAGATTATATTAGAAATACCAATGTTATTGCAGGAGAAGCAGGTGGAATTACTCAACATATAGCCGCTTATAGTGTAGAATGTTCTAATAATCAAAGTGTTACTTTTTTAGATACTCCAGGACATGAAGCTTTTACTGCTATGCGCGCAAGAGGAGCACAAATAACGGATATTGCAATCATAGTTATAGCGGCTGATGATCAGGTGATGCCTCAAACCAAAGAAGCAATTAGTCATGCTCAAGCTGCTAGCGTTCCTATCCTTTTTGTTTTTAATAAAATGGATAAATCCAACGCTAATCCAGATAAAATTAGAGAACAATTAGCTAATTTGAATTTTTTAGTTAAAGAATGGGGAGGAAAATATTCTACTCAAGAAATATCAGCAAAATTAGGATCTGGGATAGATGAGTTATTAAAAAAAGTTATTTTAGTTTCTGAATCGTTAAATTTAAAAGCTAATCCAAATAAACCTGCAATAGGAACAGTTATAGAAGCTTCTTTAGATAAAGGAAGAGGATTCATTGCAACTTTACTTCTCCAAGGAGGAACATTAAGAGTTGGAGATTATGTATTAGCAGGAAGTCATCATGGAAAAGTAAAAAGTATTTTGGATGAACGGGGGAAATCTGTTCCATTAGTAGGTCCATCTAAGCCTATTACTATATTAGGATTGAACGGAGCTCCTACTGCTGGAGATAAATTTAAAGTATTTAAAGATGAGAAAGAAGCAAAACAACTTGCTTCTAGAAGAGAACAATTGCAAAGAGAACAAAATATACGAGCTCAAAAACATCTTACATTGGATGAAATAGGAAGACGTATAGCATTAGGTGATTTTAAAGAATTGAAAATTATTATTAAAGGAGATGTGGATGGATCAGTGGAAGCTATTGCTGATGCTCTTCAGAAATTATCTACAAATAATATTATGATCAATATTATTTATAAAGGGGTTGGTCAGATTACAGAATCTGATGTTTTATTAGCGAGTGCTTCAGATGCTATAATTATAGGATTTAATGTTCGTTCTAATATTGGAGCTAAGAATATAGAAAAAAAAGAAAATATAGAAATACGAACTTATTCAATTATATACGATATTACCAATGATATTCAAGAAGCTATGGATGGAATGCTATCTCCTGAAGTAAGAGAAAAGATATTAGGGAATGCTGAAGTTAGAGAAATATTCAAAATACCAAAAACAGGAACTATAGCTGGATGTATGGTAATAGAAGGGAAATTATTACGTCAAGCAAAAGTTAGGTTAATTAGAGAAGGAATTGTTATTCATAATGGAGAATTTACTTCTCTTAAACGTTTTAAGGAAGATGTTAAAGAAGTTTCAAAAGGATATGAATGTGGGTTAGGAATAAAAAATTATCATAATCTTAAATCTGGAGATCTTATAGAGGTTTATGAAGAATTATCTGAATATAAAAAAAGTTAAAAACAATGTATAGAACACATAATTGTGGAGAATTGAGGATCAAAGATGTAGGAAAAGAAGTCATATTATCTGGATGGATTCAAAAAATAAGAAATTTAGGATCTTTATTATTTATGGATATTAGAGATTATTTTGGAATTACACAGTTAATGATTTCTAAAAAATTAGTAAAAAAAAATTTTCTTTTAGGAAAAGAGTTTATAATTAGAATAAGAGGAAAGGTCGTAGAAAGATTTTCTAAGAATAATAATATTCCTACAGGTGAAATAGAAATTTCAGTTTCTCATATAGATTTGTTAAATTCATCTCTACCTACTCCTTTTACTATAGAAGATCAAACAGATGGAAATGAAGAAATTAGAATGATTTATAGATATCTTGATATGAGAAGAAATCCTATTAAAAATAATTTGATTATTCGTCATAATTTAACTTTGGAGATACGTAATTTTCTTTCTGAAAATGGATTTTTGGAAATAGAAACTCCTGTCTTAATCAATCATACTCCAGAAGGAG
This sequence comes from Blattabacterium cuenoti, assembly GCF_014252015.1. Classification (NCBI taxonomy): domain Bacteria; kingdom Pseudomonadati; phylum Bacteroidota; class Flavobacteriia; order Flavobacteriales; family Blattabacteriaceae; genus Blattabacterium; species Blattabacterium cuenoti. The sequence goes on from NZ_CP059206.1 coordinate 4,433, forward strand.
CAAGAAGTTTTGTTGTTCCTTCTAGAATACATATTGATAAGTTCTATGCTCTAGCTCAATCTCCACAATTATTTAAACAATTGTTGATGATAGGAGGAATAGATAAGTATTTTCAAATTGTGAAATGTTTTAGGGATGAAGATTCACGTTCTGATAGACAAATAGAGTTTACACAAATAGATTGTGAGATGTCTTTCGTAGAAGTTCATGATGTATTAGTTTTCTTTGAAAATTTTATCAAACATATTTTCAAAAAAATTAAAAAAATTCAATTAGATCCTTTTCCTTGTATTTCTTATTCTAATGCTATAAAAATATATGGAACAGATTCTCCTGATATTCGTTTTGGTATGCCTTTTATTGAACTAAATGATTTAGTTAAAAAAAAAGATATTAATTTTTTGAAAACACAAGAATTGGTAATAGGAATTAAAATTAAAAAATATCATAATATTTATGATAAAATAGATTTTTTTTTGAAAAAAATAGAAAATGATAACTTTTTTTGGATAAAATACTTATGTGATCAAACTTTACTTTCTTCTAATCAAAGTTTTTTAAACAAAAAAATTTTAGAAATTTTTGTAAAGTATTTTAAAGCTATACCCGGTGATTTCTTATTTTTTTCTTATGGAAAAAAAAGAAAAACTAGAGAAAAACTCGGAGAAATACGACTAAAAATAGCAGATTTTTTTAATTTAAAAAATTCTAAAATTTATCAACCTTTGTGGATTACAGATATTCCTCTTTTAAAATGGGATAAACAATTTAAAAAATATAAATCTGTACATCATCCATTTACTAGTCCAAAAGAAGAAGATATTCATTTACTGAAAACAAATCCAAAAAAAATTCGTTCTAAATCTTATGATTTAATTATAAACGGAATAGAAATCGGAAGTGGATCTATACGTATTCACAATAAAAATATACAGAATTTTATTTTTAAACATTTAGGATTTTCTCAAAAGGAAATAGAATCTAAATTTGGTTTTTTTATAAAAGCTTTTGAATATGGAGTTCCTCCTCATGGAGGTATAGCTTTCGGTTTAGATAGACTAGTCAATCTTATGGAAGAAGATAAAAATATAAAAAACTTCATCGCTTTTCCAAAAAATAATTATGGAAAAGATGTAATGATAAATGCTCCATCTTTTTTAGAAAAAGAAAAATTAAAAGAGTTACATTTGCGTTAAATGATTTTGATATCGCAGACAAGATTGTTGATATACAGAGATAGCTTCTTTTCTATTTTTCCAATTTCCTATTTTCACTTTTTTGTTTTCTAAATCTTTATATACTAAAAAAAAATGCTCTATCTCTTTTTTAGTATGTAAAGCAATCTCATCAATATCATTTATCCTATTATAATTAGGATCTGCAACAGGAACACAAATAATCTTTTCATCCTCTCCTTTTTCGTCTGTCATGAAAAAAATTCCTATAGGTTTTACTTCTATTAAACAACCTGGAATTGTAGGTTCTGTCAAAAAAACTAACACATCTAATGGATCTCCATCCATAGAAAGAGTTTTTGGAATAAAACCATAATCTGTGGGATAACTCATAGGAGAGTACAATACCCGATCCAATCGAATTAGATTATTTTTTTTGTCAAATTCATATTTATTTCTACTCCCTTTGGGAATTTCAATAAGTGCATCAAAACTGAATTTCATAATTTTATATTTATATTTTTATATAACAATTAAATTTTTCTAAATATAGAGCTACTTTTTTAGCAAAACATCCACCTAAAACTCCATCTATTACACGATGATCATAAGAATGAGACAAATAAATTTTGTGTCTTATTCCTATTATATCTCCATCTGGAGTTTCTATAATAGATAATTTTTTTTGAATTAAACCTATAGCCATAATAGCTACCTGCGGTTGATGTATAATTGGTGTTCCAAAAAGATTTCCAAAACTTCCAATATTACTAATTGTATAAGTTCCTCCTTGAGTTTCTTCAGGTTTTAATTGATTAGATTTCGCCCTTTTTATCAAATCATTGATAATTTTTATTAATCCTACTAAATTATAAGAATCTGCATTTTTGATTACAGGAACAATTAAATTCCCGTTGGGTAAAGCTGTAGCTAATCCTATATGAATATTTCTTTTTTTTATTATATTTGTTCCATTGACAGAAATATTTATCATGGGGTGATCTTTTATAGCTTTTACTACGCATTCCACGAAAACAGACATAAGAGTTAATTTTTCTCCCGTATTTTTTTGAAATGTATCTTTTATTTTCTCTCTCCATTTTACTATATTAGTGACATCTGCTTCTACAAAAGAAGTGACATGTGCAGAAATATTTTTACTGTTCATCATATGTTCTGCAGTTATCCTACGCATTCTATCCATTTCAATTACTTCTTCCTTTTGATTATGATTTGTATTTTTATTATTATTACATGAAAATAAAATTCTATCATATTCATATTTAGGGATAATAATTCTGTTTTTTTTAATATGAATATACTTTAATATATCTTTCTTAGTAACACGTCCCTTATCTCCAGTTCCTTCTATTGTTTCCAATTCATAGAAACTGATCCCTTCTCTATGAGCAATAGTACGTACAAGAGGAGAATAAAAACGTTTTTTATTCTTTTCTATTATTGTAAGATCCTCTAACTCTAAAGAAAATTTTTCTTCCGTTTCTAAAATAGCTATGAAACTTCCTACTTTAGCAACTTCATTAGGAGAAAATAGTTTCTTTTTTAATATACCATTTACAGGAGAAGATATTTCAGAATCTACTTTATCTGTAGCTATTTCTACTAAAAGATCTTCTTTTTTTATAGGATCTCCCTCCTCCTTTAACCAACGAATGATAGTAGCCTCAGCTATACTTTCACCCATGGCTGGAAGGGTCAAATTATACTCGGCCATCTAGATTAATCGTTTTATATTTGCAGATACTGATCAGATTTTACAATCTAATCTAATTAAAATAGAAAATTTACAAAATCAAAAATAATAAATTCATTTTAAAAAATGAAAATTCTTTCTTTAAATCAAATTAGAAAAGCCGATCAATATTGTATTGATTCCGAATTAATTTCTCCTATTCAATTAATGGAAAGAGCAGCTAAAAGTTGTTTTGATTGGATTATTCATAATAAATATTTTAAAATTAGAAAAATTCCATTTATAGTATTAGTCGGAAATGGAAATAATGGAGGAGATGGACTGTATTTATCTTATATGTTACATTTATACGGAGCAATAGTTTCAGTATATGCAGTTAACATTTCTAATCATTTTTCAAATGAGTTTTTAATCAATAAACATAAAATATTACAACATAAAATAACTTTTAAAACAATTTATAAAGGGGAAAAATTTCCTTTTTTAAATCAAAAAAGTTATTTGATTGATGCCATTTTTGGAATAGGATTCAATCGTGAAATTAATCAATATTGGAAATCTTTTTTTCACTATATTAACGAAAAAAAATTTCTAGCAGTTATATCTATAGATATCCCATCTGGACTATTTATGGAAAAAAATAATGAAGATTTTAAAGGGATAATAAAAGCTACACACACTTTAACATTTCAAGTTCCAAAATTACCTTTTTTATTACCAAAATACGCAGATTATGTTGGAAAATGGTATTTAATAAACATTGGATGGAAAAATGATTTTTTTCGTAAAATACAAACTCAAAATTTTTATGTAGATAATGTATATATTCATGCTATATATAAAAAAAAAGTAAGAAAAAAATTTTCACATAAAGGAAATTATGGACATGGAATAATTATAGGAGGAAGTTTCGGTATGATAGGATCTATTATTCTTTCTGCCACAGCTAGTTTTCGTACTGGAATAGGAAAATTAAGTGTATATGTTCCTTATTGTGGTTATCAAATTATACAAAATGCACTTCCAGAAGCCATTGTAAATACAGACGAAAAAAAATATTGTATAAGTAATATTGTTATTTCTAATGATAATATAAATGCAATAGGAATAGGAATGGGTATGGGAATTCATCCCAAAACTGTATACGCTCTAGAATCTTTTTTACTAAAAAAAAAAAAAATCCCTATGGTGATAGATGCAGATGCTATAAATATCTTATCATATCAATTACAATTATTGGATCTTCTTCCGGAAGGAACTATTCTTACTCCACATCCAAAAGAATTTCAGAAATTATGTAAAAAATTATGGAAAAATGATTATGAAAAATTATATCTATTAAAAGAAATGTCTACAAAATATAAAATTTTTATTGTATTAAAAGGTGCATATTCCGTTATTTCAACACCTAATGGAAATCTTTATTTTAATAGTACAGGAAATGCAGGAATGGCAACAGCCGGTAGTGGAGATGTTCTCACTGGAATGATAATGAGTTTGTTATCTCAAGGATATTCTCCGGAAGAATCATGTATAATGGGAGTTTATTTACATGGATTATCAGGAGATATTGCTTCAAAAAAATTAAGTGAAGAAGCTATCATAGCTAATGATATTATTAATCATATAGGGGAAGCTTTTTTAAAAATTAAGGCTTGAGTTTATTTATTGCACATTTTTTGCTTGATATGATATTATATGTCAGGGTATACAATAAAATTATGATTATTGTCAATAAACTAATTTTAGAAAGAAAGTCTCCATGTTTAATGTAAAAAGTTTTCTTATCATTGAGATATATTTTATTATATAAAAAACCTTCTTTTCCATAAGGAATATATGACATAATTTCTCCTTTTTCGTTAATAAAACAAGAAATACCTGTATTTGCAGATCTAGCTATATATTTTCTATTTTCAATTGCTCTAATACGAGCATAATACATATGTTGTTTATGTCCTTGTGAGAACCCCCACCATCCATCATTAGTAATGATAACCATTAATTCTACATTTTTTTTTTTAAAAAAATTAGATACATATTCTCCAAAAACAGATTCATAACAAATGATAGGGGCTATTTTAATTCCTAAATAAGGATTTAGAAAAACAGAAGGATAATTTTCTTTTCCAAGTTCCATTACAGTTCCTCCAAAATTAAGTAATATATTTCCTAATATAGGTGAAAAAAATTTTTTATAAGGAAAAGTTTCCACTGCTGGTACTAATTTAGATTTATGATGAAATTCAATATCTTTATTAATTCCTATTTGAATCACAGAATTAAAAATATCTACCCATTGTATATTTTTTTTTTTCAAAAAAATAGGAGTAGAAGTTTTGCTTTTATTTTTATGATATAAAGTTATTAATTCCACTCCTGTTATAAATACTGTATTTGGAGATTTTTTTTTCAAGTAATTCTTGAATGAAAATATAATCTTATTTTTATTTATATCTTTTATCTGTATTTTATTTCCTTTTCCTGGAAATATAGTTTCGGGTGCGACGATAATCATAGATTTTTCAGATATTTTTTTATTTATTAATTTCTTTAATTTTGAAACTAATTTATCTGTTGAAAAAGAATATTTTTGATTATATGGATCTATATTGGGTTGCAAAATTAATACATTTGCGGTACGTTTATATTGACTTCCTTTATATTTTATATATATAAGATTTGAAATAAAAATCATGAAAAAAATTATTCCTATATTAAGAAATATTCTTTTATAGAATAATAAAATATTTTTATCAATATTATATTTAACAATGGATTCTGTAAATCCAATATTTACTATCCATATCCATATAGATCCTCCTAAAATTCCCGTATATTCATACCATTGAATCCATTCAGTACGACTAGCAAAACCATTTCCCAAATTGAGCCATGGCCAAGATAATTCCCACTCTAAATGCATTTTTTCGAATGAAATCCATAAACAAACTAAAAATATATATCCTATTTTTTTACTTTTTTCATATTTTTTAATCCATGAATAAAAAGAAAAAATAATTGACATGAAAAAAGCATTAAGTAACACAGGAATTAAAAAAGCTTCTACAGCAAAAGTTCCATTAGTTCTTTTTGAATAAGATAACCACCATGTGGAAATTACATTCCATGTTAAAAAAGTAATAAAAGAAAATAATAAAATAGAAAAAAAAGAATGATTCAAATAATTTTCTATATATAATAAAGGAATAAAAGCTATAAACAAATATATGGGATCCCCATCAGTAGGCCATCCTAATCCTAGTAAAAAACCTGAAAATATACTATATATAAAAAATTCAATTTTTTTTATGATATTTTAATAATTAAGTGGAGCTGGCGGGATTCGAACCCGCGTCCAAACAAGTAGCATAAAAGATTTCTACATATTTATCCAAAAAAAAATTTGATCCATTTTTATCCAAGTTTTGGATCCAGAATAAAAACTTAGATTCAAAATATAATTTCAGAAAACTTAAGAATCATTTGTTTTCCTATCCTTAATATTTTTGAGTATCTCTATATCAGAAATTATAAGGAAAAATTTCTGAGAGATATTTTGCTTCTGCATTTTTTGCAGACTCAGGCTATAATGTTTTAAACATTAATTAAGCAGCAAAAGCGTATTCTTTTTCGCCATTTATATGTTATGTAACGCTTTATTTTCGTGTAATACCTTACGTGACACGATATGCTTTCTTTTATTACTTATCTTGCTGTCAAATCCAAAATCAGCCCCTATCATATTAATTGGAATGAAATCATCTCAAATCAAACAGGTTTGATCTGATACATCCATTCTTATAAAGATAAATAATAAAACAGTAAAAGACCAAAGAGACGACCCTCCATAACTAAAAAAAGGTAAAACAATTCCTATTGTAGGAAAAAGACCCATAACCATCCCTAAATTAATAATAAGATGAATAAAAAGAATATTTCCAACTGAATAGCCAAAAATTCTTACGAAAGTATCTTTTTGTCTTTCAGATAAAAAATAAATACGACTAATAAATAATAAATAAAATATAATCAGAATCGCACTTCCTATAAAACCCCATTCTTCTCCTACTGTACAAAAAATATAATCAGTATGTTGTTCAGGTACAAATTTTCCTTTTGTAACAGTTCCTTTTTGATATCCTTTTCCAAAAAATTTTCCAGAACCAATAGCCGTTTTAGAATATAACAAATTATATCCTACATTATCCCTGTATTTTCTATCAAATTCATTTTGAAATAAAATATTGATTCTGTCTTTATGATGTTGTTTTAAAAATTTTTGAAAAAAAAATGGAGAAAAAATAGAAAAAATTGAAAAGCTAATGAATAAAAATATATAAAAAAATAAATCAATAAATGATGTTTTTTTCTTAAAAGAAAAGAAAAATGCGAAAATAATGAATAAAAATAAAACTATAATCCAAGGTGATAAATTTAAAGAAATCAAAAACAAAAAAATAGAAAATAAAAAATAAAGTATAAAAGATATGGATAAACCTTCTCTATATAAAGTGAGGATAAAAGAAGAAAAAACTATAGAAGAACCAGGATCAGGTTGTAAAAATATTAAGAAAGCAGGTAATACTAAGATAATAAATATATGTAATAATACTTTATTATTATTCTTTATATCCTCTTGACTCATAATATGAGCTATCATCAAAGATGTTGAAATTTTAGCTAGTTCAGATGGTTGAAAACTAATAGATCCAAAAACGTACCAAGATTTTGATCCATTTACATTTTTTCCTAAAAAAAATACTCCAATCAAAAGGAATAATGTAAACAAAAAGAAAAATGGAGTTATATGTTTATAATGAATAGGTTTAAATAAAAAAATAATAAATATGAAAACAAAACTTAATAATATCCATATTAATTGTTTTTCTGCTTTTTCTGGAGATACGGAATATAAATTCATACATCCAAAAAAAATCATAATAATGTAAATAATAATAACTCCCCAATCTATATTTCTAAACAATATTTTATTTCTCAATTTTTGTATAAGAATTATTTAATCTTTTCATTTTTGCTATTGAATTATATACTTTTTTAAGTCCTGAAGTCATTATTTTTGTTTCAAGATTTTTTCTATCGACATTATTCTTAATATACCTCTCTGCAATAAGACTAGCAATAGGTCCGGCCCAACGAGATCCAAATCCTCCATTTTCTATTATAACAGAAATAGCAATTTTTGGATCCTCTACTGGAGCAAACAATATAAAAATAGAATGATCAGGTAAAGAAACTATTTTATGATTAATTTTAATAAAATTTTGAGCGGTTCCTGTTTTTCCAGCCATTCTAATGTCAGATGACTTAAAATTTCTTCCAGTTCCAATCATGAAAACTTTTTCCATTCCATTAATAATTAAATCAAAATATTTACTTTTAACTTTAGTGTGTTTAGCAACAGTATAATTAGGATTGGATATAGGTTGGTGATTAATTCGTTTTACTATATGTGGAGTATAAAAAAAACCCCTATTTGCTATAGCACAAACCATATTAGCCAATTGTATAGGAGTAACATTGATTTCCCCTTGACCAATACTATTAGAAATAATTGTAATGGCATTCCATTTTGTTGTTCCATATTTTTTATTATAATAATCTCCAGAAGGAATTACTCCTTTTTCTCCTGTAGCTAAATCATTATATAAGTAATTTCCAAAACCAAAACTTTTTATAATATCACACCATTCATTAAGACCTTTTGTCAAATTTCTAGGATATTTTTCTATAACACGTTTATAAACTTGTGCAAAATAATTATTGCAAGAAACAGCAACAGCAGTTTCTATTCCTATAGGTAATCCATGAATTCCAGAATGACAATGAATTCTTTTTTTTCCATATTTAAATCCCTTATAGCATATAAAAGTTGTATTGGTATCTACTACCCCCATCTGAAGTCCTGCTAATTCAGTAAGTAATTTAAATGGAGAGGCAGGTGGATAACGAGCTTGTGTAGTTCGGTCAAATAAAGGATTATCTATTGTATCCTTTATTAATTTTTGAAATTCTTTAGAACGATTAATACCTACAAATAAATTAGGATTATTAATGGGACTAGATACCAAGGATAAAATTTCACCATTTTTAGGATTTATAGCGACTATTCCTCCTTTTTTTTGATACATAAGCTGTTCTGCATAATTTTGTAAATTCCAGTCTATAGTTAAAGAGATATCATTTCCACTTACAGCTTTAATATTATTTTTATTATTATTATAACTACCTATAATGCATCCTTTTCTGTCTCTAACCCAATACTTTACTCCTTTTTTCCCCCTCAAAGTTTTTTCATAAGATTTTTCTACTCCAGCCCAACCAATAAAATCCCCTATTTGATAATAATTAGATTCCTTTTTAATATCTTTTTGAGTGACTTCTCCTATATATCCTAAAACATTAGCTGAACTTTCTACTTTATAATCCCTAAGAGAACGTTTTGTCCAATCAAATCCTTTGTATTTATACAATTTTTCTTGTATTGTGGCAAATTTTTCCTTTGAAATAAAAGGTAAAAAAACAGATGGCAAATATTTAGAATAAGCTTTTGCTTTTTCTAAATTTTTAGAAAAAGTATTTTTTTCAATTCCTACAAGATTACAAAATTCCATAATATTAAAATGTTCATCTATAAGAATAGGAATAACTATTAACTCATAAATAGATTTATTAAAAACTAATAAATTATCATTTCTATCAAAAATTGATCCTCTTTCAGGAATAATAATTTCTTGTTTAATAGAAGTATTAAAAGCATTCAGAATATATTTCTCCGTATATATTTGTATATAAAATAGCCTAATTATAAAAATGACACCTACAAAACTCAATAAAATGTAAAACTTATATAATTTTTTCAATGTTTAATTTTTTTGAAAAAAAAATATATAATACATAAAATAGTTGTAAAAATACTGCTAAATATTGTTCTAAATAAAACAATTTGGTTTAAAATAGTTCCCTTCAATATTTCTAATATTAATAAAGAAAAATGATGTGTAACAACTAATGAAAATATATAAAGCGTTTTTCTAATAAAAGACAATTCATAAATAGAAAAATCATTCCTATTTATAAAATTTTTTCCATCAAAAAACTGTAGAAATTTGAGTCTTAAAAAAGCAGATAAAGTAGAAGAAAAAGCATGAATACCTCCAGAATTCATACAATGATCGATTACCCACCCTATTAAAAAGGATAATAATAAAAATAAAAATTTATTTTCATTATATGGATGTATTAATATAAAAATAATATATATATAAGAATAACATCCTAAAAATGAAGAATTTAATATTGATATTTGAATTAGAAAAATAAGAAAAATATAAAATACAGAAATAATAAAGCTTTTAATTAAATTCATTACTTATCTTCAACTTTATAAAGTTGAAGATCATTCCATTCTTTTTTGAATAAGTTTTTGACAACATAAGCATTTTCTATAGTAGAAAAATTGGCCATGAGTTTCACTTTTATAATATAATTAGCATTTTCCTCATCAAGTTTATAAGAATAAACTTTTCCAATCGGAATTCCTTCAGGAAAAGTAGCTGATTTTCCATCTGTTTCTACTATATCTCCTTTATATATAGTAGAATGTCTAGGAATATCATATAATACTACATATTCGTGATCCAATCCATCCCAACTAAGAGTTCCAAAATATTTATTTTTTTTTAGCCTGGCATTAACTTTAATTTTTGGATTTAAAAGAGAAATTGCTATACTAAAATGTGTAGAAGTTTTTATAATAATACCTGCAATTCCATTAGATAATATTATTCCCATATCTGATTTGATTCCATCTATACTTCCTTTATTAATAGTTATATAATTTTCTTGTTCATGAATACTATTATTTATAATTTGTACTGGAGTAAAAGTATACTGTTGTAAATAATTAATGTCTTCTTTATTAAAATCTTTAGATATTTTTCTTATTTTATATAATATTTGAGCATCACGTAATCTTTTATTTTCATTCAGAAGTTTTTTATTTTCAATTTCTAACAAAAAATAACTACGTAATTTGTAAATGGTTTCATAAACTTTTCCTATCATAAAATTGGAAGAACCGGCATAAATATATTGATGAAATTTTGAATTTGAAAAAGAAAAAAAAATAGCAGTGAATTCTAGTAAAAAAAAGAAAATAAAAAAACGCCATTTAAAAAAATAATTAAAAAATTCACGCATAAAACCCTATTTCATTAAAAATGTAAATTTATCAATATTTTTTAATGCAACTCCTGTTCCTTTCACTACCGCTCTTAAAGGATCTTCCACTAAATAAACAGAAAGACCCGTTTTTTTGGATATTCTTTGATCTAAACCTCTTAAAAGAGAGCCTCCTCCCGCCATATATATTCCTGTTTTATAAATATCTGCTGCAAGTTCCGGTGGAGTTCTAGAAAGTGTTTCCATCACGGCATCCTCAATTCGTAAAATTGATTTATCTAAAGCAGGAATTGTTTCTTTATAAGAAAGATTCATTTCTTTGGGTTTTCCTGTAGTAAGATCTCTTCCTTGTATGTGAATATCTTCTGGAGGAGCTTCTATGGATTCCATAGCTGCCCCAATATCTATTTTTATTTTCTCTGCAGTTCTTTCTCCAATATATAGGTTATATTTAGAACGAAGAAAATAGGAAATATCATTTGTAAAAACATCTCCAGCTATTTTTATAGATTTTTGACATACTATACCACCCAAAGCTATAACCCCACATTCTGTTGTTCCTCCTCCTATATCAATAATCATATTTCCTTCTGCTTTAGTCACAGAAATACCTGAACCAATAGCAGCGGCCATAGGTTCTTCAATAAGATAAACTTCTTTAGCATTCAGATGTTGAGCCGAATCTTTTACTGCTCTTTTTTCCACTTCTGTTATTCCGGATGGAATGCAAATAACCATTGTTAATGATGGGGTAAAAAACTTATTATTTACACCCGGAACTTTTTTAAGAAACTCTTTAATCATAAGTTCTGCTACTTGATAATCTGCAATCACCCCATCTTTCAATGGTTTATAAATTTTAATATTTTCATGTGTCTTCCCTTGCATTTGTTTAGCTTCTTCTCCTACAGCTAATACTTTTTTTGTTCTTACATCTATAGCGATTATAGAAGGTAAATCAACTATTACCTTGTTATTATGCATAATAAGTGTATTTGCTGTTCCTAAATCTATGGCTATTTCTTGGGTAAAAAGATTCTTCATAAAATCTATTACTAATCTCATTAATATTTTTTTATGAAAATATTTTTCTAATTTAAATAAAAAATACAGTTTTTCAGTATATTAAATATGTTGTAACAATTTTTTATTTTGAAAGAACATGATGTATTCTTGTTGCAAGGAAGTAACAAAGGAAATAAAAAAGAATATTTGGATCAATCTTTAATTTCAATATCTAAAAAAATAGGTAGAATTATTAAAATTTCATCATATTTTGAAAGCGAAGCATGGAAGATGAAAAATTCTTCTATTTTTTATAATAGAGCTTTATATGTAAAAACTAATTATTCTCCTATTGATCTTTTAAAAAAAATTTTGGATATAGAAATACTTATAGGAAGGAAAAAAAATTTATTTCAAGAAAAATATCAAAGTAGAGAAATAGATATAGACATTTTATTTTATGATCATATTATTATATATAGCTCTATTTTGACAATTCCACATCCATTGTTACATTTACGAAGGTTTGTTTTAGAACCTATGTGTGAAATAGCTCCAAATAAAAATCATCCAATATTTAATTTGACCATCCTAGATATGTTAGGATTATGTATGGATAAATTATATGTAAAAAAAATTATAGAATAAATTTTCTATTATTATTAAATAAAACAATTTGTATCAAACTAAATTTTTTGTTTATATCATATTATTTATTTTTTCCATTTCTATTTTTTACGGAAATGAAAAAAATGATTATGATGATGTTATATTATATAATAATTATAATCATCATAAAATGAAAAATAATTTATCTTTTTTAAAAGATATTTTAAAATATAAATCTCACATACAAGAACATGACATAAAAGAAGGAAAATCATATTTAAAAGGAAAAGCATCTATAGAATATAATAATACAAAAATTGAAGCAGATTATATAGAATATAATTGGAAAAATGGAGATTTATATGCTTCTTCAAAAGAAGAAAAATCTGTTTTTTTACAAAAAGATGATCATAAATATTTTTTCAGTCAAATTCACTTCAATTTAGAAAATAAAATGGGAGAAGCAAAAAATTTCTATATAAAAGAGAAAAATTATATTGTGAGAGCCAATGAAGTTTTTAAAAAAAAGGAGGATATTTTAATGAAAAAAATTACATACATATCAGATCCTTTTTTTTTAAAAAAAAAAGATAGTTTTCCTGATTTTTATTTAAAAACAAATTATTTAAAATATTCTTATTTAAAAAAATACATTTTTTCGGGTCCTATTTTTTTTTATTGGTATAGAGTTCCAATGCCTATTTTTATACCTTTTTTATATATGCCTATAGAATTGAACAAAACATCTTATAGAGCTGTGTATCCAAAATTAGGAATTCAGAATAAAAAAATATATATGGAAGATTTAGGTTTATTTTTTCCTATCTCTAATTTTATAAATTTTATGATGAGTACTTCTATATATAATATTGAAAAATGGAAAATTAAAACAAGAATAGAATATAAATTGAAACATGCTTATTCTGGATCTATTGATTTTGATTATCAAAACATGTCAGATAAACAAAAAAATTACTTATTTCAATGGAAACATAATTCAGATTTTAAATCAAATTCTGAAATAAATTTCAATGCAAATATTAATTATGATAATATTTTATATAATAAAAATGAAAATTTTTCTTATATCAATGTAAGAAAAAAGTTATCTAATTATTTATTATTTATGGATGCTTATATGATCCAAAAACATGATAAAAAAAGAATAAAATTTATAATTCCAGAATTGATTTTACATACAAATAATATACTCTTTAATGATAAAAAAAACTTTTTTTTAAATAGAGTAAATATTGAAAATAGATTACAGTTTAAGAATTCAATAGATTTTAACAAGAAAATTACTCCTGTATTTAATCACAATATGTGCATAACGGCCTATTTTCCTTTTTTTTATCCTTATTTAAGAATTTCATCTAAAATTTTATATAAGGATTTTTATATATGGAATTATCCTTATTTTGATGTTTCCAGTTTTCAGAATATTGATTTATCAACAAATATAGTATCTATCCCATTTTATAAAATTTGGTATTTAAAAAATACTATTTTATTAAAACATAAAATAAAATCGGTTTTATCATTTCAAATGATATATTTTCCTCCTGTTTTTTATAACAAAAAAAATCCTTTTGAAAAAAGGATAAATTTAATTTTGAATAACGATTGGGAAATAAAAAATAGACGTAATCATGTAGATATATATAAAAAAACAGAAATTATAAAAGAAATAAACACTTCATTCATTATTGATCATAATTTTATAAAATGGGAAAATTTTTATATTATAGGAAATACTGATTTAACAAAAAATTTGGAAGCGAAATATAAAGCAGGAATAAATTTTGGAAAAAAAGAAAAAAATATGATATATTTTGATTTTTCTTTTTATTCCAATTATGAAATAAATTTTTTTTCTAAAAAAAATTTATTTCAAAAAAAAGGAAAAAATCGTTATGATTATTTTTTTTTCGATCAAAAAAATTATGCAAGATATCCAATTCCGTTTAATTTAAAAATTGATTTTCATTCTAATTATGAAAATTGTTTCAATAAACAAAAATTTTTTCATACATTTTTAAATATTAATGGATCTGTTAATATCACAAAATATTGGAAAATCAGTTTTAATACAGATTACGATTTTTTGAAAAATCAAATAATATTCACTAATATTATTTTTGATAGAGATTTAAGAAGCTTCGAGATGAGTTTTAATTGGACTCTAATAAAAAATCCTTCTTGGTCTTTTTTTATAGGATTGAAAGATCCAAATTTTAATAAAATCGTTCAGTACAATGAAAAAAGCTAATTAATATAATTTTAATTATGATACCAAAAAAATTTTCAATAGAAAAAATTCCATCTTATGGTCCATATAATACATGTGTACTTGTTGGAAATTTTTTATTCGTTTCTGGACAAATAGCTGTAGATTTCAATACTAAAAAACTAGTATCAGATAATATAGAAATGGAAACAAAAAAAGTTATGGATAATATAAAAATTATTCTTTCAGAAAATGGAATTGGATTCCAAAATGTTATAAAAACTTCTCTTTTTGTAACAAATATGAATTTTTTTTCCAAAATAAATAATGTATATGCTAAGTTTTTTCATAAAGGAAGTTATCCTGCTAGAGAAACAATACAAGTATCTGGACTTCCTCAAAATGCTAATATTGAAATATCTTTAATAGCATATAAGAATTAATTATTTTATTTATAATTAATTGTGAAATATGGATATTTAATTTTTATTATTTTTTTATTTCTATTAAATAAAATATATTCTAATGAAATAAAAATCAGAAGAAGTATACAAATAATTCATGCTGATCTAATACAAAATAATATTCATAATCAAGCTTTCGTTTTAACAGGAAATGTTCATTTAAAATATGATGAATATCATCTTTTTTGTGATAAGATCATATATTATAAAATAAATAATAAATTTTATGGATATGGAAATGTTAGATTAGTGTCAATAAAAAATAAAATAATATCTCAAAATATAGTAGGAAATATATTTGATTTTCAATTATCAGGTAAAGTAGTTTTATATCAAAAAAAAATAAAATTAACAGCGGATATTATTCATTATAATTTCAAAAAAAAATCAATTCAAGCTATAAATAATGTTATTCTATTTTTTAATAAAATAAAATTAACTACTAATATATTGGAATATAACTTAATTCTAAATCAAATTTTTTATAATAAAAAAAGTATTATCCATTATAGAGATTATACTATCTGTAGTGAAGAAGGTTTTTTTTATATCAAAAAAAAAAAGATAGAGTTAAAACATAAAATTAAATTGATTAGTAAAATTTATACTGTATATGCCAATACATTAGAATATCTTTTTGAACAAGATAAAATTCATTTTCATAATACCGTTATCATAGTACAAAATACAAATTTTGATAATTTTATTTATGCTAAAAAAGCACAATTTTTAGTAAAAAAGAGTTTTTTTTTATTTAAAAATTATGTAAGTATTCATTATAATGGTCAAATTGTTAAAGGAGAATATTTGTTTTTTGATTATAAAAAAAAACATGGCTTTATTAAAAATATTCTGCTAGAATATTCGAATAAAAAATATTTTTTGATGAGCGGATATGGAAAATTTGATTTGAATTTTGGTTTTTTAATTTTAAAAAAAAATCCTAAAATCATTCAAATATCAAAAAATGATTCAATTTTTATTTGTTCAAATATTTTAAAGATAAAGATTGGTAAAAATTATAAATATTCAATTCAAGCTTATTCTGTTAATGTTAAATGTTTTTTTTTGAATGAAACTATTCAAGGTAAATGTGAATACTTCAATTTTGACTCTTCAAATGATTATATGCAATTTAATGGAAATCCTATATTCTGGTTTCAAAATAAACAAATCACTGGAAAAATCATATATATTCATTTTCGAAAAAAAAATAATAATTTATTAAAATGTATAAAAATTTTCCAAAATGCTTCTTATATAGAAAAAATAAATTCAAAAGAATTTAATCATATAGAAGGAGATATTATGACTGGTTTTTTTAATGAAGAAAATGATTTAGAAAAAGTGATGATTGAAGGAAATATCAATAGTATTATTTTTATTTATCCTGATCAAGAAAAAAAAATAATTCATAAGTTATCTTGTAATACCCTGTCAATATATTTAGATAAATCGAAAAAAATAAGAAAATTTTCTTATGCAAAAGAAGTGCGTTCAGAATTAATTCCAATACATAAAGAAACTCCTAATGAATTTCTTTATCTTTCCAAATTTTCTTGGAAAAAAATAGATAAACCGAAAGAAAATAAAAAATCTTTTGTATTTAAAGAAATAAATAAATATGAAAAAGAAAGCTTGTTAGAAAAAAAACAAATTACAACTATGATAAAAAATAAATAGAATAAAATTCTTATGAAAGAATTAGAAAAAGACTTTTTTCAATATCAAACTCAAATCAATCCATCATCCATGAATATTATGGTAAATCATGGTGAAGGAAGTTATATTTATGGAACAGATGGTAAAAAATATCTAGATTTTGTAGCAGGTGTTTCCGTAAACGTATTAGGACATGGAAATAAAAAAATAAAAGAAGCTATAAAAAAACAAGTAGATAAATATTTGCATACTATGGTATATGGAGAATTCATACAAAATCCTTGTGTTATTCTTTGTAAGAAAATATCAGAAAATATTCCATATCCACTTACTACTACTTATTTGGTTAATTCTGGAACAGAAGCTGTAGAAGGAGCTTTAAAATTAGCTAAATGTTATACAGGAAGAGAAGAAATAATATCTTGTAAATGGTCTTATCATGGAAGTACCCTTGGGTCTATAAGTGTTATGGGAAATCAAGATTATAAAAGGTCTTTTAGACCTTTATTACCTTTAGTTAAATTTATAACGTTTAATAATATAAAAGAATTAATTTCTTCTATAACAGAAAAAACTGCATGTGTTATATTAGAAACTATTCAATGTTCTGCTGGAATTATATTACCTGATGATTCGTTTTTAAAAGAAATAAGAAAACAGTGCGATCAAAAAAAAGCTTTAATGATACTTGACGAAATCCAAACTGGATTTGGAAGAACAGGAAAACTTTTTGCTTTTGAACATTATGAAGTCTTTCCTGATATATTAATAATGGGAAAAGGAATGGGAGGTGGAATGCCGATAAGTGCTTTTGTTTCATCTCACAAAATTATGAGGACTTTTATTGATATCGTTCCTTTAGGACATTTAACTACTTTTGGAGGAAATGCAGTTTCTGCTTCTGCATCTTTAGCTACTTTAAATCAACTTATCGATTCTGATATAATGGAACAAGTACCACTGAAAGAAAAGTGGATTAGGGAACATTTAGTTCATAATGAAATCAAAAATATTCATGGAAAAGGTCTTCTTTTATCTTTTGAATTAAAAAATAAAGAAATAGTGGAAAAGGTTTTAAAAAATTGTATAAAAAAAGGATTAATATTATTTCGTTTTTTATTTCACAGTAACTTTTTGCGTATATCTCCTCCATTAACTATCACAAAAAAGGAAATCCAAAAAGGATGTTCTATTATTATTGAAAGTTTAAATGAACTTTAAAAAAAATAATGTAATTGAGATTTTTTATTGAATTAGCTTATAATGGTAAACATTTTTTTGGATGGCAAATTCAAAAAAAAGTAAGTACAGTAGAAGAAAAATTAGAATATTGTTTATCAAAATTATTAAAAACTCCTATAAATATAGTAGGAGCTGGTAGAACCGATAAAGGTGTTCATGCTGAACAAATGTTTGCTCATTTTGACTATGAAAAAGAAATTAGCAAAAATTTTGTTGATAAACTAAACATTTTTTTACCTAATTCTATTAGAGTATTTAATATTTTTCCAGTAAAAAAAAATATTCATGCAAGATTTGACGCTATAAAACGAACATATAAATATTACTTAACACGCGATAAAAATCCATTTAATCAAGATTTCTCTTGGTACTGTTTTTATCCACTGAATATTCAAAAAATGAATGCAGCTTCAATAAAACTCATGGAGTATGAAGATTTTAGTTCCTTTTGTAAAAAAAAAAAAAATTAATGAAAAGGAAAATAATATATGTAAAATTTATTATGCTTATTGGTCAGTGACCGATAATATTTTATGTTTTACTATTGAAGCTAATCGATTTCTTAGATCTATGGTTAGGGCTATTATAGGGACGCTGGTTGATGTGGGAAGAAATAAAATTAGTATCAATGAATTTGTAAAAATCATAGAATTAAAAAATGCTGATTTTTGCAAATCTATAGCTCCTGCATGTGGTTTATTTCTGACCAAGATTCTCTATCCAGAAGATATTTTTTTATGAAAGAAAATTTGAATAAACAAAAGTCATCTTTAAAACAGCTTATTATAATTAGCCTAAATTATAAACTGATATTGATATCAACAATTATAACTTCTATATTAATTTCCTTTATTTCCGCGTATCGTCCTAAATTAATACAAAAGGCTATAGATATTCATATCCTTTATAAAGATTTTTTAGGATTGAAAAATATATTGGCGTTGATAATTATGCTTCTTTTTTTAGAAAGTATATTTCATTTTATTTTATTATATCTATCTAATAGATTAGCTCAAAATGTAATTGAAAAAATTAGAATTCTTTTATTTGAAAAATTATTACATTTTAAAAATTCTTTTTTTAATAAAACTCCAATAGGAAAATTAGTATCTTATTCTGTATCAGATATAGAAACTATAACTGTAATATTTAATGATGGAATTTTACTTGTTTCTGGAGATGTTTTAAGAATTATTATGATTATTGTCATGATGTATACAGTACATCAAAAATTATCTTTTATAGTTTTTCTAACTATTCCTTTTATGTATATTATTACTCGTTTTTTTCAAAAAACATTAAAAAAAACGTTTCATGAAGAACGAATTCAAACTTCACGTTTAAACAGTTTCTTACAAGAGAATATTATAGGGATGTCTATTATTCAACTTTTTCATAAAGAAAAAGAAGAATACTTAAAATTTAAATCAATCAATTATAAGTTAATGAATGCTCATTTTAAAACCATTTTTTATTTTTCTATTTTTTTTCCTATAGTAGAAATAATTTCTGCAATAACAATAAGTATTATCATATTTTATGGAGGATTTCATGCTATTGAAATAGGAAATGTTAAACCGGGTCAAATTATTGCTTTTATTTTTTTTATTTATCTTCTTTTTCGTCCTATGCGACAAATAGCTGACAGATTTAATATTATACAAAGAGGGATAGCTGGAATAGAACGTATATTTTCCATATTAAATTCTGAAGAAATTATTATTAATAGAGGAAATTTACGTTTTAATAAATTAAAGGGACATATTGTATTTAATAATGTTCATTTCTCTTATAGAGAGAATGAAATGGTATTGAATGGAGTTTCTTTTGAAATCAAACCAGGAGAAAAAGTTGCTATAGTAGGATCCACGGGTTCTGGAAAATCTACAATTACTCATTTAATTTCTAGATTATATGAAATAAAAAAAGGAAATATTTGGATTGATGGACACTCTATTCAAGATATAGAGCTTAAAAATTTAAGATCTCATATAAGAGTGGTAACACAAGATACTTTTTTATTTAATGATTCTATAATTAATAATATTACTTTGGGGGATCCGTCTATTAGCATAAATAAAATAGAAAATATGGCAAAAAAAATAGGAATACATAATTTTATTACATCTTTACCTAACGGATATAAATTCATAGTAAAAGAAAGAGGTAATTTACTCTCTCTTGGGGAAAAACAATTGATTTCTTTTTTGAGAGTTCAAATGCATCCTTATTCTGTGCTTATATTAGACGAAGCCACCGCATCCTTAAATAAGGAATTAGAAAAAATGATTTATCATGCTACAGATCTTTTAACTAAACACAAAACTTCCATAATTATTACCCACCGTCTTTCCACATTAGAAAATGCCGATAAAATATTAGCTATTGATAAAGGATCTATTGTAGAAAAAGGAACTCATAAAGAACTAATTCAATCAAATGGATATTATGCTGGATTATACAAAGAATCTTTGAAAAAAAAAATTAACAATTGATTTTTATAACATAAAAAGTCTTTTTTAATATTTTCTTTGCCCAATTTTTTATTTTATCTTTTTTCTTGATATTTTTAACAAAATCTTTTAATATAGTGTAATCTTTTTCAAAAGAAACGGGTTTAGATGGTATTTCATCTAACAATTTAATTATAACAAACGCTTCTTTATCATTTATAATTTCTTTGTAAGGTTTTGTTATTTTTCCTTTTTTTAAAAAAAAAAATGCTTTTTTCGTATTTTTTGAAAGGTTATTTTCCTCTACCCAAATTTTATTTTGAACTATGACATCCACTATTTTGTTTTGACTTAGTAAATATGGAATCTTATCTAAATTTATTTTATGATGAAGAATACGTTTTCTAAAGAATTCTGCAAATGATTTTGTTTTATATAATTCATATTTAGAATACTTAGGTTTAATTAAAATATGTCTAAAATCAATCTCATCTTTTCTTTTTTTTTCTAATTTGATTAGGTGAAATCCTAAATCCGTTTCAAACGGTTCAGATATTTCTCCTTCTTTTAAGGATAAAACTGAATCTGAAAATTTTTGGGGAAGATTATTAATTTTAATTCCCTGGACAAAACCACCTCTTAATGCTGAATCATTATCTTCAGAAAATAAAATAGCTTTGGTAGAAAAATCATTATCAGAATGGATTTCTTTTTTAATTTGGTTTAAAAAATCAATTATTTTTTTTTTGTTAATCTTACTTAATTTAGGATAAAATATTATATAGGAAATATATAGTTTTTTAGACGTATAAGGTATTTTATTTTTTTTTATAGTAAAAAAATATTTTACTTCTTCTGGAGAAGGATCTACATCATTTGTTATTTTATTATAGAATTTTTCTATATATTGTTGATTTCTAATTTTTTCATTTAATTCTTCTAATAATTTTTTATTTTCAAATTGTGTTAAAAATTCTTCCTGATTTATATATTTTTTTCTCATATTTGATAGAAATGCTTGAATTTTAAACTCCAATTCTTTATCATTTATTTGTATGCTGGGATCTTTTTTTGCATGAAGAAGCATTAATTTTTGAATTATAAAATCATTTATAATGTCAGTATTGCAAAATAATTTTTTATCATTCACATTTCTAATCTCTGAATCTAATATTATATCATTTCCAATTACAACGGCAATTCCACTCATCTTTTCTAAACCATATGAGAATGGAAAGTAACAAGACAAAAACAAAATAAAAAAATATTTTTTAAAAAAATTTTTCATTACATGCAAATATTAATATTTTTTTATTTAAAAAAAAAATTATTTACATTATGACCTTGAAAACTAATAATATATGTAAAAAATATAAAAATAAATATATAGTAAAAAATGTTTCAATTCGATTGAATAAAGGAGAAATAGTAGGATTAATCGGGCCTAATGGTGCAGGAAAAACTACTTTTTTTTATATAATTGTAGGTTTGATTAAACCAGATCAAGGTAAAATACTCCTTTTTCACAAGGATATTACAGAATATCCAATGTATCAACGTTCCAAAAAAGGAATTGGATATTTAGCTCAAGAACCATCTATATTTAGAAAATTATCTGTGGAAGATAATATTTTATGCATATTAGAAATGCAAAAAAAAATATCGAATCAAGAAAGAAAAAGAAAGGTAGATCAACTGATTGAGGAATTAGGATTGCAAAAAATTCGAAAGAATAGAGGAGATCTTATTTCTGGAGGTGAACGAAGACGTACCGAAATTGCTAGATGTTTAGCTATAAATCCTAAATTTATTCTTTTAGATGAACCTTTTTCTGGAATAGATCCAATTGCTATAGAAGAATTACAAAAAATAATTTTTTCTCTCAAAAAGAAAAATATAGGAATATTAATTACAGATCATAATGTTCAAGAAATTTTTACAATAACAGATCGTATTTACTTAATGTTTAATGGAAAAATTATAAAATATGGATCCACTTCAGAAATTATGCGAGATTCTGTAGTTAAAAAAATTTATTTAGGAAATAGAACCATAAATTTTGAAATAAAAAATGAATCATAGATTTGATGCCGTAGAAGTAGGATTATTTTTAAATGGAGAAATTCCTCCTTTTTTAGAAAGGGAATTTTCTTTTTATGAAAAAATATTTGCAGTAGATGGGGCTTTTTATTATTTAAATACATTTGGAATTTCAGTTGATTATATTATTGGAGATTTTGATTCTCTTTTAAAATTAAAAAAAAATATTCCTTTAGAAACTAATTTATTGAAAACTTATGATCAAAGATATACTGATTTTGATAAAGCCTTAAATATTCTTTATAAAAAAGGATTTTTAAATATAAACGTTTGGGGCGCAAGTGGAATGGAACAAGATCATTTTTTAGGAAATCTATCTACAGCTTTAAAATATAAAAATAAATTATCTATTATATTTCACGACAAGTATCATTCTTATTTTTTTTCTGATAAAAAAATTTCTTTTTATCAGAAAAAAAATAAAAAAGTATCTTTATTTCCTTTTCCTAAAGTAGAAGGATTATACACTCATGGACTTAAATATTCCATAAAAAAAGGCTTATTAAAAATAGGAAAAAATATAGGCATCAGAAATGAAGCATATGATATCAATAAAAAGATTGAAATAAATTACAAAAGAGGAGAATTATTAATATTTATAGAAAAATAAATTAAAAATTTTTGAGTTTATCAATCATGTTTTGAACGTGATGGGCAGATGTTTTTAAAAGATTCCTTTCTTTTTGGTTCAATTGTAATTCTATAATTTTTTCTATTCCAGATTTACCTAAAATCACTGGAACACCTAAATATATATTTTTCAAGCCATACTGACCTTTTAAAAAAGCAGAACAAGGAAAAATACGTTTAGAATCTTTTAAAATAGCTTCCACTATTTTTACAACAGAGGCGCTAGGAGCCATCCAAGCAGATGTTCCTAATAAATTAACTATTTCTTCTCCCCCTTTTTTTGTTTTTTCAATAATCGCATTATTTTCTTCTTCTGATAAAAATTCTTTTATAGGAATTCCTGAAACAGATGTATATCTATATAAAGGGACCATTGTATCACCATGTCCTCCTAATAATAAAGATTGTATATCAATAGGGGAAATATTTAGTCTTTTTGATAAAAAAAAACGATACCTAGTAGAATCTAATATTCCAGCCATACCAATTATACGAGAAGAATCTACTTTAGCCGTCATATAACTTACGTATGCCATAACATCCAATGGATTGGATACAATAATAAATTTAGCTTTTGGAGAAAAAAGGATAGATTTTTTAGTTACAGTTCGAATAATTTCGGCATTTGTATTAACAAGATCATCTCTACTCATTCCAGGTTTTCTTGGAATTCCACAAGTAATAATGATTATTTCAGAATTTTCGCTTTTTGAATAGTCATTAGTAATTCCAATCACTTCAGTATTCGATTTTATCATAGGAAGCATTTGAGATATATCTAAACTTTTTCCTTCTGAAAGTTTTTCTCTAACGTCTAACAAAACAATTTTTTTTATTATGTCTTTTTGAGCTAACAGACTAGCAGAAGAAGCGCCTACATTTCCTGCTCCAATAATAGTTACTTTCATTTTATTTTATTTATTAATGCTTATTTAGCTAAATTTGTAATCTCTAAAGATAAAACAATTTTTATTCTTTTTATGAAAGAGAATTACGTAAAAAAATTCTATCACAGACATATAGGACCGTCTCGTGATGAGATTAACAATATGTTGAAAAAATTACAATGTTCTTCTATTCAAGATTTTTTAAATAAAACTGTACCTAAAGAAATACGTTTAAAAAGAAAATTAAATCTTCCCAATTCTATTTCTGAATATCAATATTTGAATCATATATATAGAATAAGTAAAAAAAATAAAATTTATCGTTCTTATATAGGATTAGGATATAAAAATACTATCACTCCAAGTGTTATTCAAAGAAATATTTTGGAGAATCCTGCTTGGTATACACCTTATACTCCTTATCAATCAGAAATATCCCAAGGACGTTTAGAAGCTTTAATTAATTTTCAAACTATGATTTCAGATCTAACCGGAATGAAAATTAGTAATGCTTCTATGTTGGATGAATCCACAGCAGCAGCTGATGCTATGTTCATGATTTATCAAGAGAAAATCAAGAAAAAACAAATAGATAATAATTATTATTTTTTTATTTCAAATGAAATATTTCCACAAACTATTTCTGTTTTAAAAACAAGGTGCTTCGGATTGGGAATACATATCATAAATGATTCTCATAAAAATTTAAAAATAAAATATAATAATAAAAAAATATTTGGATTAATAATATCTTATCCTTCTAGTCTAGGGGAAATATATGATTATAGTGAAACAGTTGAATATGCAAAAGAACACAATATATCAATAATAGTTTCCACAGACCTTTTATCTTTATCTTTGTTAAAACCTCCTGGAGAATGGGGTGCGGATGTAGTGATAGGATCCAGTCAATCTTTTGGAATTCCTATGGGATATGGTGGACCTCATGCTGCTTTTTTTTCTACTCATGAACAATATAAACGTTTTCTTCCCGGAAGAATTATTGGAATATCTGTAGATATAAGAAATAAAAAAGCTTTTCGTATGGCTTTACAAACCAGAGAACAGCATATTAAAAGAGAAAGAGCTACTTCTAACATTTGTACATCACAAGTGCTACCCGCTATAATGGCTTCTATGTATGCTTTATATCACGGAAAAAAAGGATTGATAGAAATAGCGAAATGTATTCATGAATATACTAAAAAATTAGAATTTTTATTGGTTAATAGCATAAATCATCTTGATCAAGTAAATACTTCTTATTTTGATACTATTAGAATTAAAACAGATTCCGAAAGTGTAAGTAAAATAAAAAAAGTGTCAGAACGTAAAAAGACTAATTTTAGATATGTAAATGAAAATCATTTAACCATTACTTTAGATGAAACAACTTGTCAAAAAGATATAAATCATATTTTATCAATTTTTTACGAGGTATATAATAAAGATAAAAAAACGTATAAAAAAATAAAATATAATAGGAATATTCGTCATGAATACAAATTTCCTTTTTTTTTGAAAAGAAAATCTGATTTTTTAAAACATAAAGTTTTTAATAAATTTTATTCAGAAAATGAATTGATACGTTATGTCAAGAGATTGGAAAAAAAAGACATATCCTTGATTCATTCCATGATTCCACTTGGTTCATGTACTATGAAATTAAATGCTTCTGCGGAATTGTTGTCTTTAAGTCAACAAGAATGGAGAAATATACATCCTTTTGTTCCTGAAAAACAAGCAATGGGATATCATTTTATTATTAAAAATTTAAAAAAATATTTAAAAGAAATTACTGGATTTTCTGGAATTTCTTTACAACCAAATTCAGGAGCTCAAGGAGAATATGCTGGACTCATGGTTATAAAACATTATCATCATTCATTAAAAGAACATCAAAGAAATATAGCATTAATTCCTTCTTCTTCTCATGGAACCAATCCTGCTTCAGCAAATATGGCTGGAATGAAAGTTTTGTTGGTCTCTACAACAAATGATGGATCTATTAATAAAAACGATTTGTTAAAAAAAGTAAAAGAAAATAAAAATTCATTATCTGTATTAATGATCACTTATCCTTCCACTTATGGCATATATGAAAAAAATATTCAGGAAATTATAGATATAATTCATGAAAATGGAGGACAAGTTTATATGGATGGAGCCAACATGAATGCTCAAATAGGATTAATTAGACCAGCAAATTTAGGTGTAGATGTTTGTCATCTTAATCTTCATAAAACTTTCGCTATTCCTCATGGAGGAGGAGGTCCTGGCATGGGGCCTATTTGTGTTGCTTCTCATTTAAAACCTTTTCTCCCAAATCATCCCTTTCAAAAACAAGAAAAAAACAAAGAAACATTGACGATTTCCTCTTCTCCATATGGTTCTTCTTTAATTTTAACAATTTCTTATGCTTATATTCGTCTATTAGGACCATATGGACTTAGAAAATGTACAGAAATATCTGTTTTGAATGCGAATTATATCAAAGAAAGATTGAAAAATTTTTATAATATATTATATGTAGGAGAAAACAATACCGTAGCACATGAATTAATTATAGACTGTAGAATTTTTAAACATATGGAAATAGAAGTTGTAGATATAGCAAAAAGAATGATGGATTATGGATATCATGCACCTACTATATCCTTTCCTGTAGAAGGATGTATGATGATAGAACCTACAGAAAGCGAATCTAAAGAAGAATTAGATCATTTTATTGAAACTATGATCAATATAAGACAAGAAATTAAAGAAATTGAATATGGAAAATTTTCAAAAAAAAATAATGTGTTTAAAAATGCTCCACATAGTATAGATATTTTAACTCAAAATGAATGGAAATATCCTTATAGTAGAGAAAAAGCAGCTTATCCTTTACATTGGATTAAAGATAGAAAGTTCTGGCCATCAATAAATCGTATTGATGATGGATATGGAGATAGAAACTTAATATGTACATGTGTGTAAAGTAAAAGTATAGTTAAGTTAAAATTTTTTAAATTTTGAATATGGAACGGTATGAATAGAATCAAATAAATTTCTTTTATATTTAAATAATCCTGTAATAGCTATCATGGCTCCATTGTCAGTAGTATATATTTTTTTTGGAATAAAAATTTCACACTTTGTATTCTTTTTTGCGAAAGATATAAATTTTCGTCTAATTTCATAATTAGCGGAGACACCTCCTGCTAACGCTATTTTATAAATACCTGTTTCTAATATAGCTTTTTGTACTTTTTCTAAAAGTATTTCTGCTGTTATTTTCTGTACAGATGCACAAATATCAGATAAATTTTGTTTTATAAATAATGTATTTTTTTTTAATTTTTTTTTTATAAATTGTGAAACGTCGCTTTTGAATCCACTAAAACTAAAGTCTAGTCCATTTACTACAGGTTTTGAAAAAATAAATTTCTTGTCATTCCCATTTTTAGAAAAAAACTCTATCATAGGTCCACCAGGATAATAAAACCCCAGTATTCTAGCTATTTTATCTAAACTTTCTCCTACAGAATCATCTAAAGTAGATCCTAATATTTCCATTTGAAAAACATCATTTACTTTTATGATCTGTGTGTGACCTCCACTTATAACTAAACCTAAAAATGGAAATTCCGGATAAGAATTATTAAGATTTGAATTTTCTATAAAATGAGAAAGTATGTGAGCTTGTATATGATTTACTGCTAATAAGGGTATTCCTAATCCCATAGAAAACGATTTTGCAAAAGAAGCTCCTACTAATAATGAACCGATTAATCCAGGTCCTAAAGTAAAAGATACCGCATCAATTTGATGCGGTTTAATCTTTGCATAAAAAATAGCATCCTGAACTGCTTTTGTCATATTTATATCATGTAATCTTGAAGCTAATTCAGGAACAACTCCTCCATACTTTTTATGAATCTCTTGATGAATAATAATGTTAGATAATACATTCCTATCTTGAATAATAGAAACTCCTGTATCATCACATGATGACTCTATACCAATAATTATAGGTTTATTCTTCATACATAAAAAAATAACAATATCTTTGAAAATGAATAATGCTTTTTTTCATAAATTAAAAAAAACGAGAATCCTGATTTTATTTCTTTTATTAGGATTGTTTTTTTTTTCTATTTATTATAGACATAGGCAAGAAATACAAGAAAAAGCTTCCACATTTTTTTTGAAAATTTTTTTAAAAAAAATAAAAAATCATTTAAACGAAAAAATATATATAAAAAATGTTTCCATTAATTTTTTAAAAAAAGAACTTATTTTTTATGATGTAAAAATTATAGACCATCATCGTTTTTCTTTTATTCATCTATCTAAATGTAAAATATCCATTGAAAATTTACTTTATTTTATTCTTTTTAACTCAAAATACTTAAAAATAAAAGATATTTTTATTGATAATTCTTCTTTTTTTATAAAAAAATATTTTAAAGAAAAAGAGAATAACATTCTTTTTTTTATCAAATATTTTTTAATGAGTAAAAAATTAAGGGAACTGAACATTAATTTTGTTACCTGTTCCAAATTAATAATAAGTAAATCTTATTTAGAATATAATAATATTAATAAATCTAAACATTTTTTTTCTATTTGTATAAAAAATATTAAAATTGATAATAAAAAAATAAAAGCTTCTGTTTTTTCTTTACAATCTAAATCTAAAGGATTAGTAAAAAAAGATAAATTTCTTATTATAGAAAATTTATTTTGTAATTTTGTATATCATTATCCTTCTAAATTTTTAATTTACAATCTTTTAATAAAAACTCCTAATAGTTATTTGAAAGGATATTTTACCATATTTCAATATAAAGAAAATCAAATTCTTTTTCCAAAAATCAATATACAATGTCAAATTTTTGAAGGATCAAAATTAGGTCAAGATCTAGGAATATTTTTTTATAAAAAATGGAATTTTGATTACAAAGTATTTTTTAGAGGTAGTATTCATGGGAAATTTAATCATAAAGAAAAAATATTTTTTCTTAATAATGTTTTTATAAAGGATTTACAAGGAAACAAATTGTATGCAGATCAAATTCATATCCTTTATGCAAAAAAAAAATGGAAAAAAATAAAGTTTTTGAAAACTTTTATTCAGTTTCGTCCTCATGAAATAAAAAAAATAATACCATATAGTTTTTATTATTACAAATTCAAGTTGACGAGATTTATTTTAAATCTTAAACAATGTTATATTTACAAAGGAGATATTATATTATCCTTATACGGAAAAAAAAGAAATTTAGAAATAAAAGGAATTGTTAAAAATCGTTTTTTTATAGTTCAAATATCAACTTATATTGATTTTTTTAATAATCAATATACAGGTCAAATATCCATAGAAAAAAAATATCTTTCTCTTTTTTTTGGAAAAAAAACCAATATATTTTGGTTATCGTCAAAAATACAACCTTTCATATATAATAAATTATTGAATTTATATATTATGAATTTCAAAGGAAATTTGTATAATTTTTTTGTAACTCTATTATTTTCTAATTCTCATTCAGGGTATAAAATGTATTTCACAGGAAAAATATTTTCCCATTTTCAAAAAATATGTATTAACGTATATGATAAAAATAAAAAAAATATAAAAATAATATTCCTAAATAATAAAAATCAGTCTTTTCAAAAGATTAGCATAAATATATATGATATGATTATTGGTCATATTTATGGATGTTTGAAATGGAAAAATTTATTCAAAATTTCTTGTTTAAAAGATTCATCTAAATATATAAACTTTGATTTTTTAATTAAGAAATCTTTTTTTGATTTTATAAAACCAGTAAAAAATGAAAATATATTTTCTGATATTCAAATTTCAGGAGAAAAAAGAGATAATGCATTCAAAATGATTTTTCACACAAAAAAAATGCAATTAAATGAAATTTCTTTTGATAAATTGTTTGTCATGGTGGATTATTCTTTAAAAAAAAGAATGAAAATTCATGTAGAAAAAATAATTTTTAAAAAATTTTTTTCAAAGAAAATAAATATATCTGTTTTAAATCAAAAAAATTTTTGGATAATAAATTCTAATTTCTTTTTTAAATTAAAAAAACAAGAATATAAAGAACAAATACTAAATTTTTTTTGCAAAAAAAAAGGTAATTTTTTAATGTGTTATCCTTTTCTTTCTAAATTAAATATAAATGGCTATGATTGGCTAACTGACTACAATTATCATAATTTAGGTATTATTAAAATAGATTTAATACATAAAAAATATATTATTGATAATATTATTTTATTCTCAGACTCTAAAAAACAAAAAATTGTTATTAATACAAATTATGTTAAAAACAAACAAAAAATATTTCAATTTTATCTTGAAAATGTCCAATTAAAAAAAATCATACTTAATAAAAATTTAAATATCAATGGTTTTGCTAATGGCTTTTTTTTATGTAAAAATATTTCTAATCAAATAGAACCCAATATCAATATAATAATTAAAAATTTTTCAATTGAAAAAACTATTTTAGGAAATTTTTACATTTTTTCTTTTCAAAAAAAGAAGAAGAATTATGAAATTAATGGAATTATTAAAAAAGATTCTGAGAATATTTTGAAAATATTTGGAAATATTAGAAATGAATCAAAAAATCAATCAAAACTTAATTTGGATATAATGATTCAAAACTTTAAAATAGATAATTTTTCTTCTTTTTGGAAAAAAATGAATCTTGAAGTAAGAGGTACTTTGACAGGAAAAATCCAAATTTTTGGATCTTTGTATGATCTTCATTACTTTGGTAAAGTAGAAATTAAAAAATTTGGAATCAAAATTAATTCTTCAAATACGAATTATGAGATTAAAAATACAGCTTATATAGATATTTTTTCTAAATCTTGCATATTATCCAATTCTTGTTTTGTAGATACTAAATATAATACGAAAGGCTATATTAATGGTTTTTTTTCACATAAAAATCTTATTCAATGGCGTTTAATAAAATTATCTATCAATACAAAAAATTTACTTGTTTTAGATTCATATGAGAAACAAAATAATTTTTTATTTGGAAAAATATTTACTCATGGAAAAATTCAAATAATAAAAAAAGAAAATACAAATAAAATTTGTATTTCTATGAACAATGGAAAAATTTTGAATACTTCTTATTTATATATTAATCCTTTAAAATATAATAAGAAAGATATATCCAAATTGAATAATTTAAAAAGAAAAAAAGAAAATCATTATTCGTTATTAATAGATATAAAAACTATCATAAATGAAAATACTAAAGTATCAATATTTTTAGATAAAAATCATTTTATTCAACTCAGGGGAGGAGGTTTTCTTTTTATAGAAAAAAAATACGAAAAAAATGTACAAACTAGTGGTACTTTCTTTGTAAAAGACGGATTATATCATTATTATAATAATGAAAAGATTCCGATAAAATTAGAAAGAAAATTCAAAATAAAACCAGGAGGATTTATTACTTGGAAAAATGATTTTTATCAATCAAATATTAATTTGATCGCTTATGATACTAAATATGTATTCAATTACATTGAATATATAGATTTTATAAAAAAATCACAATATGATAAAAATATGGTATTTACAGAATTAAGAATTCATATTTTTGGTAAAATACAAAAACCTAATATTAATATAGAAATTTTACTTCCTGAAAGTAAAGAAGATCTTCAAAAAAAATTATCAGAAAAACTGAATTCTTTCGAGGAAAAAACAATGCAATTTATATCTATTCTAATATTAGGAAAATTTTTCTTAAAAAATGATATTATAAAAAACTTTTTATATTTTTCTATATATGAAATTTTTTTAAAAAAATTAAAACATATATTATTATAAATGAAATTAATCAATTTATAAAAAAATATAGTATTCCAAATATTAAGAATCATTGTTTCTACTATAATTTTTATTTATCAAAGATTATAGTTTTTTCATTAAAAATGCAATATATATATAATGTGTTAATTTATTGTTTAAAATAACAATTTGATAAAATCAACATAAAATTATTCATATCAAACTACAAACTAAATTAACTGAAAATAAATTTTAAAAAATATGAAATTATTTTCGATATAGAATGAATACTAATATATTAGAAAATAAGAACCTATTTCTTCAAAAGAAAGTTTTGTATCTTGATATTTTTAATACCTTTATTTAAAAAAAACAATAATAAAAATATAAAACAATGATTCTAAGATATAGATATAATACAGACGAAATTGACAATACTATTGTCAGAAAACTAAACATAAATGCTAGAACCCCCTATACTGAAATTAGCAAGCAAATCAGTAAAGAAATAAAACCATTGTCTGTTGGGACAGTTCATGTTAGAGTAAAAAAATTAGAAGATGCAGGGATTATAAAGGGAAGTACTCTGATTATAGGATATGAATCATTAGGTTTTCATTTGATAGCTTTTGTAGGAATTTTATCAGATTCTCGTGAATCTAAATTGGTAAAAGAAGAATTAAAAAAAATTCCAAATATAGTACAACTATATATTACTTCAGGGAAGTATAATCTGTTTTGTAGAATTATTGCTAGGGATCCTTCAGATGCAAGAGATGTTATTTCGAAAATAGGGGAAATAAAAGGTGTACTTAGAACAGAATCTACTATTTGTTTAGAAGAAAGCATAAATGATGAAAATAGACTGCTATCCAATATTTTGCAAAAACATCAAACATCTTATAAAAAAAAAACATGATTATATAATAATTGATAATTATTATTATAATTTTCTATTATTTCAATATAAAACTTATTCTTTAAAGAAAAAAAATTTATCCTTCCGAAAAAATTGCATAAGTTTCAATTTTTAGGTAATGGCTAACTTCTTCAAGTTTTATAATAAAAATATTGCATATAAAATTTTAACTCTAATTATTGCAATCTTATTATTGACATTTTTTTTCCCAAAAAAAGAGATTTTTAAATATAAATTTTCAGAAGGAAAAATTTGGTCTTATGGAGATTTATTTTCTCCATTTAATTTTTTAGTTTTAAAAACTAATCAAGATACAGATTTGGAAATCAAAAAATTAAAAGAAAATCAAGGAATATTCTGTATTAGAAATGAAAAAATAGTAAGAAATATAAAAAAAAAACTAAAAAAAATTTCGCTCATACGAAAAAACAAACATGATTATAAAATTGTTTATAAGATTATAAATACGATATATAAATATGGATATATAAAAGATTATAATAATTTAACAAAATTAAACAATACTAACATAATTTTTTTTAAAAAGGATAAAAAGTGGATTCCAATTTTACACAATAAAATCTTTACTCATGATCAAGTTACCAATATTATTGATAAAAGTTTTAGAATAAAAAGCCGTCGTGTTAAAATTTTAAAAAGGATCTTAAGAAAAATTATATTACCCAATTTTTTTTATAGTCAGTATTATACAGATTTTTTTTTGAAAAAAAAAATTCAGTCTATAGAAAAAATAAAATATTCTTTTACAAAAGGAGATAATATTATCAGAAAAAATGAGATTGTAAATAAAAATAAATTGAAAATTTTATTCTATTTCAAAAAAGAATATGAAAATAAAGTATGGAATAAACAAAAATATTATTGTCTTATTACAGGATATTTATTAATAATAACCATAATATTTACTTTATTTATATTATATATTTTTTATTTTGAAAACAAAATATTTCAGAATAATAGAGAAGTAAATTTTTTGATTATAAATATATTATTAATATCATTAATTACCATTACAATTTTAAAATACCATTCTAAAATATTATACATAATTCCCTTTTGTATACTTCCTATAAGTGTACGTTCTTTTTTCAATTTTCACTTGAGTATTTTTATTCATTTAATAACTATATTATTATTATCCTTTATTACACCAAATAGTTTTGAATTTATTTTTATTCAAATCACAGCAGGTTTTTTTGTTATGTTAACAAAAAAAAATATTTATAAAATGGCTAATCTTTTTATTGCTGCAGCAAAAATAACCATAACTTATATCATTACTTTTAGTTTACTCACTTTAATTCGTGAAGGATCTTTAGAAAAAATTTCTTTACATACTTTTTCTTTATTTTTTTTTAGTGGATTTTTAACTTTATTTGTTCATCCATTAATATTTCTTTTCGAGAAACTGTTAAATTTAACCTCAGATATTTCATTATTAGAATTATCTGACTCCAATACTCCTGTATTAAGATTATTATCTCAAAAAGCTCCAGGTACATTACAACATGTTCTAACAGTAGCGAATATCGCAGAAGAAGCTGCCGTTGCAATTGGAGCTAATTCTTTATTAGTAAAAATAGGAGCTATTTATCATGATATAGGAAAAATTGAAAACTCTACATTTTTTACTGAAAATCAACATAATATTATTGATCCTCACGAAAAATTAAGTCCAAAAGAAAGTGCAAAAATTATTTTAGAACATGTATCAACAGGTGTTGAACTGGCAAGAAAATATCATTTACCCGATTCTGTTACTGATTTTATACGTACTCATCATGGAAATAGTATAGTTTACTATTTTTATGAAAAACAAAAAAAAAAATATCCAAATTTAAAAGTGGATAAAAAACAATTTCAATATTCTGGACCTAAACCATTTTCCAAAGAAACTGCTATTGTTATGATAGCTGATTCTGTAGAAGCAGCTTCTAAAAGTATAAAAAATCCATCTACTAAAGATTTGGAAAATTTGGTAGAAAATATAATAGAAAAACAAAAAACGGAAAGTCAATTTTCTAACGCAGATATTACTTTGAAAGAAATAGAAAAAGTAAAAAAAGTTTTGAAAAAAAAATTAAGAAATATTTATCATACTAGAATAGAATATCCTAGCCCCTAATTCTCTATTATTTGTTTATTAAGTAGATCTACTTTAGATTTGTATTTTATTGGAGAATTGCCGGAGTGGTTAACGGAACAGTTTGCTAAACTGTCGGTATGTAAATACCGCGTGGGTTCGAATCCCACATTCTCCGCAAAAAAAAACGGGGTATAGCGTAGTTTGGTTATCGCGCCTGGTTTGGGACCAGGAGATCGTAGGTTCAAATCCTGCTACCCCGATGCTAAGGTAAGATCACGTAGCTCAAATGGATAGAGCAACTGCCTTCTAAGCAGTAGGTTACAGGTTCAAATCCTGTCGTGATCATTTTTTACCTTCTAATATTTCATCTATCATCCCGTATTTTTTAGCTTCTATAGAAGTCATCCAGTAATCTCTATCCGAATCTTTTTCTATTTTTTCAATAGGTAATCCTGAATGTTTCGATATAATTTCATAAAGCTCTTTTTTCAATTTTAAAATTTCACGAACTGTTATTTCAATATCAGAAGCTTGTCCTTGTGTTCCTCCTATAGGTTGATGAATCATGATTCTAGAATGTTTTAATGCTGATCTTTTATTTTTTACTCCTGCACAAAGGAGAACCGCAGCCATTGATGCGGCCATTCCAGTGCAAATTGTCGCTACATCTGGTTCTACAATTTGCATTGTATCATATATACCTAATCCAGCATAAACATCTCCTCCAGGAGAATTAATATATATTTGTATATCCTTCATAGA
The DNA here is from genome assembly GCF_014252015.1 of Blattabacterium cuenoti. Taxonomy (NCBI): domain Bacteria; kingdom Pseudomonadati; phylum Bacteroidota; class Flavobacteriia; order Flavobacteriales; family Blattabacteriaceae; genus Blattabacterium; species Blattabacterium cuenoti. Next base: position 40,419 of record NZ_CP059206.1, read on the forward strand.
ATCTACAGATTGTAAAAATAATAACTGAGCTTGTACTATGTTTGCTACTTGATCTTCTATTGGAGTTCCTAAAAAAATAACTCTATCCATCATCAAACGAGAAAAAACATCCATTTGAGCTACATTTAATTTTCTTTCTTCAACAATATAAGGAGTCATAAACTTAATATATTCATCAATTGTTAAGCTACTGATTCTTTTATGTTTTATAGCATATAGCATAAATTCTTGTGATTTTTTATGATAATCCATTTTTTTATGTTAAAAATTTCATCAAAGTTACTTTCTTCCGTGTAAAGTTTCGAAAAAAAAAAGTTGATACGTGCATAAAAAAATGCAGAAATTAGAAACTTTAATATTAAAATGAACTTGTACAAAAAATTAGCTATACAAACAATTCTTTATTCTATAGGATTTATATTTCCCAAAATTGTTAATTATGTTTTTTTAAAATTTTTCACTGTTTTTTTTAAAAGAGAAGAGTTTTCTCTTTATACAGATATGTACGCACTATCTTTTATAGTTATAGGATTTCTTTCTTTTGGATTAGAAAATACTTACTTTAGATTTTTATATAAAAAAAATTATAATAAAGAAATTGTTTTTTCCACGGTAGTCATAATGCAATTATTGATTAGTTCTTTTTTTTTAATAATTTCTATCAATTTAATAAACTACTTGTCTTTTGCTGCTGGATATCATAATCATCCAGAATATTTCCTCATGTTTTTTTTAATTATATTTTTTGATACAATTTGTATTATTCCTATGGCTTGGCTTCGTGTAAATGATAAACCATTACAATATTCCACAATAAATATAATAAACATATTAATACAATCATTTATCATAATATATTTATTTTTTTGTTATAAAAATATTTATGAAAACAAAACTTTATTTTTTTTCATTTTTAAATGGGTTAATTCTTTTACAGATAAAATAGGTTATATATTTTTTGCAAACATGATTTCTTCTTTAGGTAATTTTTTTTTAATACTTCCTATTCTTTTAAAAAAAGTAACTATAAAAAAATTTAATAGAATTCTTGCTATGAATATGTTCAGTTATGGTATTCCTATTATGTTAGGAACTATAGCTTTTTCTATTAATGAAAATCTAGATAAGATTTTGATAAAAAGATATATTTCAGATGAAATTAACGGATCCTATTCTGCTTGTTATAAAATAGCCGCTTTTATGAGTTTATATCTCAGAATTTTTAAATTAGGGATTGAACCTTTTTTTTTTAAAAAATCTAAGGATTCCGATGCTATACTTTATTATGAAGAAATCACTTATATATTTATTCTATTTGGATTAATTTTTTATGTATTAATATGTGGAAATATTAACATATTTATGAAATTTTTAATTGATGAAAAATATCATGTAGCTATACCTATTATTCCTATAATAATGATGGGAAATCTATTTCTGGGAGTTTATACTAATTTATCCATTTTTTATAAAATCATAGATAAACCTCTTATTGGAACTTACATCTCCTTAATAGGTGTATTTATTACTTTTTTATTTAATGTTATTTTTTTTATTTCTAATAATAGTTTTATGATTCCTGCATGGGGGACTTTGACATCTTATGGCAGTATGCTAACAGTTTTATACATTTGGGGTAAAAAAAACTTTTTTAAGTTTTGTTATAAAAAAATAAGAAATATCATAATTCATTTTTTATTTGCGCTTTTTATCGTTTTTATAATAAAAAAAGAAATGAAATTGAGTTTTTTATTACAATTTTTATATTTAACAATTATTCTTTTTTTAGAAAAAAAAAGATTGATTAATTTAATTAAATAAAAGTAAACTTTGTTAAAAAAAATATATCAATCAGCTTTGATTGCTAAGACCCAAAAATCTGTTTCTATTAATTTTTTGGAAAGAAAATTAATACCGACAGGTATTTTTATTAAAATTTCGATAAATACCAGATATTATTTCTTTTTGAAAAGAAAATTTATAGAATCTATTTGTATAATTCATTTAACAAAAAATAAAGAAGATATCTTCTATAAAGAAATCAATATAATTATAATTAATGTTTTTTTTAAAAATATGATTATTGAACCTTATGAAAAATTGGGAATATTAGATATAATTAAAGGTGTTAAAGTAAAATGGAATAAATGTTTGATTTTAAATCAAAGTATAAGAGGAAGTAATAGTTTTGGAAGCACTGGAATATAAAAATAAATAATAATATGAAAATTATAATACCCATGGCTGGAAAAGGGACCCGTCTATTCCCCCATACTTTAAATAATCCTAAACCATTTATTTCCATTGCAGGAAAAACAATCTTGAGAAGATTATTAGAAAGTTTGGCTAAACTTATTCAGGTTTTTTCTATAGAAGAAATTATCTTTATTGTGGGTAATTTTGGAAATAAAATAGAAAATCAATTAATAAGATTATCCCATGACATGGGGGTTAATCCTGTTATATATTATCAAATTATTCCACTCGGAACGGCAGATGCTTTATTAAAAGCTAAAAAATCTTTAACAGGGGAACCAATTATTGTCGCTTTTTCTGATTCTTTATTTTTTCATAATTCTTTTGATAAAGAAATTAATCATGAGGTAGATAACATAATATGGACGAAAAAAGTTAAAAATCCTCATTTATTTGGTATTGTAAAATGTGATTCTTCAGGATTTATTACACATTTTATAGAAAAACCAAACAATTATATTTCAAATCTTGCAATTGTTGGACTTTATTATTTTAAAAATAGTTTGTTTTTAAAAAAAGAATTACAATCTATATTAGATAATAATATTAAAAATGAAGAAGAATATCAGTTAACGTCTGTTTTAGAAAATATGAGAAAAAAAGGAGCAAAATTTACTAATAAAATAATTAAAGAATGGATGGATTTTGGAAATCATAAAAGAACTATTTATTCAAATTCAAGAATATTATCCATTGAATCCAAAAAATCAGAATTAATTCATGAAAAAGTTATTATAAAAAATAGTTTGATTATAAAACCTTGTTCTATAGAAGAAAATACAAATATTGAAAATAGTATTATAGGTCCTTATGTTTCAATAGGAAAATATGCAAAAATAAAGAATAGCAATATAAAAAAATCTTTAATTCAAGATTATACAAAAATTCAATATGCAAATTTAAATCATTCTATGATAGGAAATTACTCTATTTATAAAGGAGAAGCAAGAGAAGTAAGTTTAAGTGATTATTCTGTTTCAAAATAAATTATAAATTTGGAATTTTTTTATATTTGATAAAAATCCCATATACATGTATTTTTTTTATATATTACTTGGAACTTTTGGAACTACAGAAATTGTGGTTATTGTCATCCTCGCTCTTTTATTATTTGGAGGTAAAAAGATACCAGAATTAATGAAAGGGTTGGGTACCGGTTTGAAAGAATTTAAAAAAGCTTCTGAAGAAAAAAATTCAGAGTCTGAAAAAGAATAAAAAATTTTTCTTTCACTTTCCGTTTGTTTATTAGTACTTTTTTTTCTAAAATTTTAGAAATTAATCAAACTAATAAATAATGGGAACGACAACTATAAGAAATATTATGTTTTTTATGTTCATATTAAAAAGCTTAGCTATTCAAGCTATATCAAAACCATTTTTAGAACAAAAAAATGTAATAAATTTTCATAAAAGTATTTATCATCCAAAACTAGATTTAAATAATGTATGTATAGAGAAGTTGTGGAAAAAAATGTTAGGAGGAAAGAAAAAATCTTTATCTGGAAAAAAGTTATCTCATAATCATAATAATAAAAAAAATACTGTTATTACCAATATTAATGCTGAAGAATTAAGATTAAAACTTAATTTTCTAAATCAAAAATCTCAAATTAAAATACTTAAATATAACAGTATTGTACATGCATCTGTAGAAAGTTATCTTCGTATGGACAAATATATAGGTAGAATTATTTCATTGTCAGAGTTTTATTTTCCTATGTTTGAAGAGAAACTTGAAAATCACCGTCTTCCAAAAGAATTAAAATATTTAGCTATTATAGAGTCTAATTTAAATCCTATTGTTACTTCTAAAGCTGGAGCACAAGGAATTTGGCAATTTATGCCTGAAACTGGAAAAATATATAATCTTAACATTAATCATATTTATGACGAAAGAAATGATCCTATTAAATCTACAGAAGCAGCTTGCCGATATTTGAAATTTTTATATAAAAAAATAGGAAATTGGGAATTAGTTTTAGCCGCTTACAATGCAGGTCCTGGAACGGTAAATAAAATATTACAACATAATCAAAATAAAAAAGATTTTTGGGGATTATGGGAATCATTTCCGAAAGAAACTCAAAATTATATTCCAAAATTTATTGCTATAAATTATGTCATGAATTATTATAAAGAACATAATATTTCTACATACTATTCTTCTCCTTACAAATATAAATATAAAGAAACGGCATTAATCTCTATAAAAGAAAAAATTTCTTTGAAATTTTTTGCTTATAATTTAAATATTTCTTATCAAGATTTAATTCTTCTTAATCCAAAATATCTTGTAGACCTCGTTCCTCCTGGTAATAAATTAAGACTTCCAAAAAATAAGATTTTACTCTTAAAAAGTAAAGAAGGATCTTTTTTTAAAAAAAAAAATAAAAATTAACTATCTAAAACCCTATTATGTGTTTACAAGTAAAATTATTTTTTTGAATAAAAACTAATTTTCAAAATTATGAACGAAAAAATTGAACAAAAAAGAAAATCCTTACAACTTGTATTAGAAAAAATAGATAAAATATATGGAAAGGGAACTGTAATGCAAATGGGAGATTCTTATACAGAAAATTTAGAAATTATTTCTTCTGGATCTTTAAGTTTGGATATTGCTTTAGGAATCAAAGGGTTTCCAAAAGGTCGTATTATTGAAATATTTGGACCTGAATCTTCTGGAAAAACTACTTTAGCTTTACATGCTATAACTCAATCCCAACAATTAGGAGGTTTTGCCAGTTTCATTGATGCTGAACATGCTTTTGATCGTATTTATGCTAAAAAAATAGGAGTGAATATAAAAGAATTAATAATATCCCAACCAGATAATGGGGAACAAGCACTAGAAATCGTGGATAATTTAATTAGATCTAGTGTTATTGATATAATAGTGGTTGATTCTGTCGCAGCTTTAACTCCTAAAAGCGAAATAGAAGGAGAAATGGGGGATTCAAAAATAGGATTACAAGCAAGGTTAATGTCTCAAGCTTTAAGAAAGCTAACTTCTAGTATAGGAAAATCTAAAAGCATACTTATATTTATTAATCAATTAAGAGAAAAAATAGGAGTTTATGGGAACCCAGAAGTCACAACAGGAGGTCATGCTTTAAAATTCTATTCCTCAATACGACTAGATATACGAAAAGGAAATCAAATTAAAAGTGGAGAAAAAATATTGGGGAATAGAACAAAAGTAAAAGTAGTTAAAAATAAGTTATCTCCTCCTTTTAGAACTGCCGAATTTGACATTGTGTACGGGGAAGGAATTTCTAAAGTTGGAGAAATTTTGGATATAGGAGTAGATTTAGGAATTATTAAAAAAAATGCCTCCTGGTTTAGTTATGGAGATATAAAATTAGGTCAGGGAAGAGATTCTGTAAAAGAATTTTTTAAAAAAAAACAAAATATCATGAATGAAATACAGAAAAATATATATAGAAATATATGAAAATTACTTTTTTGGGTACTGGAACTTCTCTAGGAATTCCTATTATTGGTTCTAAACATCCAGTATGTTTATCTAAAAATTCAAAAGATAAAAGACTTAGAAGTTCTATTCTAATTGAAAAAGATCAGAAAAATTTTTTAATAGATTGTGGTCCAGATTTTCGTTATCAAATGCTAAGAAGTAATCATGAAAGATTAAATGCTATTTTTATTACACATGAACATCAAGATCACATAGGAGGGTTAGATGATGTAAGACCAATTAATTTTAATATGAATCAACCTATTCCTATTTATGGTTTACGTAGAGTTATAGAAAACTTAAAAAAAAGATTTTTTTATATTTTTTCAAAAAATAAAAAATCAAATGTTTCAAAAATTTCCGTTTATGAATTAGATGATTATAAAAATTTTTTTATCGTAGAAAATTATAAAATTTTTCCTTTATTGACATGGCATGGACAACTTCCTATTTTAGGTTTTCGTATAGAAAATTTTGCTTATATCACAGATGCTAGCCATATTCCCTTTCAAACAATACAAAGATTGAAAGGGATTAACATTTTGGTCTTAAATATATTAAGAAAAGAGATGAAACATAGTTTTCCTTTCATGCTTTCTGAAACTCTGAAGATCACTCAACAAATTTGTCCTCAAAAAACTTATTTAACTCATATTAGCCATACATTTGGATTTCATGAAGAAATTGAAAAACAATTACCTAAAGATGTTTATCTAGCTTATGATAAATTAATTATTTATGAATAAATGAAGTATTCCATGTTATAATAAAATACAAGTAAATGCAAACATTAAAAAAAATACTCTTTTCCACAAAAATCACTTCTTTTTTATTCTTATTGTTAGCCTTAACTATGGCTATAGCCACTTTTATAGAAAAAAAATTTTCTACAGATGTAGCAAAAGTATTTATTTATGAGTCTACTTGGTTTGAAATTATCACGTTATTTATCATAATCAATTTAATAGGAAATATATGGAAATACAAATTATGGAATTATAATAAATTCCCTTTATTTATTTTTCATCTGTCATTTATATTAATTTTTATTGGTGGAATTTTTTCTAGATATTTTAGTTTTGAAGGAACAATGTCTATAAGAGAGGGAGAAATAAATGATAAAATTTTTTCTAGAAAAAATTATATAAAATTAAAAATAAGTCAAGGATCTTATACTAGATTTTATTACGATCCTTATATTCTTTCCTCTTTTCATAATGGATATACAGGGGGTTTTGATTTTAAAGAAAATCCTTTGAAAGTGAAAGTTATAGATTATATTCCATGTGCTAAAATTATTTTATCAAAAGAAAAACCTAAAAAAAAAATTATAAAAATAGTTTCAGCAAATCAAAAAGGAAGAACTGAGCATTTTATTAAAAATGGTGACATCACAAATGTAAATGGGGTTCTATTTTCTTTTAATAAAGAAATTCCTTTTGGAATTAAAATTTTCGAAAAGAAAAATAAACTATACATAAAATCATCTTTTTCAGGAAAAAGTATTAATATGATAAATAAAAAAAGTAATTTTTTATTAAAAAAAAATGATAGTGTATTAAAAATAAAACATTTATATCAAATTTTTATTAATAAAAATAATGAAATTTTGCAATGGGTTATTCCTGAAGGAGTAGTGAAAGGAGAATTAAAATATGTAAAATCATGTAACCAGGAAGAAAATAATGAATTAAGTGCTATTACGGCAAAAATATTTTTTCAAAATCAATCTAAATTGATAACCTTTTTAGGAGGAAAAAATACAATGAACATGAGTTCTCCTTTATTTTTTAATAATTGTAAAATATCCATTGGATATGGGTCCATTTTTTTGAATCTTCCTTTCTTAATTCGATTAAGAAAATTTAAAGTGCAAAATTATCCAGGTTCTGGATTCCCATCTACTTTTATGAGTTATGTCACATTAATAAATAAAAATAAAAAAAAAGACCATTTAATTTATATGAATAATGTTCTTAATTATAAAGGATTTAGATTTTTTCAATCTGGATATGATCCGGATAAAAAAGGAACTCATTTTTCTGTTAATAATGATTATTTAGGAACATATTTTTCCTATACAGGTTATATTTTTATGAGTATAGGAATGTTTCTCACCTTATTTTGGAAAGGGACAAGATTTAGTTTTCTTAAAAAAAAACTTAAACATTTATCTTGTAAAAACTATTTTTTTATTGTATTCTTTTTATTAAGTTTATTAAGTATACAAAATGTTGTATTTGCTCAAATACATGAATTTAATAAAATTCCTATTCCTATAGAAAATCTTTTCGATGCTGTTCATATTCCTAAAAAGCATAGCGAAAATTTTGGACGTTTGTTAGTCCAAGATCATAAAGGTAGAATTAAACCTATAAATACAATCGCTATTGAGTTATTGAGAAAAATACATAAAAAAGATTCTATAGGAAGTTTAGATGCTAATCAATGGTTTATATCTATACACCAAGATAATATTTTTTGGACAAAAATACCTTTTATTAAAGTTGATAAAAAAGGAGGATTTAAATTTTTAAAAAAAGTAAAAGCAAATCGACAATATTATGTTTCTCTAATGGATTTATATATTATAGATTCAAAAACTTCAAAACTAAAATTTCTTCTACAAGAAGATTATGAAAATGCTTTTTCTAAAAACCCTATTCAGAGAAATGAATATGATAAAGCAGTGCTTAATCTTAGTGAACGTGTAGGAATAATACATGAAATTTTTCAAGGAAGGTATATTCGTATTTTTCCTATCCCTCATGATATCAATCATACTTGGTCTAGTTGGATGATATCAGAGACAAATAAACTAAATCCTACAGGTTTCTCTATGTTTAATAATTATCTTAAATCTTTATCATTTGCTCAAAATGAAAAAAACTGGAACATTGCGAATGATGAAGTTCAAAAAATACGATTATATCAATTCAAATATGCCAAATCTATTTTGCCTTCAGAAAATAAAATATATGCAGAAATTATTTATAATAAATTGAATATATTTTATGTATTATCTTTTCTGTATGCTTTTTTTGGAATAATTATTCTTATTAATTCTTTTTTTCTAATTTTTTTAGAAAAAAAGAATATATTTTTTTTTTCTAAAATACTTATTATCATTTTATTCATTCTATTTATTTCAAATTTTTTAGGTTTAATTGCCAGATGGTATATTTCTGGACATGCTCCATGGACTAATGGATATGAGTCAGCAATTTTTATTAGTTGGAGTTTAATTGGAATAGGTTTTCTATTTTATAAAAATCAATTTGTTTCAGGAATTACCGCTTTGGGTTCATCTATTTTATTAATGGTAGCACATGGAAATGCAATGGATCCAGAAATAACCAATTTGGTTCCCGTTTTAAAATCTCATTGGCTAATTATACATGTAGCTACCATAACTTCAAGTTATGGTTTCTTTTTAACAGGAGCATTTTTAGGATTTTTAGTCTTGCTTTTTTTTATATTAAAGGCATATTTTCCTAAATATAGCGATATGATTCATGTTCATATTGAAAAATTGACCATTATTAATGAAATATGTTTAACTATAGGGCTTTTTTTATTAACTATAGGAACTTTTTTAGGTTCTGTTTGGGCTAATAATAGTTGGGGACGTTATTGGAGTTGGGATCCTAAAGAAACTTGGGCATTGATTAGTATAATGATTTATGCTTTTGTATTGCATACTCGATTAGTTCCATATTTAAAAAGCATATTTACTTTTAACTTTTACAGTATATTATCAGTAAGTTCTATATTAATGACTTATTTTGGAGTAAATTACTATTTGTCAGGACTGCATTCTTACGCAAAAGGAGATCCTGTTTCTATTCCTCGTTGGATATATTATAGTTTGTTAATTTTGTTAATTATCACTATTTTATCTTATTATTCATTTAAATTTCATAGAAAAAAAATATATAAATAAACAGTGAATTTTCATTCGTCTTTTTTTAAAAAATATTTAAAAAAAAAAGAAAGTACTCTATTTAGAGATGCATTTGGAAATTTGCATTTTATAAAACGTTTTCTAATTTTTACTTTCGGTTGTATATCTTATAATCGTTATAATGGATTCAATCAATTGCACTTGGAAGGAACTGAATATATAAAAGATTTACCTGATAAAAAAGTCCTTTTCGTATCTAATCACCAAACTTATTTTGCAGATGTTTTTGCTATGTTTCATGTTTTTTGCAGTGTAAAAAATGGTTTTATCAATACTATTAAAAATCCGATTTATCTTTTAAATCCTAAAGTCAATTTATATTATGTTGCGGCTAAAGAAACTATGAACCAAGGTTTTTTAACTAAATTATTTACTTATTCAGGGGGAATTACAGTAAAAAGAACTTGGAGAGAAGGTAAAAAAAAAGTTAATCGTTCCGTAGATATATCTGAAATAACTCGTATGGGTATAGCTATTAATGATGGTTGGTTAATCACTTTTCCACAAGGAACAACTGAAGCTTTTGCACCTGGACGAAGAGGAATAGTTCATGTAATTAGGAAATATAGCCCTATTGTTGTTCCCATTGTGATTGATGGATTTCAAAAAGCTTATGATAAAAAAGGAATCCGAATTAAAAAAAAAGGAGTATTACAAAAAATGAAATTTAAAGAACCAATTCAATTAGATTTAAAAAATGATACGACAGATTCTATCATGGAAAAAATTATGGATGCCATAGAACAGTCTCCTAAATATAGGAAAGATAACTTCTAAATGCTAAATAACAATGAGATATAAATTAATTAAAGACACTTTTCTCAATTTTTTTCAAAAAAAAAAACATAAAATCATTTCTTCTTTTCCCATTTATTCAAAAAGTGATCCTACTCTTTTTTTTGTTAATGCCGGAATGAATCCTTTCAAAGATTATTTTTTAGGGCATGTAAAACCTATACATACGAGAATAGCAAATATTCAAAAATGTTTGAGAGTAACTGGAAAACACAATGATTTAGAAAATGTAGGATTTGATAATTATCATCATACTATGTTCGAAATGTTAGGAAATTGGTCTTTTGGTGATTATTCAAGAAAAGAAACTATAGAGTGGGCTTGGGAATTATTAATTAAAGTATATAATATTCCCAATCAAAATATTTATGTATCTATTTTCATTGGAGATAAAAAAGATGAATTACCCATGGATCAGGAAACTTTCAGATATTGGAAAACTTTAATTAACGAAAATAATATTCTATTTTTTGGAAAAAAGGAGAATTTTTGGGAAATGGGATCAACAGGTCCTTGTGGGCCTTGTTCAGAAATTCATATAGATTTACGTAACGAAAAAGAAAAAAAAATGTTACCTGGAAAATACCTTATTAATAAAAAACATCCTAAAGTAATAGAGATTTGGAATCTCGTTTTTATAGAATTTATGCGTAAGTCAAATGGAACATTAGAAAAACTTTATACAAAACATGTTGATACAGGAATGGGATTGGAAAGATTATGTATGGTTTTGCAAGGAAAAATATCCAGTTATGAAACTGATATTTTTTATCCTATTATTAAAAATATAAAAGATTATTTAGGAAATATTTATCAAGACGATTTTCATCAAAGGATCTCTATACGGGTTATAGCTGATCATTTAAGAGCTATTGTTTTTTCTATTTCAGATGGACAACTTCCATCGAATAATGGAGCAGGTTATATAATAAAAAGAATACTCAGAAGAGCCATTATTTTTGCTAACCGTTTTTTAGCACAAAAGGAACCTTTTATTTATAAATTCGTAGATTCTTTAGTGATAGAAATGAAAAGTTCTTTTCCAGAATTGGAAAATAAAAAAAAATACATACAAGATATCATTAAAGAAGAAGAGTTATCTTTTTTCAATGTGATTGAAAAAGGAAGTAAAAAAATTCAATATATAATCGATCAATATAAAGAAAAAAATGAAAAAATTATCGATGGAAAAGAAATTTTTCAATTATACGATACTTATGGTTTTCCTATGAAATTATCTAAAATATTGGTTGAAAAAAATAATCTGTTCATTGATGAAAAATCATTTCAAAAAAAATTATTAGAACAACAAGAAAGATCAAAAAAAGAAAGTAATTCAATCATTAAAAATGATTGGATAAAAGTACATGATAATTTTTATGAAAATTCAAATTTTATAGGATATGATTTTACAGAGTGTAATATTTTTATATTAAAATATAGAGAAGTAGAAAATAAATTAAAAAAAACACATTATTATGAATTAGTTTTTTCTAAAACTCCTTTTTATCCGGAAGGGGGTGGTCAATTGGGAGATACCGGAATTATAAAAAATAAAATTGATGAAATTTATATTTTTGATACTCAAAAAGAAAATTCCATTATTATACACTCTGTTGAAAAACTACCTTCAGATATTTTTGCTTATTTTAAGGCTATAGTAAATAAAAATAGGAGAGAAAAAATAGAAAAAAATCATACTTCTACCCATTTATTACATTTTGCTTTGAAAAAAATTCTAGGAAATCATATTCAACAAAAAGGTTCTTATGTAGGAGATGATTATCTAAGATTTGATTTTTCTCATTATAAAAAAATAACTATTAAAGAATTACATCAGATAGAAAATTTAGTTCAAGAATTAATTTTTTCTGATATTTTTTTAAAAACAAAAATATATTCTTCTTTGCAAGAAGCTAGAAAAAATGTTTCTTTTAGTGAAATAGAAATATTTGAATATAAATATAAACAAGAAGTTAGAGTTGTCACTTTTGGAGAATCTTCTGAATTGTGTATTGGGACTCATGTTCAACATACTGGATTAATTCAAATTTTTGAAATCTTATCAGAATCTTCTGTATCACATGGAATACGTAGAATTAAGGCCATAACTTCAAAAAAAGCAGTTCAATATTTGAAATATATTCGTGATCAGTATCAATCTTTAAAAGAGATAATGAAATATCCAGAATCTCCTATAAAAAGTTTTTCAATTTTACGAAATTCTAATGAAAAATTAAAACAAGAAATATCAAAAATTAATTTACAAAAAATTAAAATATTAAAAAAAGAATATACTTTGAAAGCCATTCAATTATCTTCTATAAAATATATATGTGAAATTGATTTTGATGAAGAAAAAGAAATCAATATTATGAGGAGAATTGCCTTAGATTTAAGATATGAAATTCATAATTTATTTATGGTTATAGGATTTGTAAAAAATGAAAAAGTAATTATTTTTATATCTATTTCTGATTTTATTATTAATAATAATAATGTTCATGCTCATAAAATAATATGTAAAATAGCTTCTCATATAAACGGAAAATATTGGGGAAATTCTTCTTTTGCTACTGCTATGGGAACAAAAAAAAATGAATTGAATTTAGTGATTGAAAAATGTAATAGTATATCAAAATTATTTACAAATAAAAAATAAACTTTGATAGATATTTAAAATGTTTAAATTTGAAATAAAAAAACAGTATATGTATGAATGATAGATATTCTTTTCTAAATGCTATTCATTTTAAAGATATAGAATTTCTATATAATAAATATAAAGAAAATCCTAATTCAATAGAATCAAGTTGGAGTGCCTTTTTCCATGGATTTGATTTTGGTAAAGAAAACAATGAAAACGTTACAAAATCAGAATCAGAATCAGAAATTGATATCAACGATATCATACAAAAAGAATTTTTAGTATATAATTTAATTCAGGCTTATCGAAAAAGAGGTCATTTCTTCACAAATACAAATCCTATACGAAAAAGGAGGATCCATTTTCCTTCTTTAAATTTGGATAATTTTGGATTATCTGAAAAAGAATTAGATATATCTTTTGAAGTTGGAAAGATAATAGGAATAGGAAAAACATCATTAAGAAATATAATTAATCACCTAAAAAAAATCTATTGCGGTTCTATAGGAATTGAATACATGCACATTTCTGATTATGAAAAAATTAATTGGATTGAAAAATGGTTTAAAAAAAATAAATTACAATTTTTTCCGGAAGAAAAAAAATTTTTTTTGAAAAAATTAAATGAAGCAATTACTTTTGAAAATTTTATTCATACCAAATTTGTAGGACAAAAAAGATTTTCTATTGAAGGAAATGAATCCATATTACCTGCATTGGAAGAAATGATAGAATATACAGCTGATAAATATCTCACTGAAGATTTCATAATTGGAATGTCACATAGAGGTCGTATAAATATACTTTCTAATTTTTTTCAAAAAAATTACTCTCAGATATTTAGTGAATTTCAAGGAAAGGAATATAAAGAAAAAACTTTTTCTGGCGATGTTAAATATCATTTAGGATTTTCAAAAATAAGAACAACTAGAAAAGGCCGATATATTAAAATGAATTTAGTTCCTAATCCTTCTCATTTAGAATCTGTAGATGCCATTGTGGAAGGAATTACCCGTGCAAAAATAGATATGATTTATAATCAAAATAGTAATTCCGAAAAAATTATTCCCATTTTAATTCATGGAGATGCGGCGTTATCCGGTCAAGGAATTGTATATGAAGTTCTTCAATTATCTCAATTAAAAGGATATAAAACTGGAGGAACAATTCATATCGTCATTAATAATCAAATAGGATTTACCACAGATTATACTGAAGGTCGTTCCAGTGTATATTGTACTGATATAGCTAAAACCCTTATGCTACCAGTATTACATATTAATGCAGATGATGTAGAATCTGTTATCCGAGCTATTTATTTTGCTGTAGACTTTAGAATGCGTTATCATGAAGATATTTTCATAGACTTATTGGGATATAGAAAATATGGACACAATGAAGGAGATGAACCGAGATTTACTCAACCTTCTTTATACAAAGCTATCTCCAAACATACTAATTCTTACAATTTATATAGAAAAAAATTGGAAAAAGAAAAAGTTATTAGTCATGATGACGTAAAAAATATGGAAAAAGAATATGAAAACGTTCTTAATACAAAATATAATGAAGCAAGTAATATTAAATGGAACGTATTAAATTCTTTTTTAGAAAAAGAATGGAGAAATTTTCCTATAGTATCTAATAATGAAGAAATTTTTAAAAAGGTAGATACACAATTTTCAATAGAAAAAATTAGAAAAATATCCAATCAAATTTTTTCTCTTCCCAAAAATAAAAAATTCTTTAAAAAAACAAAATTCATTTTTCAAAAAAGATTAGAAATGATTAAAAAAGAATTAGTTGATTGGAGTATGGCAGAATTATTAGCATATGGAACGCTTTTGTACGAAGGAATTCATATTCGTTTATCAGGAGAAGATGTAGCAAGAGGAACGTTTTCTCAACGTCATGCTGTTGTAAAAACAGAAGAAGAAGAAGAAATTATTACTCTTAATCAAATCTGTACAGAACAAGGTAAAATACAAATATTTAATTCACCACTTTCAGAATATGGAGTTTTAGGTTTTGATTATGGATATGCCATGTATTCTCCTCATGTTTTAACTTTGTGGGAAGCTCAATTTGGAGATTTTGTAAATGGAGGGCAAATTATAATAGATCAATATATTTCTTCTGGAGAAAATAAATGGAAAATTAGAAATGGAATTGTATTATTACTTCCTCATGGATATGAAGGACAAGGACCAGAACATTCTTCTGCGCGTATTGAACGTTATTTACAACTTTGTGCTAATAATAATCTATTTGTAGTTAATTGCACCACTCCAGCTAATTTTTATCATCTTATAAGAAGACAAATGAAATTAAAATATAGAAAACCTCTGATAGTTTTTACTCCTAAAAGTTTGCTTAGAAATATGAAATGTTTATCTACCATAAATGATCTCGCAACAGAAATGTTTCAGGAAATATTGGATGATCCTTATATCAAGGACATAAATAAAATAAAAAAATTAATTTTTTGTTCTGGTAAGATGTATTATGAATTATTAAATAAAAAAGAATCTATTCAAGATGATAAAACCGCATTAATTCGTATAGAACAAATATATCCATTAAAAGTGGAAAAAATTAAGGAAATTATTGATAAATATAAAAATAAAAAAGAAATTTTTTGGGTACAAGAAGAACCAGAAAATATGGGTTTATGGAGTTTTATTTTAAGAAAATTGGGAAATATTATCTCATTCCATTTAATCGCTCCATCTGAAAGTTCTAGCCCGTCTACAGGATCTTATCCTGATTTTTTAAGAATTCAAAACAAAATATTAAAAGAAGCTTTTCTTTAAAATTTAAATTATGATAGTAAAGGTAAAAGTCCCCTCTCCAGGAGAATCCATAACAGAGGTAGAAGTTTCCGCATGGCTTGTAAAAACTGGAGATTATGTTAATAAAGGTCAGACAATAGCCGAAATAGATTCGGATAAAGCTACTTTAGAAATTTCTGCAGAAGAGAATGGAATAATAACCTTAATGGTAAAAAAAGGAGAAAAAATACGAGTTGGAGATACTTTATGTTCTATCGATTCTTCTAAAGAATATCTGATTACAGAGGATAAATATAAAGAAAAAGATAATATTGAAAAAACCTCTTCTATAAATTTTAAAATTCCTTCTCCAGCTTCAAAAAAAATTTTAAAAGAAAAAAACATTTCTATTGAATCTATTCAAGGTACTGGAAAACATGGTAGAATTACAAAATCAGATTGTATTTTTCATTTAGAAGAAAATAATACTCCTTTCGTTTCTAATACGAGTATAGGTAGAACTATTACAACATATAGATCGAAAACAATAACTCCTCTTTCTTCTTTAAGAAGAAAACTTTCAGAAAGATTAGTTGATGTAAAAAATAAGACAGCTTCTCTGACTACATTTAATGAAGTAGATATGCAAGAAATTTTTTTTATAAGAAAAAAATATAAAGATCTTTTTAAGAAAAAACATGGAGTTAATTTAGGTTTTATGTCTTTCTTTACTTTATCTTGTATTAGGGCTTTAAAACTTTATCCAGATGTTAATGCTATGATTAATGAAGGAGAAAAAATTAATTTTGAGTATTATGATATTAGTATTGCTATATCTGGACCTAAAGGATTAATGGTTCCCGTAATTAGAAATGCTGAACATTTATCATTTAGAGGAATAGAAGAAGAAATATTCAAATTATCAACTCGTGTTTATAATGGAACGATCTCTATAGATGAAATGACAGGAGGAACTTTCACGATTACTAATGGAGGAATTTTTGGATCTATGCTATCTACTCCGATTATAAATCCACCACAAAGTGCTATATTAGGAATGCATAAGATTATGGAAAGACCTGTAGTAATTAATGGATCCATTGAAATACGTCCTATAATGTATTTAGCTTTATCCTATGATCATAGAATTATTGATGGAAGAGAATCTGTAGGATTCTTAGTGTCTGTAAAGGAATCCTTAGAAAATCCTATAAAATTATTGATGGGAGGAAGTGAAGAAAATATTAATAAGAAATTAGAATTATAAATTTTAATATAAAAATGATGGAAATTTTTTAACATGAAAAAAACTTTTATCATTCTTTTTTCTTTTATCATTTTATTAGGAGGTGTAAAAAACCAAAAATCTGAATATAATCAAGAAAAAATCATCATAAAAAAAAAAGAAGATAAATCATATCACACAAAACCTATTAACATTATATTTATGCTTCCTTTATTTTTTAGTTCTACAGAAATAAATCAGGAAAATAAAAAACTTAGTGATCATGCTTTTTCCTTTTATCTTGGATCTAAAACTGCTATTGATTTTGTTCTTTTATTGAAAAAAAAACAAAAAATTAATATTCAAATATTTGATACTAAAAATGAAAGAAAAAGGATTACTAATTTTATTCATTCATATGATTTATCTAAAATTCATGCTATTATCGGACCTTTTTTTCGTTCTTCTTTAGAAGAAGTAGCTAGAAATAATAAAAGAATACCTATTATTTCTCCTTTTATATCTTCTGATCATTTAGATTTTTATCCTAACATTATTCAAGCTGAAGCAAAAGATATTTATCTAATAGAACCGATTTTAAAAGAAATAAAAATTATTCATCAAAAAGAAAAAATAAAAAAATTATATCTGTTAGGAGAAGATCCATCCAAAAAAATTACAAATTTCATAAAAAATAAATTGTTACAATGGAATCTTCATTTTCAAATTTATTATTTAAAAAATAATTTTTCCAATATTATTAATAATACACCTTTTTTTGCTGTTTTTTTGGGAGGAAATTCTCTTTTAGGAAAAGAGTTTATTGAATTTATTAAAAGATTTCCAATAAACAAAATTATTCCTTTTGGAATAGGTTATAATAATATTTATTATAAAAATATTTCCTTGTTAAAAGAGTATAAATTCTTATTTACAAGTAGGTATCATTTCAATAAGAATGATGAAAATAAAAAAAAAATGTTCTTTTTCATGAAAAAAAAACTTGGAGATAATCTAAATAAATACCAGTTATTAGGATTTGATTTATCTTATGATATATTATATAGGCTTATTGAAAATAACAATTTATTTAAAATAATAAATAAAAAATCTTTTTCAGGATTGGTAAGTAAATATGAATATCATAAAATTTCTGATGAAGAAGGATATATCAATAGAGGATTATGGATTATTCGTTTACGCTAGAATTTTTTTCTAATATAAGGATTAGGTCTATTTATATTTCCTATATTTATTTTTTTCATTTGTATTTTGATGATTTGAATTTGATCGTGCAATAAACCAGAAATATCCATTTTTTTTGCTTCTAATAATAAAAATTCAGCTCTTTTTTTGTTTCCTTTTGACAAAGAAGCTATTGCCAAATTTAATTTAGCAATAGCTATATTTTGTTTAAATTTCAATCCTAAATCTAAAGCCTTTTTCATATAATTTTCTGATCTAAAAATGTTATTTTCTGAGTACAAAATTCCATTCAAAAAATAATAATAAGCTATTTGATTTTTAGTCAATTGTAATTGAGGGTTTTTAATATATCCTAAATATTTTTTTAATCCTTTCATGTCTTTTTTTCTTATTTTAAGAAAGGCTAATAATAAAAATTCATTTCTAAAAATGAAGAAAATAGGGATTAAACTTAATAAAAATAAAATATATCCATATAAATAATTTTTAAAAAAAAACGAAAAAATAGATCCCAATAAAATAAATATAAATAATATCATTTTTGAATGTTTACTCATAATTCAAATTTTTATTCAGAATGTTTTTCTTTAATCCAATTAATAAGATCTTGATAGTTGAAATCATTCAAGGTATGTCCAGACTCATACTCTTTATAAAATAAAGAAAGTATTTTTTTTTGTTTTAAAAATTTTAATCCTTTTTTTACCCAATTCACGGGAATTATGGAATCATATTTACCATGAGATATAAAAAATTCTAAATCAGTAATATGATTCATTTCTTCTGGCAAAATATTATTTTCTAAATATCCACTTAAAGCAATTACTTTTTTTATTTTATCAGAATTTTTCAATGCTATAGCGTAGCTTAAAATAGCACCTTGGCTAAACCCACATATCCATACTGGATTCTTTTTTAATTTATACTCTTTAATAGCTTCATTTATAAAAAATGATATTTTTTCAATAGTTTTTTTAGCCTGTATTATATTAATGAATTTTTTTTCATTATCAAAATCTATATCATACCAAGAATATTGATCTGCTCCAATAGAATAAATACCCTGAATACTAATTATGAAAAAATCTTCTGGAAGATCTTTTTCAAAAGAAAAAAGATCTCTTTCATTGCTTCCATACCCATGAATCATTAAAAAGAGTGTGTTTTCATTTTTATTTACGGATTTTTTTATGATATGTTTAAGAGAAAGTTTGTTTTTTAAAAGCATAAATATTTTTATTTATAAACCTTGTATACAATTCCATTTTCTATTTTTAATTTTTCATCAGCCATATCTGCTAATTCTAGATTATGAGTGACAATTAAAAAAGTTTGTTTTAATTTCTGGTTTAGAAAAGAAAAAAAATTATGTAATTTTTTTGCATTTTTTGCATCTAAATTACCAGAAGGTTCATCTGCAAAAATAATTTTTGGATCATTAATCAAAGCCCTTGCTACAGATAATCTTTGTTTTTGTCCTCCAGATAATTCTTCTATTTTTGAATTATTATACTTAGATAAATTTAATTTTTTTAATAAATTTATAGCTTTTTTTTTTACATATTCTTTATTTTTTTTGTAAATAAAACCTGGTAAACAAACATTTTCTAACACAGTAAATTCAGTAAAAAGTTGAGGAGTTTGAAATATAAATCCTATTTTTTGATTCCTTAAAAGGGAAAGTTCTTTATCTGTTAGAGATAATATTTCTTTTTTGTTAATTTTTATAACAGTTTTTATTTTTTTTTTATCGTTGGTTTTTCTAAAGTTCCTAAAATATGTAATAAAGTACTTTTTCCCGCTCCAGACTCTCCCAATAGACACACCATTTTTCCTTCTTTAACCTTTATATTTACTCCTTTTAAAATTTCGTCTTTTCCAAAAGATTTGTAAATGTTTTTAGCCTGAATCATTTTTTTGTAATTTTAAAAATTATTCCTTTCAAAAATAAACGAATTTTAGTTTAAATTTACTATTAAAATTATTTTCAATGAATTTACATGAATACCAAGGTAGAGAAATATTGAATTCTTTATCAATTCAAGTTCCTGAAGGAATCCTCGCTTCTTCTCCAGAAGAGGCTGTAAAAGTAGCCAAAATTCTTTTTGAAAAAACTAAAAAAAATTCTTTAGTTATCAAAGCTCAAATTCATGCTGGAGGACGAGGAAAAGCTGGTGGTATTCAAATTGCAAAAAATTTGGATGAAGTTTACGAAAAATCAAAAAATATTTTAGGAAAATTTTTAATAACCTCTCAGACTTCTAATCAAGGTAAATTGGTTAAAAAAATATTGTTATCTGAAGATATTTATTGTTCTGAATGTACTCCACCTGCAGAGTATTATTTATCCATATTATTAAATCGTGATATAGAAAAAAATATAGTTTTATACTCTAAAGAAGGAGGAGTAGATGTAGAAAATGTTTCAAAAAAAGATCAAAATAAAGTATATACAGAAATAATAGACCCTATGTTAGGGATTCAATTATTTCAAACTAGAAAAATTGGGTTCAATTTAGGGATACATAATAATGAATCTTTGAAAAATTTTAGTATTTTTTTATTATCACTTTATAAAGCTTATATGAATTATGATGCTTTACTATTAGAAATCAATCCTATGATAATAACATTTGATAAAAAAATTATACCAGTTGATATAAAAATAGTTTTAGATAATAATGCATTGTTTCGTCATAAAAAATATGCTTTAATACGTGATAGAGATGATATGGATTCAATCGAAAAAGAAGCTAATGAAGCTCAATTAAACTTTTTAAAATTGGAAGGAAATGTAGGATGTATGGTCAATGGAGCTGGATTAGCAATGGCAACTATGGATATGATTAAATCTTACGGAGGAGTTCCCGCTAATTTTCTAGATATAGGTGGATCTGCTGATAGAGAACGTGTAGAAAAAGCTTTTTATCTTATATTAAAGGATAAATCTGTAAAAACGATATTAATAAATATATTTGGAGGAATTGTACGTTGTGATACGGTTGCAAAAGGAATTATAAATTCTTATTATAAAATTAATCAAGATATTGAAATTCCTATAGTTGTTCGTTTACAAGGAACGAATGAAAAAGTAGCAAAAGAATTAATGACAAAAAGTTTGCTTCCTATTTATTCTACTGATACTTTAAAGGAAGCTGCTGAAAAAATTCAAGAAATTTTGCATGTGTAATATGTGGAAAATAATATTGATTTATGAATAAAGTTTTTTCTGTATTATCTGATAAATATAAGCCTTTGAAATGGAATGAAGTAATAGGACAAAAAGATATCATTTTTATTTTAAAAAAAGCAATACAAGAAAATCGTTTATCTCGAATTTTATTTTTCTTTGGTCCAAAAGGAATAGGAAAAAATACATGTGCACGAATTTTATCGAACGAATTAAATTCTTTTTCAGATTCAGAATTAAGAGATTTTTCTTTAAATAGATTTGAGATTAATGGAATTTTTAATAATTCATTAGAATATTTTTATAAAATTATTAATGAATCTCGTTTTATTCCTAGAGTAGGAAAATATAATGTATTTATTATTAATGATGTACATATGTTTTCTCAATGTATTTTCAATTCTATTCTAAGATTCATAGAAGAGAAACATCCACATATATTATTTATTTTTTGTGGTACAGAAGAAAAAAAAATTCCCAAATTTATTCTATCGTATTGTCAAGTATATGAATTCAAAAGTATTTCTACAAAAGAAATTTTTTTACATTTAAAAATGATTGCTACAAAAGAAAATATAGAAATAGAAAATGAAGCATTATTGATTTTGTCCAAATATGTAAAAGGATCTATTAGTAAAGCTCTTTATTTATTTGATAAATTGATTTTATATAGTGAAAAAAAAATATCTAAAGAATTTCTAATTAAAAAATTAGGGATTATTGACATAGAATACTATTTTAAACTAGTAGATTATCTTTTAGATAAAAAAATATATAAAATATTCATTTTATTAGATAAAATATTACAAAAAAAGATGAAATCTTATGATTTTATCATAGGTTTAATCAAACATTTTAGAAATTTATTTTTTTCTAAAAATTATGAAACATCTTATCTTTTGAATTTCAAGAAAGAGATATTGTCATCTTATATTGCACAATCAAAAAGAATATCTTATTATTTTTTAATAAATGCTTTAAGTATTTGTATTCGTTTGAAAAACGAATATGAAAAATTCAATAAAAATTCTAGATTAACAATAGAAATTTATTTAATACAATTGTCATATTTATTTGATTCCTATAAAAATTATTTTTTCTTAGAAGAAGAAAAAGAAAATGTAAAAATTGAGTTTTTACAAAAAAATTGGATAAAATTCATACATAAATTTTATGGAAAAATAAATCCTATTTATTTATATTTTTTAAAAAACGAAATACAATTTCGAGTAAAAAAAAATAAAATATTTTTTATTATACCCGATAAATTAAAAAATCGTGGTTTTTTATTGATTAAAACACATTTTGTAAAATATTTTAAAGAAAAATTGAATAACACACATTTAGAATTTGAAATAGTGAAAAAAAATTCGAATGCAGAAATAGTGAAAAAAAATTCGAATGCAGAAATAGTGAAAGAAAATTCGAATGCAGAAATAGTGAAAGAAAATTCGAATGCAGAAATAGTGAAAGAAAATTCGAATGCAGAAATAGTGAAAGAAAATTCGAATGCAGAAATAGTGAAAGAAAATTCAAGTGCAATAGAACAATATCATCTTTTATATAAAAAAAATAAATTAATAGAAACATTAATAGAACGATTAAATTTGAAAATATCTTCTTCGGAAATACAAGAATAAAGAATAGAAAAAAAATTTTATCAATGATTCTTTTTGTTTGCAGAATATTTCTATTTAAATTATTCTAAGATGTTTTATCTTTTTTTTAGAAAATACTTTTAATGATTTTAATTTATGATTTATCATTATTCATCAAACAGTAGAAAAAAAATTTTTTTCTATTCTGCTTATTCCGATGAAGATATTGAAAATGAAAGTTCTGCTTCTTCTTATGGATCTGGAGGGAGT
This sequence comes from Blattabacterium cuenoti, assembly GCF_014252015.1. Classification (NCBI taxonomy): domain Bacteria; kingdom Pseudomonadati; phylum Bacteroidota; class Flavobacteriia; order Flavobacteriales; family Blattabacteriaceae; genus Blattabacterium; species Blattabacterium cuenoti. Next base: position 63,816 of record NZ_CP059206.1, read on the forward strand.
GGAACAGGTTCTGGTTATTATGGAGGAACTTCAATAAGGAGTAGAACTCCTGTTTTAGATAATTTTGGAAGAGATTTGAATTCTATAGCGATGGAAGGAAAATTAGATCCAGTGGTAGGTAGAGATAAAGAAGTTGAACGTGTTTCTCAAATATTGAGTAGAAGAAAAAAAAATAACCCTCTTCTTATAGGAGAACCTGGGGTAGGAAAATCTGCTATTGCCGAAGGATTAGCATTGCGTATTGTGCAGAAAAAAGTTTCTAGAGTTTTGTACAATAAAAGAGTCGTTGTATTAGATTTAGCAAGTTTAGTTGCTGGAACTAAATATAGAGGACAATTTGAAGAAAGAATGAAAGCCATTATAAATGAATCAGAAAAAAATGCAGAGTTAATTCTTTTTATAGATGAAATTCATACTATGATTGGAGCAGGAGGTACTACAGGTTCATTAGATGCTTCTAACATATTTAAACCTGCTTTAGCAAGAGGATATATTCAATGTATTGGGGCTACTACACTCAATGAATATAGACAATATATAGAAAAAGATGGAGCTTTAGAAAGAAGGTTTCAAAAAATCATAGTGCAACCTTCTTCTGAAGAAGAAACTATAGAAATTTTAAAAAAGATAAAAGGAAAATATGAAAGTCATCATAACGTTATTTATACAAAAGAAGCAATAAAAGCTTGTGTAGATCTTACCGTACGATATATTGTAGATCGTTTTTTACCAGATAAAGCAATTGATGCTTTGGACGAAGCAGGATCTCGTGTTCATATTAAGAATATAAAAGTTCCACAAGAAATAGTTCTTTTGGAAAAAGAATTGGAAAGTATTAGAGAAGAAAAATCTAAAGTAGTAAAAAGTCAAAAGTATGAAGAAGCTGCACGTTTACGTGATACAGAAAAACGTATAGAAAAACAATTAATAAAAGCTCAAAAAGAATGGGAAGAATCTTCTAAAAAAAACAAAGAAATTGTATCCGAAGAAAATGTTGAAGAAGTGGTATCTATGATGAGTGGAGTTCCAGTAAATAAAATAGCTCAAGCTGAAATGAAAAAATTGAGCAAAATGATAGATATATTAAAAGAAAAAATAGTAGGACAAAATGAAGCTGTGAAAAAAATAGTAAGAGCTGTTCAAAGAAATAGAACTGGATTAAAAGATCCTAATTCTCCTATAGGTTCTTTTATTTTTTTAGGACAAACAGGTGTGGGAAAAACATATTTAGCAAAAATTTTTGCTAAAGAATTGTTTGATTCAGAAGAATCATTAATTAGGATAGATATGAGTGAATATATGGAAAAATTTTCTGTATCTAGATTAATAGGAGCTCCTCCAGGTTATGTAGGTTATGAAGAAGGAGGACAATTAACAGAAATTATACGTCGTAGGCCTTATTCTGTAATATTATTGGACGAGATAGAAAAAGCACATCATGAAGTATTTAATATTTTATTACAAATATTGGATTATGGATGTGTAACAGATAGTATTGGAAGAAAAATAAATTTTAAAAATACCGTTATTATTTTTACTTCAAATACGGGAACACAACAGTTAAAAGAATTTGGTCAAGGAATAGGTTTTCACACTCAAGCAAGAAAACTTAATAATTATATTAAAAATGTATTGGAACAAGCTTTAAAACGAACTTTTTCTCCTGAATTTTTAAATAGAATAGACGATATTATTATTTTTAATTCTTTAACAAAAGAAGATATATCAAAAATAACTTGTATTGAATTGAAAAAAATAATTCTTCATGTATCCAATTTAGGTTATGAATTAACACTGTTTCCTGAAGTAAAAGATTTTATTCAAAAGAAGGGATTTGATCAAGAATATGGGGCTCGTCCTTTAAAAAGAGTTATAGAAAAATTTATAAAAAATCCCATATCGGAATATATAATTAGCGAAAAATTAAAAAAAGGAGATCAAATTTCATTAAAAATGAATGCAAAAAATGACGATATAAAAGTTGAGATTCATAAGAATATATGAATTTTTTTTCAAAGAAAATAAAAATTATTGAAAATATATTAGATTTTTTATATCCTAATCCAACCAGTACTTTGTATTATATCAACGAATATTCTTTACTTATATCCATAATACTAACTGCCAGAAGCAAAGAAAAAAAAGTAAATGAAATAACAAAATTTTTATTTACAAAGATTGAGACTCCCATGGATATAATTCGTTTTTCTATTGAAGAAATAAAAAATATTATAAAAAATATAGGACTTTATAACAAAAAATCTAAAAATATTTATGATTTATCGAATATTTTAATAAATAAATATAATGGAATTATTCCTAAGAATATTTTGGAATTAAAGTCTTTACCCGGAGTGGGAGATAAAACGGCATCTGTTTTTTTATCTTATGTATCCGATCAATATTTATTTCCTGTAGACACTCACATTCACAGAATGATGTTTCGTTGGAAATTGAGTAATGGAAAAAGTGTAAAACAAACAGAAAAAGATGCAAAACGTGTTTTCAAAAAACAAAATTGGAAAAAATTACATTTTCAAATTATTTCTTATGCTAAAGAATATTCTCCATCTCAAAGATGGAATTTAAAAAAAGATATTATTTACAAAGAATTATTCAATAATAATTTATTATAAAAAACTAAAAAGGTAAATCATCAAAATCATCAGAGGATAAAGAAGTAGTAGAAGTTTTATTTGAAGTTTCTATAGAATTAGGATGAGAATAATGTTCTATTTTCCATCCTTGTATGGAATTAAAATATTTTATAATTCCTTCAGGATTTGTCCATTCTCTTCCCCTAATGTTAATGAAAACTTTTATTTTATCTTTTAGTCTTATGTTCTCTAACAAATTCACTTTATCTTGAATGAATTCAATTAATATATTTTGAGGATATGGCTCTTCCGTGGTAAGAACTATTTCTTTTTTTTGAAATCCACTATCAAATTTTTGAATATCAAATAGTTTCTTTACTATACCTATGATTTCCATGAAATTTAAAATTAATTTTTTTTATTATTATTCTTTTTTTTAAGAGTTTCTCCAATTTGGTTAGAAATATTAAATGAAGTGATCATATTGTTTAACATTTCACTAGCTGATCCTGGGGAATTCGGTAATAAAATTAAATTTGTATTTCCACTTTCTCCCATAGACTGAAGAGTATCATAATGTTGTGTAACCACAATCAAAGCAGAAGCTTCTTGTGAATTAATTCCTACATTATTTAATACTTCTACAGAATCTAGAATTCCTCTAGCTATTTCTCTACGTTGATCTGCTGTTCCTTTCCCTTGTAATTTTTTACTTTCAGCTTCTGCTTTTGCTTTAGCTACAATTTTAATCCTTTCAGCTTCTGCTTTATATTCAGCCGCAACTTTTTCTCTTTCGGCTGTATTAATACGATTCATAGCCTGTTTTACTTGTTCATCTGGATCAAGATCTGTGACTAATGCTTTTATGATCGAATATCCATAATCCAACATGGATCCTTCCAGTTCTCCTTTAACTGCAAGAGCTATATGATCTTTTCGTTCAAAAACATCATCTAAACGCATTTTTGGAACTTCTGCTCTAACAACATCAAATATATAAGAAGTAATCTGAGCATGAGAATTATCCAATTTATAAAAAGCTTCATATACTTTATCTTTTATTACTTTGAATTGAACCGATACTTTTACTTTAACAAAAACATTATCTTTTGTCTTCGTATCTACTAATACATCTAATTGTTGAATTTTTAACGTAAGTTTTCCTATTATATTATCTATAATAGGGAGCTTAAAATTTAATCCAGCATAACGAATACTATGAAATTTTCCCATTCTTTCAAGAATAGCTGTTGTTTCTTGATTAACTATAAAAATAAAACTAGAAAAAAGAGATAAAATCAAAATAGCTAACATTCCATAAAATAGTAAACTGAAAATACTCATATTCAAAAAAATTTATAATAATCCTAATTCTAAACGAGCCTCTTCACTCATAAATTCCCTACTCCAAGGTGGATCAAATGTTAAAACTACATCTACTTCTTTTATTTCTTGTATAGATTGAACTTTATCTTTGACTTCTAAAGGTAAGCTTTCTGCTACTGGACAATTAGGCGTAGTTAAAGTCATTACTATTTTAACTTTTTTTTCTCCTGAAATTTGAATATCATAAATCAGACCTAATTCATAAATATCTACTGAAATTTCTGGATCATATATATTTTTTAATACAGAAATAATACGTTCTTCTAAATTTAAAGAAGAATCTATTTGTTCATTTTTCATTTATTAAAGATCCAAATTGATCAAAATAACGAATAGGATAACCTAATTTTTTTAGATTAGGTAATATATCACGGGCTCTTCCAACAATTATAATTCTACCATTTTTTGTTAAGAAAAATTTTCTACATGATTGTAGTATATTATTTATAGTAACTGATTCTAGTTTATTCAAATAATTTTTATAAAATCCACTTGGAAGATTATTTTTTAATTCACATATAAAAAGATCACTAATTCTATTGGGATCTTCAAAATCAAGAATAAATTGACCGCTTATTTCTTTTTTCTTAATATTTAATTCTTCTAAAGAAATTTTGTTTTCCGTTATTTTAACAATTTCTTTTATAATATCCTTTATAGCTTTCTCTGTCACTTCATTTCTCACTTGAGTATAAACAGAGAAGTAGCCAATATTTTTATCAGATTTTAAAACAGAATAAGCCCCATATGTATAAGCCTTTTTTTCTCTAAGATTTAAAAATAAACGACTTTGAGGTCCTCCACCCAAAATTCCATTCGCTAATATAGAAGAAAAATATTCAGGATCACTTTTTTTTAAACAAACTGGTCCACCAAAACAAATAGTAGATTGAGTTAAAGAAGGAATATCCACTATATCTATTTCTATTTCCGATGGAATTTTATATTCCTTGATAATAGGGTCATCTACATATGATTTATTTTTCCATTTAGAAAAATAAAGTGAACATAATTTTTCCGCTTCTTTTTTGGATATATCTCCAATAAAAGATAAATAGGATCTATTTGGTAGATAATATTTTTCGTACAATTTTTTCAGATCATGAAGAGTAATGTTTTTAATCGTTTCATGAGTTTCATATTCCCCATAAGGATGATTTTTTCCAAAATATAAAACATTTTGTACTCGTTGTAAAATAGCATTTGGATCTTTTTCCGATAGATTAATATCTATAATTCTTTGTTTAATTATTTTCTCTAATTCCCTAGAATTATCAAATTGACTATTCATCAAAAGATCACTCATAATAGATACAGATTTATCCAGATACTTCTTCATAGTAAAAATGGATATTTCAGAAAACGATGTATACAAACTACATCCCATATAATCAATAATATCATCTAATTTCTCCTTGGTATAATTTTTTGTTCCAGAACGGAACATTTGACCAAAAATTTTTTTTATACCTGCTTTATCTTTTTCTAAAAAAGGTTTGGAATCCAATTCCAACCCAATTCTAACTAATGGAAGTTTATGATTTTCTACAACTAAAACTTTTAAACCATTTTTCATTTGAAAAAATTTAGGTTTTTCAATGTTTATAATGACTTTTCTTTTTAGAGATTGGGGTGGTTTATTTCTATTAAATGTATTTGTATTAGCCAACATGATTATTGTATGAAAAAAAATTATTACACTAAAAATAATTCTTACAAAAAATTTATTTATCTGTGTTATTTTTATCTGGAACATTATATAAACGAACTCTATTATTTTTATTAAGGTATTTATTAGCAACTCTTTTTATATCTTCTACGGTTATTTTCCGATATTTTTCTATATCAGTATTAATTAAATCAGCATTGCAATAATATAGATAATAATGAGATAAATTTGCAGCTATTCCACTCATAGAATAATTATCGGAAATGAATTTTTTTTCAAAATAGTTTATTTGTTTTTCCAATTCATATTGTGTTATTCCTTTTTCTTTTAAAATATCTATTTCTTTATCTATTGTTTTTGTTAGTTGATCTAATGAAATTCCAGGATTAATTAATCCGTATACAACGAAAATACCATAATCTTCCATACTATCTAGAAATGAACCGGCATAAGAAGCTATTTGTTTCGTATTTACTATATTTTTTATTATGCGTGAACTTTCTCCAGAAGATAATACATGATCTATAATTTTTAATATATAAGAATCTTTATTTGTGAGCTTGGGAGCTCTGTAGGATAAAAAGACTCCAGGAACTTTAGTATTTTTATCAACGTAAGTAAATAATATTTCTTTTTTTATCGGTTCTTCTTCTATTTTTTTCATTCTAAAATCTATTTTTCCTTTAGGTATAGATGCAAAATATTTTTTAATTAATATTCTAGCTTCGTTCATATCGAAATCACCTGTTACAACTAAAATTGCATTATTTGGAACATAGTAAGTTTTATAAAATTCTTTATAATCAGCCTCTGTAGCTGCATCTAAATCTTGGTAAAATCCAATAATTGGATATTTATATGGATGTTTTTTGAATAATAAAGAAGGAATAATTTCTGTAATTGCTTTTACATACGGCTGATTTTCTACACGCATTTTCTTTTCTTCTTTTACCACTTCTCTTTGTATATTAATACTTTCTTCATCAACTTTAGCATGCAGCATCCTCTCAGATTCTAACCATAATGCTAATGGAAGTCGATCAGATGGTAATATTTCATAATAACAAGTTTCATCATGATTTGTGTAAGCGTTATTTTTTCCTCCATTATAAGCTATATACTTGAAATATTCTCCTTTTTTAATATTTTTAGATCCTTCAAACATAAGATGTTCGAAAAAATGAGCAAACCCAGATCTACCAGGGGTCTCGTTTTTACTTCCTACATGATACAGTACGGAAATAGAAACTAAAGGATTAGTCTTATCTTGGTGTAAGATAACATGTAATCCATTCGATAATTTTTCTTCAAAAAATTTAATTTTGTACAATTCTCTAGATTTATAATATTTGGAATTCAAATGATTAGATATCATAGTCACTAACATTAAGAAAAAAAAACAAATCTTTTTCATGAAACAAAGTTAAAGATTCAAAAAAGAAATTTACGAATTTTTTTTTCTAAAAAATGGGATTTTTTTCTTTTATTCTATTTTTGTTGTATAAAACAGTTATGAATTCATTATAAAGTATGATAAGAATTTCGTTTTTTATTTTCATTTTTTATTTTTTTTTAATAGGAGAAGGAATACTGAAAGCTGATAGTAATCCCATAAAAGGAGACGTTGAAAACGGAACTGAACTTTTTAAAAAAAATTGTACAGCATGTCATTCCCTAGATTTAGAAAAAAAAATGATAGGGCCCGCTTTACATGATGTAACTGAAAAAAGAAGTCGTAAATGGTTACATCAATGGATTAAGAATAATAAATCTTTAAGAGAAAGTGGAGATAAAGAAGCTATAGCAATTTATAAGGAATATGGAAATATAGAAATGAATTCATTTCCTCAGTTATCTGAAAAACAAATCGATGATATATTATCTTTTATACAAAATCCCAATGTAAAAGAAAAAAAAGAAATTAATGATATTAATAATAAGGATATTAATGACAATGATAAGGAAAAAGAAGAAAAACAATTTTTAATAAAATTAATTGTTTTTTGTCTTGTGATTTTGTCTTTAATTCTATTTTGGATTTTGTATAGAATTCAGATTCTAATCAAATTAATTAATAATAAAGAAGAAACAAGGGTTACTATTTTAAGTAAAATAGATTTCATAACAAGTATTTTATACAAAAAAATATTAGGAAATAATAAAAGGAAGTGGTATCTATTTTCTTGTTTAATAGGATTATTTTTTTTATCAGGAATATATGAGACTTGGAATTTGTTAATGAAAATAGATGTTAATAAAGGATATAAACCTGAACAACCTATTTATTTCTCTCATAAAATTCATTCTGAAATTAATAAAATTGATTGTCAATACTGTCATTCTTCTGCAAAATATGGAAAAGTATCTGGAATTCCTTCAGTTAATGTTTGTATGAGTTGTCATATTACTATTCATGAATATAATGGAGACTATTTGGAAAAAGGAAAAAATAGAAAGGAATACAATCAAGAAATACAAAAAATATATCACGCTGTAGGATGGGATCCAGAAACAAGGAAATATTCTAAAAAAATTCATCCTATTCAATGGATTCGTATTCATAATATGCCAGACTTTGTCTATTTCGATCATTCTCAACATATCATAACAGGAGAAAAAAAAATTAAAGAATTAAAAAAAGTAAATTTAGTTTGTAACGCTTGTCACGGAGAAGTACAAAAAATGGATACAATAGAAATGTCTAATGATTTTACCATGGAATGGTGTATTTCTTGTCATAGAAATGCAGAAATAGATACAAAAAATCAGTATTATAAAGAATATTTTTCAAACGAAAAAAGTAAAATAACTGTTGATATGGTTGGAGGAACTGAATGTGCTAAATGTCATTATTGAATGAAAATGAATGAATACCAAAGCAATTAATTATTATAGAATTATTATTATGAAATCAAATAAAAAAGAAAAAATATTTGAAAATTACAATCCGGTAAAAGATATTATGAAAGGAGAGACATCTAGACGTGATTTTATTAAATGGTTAGGTTTTAGCACAGCTTCAGTGACTTTAGCTGCATGTAAAGGACCAGTAATAAAATCTATTCCTTATGTTGTAAAACCAGACAATATAACTCCAGGAATTCCTAATTATTATGCATCAACTATGATTGATTCTTTCGATATAGGAAGTGTTTTAGTCAAAACAAGAGAAGGTCGTCCTATAAAAATAGAACCTAATTTTTATTCTGAATATTTTAATGCAACTTCTTCAAGAATACAATCTTCTTTGTTATCTCTTTATGATGAGGAAAAATTAAAAAATCCTTTTTTAAAAGGAAAAAAAAGTTCTTGGAAAGAAGTAGATAATTATATAATTCAACATTTAAAATATTTATCTAAAACAAAAAAAGATATAATTTTTTTATCTCATTCTTATCCCAGTTTTTCTACAAAAAAATTAATTCAAGATTTTAAAAAAAAATATCCTTATACTAAATGGATTACTTACGATCCTATTTCATATTCCAATGCTTTGGACGCTTCAAAAGAGATATTTGGAGTTAGAGGTTTTCCCATTTTTGATTTGAAAAAATCAGAATTAATAATTTCTTTCGATGCAGATTTTTTAGGTGACTGGTGTCCAGAAAATATGGCTAAATCTTATGTTTTTAATAGAAAACCTAAGAAAAACATGTTACAACATATTCAAATAGAAAGTAATATGACAATAACTGGAGCTAATGCAGATCTTCGTTTATCTAAAAAACCTTCTGATGTAAAAAAAATGTTGCTTGAAATTTTTCAAACAATTTTTTTAGGAAAAAAACCTAAGAATAAAAATACGGAAAAAATAGTTTCATTAATAAATAAAATGAGATCTAAATGTGTTATTCTTGCAGATGGAGATCAAGAGTCTTATGAATTATCCTTTTTAATTAATAAAAAAATTAATAGCCTTGCATTACAAAAAGATAAATATTTTTTATCGAAAGAAAGTAATGATAATGAATTCAAAAATTTTTTGAAAGATTTAGATAGAGAAAATGTTGGAGGTTTATTTATTCATAATGTTAATCCTATTTATAGTCTTCCATTATATGTTTCTAAAAAATTTAAAAAGTTTATAAAAAAAATACCTTTAACAGTTTCTTTTTCTGCAAATAAAGATGAAACAAATGAAATTATGGATGTCTTAGCCCCTACTCCTCATTGGCTGGAAAGTTGGGGAGATACTCATCCTATTACTAATATTTATACATTAATTCAGCCTACTATTCAATGTATTTTCAATACAAGACAATTTCAGGATTCTTTAATTATTTGGAGTGGAATTAAAGAAAAAAATTATTATAAATATTTGAAAAAAATTTGGGAAGAAAATATAATTCCTAAATCTAATATTTCTTCTTTTAATGAAGCTTTGTTTCATGGAGTAGTAAAGATTAAAAACCAGGAGTCTATTTTAAATTCAAAAAATTTTTCAATAAATGAAAAAAAAATACAAGAGTATGAAAAAAAAATAATTAATAATAAAATAGTAAAAAATTTTGAACTTAGATTATACACTAAAATTAGCATGGGAGATGGTTCTCAATATAACAACCCTTGGTTACAAGAACTTCCGGATCCCATTACGCGTACTACATGGGATAATTATTTAACTATATCACATTTTGATGCAAGAAAAATAGGAGTAAAAAACTGGAATTCAGGGGATGGATCTTTAAATGGAAATTGCGTAGATTTAATTAAAAAAAATGAAATAATAATCAAAAGTATTCCTATTTTTATTCAACCTGGACAAGCCATAGGATCTGTAGGTTTAGCTTTTGGTTATGGTCAAAAAAAAGGAAAATTGTCTAAGCTAGTTAATGGAAAAAATGCTTATAGAAGCTATGAAAATTTTCTTACAATACAAGATAATATACAAATAAAAAAAGTAAACAAAATACATAAATTTGCTTGCGTACAATTGCATCATACAACGGAAGGAAGAAATTTAGTTAAGGAAACAGATTTAGAAACGTTTTTAAAATATCCAAAAGAAATTTGGAATGAAGAGGAAAAAATTTTAACTCATAAAGGAATGTTTTCTACAGAAAAAATTTCTATTTGGAATAATAGTTATAAAGAAAAAGAGAAGGGCCCTCATTTCAATTTATCTATAGATTTAAATGCTTGTATCGGATGTGGAGCTTGCATTATTGCATGTCATTCAGAAAATAATGTCCCTATTGTTGGAAAAGAGGAAATAGAAAAATCTAGAGATATGCATTGGTTACGTATAGATAGATATTATTTTTCAAAAAAAGAAAAAGATAACAAGAATAATGAAGAAAATATTTATGATAATCCAAGAGTTTCTTTTCAACCAATTATGTGTCAACATTGCGATCACGCTCCTTGTGAAACAGTATGTCCAGTTGGAGCAACTTCTCATGGAAGACAAGGGCAAAATATGATGGCTTACAATCGTTGTGTAGGAACTCGTTATTGTGCGAATAATTGCCCTTACAAAGTAAGACGATTTAATTGGTTTGATTATGCTAATAATCAAAAATTTGATTTTAACATGAATAATCCTTTAGGAAAAATGGTATTAAACCCAGATGTTGTGGTTAGAACCAGAGGAGTAATGGAGAAATGCTCTTTATGTATACAAAGAACTCAATATGTTATAGGAATAGCAAAAAAAGAAAATAGGAAAGTGAGAGATGAAGAGTTTGAAACTGCTTGCAGTGTTTCTTGTCCTACGAAAGCTATTACTTTTGGAGATATTAACGATTCATCTAGTCTTATTTCTCAAAAAATAAAAAATACTAGATCTTATAAACTATTGGATTTTATAGGAGTAAGACCAAATGTTTCTTATCAATTAAAAATTAGAAATAATAAGAAAAATGAAATAGAAAAAATGAAATAGAAAAAATTATGTTAAATCATTATGAATCTCCTATAAGAAAACCACTAATTTTAGGAAAAAAAACATTTAAAAACATTACTGATGATATATTAAATCCTATAAAAAATAAAGCAGGAAAACTTTGGTGGATTTCTTTATTTATTTCTATTTTAGCTTTTTTGTGGGGACTGATATGCATTTTTTACACAATCGGAACAGGGATAGGAGTATGGGGATTAAATAGAACAATTAACTGGGCTTGGGATATTACCAATTTTGTTTGGTGGGTTGGAATTGGTCATGCTGGAACTTTGATTTCAGCTGTGTTATTATTATTTCGTCAAAAATGGCGTTTATCTATTAATCGATCAGCAGAAGCAATGACAATTTTTGCAGTAATCCAAGCTGGATTATTCCCTATTATTCATATGGGAAGACCGTGGAATGCTCATTGGGTATTACCTATTCCTAATCAATTTGGAACTTTATGGCCGAATTTTAATTCTCCTTTATTATGGGATGTATTTGCAATTAGTACTTATTTTTCTGTTTCTACGGTTTTTTGGTTTATGGGATTAATTCCAGATTTTGCAATGATACGAGATCGGATTTCAGATCCTTTTCAAAAAAAAATATATAGTATTCTTAGCTTTGGATGGGGAGGTACATCCAAAGATTGGCAAAGATTTGAAGAAATATCCTTAATTTTAGCTGGTTTGTGTACTCCATTAGTCTTCTCTGTTCACACTATAGTTTCTTTTGATTTTTCTACTTCTGTGATTAAGGGTTGGCATAGTACAATATTCCCTCCTTATTTTGTAGCAGGTGCTATATTTTCTGGATTTGCTATGGTACAAACTTTATTAGGCGTAGCAAGAAAAGTTCTTTCTCTAGAGAATTATATTACCAGAACTCATATTGAGTATATGAATATGATTATTTTATTAACAGGAGGAATTGTTTTATTAGCTTACATATCAGAATTTATTCTTGCTTGGTATTCAGGAAATCCTTTTGAAAAATTCATTTATTTTTCTGCAGAAGCATCTAAAGGACCATTTTGGTGGGCTTTTTGGGCACTAATCATATGTAATATTCTTATACCTCAATTTCTATGGATTAAATCTGTACGAAGAAGTTTTTTTTGGTCCTATGTTATAGCTATTATAATAAATATTGGAATGTGGTTTGAAAGATTTGATATTATTGTTTTAAATCTCAGTCATGACTATCTTCCTTCTTCTTGGACTGGTTTTGTTCCCTCATTTGTGGATGTTGGAATCTTTATAGGAACTATTGGTCTTTTTTTTATTCTTTATTTATTGTACATACGTACTTTTCCTGTGATTTCACAATCAGAATTAAAAACAATATTGAAAACGGATCATAAAAAAATAATGAAATGAATATATATGTACATGCATTATATAATAATGATAATACGCTAATAAGTAGTATAAAAATTATACAATATCATAATTATAACATACATGAAGTTTATTCTCCTTTTCCAATTCATAATTTGAGTGAAGTGTTAAAATTAAAAAAAACGAATTTATCTTTTTTATCTTTTATATATGGATTTTTAGGTTTTTGCATAGCTTGTGTATTAACTTGGTATATGATGATTTGGGATTGGCCTCAAAATATTGGAGGAAAACCCTCTTTTTCTTGGATTAGAAATATTCCTTCTTTTATTCCTGTTATATTTGAGTTATCAATTTTTTTTTCTGCACATTTTATGTGTATTACTTACCTTATTCAGTGTAGATTATTTCCAGGACGTATGCCTAAAAATCCAGATCCAAGAACTACTGATAACATTTTTTTAATAGAAATTCATACTGAAAGAAATATTGATAAATTAGTGAATTTATTAAAAGAAAATGGAGCTATGGAAGTTATAATAAAAAAACGATAGATCCAATTAAAAAATATAAGTTAGTTAAATGTTATGAATAGATATTTTTACGAAATCATTATGATTCTAGATATCATTTTTTTAGTATTTTTAGAATCTTGTTGGTTTGATAAAACTAAACCTAATGTAGTGTATATGCCAGATATGTATTATTCAGAAGCATATGAACCCTATTCAGATCCTTATTCAAATTACAAGAATAAAAAAAATAAAAGAATTAAAATCCCTTTATTTTCAAAATACAAGACTTCTTCATTGTTACCTGTAGAAGGTACGGTCTCTAGAACTAATTCATTTTATAATTTTATAGATATTAAAAATAAAGGATTTAATTATTCAAAAAATATAATTCAAAATCCACTATATAGAAATCATGAAAAAAAAGAAATTATGATAAAAAAAGGAGAAAAATTATATCAAATCAACTGTTCTATATGTCACGGTAAAAATGGAGATGGACAAGGAGAATTAGTCAAAAACGAAAAAATTTTGGGTGTACCTAGTTATAAAGACAGAGACCTTAGTCTTGGAAGTATTTATTATGTTATTACATATGGAAAAAATAATATGAACTCTTATGCTTCACAATTAAACGAAACAGATAGATGGAGAGTATCAGAATATGTTATGTTTATAAAAAACAAATAAACATGTATCAACTTTATACTTTTTATACTTTATAAAATGAATAAAAAAATTATCATTTTTATTATTATCATCACAGGTTTTATTTTCATTTCTTTAGATCAAATATTTATAGAAAATAAAAAAAATTATCCTGTTTTTACAGGGATAGAAAAAAAGAATCTTAATATAAAAGATCATAACCCTTGGATAGAATTATATATTTCTATTTTTTATTTTACCTCTATATCTTTAGGATCATTATTTTTTTTAGGAATACAAAATGTTTCAAAATCAGGTTGGTCCGTGATTATTCATCCTATTATGGAGGAAATTTCATCTTTTATACCATATGGTATGGGGATGATTTTTATCATATTATTATTAAATACAATGGATATTGTGCATATATTTCATTGGATGGATCCCAATTTATATAATCCTATTTCTTTAAAGTATGATAAAATTATTGCAAGCAAAAGATTATTTTTAAATATTCCGTTTTTCTTAGTAAGAAGTGTGATTTATGTATTAGGATGTAGTTTCTTTTATTCAAATATTAGAAAAATTTCTCGTAAATTATACATATCACATTCTTTAAATGATTATAAAAAATTATATTTTAGATCTGTTATTTATGTTATATTTTTCTCTATCATTTCTACATTTATGATATGGGATTGGGTTATGTCTTTAAACCCACATTGGTTCAGTACTTTATTTGGATGGTATGTTTTAAGCAGTTTTATTATAACAGGAATAAGTACAATCACAATAACTGCTATTTATCTTAATAAAAAAGGGAACTTCCCCTTATTTAATAAAAGCCATTTACATGATTTAAGCAAATATCTATTTTCTGGAAGCTTATTATGGACTTATCTTTGGTTCTCCCAATTTCTACTTTATTGGTATGGTAATATACCAGAAGAAATTATATATTTCATAAAAAGAGAAGAAATCTATAATTCTATTCATTTTTGGATGCTTATTCCTAATTTTGTAATTCCTTTTTTTGCATTAATTAGTAGTAAAAATAAGTTAAATTACCGAATAGTATTTTTAGTATCTTTCATTTTACTCATAGGTCATTACATAGATATATACAATTTAATTGCTCCAGATATTAATCAAGGAATTCAATTTTGTATCTTCGAAATAATAGGTTCTTTATTAATAATAGGAGGATTTTTTATGTATATTTTATTTTCAAATTTTAGAAGATTAAATTTTTCTGAAGGAAATCCTTTTTTTAAGGAAAGTAAAGATTATAAATATCCTTACATGTAATAATAAGTTTTATTTCCCTTAATCAAAACTTTTTGAGCAGTAAATATTAATTATGATTATTATTTTTATCTTTTACAAAGTTCATGATAGATCTGTTAGATCCAAAAAGAGTTAATATATCTCCCTTTTGTAAAACAGTATCTCCTGTAACTAATCCTATGACTTTTCTTGTAGGAGTACCCTTGGAGGACTTTGGATTATTTATATCTCGTATTACAGTGATTAAAGAGACAGAATATTTTTGTGTTAACTTTAAACTTTTAACAGATTTTCCACTAAAAGAAGATGGAGAAAAAACTTCTGCTATAGAATGCTTATTATCTACTCTAAAATAATCTAAAGCATAATTAAAAGATATTTGTTTAGTCAATCGAAAGGCGGCATCTTGTTCTGGATGAATCACGTCATTAATTCCCATAGCTTCTAATATTGTATCATGTATCTTAGATAAAGATCTACTTACGATTCTCAAATGCTTATATTTTTTCAGTATAGCTGTTGTTACTATTGATGATCCTTCATTTTCTCCAATGGCTACAATTCCTAAATCTGCTTGTTGTATAGGTAACACCTTATAAGCAGATTCATTATTTGCATCCATACATACTACATTGGCTATATGATCTTTTAATAAATCTACTTTTTCCATTTTATGATCTATACCAAAAACCTCGTGTCCATTATCTGTTAAATTAAGAGCTAAAGATCTTCCAAAATTTCCTAAACCAATAATTATAATTTTCATATTAATTAATAAGAATATTTCCTTTAGGATATCTGTAATAATGATGAGAGCCAATTTTGTTTTTTCTTAATAAACCGATCATAACATTGAAAACTCCTATTCTTCCTAACAACATTAAAAATATTAAAATTAATTTACTTCCGTTTGATAAATTAGAAGTAATACCTAAAGATAATCCTGCTGTAGAAAAAGCGGAAAAAACTTCAAAAGAAATAGATAAAATATCTTCTTTTGGATCTAAAAAAATTATTATTAAAATACTTATGTATATTATTATTATAGACAACATGATAATTGAAAAAGATAACCTAATGGATTCTGAAGATATTTCTCTTCTTTGTATTTCTAATCTATTTTTTCCTCTAGATAAAGAAATAATATTCATTAATGCTAATGCAAAAGTACTTGTTTTTATTCCTCCACCAGTAGAAGCTGGAGAGGCACCTATCCACATTAAAAAAATAGTAAAAAAAATAGTAGCTGGAGCTAGACTATTCATGTTTAATACATGAAAACCTGCAGTTCTAGATGTAGCTGAAGAGAAAAACGAAACTATCCATTTTCCATAAAAAGAAGAATGTTCTGAAAGAGAAAAATTATATTCACTTATATAATAAAAAACGGTTCCAAAAAAAAGCAAAAAAAAAGTTGTTAAAATAACAATTTGTGTATTTAAAGTTACTACATGTGCAGGACGTCTAAAATCTTCATATTTAAAAATTTTAAAAAAATACTTTTTTATAGTTAACCACATATATGTAAAAAAATTGAATAAAATATTAAAACCTATTCCTCCTAATATTAATAAACAAGCAATAATTAGTTGCAATAGATAATTAAATCTCACTGATGGTGAATATAGTCCTTGACTTAAGGTAGAAAATCCGCTATTACAAAAAGCGGATATAGAATGAAAAATAGAAAAAAATAAAATACCATCAGATTCTATTGTATTTTTTTCTTTAACAGAAAAATAAATTAATAAAGCACCAATAAATTCTATTGATAAAGTAAACATGACTACTTTTACAGCTAAACTAAGAACATTACTTGTTGTTTTTGTGTTTAAAAAATTACTAATAAAAATGGCTTCCTTAAAAGAAAATCCATCTCTAAAAAAGTAACTAAAAAAAGAAGTTATAGTTAAAATACCTAATCCTCCTAATTCTATTAATATCAGTATAAAAATTTTTCCTAAATAGGTAAAATCTTTAGCTGTATCTAACACTACTAATCCGGTTACACATACCGCACTAGTAGAAGTAAATAAAGCGTCTATAAATGATATTTTTTTTATTGTAGATGCAGGAAGCATTAATAAAATAGATCCCAAAAAAGATAAAAAAACAAAACTTGTAATAAATATGAAAATAGGATTGTGAATTTTAACATATACTATTCGCATAAAATATGTAACACGAATTAGTACATATAGAATTAAACTAATAAGTGTAGATATTTTTATATCTTTTGCATTTATATCTTTATAACAGAATAAAATTTTTATAATAGGAAAAATAAGAGCAAGCACCAATATAAAAAATGATAAAAAAATCATGGATTTATAACCTTTTTCAATATTTTTATCAAAAAGAATAAAAAAGTGTATAATACTTATTATAAATACAATTCCTAAAAGAATTTCTACATTAAAAAATCGAAAAGTTTTCCATCCTAAAGAGATAATTATATAAAAAAATATAATTGGAGCAGTTATATCCAAAAAATTTCGTAATCTAATTTGGATCATAATTTTTTATGAAATATATTTATCTTTTCTCTTTTTTTTAAAAAACTCAGTAACATTCCGGTAAAATAAACAATTTTTAGGCATGAAAACCTAATTTTTTTTGAAAAATATTACGTGTTTATTTATAAATAAAAAGGTATAAATTTTTTTATATCATTAAATTCTTTTTTACAAAATTTTTTGTAAGAAAGAAGGGCCATATCCATCGCAGATGGTGTTTTACATATAAATTCTTTTTTTCTATTATGGAAAAATAATTTATTATCAGGAATGTTTCCTATAAAGGAGATTTTTTTATTCTTGAATTTTAATAAAAAATTGAAAAAATTTTCATCCAATTTTTTTATACTAATAGGATTCAGTCTTTCTTTTGATTCGTTAAATAATGAAGTATAAAAAAAATCTGATTTAGCATGTATCATGGGAATCAAAAATCCTTTTTTTATATTTATTTTATAACTCATTATAGTTAGTGTATCTATAGATAGCAAAGGAATATTTAAAACATAACATAGTCCTCTAGCAGCCGATGCACCTATTCTCAAAGAAGTATAAGATCCTGGTCCTTTGCTAACACATATAGATTTTAAATCCTGAATATGAATTCCGGAAATGCTTATAGCATATTGTATAAATATATGTAATTTTTCTTCATGAAAATATTTTTCAGAACATTCTTCTACAGAAGCTAAACATCTTCCATTTTTAGCAATACTAACTGAACAATTTTTGGTAGAAGTTTCTAAATTTAGAATTAAAGACATATTCAATTTTTTTTTTTTAAATTAATGTATTTAAATAATGATGAAAACAGAAAAAGTAATGAAATATATTGTTTTTTGGTTAAAAGAATATATTAAAAAATCTAAAGCGAATGGCTTTATTATTGGAATATCTGGAGGAATTGATTCTTCAGTAACATCTTTTTTGGTAGCTATGACTAAATTTCCTACTATAGTATTAGAAATGCCTATTCTAGAAAAAAAAAAAAATTTGTTACCTATAAAACATGCAAAATTCTTGATCAAAAGATTTTCAAATGTTTTTTATTTAAAAAAAGATTTATCTACTTTATTCAAAACTTTTTGCGATATCACTACTAATGATATTGAAAATTCTAAACTTTCTTTGGCATTAGCTAATGTTAAATCTCGTGTTCGTATGTTAACTTTATACTATTATGCTAACGTGAAAGATTATCTTGTTGTTGGAACTGGAAATAAAGTGGAAGATTTTGGTGTAGGTTTTTTTACAAAATATGGAGATGGAGGGGTGGATATCCATCCTATTGCTGATTTAAACAAAAGTGAAATACGTTTTTTAGCTAAAAAATTAAATATCATTGATGAAATTCAAAAAGCAAAACCAACTGATGGACTTTGGGAAGATCAAAGATCAGATGAAGATCAGTTAGGTGCCACTTATGAGGAGCTAGAATGGGCTATGGAAATTATGAAAAAAAAAGATTATACTTTTTCTAAAATAGAAGATAAAATTTTAAAAAAATATAAAATCTTACATGATAAAAATATACATAAAATGAATCCTATTCCTCTATGCAAGATTCCTAATGAAATAAAAATATGAAAATTATATTGTTATAAAATAAAATATATCATACAGAATCGTTTTCGTAACTTTGTTTTTCATGTATTAAGTTCATTCTATGATGGAAGGAAAACATAAAAAAATTTTAAAAGAAGAAAAATTGACTCAAAAATCTAATTTTATTTTAAATCATTCAATCAATACAGACCATACAGATGGGCCTTTGCATAAGGAAGCTTGTTTTATTAGTGATGAAGAAAAGATTGAAAAAATCAAAAAACACTTTTTTCAGATTATGAAAATTTTAGGTTTAGATATGAATGACGATAGTTTACGTAAAACACCTAAACGGGTAGCAAAAATGTTTATACAAGAGATATTCAATGGTTTGAATCCAAAAAATAGACCTAATCTTTCCATTTTTGAAAATAAATATAAATATAACCAAATGTTAATAGAAAAAAATATAACAGTTTATTCTACTTGTGAACATCATTTTCTTCCTATTGTGGGAAAAGCTCATGTAGGTTATATTTCTAATGGAAAAGTTGTAGGTCTTTCCAAAATCAATAGAATTGTAAATTTTTACGCAAAAAGACCACAAGTTCAAGAACGTTTAACTATACAAATTGTTCAATCTTTACAAAAAATATTAGATACAAAAGATGTTGCTTGTGTTATAGAGGCAAAACATTTATGTGTAAATTCTCGTGGAATCAAGGATATAGATAGTAGTACTATTACTACTGAATTAATAGGATCTTTCAAAAATAATTCAGAAATCAGAAGAGAGTTTTTACATCATATTGGAATTTCTTAAATGTAAAAAATGGATAATAAAAATTATCAAAAAAAAAATAGAAATGATCTAAAAATATATAATTCTTTAACAGAAAAAAAAGAATTTTTTAAGCCTATTCATAAGGAATATGTTGGAATTTATGTATGTGGGCCCACGGTTTATAACCATTTACATTTGGGAAATTGTAGAACTTTTATATCATTTGATATTGTTTTTCGTTATTTAAAACACTTAGGTTATAAAGTTCGTTATGTCAGAAATATTACGGATGTCGGACATTTAGAAAATGAAGATTATGATGTAGAGGACAAAATTTATAAAAAATCTCGTATAGAAGGTCTTGAACCTATGGAAATAGTTCAAAAATATACTTTATCGTTTCACGATTTATTAAATATGTTAAATGTCCTACCTCCAAGTATAGAACCTACAGCAACAGGCCATATTATAGAACAAATAGATATGATTCAGGTATTGATGAAAAAAAAATTGGCATACGAGATCAATGGATCTGTGTATTTTGATTTACAAAAATATATCAAACTATATCCTTACGGTGTTATTAGTAAAAATAAAATTGATAAACTTTTTCATAAAAAATTAAAATTTTCAGAGGAAAAACGTGGATTTCAAGATTTTTCTCTTTGGAAAAAAGCTTGTTCGAGTCATATTATGAATTGGAATTCTCCATGGGGAAAAGGATTTCCAGGTTGGCATATAGAATGCACTACTATGAGTACAAAATATTTAGGCGAAACTTTTGATATACATGGGGGTGGAATAGATTTAAAATTTCCTCATCATGAATGCGAGTTAGCACAAGCTATAGGTATTTATAATAAAAAATATCTTGCACATTATTGGATGCATACTAATATGCTAACTTTAAACGGAAAGAAGATGAGTAAATCTACGGGAAATTTTTTAGAATTGAAAGACGTAATTCACAAAAAGGTTTGTGAAAATACTTTTTTTCCTAGTATTTTTCGATTTTTTATTATACAATCCCATTATAGAAATGTTATAGATTTTTCCAATAAAGGACTTGTGGATGCAGAAAAAGGATATCATCGCATAATGAGAGCCATGAGTGTATTAAAAAATTTTGAACCTGAAGCATCAAAAGATATATTAAAAAATTATTTTAATGTCTATCATTGGATAGACATTTGTTATGAAGCTATTAATGATGATTTTAATATTCCTTTATTAATTAGTCATCTATTTCAAGCTGTCCGTATTATTAATAACAATTATCTTCATAAGATAGAGAAATCTCATGTTAATTTATTAAAGGAATATATGGTTTATTTTGTTTTTGATATATTAGGAATTCAGGAAGTGAATTCTTATGAAAAAAGTTATATAAAATTAAAAATACTCGTAAATAGATTAATCCAATTTCATACAGAGGCAAGAAAACAAAGAAATTGGATTGTATCGGACAGGATTCGTAAAGAACTTTCTTATATAGGCATTTTATTGCATGATAAAAAATTATAATGATTTGAAAGCTTGATCAAGATCTTCTATAAGATCTTCTGCATTTTCTATCCCCAAAGATAAACGAATAAGAGAATCTTGTATTCCTGCATTAATTCTTATTTCTGAAGGAGTGGATTTATGAGTCATAGTTGCTGGATGACAAATTAAACTTTTTGTTCCTCCTAAACTTTCTGCTAATTTGAATAACTTGGTAGAAGTTACAACTTTTTTTGCTGATTCTATTGTATTTTTTTTAAGACTAAAAGACACAATACCTCCGAAATATCGTTGTTGTTTTACTGCAATAAAATGATTTTTATGATGAGATAATCCAGGATAATAAATTTTATCTATTTCAGAATTTTTTTTATTCTTTAAAAAAGAAGCAATTTGAAATGCATTTTGAGATTGTTTTTTTATACGTAAATATAATGTTTGGCATCCTCTTATAGTTAACCAACAATCGATAGGAGATAAAACGCCACCAGTTGCATTTTGAATATATTTCAACTTTTCATATAAATCTATATCTTTAACTGTAATTAATCCAGCTAATACATCTGAATGACCTGCTAAATATTTTGTTGCACTATGAACTACTATATCTGATCCTAATTTTAAAGGATTTTGAATGGCAGGAGAAGCGAAAGTATTATCTACAACAACTAAAATAGTTGGATTTTTATTTTTAGATTTTTTACTAATATATTCTATATCGGAAATTTTTAATGTAGGATTAGTTGGAGATTCCAACCAAACTAATTTTGTATTATTGGAAATAGCAGAAATAGTTTTTTCTGCATCCGTTGTATCTACAAATTGGGTATTAATCCCTAATTTTTTGTACAAATTTAGTAAACGAAATGTTCCTCCATAAATATCATCTACAGCGACTATTTCATCTCCATATTTTAATAATTTTAGTATGGCATCTACAGATGCTAATCCAGAAGAAAAAGCTAAACTAGCGTGACCATATTCCAAATTTGTTATTAAATCTTCTAGTATTTTTCTTGTAGGATTATTAGTTCTAGTATAATCGAATCCTTTATGAACCCCGGGTGCTTCCTGTACGTAAGTAGAGGTTTGATATATTGGAGTAGATATTGCCCCTGTAAGGGGATCAGATAAAATGTTTTGAATAAGTTGAGTTTCTTCCTTCATTATTATAAGTTGTAATTATAAAATTTCATAAATAATATTGTATGCAAATGTACTAAAAATGAAAATATAATTTTTGAAAAAAATTTTTTTTATAAAAAAACAACATTTTTTTTGGAAAAAATATAAATTTGTTTTCTATTTTTCTATCATTTAATAATGATTTCAAAAAAAATAATATATTCATTATTCTTTTTTTTGTTTTTTTTGGTTGAATCTTCTAATACTACTAATACTAATATTAGAATGGATAAGGATAAAAAGAATAATAAAATGGATATAGCTAGTACTATTTTTAATCATGTAAGTGATTCTCATGAATGGCATATTGCAGGAACTCATAATCATGGAATTATTTTTTCTTTGCCAGTTATTTTATGGAACGATGGATTAGAATTTTTTTCTTCATCAAAATTTTCATGTGAAAATATAGTAAAAGGAAAATATGGATATTATAAAATGTTTCGAGGAAAAATATATAAAACTAATAATAGTGGAAGACTATATGTAGATTCGAAAGGAATTCCAAAAAATGATAAACCTTGGGATTTTTCTATTACAAAAAATGTGATATCCATTTTGATGTCCTCTTTTTTGTTATGTTATCTTTTTATAAGAATGAAATGTAGTTATCTAAATCATCAAGTGAAATGGAATTTGGGGATTGTTTTAGAATTTTTCATTTTGTTTATACGGGATGAGATTGCAATTCCTAATATTGGAAATAAAAAATATAAAACTTTTCTTCCTTTTTTATTAACATCTTTTTTCTTTATATTAATTAATAATTTAATGGGTATTATTCCCGGATTTCCAAATGTAACAGGAAACATAAATGTTACATTAGTGTTAGCTATAATGACATTTATTATATCCAATATAAATGCAAGCACGAGTTACTGGAAACATACTTTTTGTATGCCAGGTATTCCAATGGGAATTAGATTCTTATTAGCTCCTATTGAATTGATTGGAATTTTTATTCGTCCATTAACTTTATGTATTCGATTGTTTGCTAATATCACTGCTGGACACATAATTATTTTGAGTTTTATTTGTCTCATTTTTATTTTTAAAAATTTTTTCATAGCTGGTTTTTCTATAATTTTTGGTTTTTTTATTTCTATGTTAGAAATTATGGTTGCTTTTTTACAGGCTTTTATTTTTACAACTTTATCTGCTTTACTTATAGGAATGTCTGTTAAAAATTATGATAATGAAACGCATTAAAAAAATATTAATAATATGGATATAGATTTAACTTATTCAGGTTTAGCTGCTTTGGGATCTGGTCTTGCAGTAATAGGGGCTGGATTAGGCATTGGAAATATTGGAAGTTCTGCAATGAATGCTATTGCTAGACAACCTGAAGCTTCAAATAAAATACAAAATGCTATGATTATAGCAGCTGCACTAATTGAAGGAGCCGCGTTATTTGGTATAGTTACTACATTATTAGCTGTATTTAAATGAAATTTAAATGGATTTAATTACACCTTCTATTGGATTAATTGTTTGGCAATCAATAATATTTATATTTCTTATTTTTTTTCTTTCAAAATTTGCTTGGAAACCAATCATGAATTTTATTGATCAAAGAGAAGAAGAAATTAAAATATCTATTGAAAAAGCTGATCAAGTGAAAAAAGAGTTAAAATATATAGAAGATAAAAAAAATCAAATTTTAAAGGAAACTCGTGTGAAAAGAGACATGATTTTGAAAGAAGCTATTCAAATAAAAGAAAAAATAAAATCGAAAGCTAGAGAAGAAGGAATGATAGAAAAGATCAAAATTATAGAAGAAACAAGAAAAAATCTTCAAAAAGAAAAAGAAATTGCAATTTCTAAATTAAAAAATAAAATAGGAAATATTTCTATTCAGATAGCAGAAAAAATATTAAAAAAAGAATTATATCAAAACGATAAACAAAATAAATTTATAAAAGAATTAGTAGAAAAATTATCTTAATTTTATTGAATTGGATAAAAATGTTTTCATATAAAAAAATAATTCAACATTATGCTAGAGTTCTTTTTGAGTATTCTATTATGAATATGAGGAATCATGAAGTTTTTTACCATAAGATAAAAAAAATATCTTTATTTTTTAATAAAAATCTAGATATAGGTAAAATTATTAGTACTCCTTTATTAAACTCTGAAAAAAAAATAAAAATATTTAAAAAAATATTTTTTACTTTTGATGTTTTGCTTTTTCAATTTATTAAACTTTTAATTCTAAAAAAGAGAGAAACTTTTTTACAAGAAATTTTTTTAGAATATCAAAAAATATACGAAGAAAATCAAAAAGGATTTATAAAATCTATTATTACTTCTGCTATTCCTTTGAATAAGGATATACAAGAAATAATTGCAAAAAAAATAATAACTAACAAAAAAAAATTTCATATCATTAATAAAATTGATCAATCTATTATTGGAGGTTTTATATTTCGTGTAGGATATAAAGAATGGAATTTTAGTGTTCAGAAACAGTTGTTCAGTATTAAAAAAATATTTCAAAATTAAATAAAAGTTTTTATTTTCATATGTCAGATTTAAAATATTCTGAAATATCATCAATTCTGAAAAAAGAATTATCAAATTTTCAATTTGAATCAAAATTATCTGAAACTGGTGTGATTGTTC
The DNA here is from genome assembly GCF_014252015.1 of Blattabacterium cuenoti. Lineage (NCBI taxonomy): Bacteria > Pseudomonadati > Bacteroidota > Flavobacteriia > Flavobacteriales > Blattabacteriaceae > Blattabacterium > Blattabacterium cuenoti. Next base: position 89,306 of record NZ_CP059206.1, read on the forward strand.
AAATGGGAGATGGAGTTGTGAGATCTTTCGGATTAAATTCCGCTTTTTACGGAGAATTAGTAGAATTCCATGATGAAACAAAAGGTATGGTTTTGAATCTTGAAGAAGATCATGTAAGCATTGTTTTACTTAGTCCATCAAAAAATTTGAAAGAAGGGGATATAGTAAGAAGAACAGGAAAAATATTTTCTATTAAAGTAGGAGAAAGTATGTTAGGTCGTGTTGTAGATATATTAGGAAATCCTATAGATGGAAAAGGTCCTATAGAAGGAAAATTATTTGAAATGCCTTTGGAAAGAAAAGCTCCAGGTGTTATTTACAGAGAACCTATTAAAGAACCTATTCAAACAGGTATAAAATTTATAGATTCTATGATTCCCATAGGAAAAGGACAAAGAGAATTAATTATTGGAGATAGACAAACTGGGAAAACAACTATAGCTATTGATACTATTATAAATCAAAAAAGATTTTTTGAAATAAATAAGCCAGTTTATTGCATTTATGTAGCTATTAGTCAGAAAGGTTCTACAATAGCAAGAATTTCAAAAATTTTACAAGAAAAGGGAGCCATGTCTTACACAATTATAGTTTGTGCAAATTCTTCGGATCCAGCTTCAATGCAAGTTTTCGCCCCATTTTCTGGAACAGCTATAGGAGAATATTTTAGAGACACAGGTAGGTCTTCTTTAGTTGTATATGATGATCTTTCAAAACAAGCGGTTTCTTACAGAGAAATTTCTCTATTATTACGACGTCCACCTGGTAGAGAAGCCTATCCAGGAGATGTTTTTTATTTACATTCTCGTCTTTTAGAAAGATCAGCTAAAATTATAACTGATCAGAAAATGGCTGAAAAAATGAATGATATACCATTTTCTATTAGAAAACAAATCAAAGGAGGAGGGTCTTTAACTGCATTGCCAATTATTGAAACTCAATCTGGAGATATATCTTCTTACATTCCTACTAATGTTATTTCCATTACAGATGGTCAAATTTTTTTAGAAAAAGATTTATTCCATTCTGGAATTCGTCCTGCAATTAATGAAAGTATATCTGTTTCTCGTGTTGGAGGATCTGCACAAATTAAATCTATGAGAAAAATATCTGGAACTCTAAAATTAGAACAAGCTCAATTTAAAGAATTAGAATCTTTCTCTAAATTTGGTTCTGAATTAGATAGATCTACTATGAACATTTTGAGAAAAGGAAGAATTAACATAGAAATATTAAAACAACCTCCTCATACACCCTATGATATAGCAGATCAAATCGCTATTATTTATGCTGGGACTAAAAATCTTCTTAAAAAAATACCTATTGATAAAATTTCAGATTTTGAAACAAAATATCTTTTTTATTTAAAAGAAAAACATGAAAATGTCTTAACTTCTTTAAGAAGTGGAATTTTGGATGAAAAAATATCTGATATATTAGAAACAGTAGCTTTAGAATTAAGTGATCAATATGTTTCTTAAATTTTTTTTATCATATGTCTAATCCAAAAGAAATCAAAAGAAGGATATTATCTATAGAATCCGTTATAAAAACTACAGAAGCTATGAAAATGGTTTCTATAGTAAAATTACGTAAAATAAAAGATCAGCTTACGCAAGCAAAAGTTTATTTAGATTATATAGAAACAGTTTTTTTAGATCTTGTATTTACAGAATATGAAAATATTTTAAATAATAATCAATATTTTGCAGAGAAAGGAAAAATTAAATTATTTATTGTATTTACTTCTGATCGTGGTTTATGTGGTTCTTTTAATTCTTTAATTTTTGAAAAAATTAATCATTTTTTTCAAAAAAAAGAATATTTACATAATGAGTGTGTATTTTTTGCTATTGGAAAAAAAGGATTCGATTTTTTATGTAATAAATATAATATGTACAACAAAAGTTGGATTAGTAACAATTTATCGAATCAAAAAATACAATATTTGGGATCAGAGTTCATTTTAGATTTTTTAAGAAAAAAAATTTCTTCAATTTATTTAATATATAATCATTTAAAAAAATCCTTATTTCAAGAAGTAATAATAGAAAAGTTTCTTCCAATTACTGATAAAAATTTTAAAAGAAAAAGGTCAGAAATTTTATATATTTTAGAACCTTCTCAAAAAAAAATATTGAATATACTAATTCCAAAATTTTTAGATGCGAAATTATTAAAAATTTTTTTAGAATCCACTATGTCAGAACATACATCTCGTATGATATCTATGCATAAAGCTACGGAAAATGCATATAATATTAAACAGGATTTAATGTTAAATTATAATAAAGAGAGACAAACTACCATTACTAAAGAAATCCTTGAAATTATTAGCGGATTAGAATCTTTAAGTAAAAAAAAATAGAAAAAGAATTTCAATTATTATTATGGAAAAAATGTTAACAGGAATTAGAAGCACAGGGATTCCTCATTTAGGTAATATTTTGGGCGTTATTATTCCGTCTATATCCATAGCTAATAAAAAAGCAAAACATTCTTCATTTATATTTATAGCGGATTTACATTCTATGGTTCAAATAGAAAATATAAAAATAATAAAAAATAACACTTATCAAATAGCTGCTGCATGGTTAGCCTTTGGATTAGATATAGATAATTGTTTATTTTATAGACAATCTGATGTTTCATACGTTACTGAATTAGCCTGGTATTTCAATTGTTTCTACCCATACCAAAGACTTGCATTATCACATGCTTTTAAAAAAAATAAAATGAAAGAAATAGAAAAAATAAGTGTGGGTTTATTTACTTATCCTATTTTAATGGCTGCTGATATTTTACTTTACAATGCAAAAATTATTCCCGTAGGAAAAGATCAATTACAACATATAGAAATAGCTCGTCGTATAGCTTATTTTTTCAATAAAAAAATAGGAAAAAAATTATTTGTATTACCTAATGCTTTTTTACAAAAAAAAAATATGTTTGTTCTAGGAACAGACGGAAAGAAAATGAGTAAATCTCAAAAAAATTATATCAATATTTTTTCTTCAGATGAAGTTTTGAAAAAACAAATAATGAGTATCCGTACAGATAGTAAATCTGTAGAAGAAAAGAAAGATCCTGAAACAGATTATATCATGTCTTTATACAGTTTGATTGCTCCTTTAGAAAAGATAGAAATTATGAAAAAAAGATATTTAAAAGGAGGATATGGATATTTTGAGGCTAAAGTTGCATTATACGAATATATTATTCATAAATTTTCATCGGAAAGAAAAAAATTTTTTTCTTTTATGAAAAATAAGCCTTTATTAGATCATATTTTAGCTTTAGGTGCTAAAAAAGCAAAGAGTATAGCTCATGAGAGATTAAATTGGATTAGAAAACATTTGAAATTCAATTCTATAGATTGATTTTGAGAATGTCATAATGACATAATTATAATTTTTGGCAAATCTTTTGCTAAAAAATACATAGAATTATAATATTTTTTATATTATGAATATCAATCAAAAAAACACTGAAAAACAGTCAGAATCATCTAATGATATATATGATGAAAGATCATCCTGTAAAGAAGAAATACATGATTCATCAGAAATAGAAATAAAAAAAGAAATCGAATTTCTTAGAAAAGAATTAGAAAAAGAAAAAGATAAATTTTTGCGTCTTTTTGCAGAATTTGAAAATTATAAAAAACGTATTCAAAAAGAAAGATTTGATATTTTTATAAATGTTCATGAAAAAATTCTTATAGATTTAATTCCAATTTTGGATGATTTTGAACGAGGTATCAAAGAATTAAAAAAATCTAAAGATGAATATCTTGTGAAAGGAGTTTTTTTGATACAGGAAAAACTTATTAAAATTTTAAAAGAAAAAGGATTAAATAAAATAAAAATAAAAAAAGGAGATGATTTTAACACGGATTTTCATGAAGCTATAACACAAATTCCAGCTATGACAGAAGATTTAAAAGGAAAGATTATAGAAACCATAGAAAATGGATATATTCTAAAAGGAAAAGTGATACGACATGCTAAAGTCATTACCGGAAAAAATAATTAATAATTTTTATCTTCATGATGAAAAAAGATTATTACGAAGTACTAGGAGTTTCTAGAAATGCTTCTCCAGAAGAAATTAAAAAAGCTTATCGAAAATTAGCAATAAAATATCATCCAGATAAGAATTTAGATAATAAAAAAAAAGCAGAAGAAAAATTTAAAGAAGCGGCTGAAGCTTATGAAGTTTTAAGCAATTCAGAAAAAAGACAACGTTATGATAAATTTGGACATTCTGGAATAAAAGGAAGTGGATCGGGTTCAGGAATGAACATGGAAGATATTTTTGCAAATTTTGGAGATATTTTCGCTGATGCATTTGGGGAAGGATTTTCTAGTTTTGGATTTGGAAGATCAAGCAGACATAAAACTATTAAAGGAAGTGATTTAAGAATCAGAGTAAAACTTTCATTAGAAGAAATAGCTAATGGAGTAGAAAAAAAAGTTAAAGTTAAAAGACTTAAAGTAGCCAAAGGAACACAATTTAAAGATTGTATATCTTGTAATGGAACAGGTCAAATAATACGAGTTACCAATACTATTTTAGGAAGAATGCAAACGACTTCTCAATGTGGTATGTGTTCTGGAACTGGAAAAATTATTGAAAATATTCCTTATGGAGCTAATAAACATGGATTAATTAAAGAAGAAGAGTTAGTGAATATTAAAATTCCCGCAGGTCTTACGGAAGGAATTCAATTGAAAGTTTCTGAAAAAGGAAATGAAGCCCCATTTGGAGGAATTCCTGGTGATTTGATTGTGTTAATTGAGGAAATTACTCATTCTAAACTAAAAAGAGAGGGGATTAATCTTCATTATGATTTGTACATATCATTTCCAGATGCAATATTAGGAGCGTTAAAAGAAGTGCCTACTATTAATGGAAAAGCAAGAATAAAAATAGATCCAGGAACACAATCAGGAAAGACACTTAGATTAAAAAACAAAGGATTGCCTAATCTTGAAGGATATGGATACGGAAGTCTCTTAATCCATGTTAATGTTTGGACACCAAAAAAAATTAATGAAGAACAAAGAAAATTTTTTGAAAAAATGAGAAAAAATGAAAATTTTCTTCCTCATCCTGGTAATTCAGAAAAATCGTTTTTTGATCGTGTAAGAGAGATGTTTTCTTAATTTATAAGATCAATTTTTATTGATTGATTCTACTTTTTTTTTTTTTATTAAGAATTTTTTATTGCGTTATTTCATTCTATTTTGATTGATTTTAATATGATTATGATCACTTATTCATATCATATGAATTAAATTAAACAAATTTATGAACTTTTATGCAAAAAGTAGTAGTTGGACTTTCAGGTGGAGTAGATTCAAGTGTTGCTGCATTAATTCTTAAAAAAAAGGGTTATGAAGTTATTGGCTTGTTTATGCATAATTGGGAAGAGGAAAATTCTAATCAATATCAATGTACTTGGAAAGAAGATAGTATTGATGCTATGTTAGTATCCAAACAGTTAAATATACCCTTTCAAGTAATTGAAATGAAAAATGAATACAAAAAACATGTAATAAATTATATGTTTGACGAATATAGATTAGGAAAAACCCCTAATCCAGACATTTTATGTAATAAAAAAATAAAATTTAACATTTTTTTGAAAAAAGCTCTTGATTTAGGAGCGGATTTTATTGCTACAGGACATTATGTTAATAAAGAAAAAATTGTCAAAAATAGAAAAACAATTTATCGTCTTTTAATTGGAAAAGACCTTAATAAAGATCAATCATATTTCTTATGTCAATTAACGCAATATCAATTGAAAAAATCTTTATTTCCATTAGGTTCGCTAACTAAAAATCAAGTTAGAAAAATTGCAGAAATGCATAAATTATGGAACGCTTATAAAAAAGAATCTCAAGGTTTATGTTTTGTAGGAAAAATTAATTTGCCAAAATTTTTGAAAAAAAGAATTTTTCCAAAAAAAGGAGAAATAGTTTACATTAATTCTAATGCTTCAATATATCAAGAAAAAAAAATTTTTCCTTCTAAAGAAGAAGAATTATTTTTTTTATCAAGAAAAAAAAAATACAAAAAATCAGATGGGAAAATAATTGGATATCATCAAGGAGCTTATTATTTTACTAAAGGTCAACGTAAGGGAATAGCATTAGGAGGTTACAAAGAGGCTCTTTTTGTGATAGATACTGATGTAGAAGAAAATATTGTTTATATAGGTATGGGGAAAAAACATCCAGGATTGTATAGAAAATCTTTATTTATTCAGGAAAAGAATATTCATTGGATACGGGAAGATCTTACTCTTTTTGAAGGAGAAAAAATGAATGTGTTTTGTAGAATTCGTTACAGACAACCGTTACAAAAATCAAAATTATATAAAACAAAAAAAGGAATGTTTATTGAGTTTGATAACATGCAGTGTGCTATTACGGAAGGACAATTTGCAGTTTGGTATATTGGAAAAGAATTGATAGGATCAGGAGTAATTGCTATCATTTCATATTTTATATTTTTTTCAAAAATTGAATATATTTTATAAGTATAAAATTTCGTTTTTTTTAATTTAAATAATTTCTTATTGCAAACTTTATAATATATTCATTAATTAGTCAAAAATTAATAATATTATAAAAATAAATACCTAAAAACCGCTTTTATATAATCTATTTTTTTCATATTTTTGCATATTATATAATTTATAATTTGTCTAGTTTTTTTTATAAAACTATTCAAGTTTGGTGTTATTTTTTATCCCTACTTGATAGATTAGTAGGGCTTTTTGATTTATTAAAATATTTCATGAAAAAAAGAATTAACGATTTTAGCAAAAAAATCACAAAGGAACCTAATTTGCCAGCGGCACATGCTATGTTATATGCCACAGGAATGAAAGAATCAGATTTTTGTAAGGCTCAGATAGGAATAGTAAGTAATTGGTACGAAGGAAATCCTTGTAACATGCATTTAGATCAATTGGCTAAAAAAATAAAATCATCGGTTATAACTAAAAATTTAGTAGGATTTCAATTTACTACTATAGGAGTAAGTGATGGAATTACTATGGGAACATCAGGAATGAGATATTCACTTCCTTCTAGAGAACTTATAGCAGATAGTATAGAAACTGTAGTGGATTCTCATCATTATGATGGAGTAATAGCCATCCCTGGATGTGACAAAAATATACCAGGGGTTATGATTGCTCTGCTTAGATTAAATAGACCATCCATCATTGTATATGGAGGAAGTATTTCTTCCGGTTATTATAATGGAAAAAAATTAGATGTAGTATCTTCTTTTGAAGCTTTAGGTAAAAAAAATACCTGTAAAATTACTGAAAATGAATATAAAAATATAATAAAACATTCTTGTCCAGGACCAGGGGCTTGTGGAGGTATGTATACAGCCAATACTATGGCTTCTGCTTTAGAAGTTATGGGAATGATGCTTCCTTATTCTTCATCTTCTCCCTCAACAAGTGAAAATAAAAAGATGGAATGTAAAGAGGTTTCTATATACATTAAAAATCTGTTGAAAAAAAAAATAAAACCAAAAGATATAGTCACAAAAACTTCTATAAAAAATGGAGTGAAATTAGCTATGTGTTTAGGAGGTTCTACAAATCTAGTTTTACATTTCTTAGCTATTGCTAAATCAGCAAATATTGATTTTTCTTTAAAAGATTTTCAAAAAATTAGCAATAAAGTTCCTCTTATTGGAAATCTAAAACCTAGTGGAGTTTTCTTAATGGAGGATATTCATATGTATATAGGAGGAATGCCTGTCATTATAAAATATTTATTGAATGAAGGAATATTATCAGGAGATTGTTTAACCGTTACTGGTAAAACATTATCTGAAAATATGAAAAATATTCCCAATATAACTTTTAATCAAAAAATTATTCATTCTTTAGATAATCCCATAAAGAAAAACGGACATATTAGAATTTTGTATGGAAATTTATCCCCCGAAGGAGCTATAGCTAAAATTACAGGAAAAGAAGGAACAATTTTTAGGGGAAAGGCAAATGTTTTTAATTCAGAAGAAGAAGCAAATCAAGCTATTTTAAATAATAAAATTTTACCTGGAGTTGTCATTGTTATTCGATATGTAGGTCCAATAGGAGGTCCAGGAATGCCAGAAATGTTAAAACCCACATCATACATTATGGGATCCGGATTAGGAAAAAAAGTAGCTCTTATTACAGATGGTAGATTTTCAGGAGGATCACATGGTTTTGTTGTAGGACATATTTCTCCAGAAGCACAATCTGGAGGATTAATTGCTCTAGTAAAAAATGATGATTTCATTAAAATAGATACGGAAAATAATACCATTACTCTTGAAGTAGAAAATGAAGAAATACAAAAAAGGAGGAAATCATGGATTCCCCCTTTATTAAAAATTCAAAAAGGATATTTATATAAATATACAAAAATGGTATCTCCAGCTTCTGAAGGATGCATTACAGATCAATTTTAGTTGTGTATGGAAAAAAAGTTATTCTATGGATCAGAAATAGTAATAAAAGCACTTTTATATGAAGAGGTAGAATATATATTTGGATATCCAGGTGGTGCTATTATGCCTATATATGATTCTTTACACGATTATTTAAATTCTATTTCGCATATTCTCATGCGTCACGAACAAGGATCTATTCATGCAGCACAAGGATACGCTAGAGCATCTGGAAAGATTGGGGTTTGTTTTACCACTTCAGGTCCAGGAGCTACTAATTTGATTACTGGATTGGCAGATGCTTTGATAGATAGTACTCCTATTGTTTGTATTACTGGACAAGTTTCTTCTCATTTATTAGGAACTGATGCTTTTCAAGAAACAAATATTATAGATATTTCTATTCCTGTAACTAAATGGAATATTCAAGTATTAAAAGCTAAAGATATTTGTAAATCAATTCAAAAAGGATTTTTTATAGCTAAAAAAGGAAGACCAGGACCTGTATTAATAGATATTACTAAAGATGCTCAGTTTCAAAAAACTGTATTTCACTATACACGTTGCGAATATATGAAAAATTTTCATCCGTATCCTTGTATAGAAAACAAAAGAATAATAGAAGCTGCAAATTTAATAAATTCGGCAGTAAGACCTTTGATTCTTGTAGGTCAAGGGATAATTTTAGCTGAAGCAGAAGAAGAGTTCAAAAATTTTGTTGAAAAAACTGGTATCCCGGTAGCTAGCACACTATTAGGATTAGGAGCACTGAATAGTAATCATCATTTATATGTAGGTATGTTAGGAATGCATGGAAATTATGCTCCCAATATTTTAACTAATCAATGTGATATTCTCATTGCAATAGGGATGCGATTTGACGATCGTGTAACTGGAGATGTTAAAAAATATGCTAAAAAAGCTAAAATTATTCATTTAGAAATAGATTCTTCAGAAATAAATAAAAATATTTCATGTCATATACCAATTTTAGGAGATTGTAAAGCATCTTTAAAAAAATTGATTTCTTATGTTAATAAATCTATTCATCAAGAATGGATTGATAAATTTTTTCATCTTAAAAAAAAAGAAAAAGACATTGTAATACAAAGAGATCTAAATCCAAAAAAAAAGGGGATTACTATGGGTGAAGTGATCAAGTGGATCAATCTATACAAACAAAAAAATGCAATTCTTGTGACGGACGTAGGACAACATCAAATGATTGCTTCAAGATATTTCAATTTTACCTGCAAAAAAAGTCAAATAACTTCTGGCGGCTTAGGAACTATGGGATTTGCTTTACCAGCTTCTATAGGGGCTAAATTAGGTGCCAAAGATAGGCAAGTTCTTTGCGTTGTAGGAGATGGAGGGATCCAAATGACAATACAAGAAATGGGGACTATTTTACAAAATAATATTCCCGTAAAAATTATATTATTAAATAATAATTTTTTGGGAATGGTACGTCAGTGGCAACAACTTTTTTTTGATAAACGTTATTCATGTACAGAATTAGTTAATCCAGATTTTATAAAATTAGCTAATGCTTATAACATTAAAGCAAAAAAAGTGAAGAAAAGAGAAGAATTAAAAGAATCAGTAAAAAAAGCATTAAATCATGAAAAAGCTTTTTTATTAGAAATTGTAATAGAAAAAGAAGATAATGTTTTTCCTATGATTCCTGCAGGAGCAGCTGTAGATGAAATTCGTTTAACATAATTAATAAATATATAACTCTATGAAGCAACAATTCAGAATAATAATTTTAGGAGAAAAAGAAACAAGATTATTAAGTAGAATACTTATTATATTAAATCGAAGAAATATAAAAACTAATCATATTAATGTATCTAGTAATAATGATAATGAAGCAATCAATAATGTTCAATATGTTCTCGATTTAGAATGTAAAGAAGATGAATTATTTAAAATCAAAAAATTAATAGAAAAGTTAGTTGGAATTATTCATGTTTACTATTCTAAACTAGAAGAAGAAAATTCCATAAAAAATCCATGGAAAAAAATGGATTTACCACTAGCGACATATTAAATTAATCAATTTAAACAATTAAATAAAAATTATAAAATATGAAAATTAAATTTGGATCTATAGAAGAAACTATTATTACGAGAGATGAATTTCCATTATCTAAAGCTAGAGAAATTTTAAAAAAAGAAACTATTTCTATATTAGGTTATGGAGTTCAAGGGCCTGGACAATCTATGAACTTAAGAGATAATGGATTTAAAGTGATAGTAGGACAAAGAAAACATTCTTCTTCTTGGAAAAAAGCGTTAAAAGACGGATGGATAGAAAATGTAAATCTTTTTTCTTTGGAAGAAGCTTCTGAAAGAGGAACTATACTCATGTATTTATTATCAGATGCAGGACAAATATCTTTTTGGCCTACTCTTAATAAATATTTAACTACAGGAAAATCTTTATATTTTTCACATGGATTTGGATTAACTTTTTGTGATCAAACAAAAATATTTCCTCCTAAAAATATAGATATTTTTTTAGTAGCTCCCAAAGGATCAGGGACCAGTTTAAGAAAACTTTTTAAACAAGGAAAAGGAATTAATTCTAGTTATGCTATTTATCAGGATTATAGTGGAAATAGTTTAGAAAAAACTTTGTCAATTGGAATTGGAATAGGTTCTGGATATTTATTTGAAACAAATTTTAAAAATGAAGTCTATTCTGATTTAGTAGGAGAAAGAGGAACTTTAATGGGAGCAATACAAGGTATTTTTGCTGCGCAATATCAAATATTAAGAGAAAAAGGACATTCTCCTTCAGAATCTTTTAACGAAACTGTAGAAGAATTAACTCAAAGTTTAATGCCACTAGTATCGGAAAAAGGAATGGATTGGATGTATGCTAATTGTTCTACGACTGCGCAAAGAGGAGCTTTAGATTGGTGGAAAAAATTTAGAGATGCTACTTTTCCAATATTTCAAGAATTATATCATGAAGTTTATTCTGGAAACGAAGCAAAAAGAATTATAAAAGCTAATAGTGATATAAATTATAGAGAAAAATTACAAAAAGAATTGCAAAATCTTAAAAAAAGTGAATTGTGGAAAGTAGGATCCATCATTCGTAATCTTAGACCGGAAGAAAAAGATAAAAACCAATAATATTTACTCATTTTATTTTTAAAATATTGAAAAATAAGTTTAAAGGATATTTTCCTTCTTACAAAGAAATAATTAAAGCCAAAAATATCTTAAAAGATATCATTTATGAAACTCCATTACAGAAAAATTATCTTTTATCAGAAAAATATAAAGCTAATGTTTTTCTGAAAAGAGAAGACTTGCAAATCATACGTTCATACAAAATTAGAGGAGCTTATAATAAAATAAAAAGTTTATCTCATACAGAACAACTTAAAAAAGGAATTATTTGTGCTAGCGCAGGGAATCATGCACAAGGAGTTGCTTATTCTTGTAACATATTAAAAATACCTGGAAAAATCTACATGCCCAGCACTACACCTAAACAAAAAGTAGAAAGAGTCAAAATGTTTGGAAAAGAATATATTGAAATTATTCTTATAGGAGATACTTTTGATGCAGTTAGTTATGAAGCAATGAAAGATTGTAAAAAAAATGCAAAAATTTTTATTCATCCTTTTGATGATATTAAAATTATTGAAGGACAAGCTACGGTTGGATTAGAAATCCTACAACAATCTGTTTTGGATATAGATTATATTTTTATTCCTATTGGGGGAGGAGGATTAGCTTCTGGTGTGGGTAGTCATTTTCAAGAGTTTAGTTCTAAAACTAAAATTATAGGAGTAGAACCTCAAGGGGCTCCATCTATGAGTTATTCTTTAAAAAAAGGTAAAATTGTTGAGTTAAAAACAATAGATAGATTTATTGATGGAGCTTCAGTAAAAAAAGTAGGAGAATTAAATTTTAATATATGCAATCAAATATTATTTGATATAAGAACTGTTCCAGAGGGAAAAGTTTGCACAACAATTTTAGATTTGTACAATTTAGAAGCTATTGTAGCAGAACCAGCTGGAGCTCTTTCAATAGCGGCTTTAGATTTTTATTCTGATGAAATAAAGGGAAAAACTATCGTATGTATTCTAAGTGGAGGAAATAATGACATTACCAGAACGGAAGAAATAAGAGAAAGATCTCTTTTGTATGAAGAAAAAAAGCATTATTTTATTGTCAAATTTCCTCAAAGAGCTGGCGCTTTAAAAGAATTTGTTAATAATATTTTAGGGCCAAAAGACGACATTGCTTATTTTGAATACTCTAAGAAAACTTCTAAAGAAGAAGGCCCAGCAGTAATAGGAATAGAATTAGCAGATAAAAACGAATTTTCCGGATTGATAGGAAGAATGAAAAAACATAAAGTTCATTTTCAATATTTGAATAAAAATCCAGATTTATTTCGTATTCTGATATAAATAAATTTCTATATTTTGTACCCACGACTGGATTTGAACCAGCACATCCTATATCGGATACCACCCCCTCAAAGTGGCGTGTCTACCATTTTCACCACGTGGGCTTTTCTAATCCTGATTATCATTACTGTTCTTTCATATCTATCTGTTCAAAGATAGAACTTCTTTATATTTCATCAAAAAAAAATATAAGTTATCTTTGAATGATGAATTCTATTTCAATCATAAACATAAAATAAATAATATGAATATAGCAATAATAGGATATGGAAAAATGGGAAAATCTATAGAAAAAATAGCAAAAATTAGAAACCATAAAATTTCATTATGTTATGATGAAACTCCTACTCTACATTTATTAAATAATTCAAATTCAGATGTAGCAATAGAATTTAGTCAACCTCATTCTGCATTTAACAATGTAAAAATTTGTATAGAAAATAATATTCCTGTAGTGAGTGGAACTACAGGATGGCTAGAAAAATTTGAAATCATTCAAAAAATATGTAAAGAAAAAAATGGATCTTTTTTGTATTCTTCTAATTTTAGTATTGGAATGAATATTTTATTCGAAATTAATAAAAAATTATCAAAACTATTATCTTTCTATTCTGAAGATTATGAAGTAACAATAGAAGAAATTCATCACAAAGAAAAAATGGATAAACCTAGTGGAACTGCACTCTCTTTGGCAAAAGATATAATTCATAATAAAATGAAGAAAACATGGATTTTGGATGAAAAAAAAACAAAAAATCAGATCTTAATTTTATCAAAAAGATTCAAGAATGTGACAGGAATACATATCGTAAAATATGAATCTAAAATAGAGGATATCAAAATTCAACACAATGCACATAGTAGAGAAGGGTTTGCTTTGGGTGCTGTTATTGCAGCAGAATGGATTCAAAATAAAAAAGGTATTTTTTCTATGAAAGAGGTTTTAGGAATATAAAATCTATGCTACAATATTTTATTTTTAGTGGTATTTTTTTATTTCTTGAACATATTATTCATGTTTTAGGAACATGGAAATTTTATAAAAAATTGGGGGTAGAATATTGGAAAATTTTTATTCCTATATATAATATTTTCATTCTTTTAAAAATTTATAAAAGATCTATATGGTGGATTTTTCTATTACTTATTCCATTAACTAGCATAATATTGATTTTTATTTTATGGATGGATCTAATTTATACTTTTTTAAAAAAAACAAAAAAAAATATTATTTTATTTTTTTTATCTGCAGGTTTATATATTTATTACATAAATTATTTTAAAAAAATACAATTATCGAGAATAGATAATATAAAAAAAAAAGAAAATAATAGAGGAATTTTATTAGCTGTTATTTTTTCTTTTATAACTCATACTTATATAATTCAACCTTTTGTCATTCCTACTTCTTCTATGGAAAGAACTTTATTAGTCGGAGATTTTATATTAGTTAGTAAAATTCATTATGGATTACGAATGCCTATATCTCCTATTTCCATCCCTTTCACGCATAATAATATTATTGGAAATATAAAATCTTATATTTCCATTTTTCAATGGCCTTATTTTCGTCTTCCATCTATACAATCTGTGCAAAGAAATGATATAGTCGTTTTTAATTTTCCTAAAGATTCTAATCATAAAATAATAGATCGAAAAGATCATTATGTTAAACGTTGTGTAGGTTTACCTGGAGATTTAATTTCTATTAGAAAAGGAATTTTATTTGTTAACCATAAAAAAGAAAAATATTTTTTGGAAAAACAACAAGCTTATTTTATTAAAACGGTGAATATTCCTTTAAATATAGAATATATTAAAAATAAAATGGATATAGAAGATATTGAATATATTGGAGAAAAAAATGATGAATATTTTTATCAAATTATGTTAAACAAAAAAAAAGCAACTCAGATAAAAAATTTATTCGAAAATATAGTTTTTATAAAAGAGTATATTCTTCCTATTGATTTTAAGGAAGATTGTATAACTCCTAATTATTATGGTTGGAATAGGGATTTTTTTGGTCCATTACACATACCTAAAAAAGGAGAATTCATTAGATTAAGTTTAAAAAATATTCATATTTACAATGATATTTTTACTTATGAAAAAGCTAAAAAATCTGATATAGATTCAAATATAGATTCAAAAAAATATTACAAAGTAAAAAATAATTATTATTTTATGATGGGAGATAATAGGCATAATTCATCTGATTCTCGACATTGGGGTTTTGTTCCAGAAGATCATATAGTAGGAAAACCTATATTTATATGGATGAGTATTGATTGGAATAGAAAAAGTCCTTTGAATATATTTTTTTGGAAATTTCGTTGGGATCGTATTATGAGAACAGTAAATGGAAAATATTCTTATTTATCTTTATTTTCTTTATTGTCATTTATATATTTGACCTCTTTTTTATTTAAAAGCGAATAAACTCAATAAAAAGTATTTCTTTCATTTTTTATAAAAAAACTTACTATAAAATAACCAGATAAAATACCACCAATATGAGCAAAATGTGCAACTCCAGGCGCTAAATTAAAAATAGCTGAAGCCAAACTTCCAAAAATAAAAATTACAAGTGCTTTTCTAACTGCTATTGGAAAAGGAAAAGGTAAAATAAAAATTTTATGTTCTGGAAAAAATTTAGCAAAAGCTCCTACTATTCCACTTACGGCTCCAGAAGCTCCCATCATAGGAGAATACATAGAACTATAAAGATTTATTTTTTGTTCTTCATTTAAATAATCTAACGTTTTTTTAGCTTGTGAAAAATCTAAAGTTTGAACAAAATAATATAACACCCCGGTATTAAATATGATCTGAAATAATGCAGCTAAAATACCTGATAAAAAATATATAATTATAAATTTTTTTACTCCCAAAAGAGTTTCTATTTGTCCTCCAAACATAAATAAAGCTAACATATTAAAAATTATATGTAAAAAAAGCCGTTTGGAATGTACAAACATATGAGTCAAAATTTGATATAATTCAAATCGTTCATCTAAAGGATGATATAAAGAAAGGATACTTTCTATTTTGTATTGTGAAAAAACAAAAATAGCTGTATATACAAGTATATTAATACTAATTAAATGTTTTACAGCATCTGAATTGAAATTTGTATAAAAATTCACTTTTTAAAAAAATTTTTGTTTAAAACAAAAAATACAGGATCTCCTGAATATGTATAATTTGGATTATGACAAGAAAATAAATCTTTAATTATACATTCCATTCTTTCAGAATATAATTTTGTCCCGTATTTTATGGATGCGGATTTTGATATAATTTGAATAAGTTTTTTTTTATTATTTTTTTCTCCTTTAATAAAATCATATGTTATAATATTTTGAATAACTTCAATCAACATATTTTGATGTATATTTTCAGGAACAGAATATAAATAAACTGATTCGTTACAAATATATAAATGAAATCCAAAATCTATCAAATCGTTTTTAATATTATTCAAAGAAATGAATTCTCTATTCAAAAGTTTAACTTCTATGGGAAAAATAAATTGTTGGCTTAACAAATTTTTTTTCCTTAAAAAAAACTCAAATAATATATTTTGATGTGCTCTATGTTGATCTACTAATATCATATACTCATTATTCAATACAAAAATTATGTATTTTCTATTAATCTGAAGAGTTTTTATTTCTATTTTACGAGAAATATAATAACATAGTTCATTTGTTAATTGAAAATTATTTTTAAATGTCAATGTATCAGAATCAGATTCATTAATTTTCTGAAACCAATTTTCTAATTGAAAAATTTTTTCTTTATTATAAAGTTTATCATAAAAACTACTTAATAAATAATCTTTTTTAAGTGATTTACAAGATAAAAAAACATCATAGTTTTTCAATTCTTTGCTTTTTACTTTATATTGAAAAAATAGAATATTTTTAATTTCTTGTTGAATCATTTTACCAATAATCTCTTCTTCTTCTAATTTTACTTCTTTTTTTGTTGGATGTATATTCCAATTGACTAAACTAGAATCTATAGAAATAAAAATAAAATAAGAAGCTGTTTTAAAATCTTTCAAAAAACCATCATAGGCATGAATAATTTTTTTATGTAAAAATAAATGCGTAACACAACGTTGATTGACCAATAAAAATTGATCTCCTTTTTTAATAGAAACATCTGGAACACTAACAAATCCTTCTACAAGAATTCTATTTTTTTTTATAAAAATGGGAACTAAATTTTTTTTTTTATTTTTAAAAATTTCTTGTATTCTTTCTATTAAAGAAGCTTTTTTAAAAAAAAAAATAATTTTATCATTATGATAAAAACGATATGTTATATTTCTGTGTGCTAAAACTATTTTATAAAATTCATGAATAATATGTTGATATTCTATTTTAGAGGATTTCAAAAATTGTCTTCTGACAGGAAGTTTATAAAAAATATTTTTTACCGAAATTCTTGTTCCTTGAAGCATATTTAAAGGAATTTTTTTTTTTATTTTTCCTTCTTCTACAAAAAGTTGAATTCCTACAATATTTTCTTTATTTTTAGTTTGTATTTCTAATTGAGAAATAAGTGCTATAGAAGCTAAAGCTTCTCCTCTAAATCCTTTTGTTTTAATCTGGAAAAGATCATCAGTTTTTTTAATTTTAGAAGTAGCATGTCTTTGAATACTTATTTTAGCATCATGAATACTCATTCCTATTCCATCATCTATTAATTGAATCAATGTTTTTCCTGAATCTTTTATAAAAATATCAATCATTTTTGCGTTTGCATCTATTGCATTTTCTAAAAGTTCTCTTAAAACAGAAGAAGGACGTTGTATGACCTCTCCTGCAGCTATTTGCTGAATAACTTTTTCAGGTAAAAATTGAATAACATTTTTCATTTTATAGATTTTTTAAATAAAGACATATATATAGCTGTTCTGGCACATTCTATTCCCTTATTTCCATTTTTTCCGCCTGATCGATCAAAAGATTGTTGTTGATTTCTATCAGAAAGAACACAAAATATAACAGGTACATCATATATTATGTTAATATCTTTAATTCCATGCGAAATAGCTTGACATAAATATTCAAAATGAGGTGTTTCTCCTTGTATTAGGGA
Source organism: Blattabacterium cuenoti (assembly GCF_014252015.1). Lineage (NCBI taxonomy): Bacteria > Pseudomonadati > Bacteroidota > Flavobacteriia > Flavobacteriales > Blattabacteriaceae > Blattabacterium > Blattabacterium cuenoti. Next base: position 107,338 of record NZ_CP059206.1, read on the forward strand.
TCCTATTACAATGATTGAATCAAAGTTATAATAATGAGCTATTTTTTTAGAAGAATAAATTAATTCATAACTTCCAGGAACTTCCCAAGTTTGAATTTGTTCTTTTAACACCCCTGATTGAATTAAAGTATCATAAGCACCTTTATATAATCTACTCGTAATTTCTCTATTCCATAAAGAAACTATAATAGCAAATTTTAAATTTGCATTTTTTATTTTTTTTTTATCTAATGAATAAGAATAAGCAGGATCTATTTTCATACATATAATTTATAACTTGTTTTCAATAAACATAAGATATTTTTCAACATTTTTTTTATACAAAAACAAAGGATATTTTTTATCTATTTTTTTTAGAAAATATTTAGAATCTTTATATTTTTTCATAGAAAAATTTAACAATCCGGCTTTATAATAATAAAGAGGTGTTGTGATTTCATTATCTCTTATATTTGCTGCTATAACATAATTTTTTAAAGCCTCCTTTTTATTTTTTATTTGAATAAAAGCATCGCCTATCATTCCGTATTTTATAGAAGATAAAAATTCGTCTTTTGCGTAAAAACTTTTCATGATTTTTATGGATTCTTTGTAATAACCTAATTTATAATAGCAAATTCCTGCATAAAATTTAGAAATATTTCCTGCTTTAGTAAAAGGATATTTAGAAGCTATCCCTGAAAATCCTAAATAATTTATTTTAATATTTTTTCTATTTAAGGCTTTATTTATATCTCCCATAGAAAGATATTGTTGAGCATAATTCAATTCTTTCATTGCTTTTTCTTCTGAAGGATATAAAAAAAATTTTTTTAAAAAAAAATATGTACCAGCAGTTACTATGATTAAAAATATAATAGAAACAAAAATCATGTTTTTTTTCATGATATTCATTTTATGTTATAAATTAAAAAACTATAATGTTACATAAATTTAATTTTTTTTTCTAATTCATTTTTTTTCTTATAACTTCTATAGTCCTGATTCTTTTATGATCAATACTTCTTATAATAAAAGAATAATTTAAAAAATTTATTTCCTGTTTTTTTTTGGGAAATTTTTTACTTATTTCCATAATAAATCCTCCTAAAGTATCTGCATCTCCTTTTTTATTTTCAAAAAAAACTTCTTCTTTAATATCCATAATACGATAGAAATTAATTAAAGATGTTTTTCCATCAAATAAATAATTATTTTTATTTAGTTTAGAATAAGTCATGTCTTCTTCATCAAATTCATCAATAATATCTCCTACTATTTCCTCTATCACATCTTCAAGAGTAACTAAACCACATGTTCCTCCATATTCATCTACTACAATAGCTAAATGTATTTTTCTTTTTTTAAAATCGTTCAAAAGATCATCTATCTTTTTTTTTTCTGGAACAAAAAAAGGAGTATGAATTAGTCTATTCCATTTAAAATTTATGTCATAAATAAACGGAAGTAGATCTTTAGCAAAAAGAACTCCTTCTATATCATCAATACTATCTTTATACACAGGAATGCGAGAATATCCTTGATTCCGAACTAATTCTAAAACAGAAGAAAAATTTACTTTACTGTTTAAAGCAAACATATCTATTCTTGGAGTCATAATTTGATGAGTCTCTGTATTTCCAAAATCAACAATTCTTTGTAAAAATTGACGTTCTTTCACATTTTTTTGATTTTTAGATGTGATTTTCAAAGCCTTCGAAAGCTGATCTACAGAAATAATATTTTTTTTCTTTATTATTTTTCTTTCTATAGATTTTGAAATAAAGATTATAATCTTACTGACTGGATCTAATATTTTGCTAAGAATCATTAAGGGTCTTGCCATGAAAATAGCGAAACGTAAATTATTTTTACTAGCATAGATTTTAGGGATAATTTCTCCAAATAAAAGTAAAATAAAAGTAAGAACAATCACTTCTAAAAGGAAATTAATAGGGATATGAAATTGGTTATAAATAATTAAATATTTGTTTTGTAAAAATTCTGTTATTAAATAAGAACTTAATATGACTATTCCAATATTAGAAAAATTATTAGATATTAATATTGTTGCTAAGAGTTTTTTCTTATCTCTAAGAATTTGAAACACTATATTTCCTTTATAAGAGTTTTTTTTTCTTTCTCTATCAAGAGTTTTTTTTTCGATACAAAAAAAAGCAGTTTCTGATCCAGATATTAATGCAGAAAATAATAACAGTATTATTATCAATGCAAAATAAAAAACTAAATATAAAGTTTTTTCCAAAAAAATATTCGTCGAAGATTCTTTTTCCAATAGATTAAATTTTGATAATAATTTTTAGAAAAAAAATATGATAAAAAATGGATCTTAAATTCATATTAGATTAGGGATCATCAAAAAATAAAAACTAAATCATTTTTTTATGTTTTAAAAATAAGATAATAGGACGAGGAAAAGGATAGACTCCTATTTGATTATGTGGTATAAAAAAAAATTTTTGAAAAAATATATTTTTATTTAAATCTTGTAAAATTTCACAATTAAAAAATCGAATTGATAAAATTTGATGAGTGAGTTTATGTTCTATTTTATAAATTAAAGTTTTATAAACAATTATTCTAAATTTTTCCCAAACTGTATCTATTATTTCATTAATTAAAAGATTGTTTTTCGATTCTATTAAAGGAAAATCATAAAGGCCCTTCCAGATATCTTTACTTGATCTTTTATTTATACAAATATTATTATTACGATCGCATATGAAAAGATAATAAAAAAATCTATGTCTTATAAATTTATTTATTTTTTTTACAGGTAATTTATATACAGTTTTATTTTGAATGGAAAAGCAAGAATCTTTAATAGGACATAATAAACATTTAGTATTTTTTGGAGTACATAAAATAGAACCTAAATCCATAATTGCTTGATTAAAAATTCCTGGTTGTTCAAAATCCATTATTTTTGAAACAATAACTCTAAACATATTTTTTGTAGCAGTGGATGTGATATCATTGTAAATTCCAAAATATCTAGAAAAAACTCTGAAAGCATTTCCATCAATAGCGGGGATTATTTCCTTAAAACATATAGAAGCCACAGCAGCCCCTGTATATGGACCTATTCCTTTATATTTTATTAATTCTTTATATTTTTTTGGAAAAAATTTTTTATCATTTTTTAATTTTTTAGCAAAAAAATGTAAGTTCTTGGCTCTAGAATAGTAACCTAACCCTTCCCATTCTTTCAACACATCTTTTTCTTCTGCTTGAGCTAATTTTTCTAAACTTGGAAATTTTTTGATAAAGTTTAGATAATACTTTATGATTTGTGAAACTCTTGTTTGTTGCAACATAAATTCTGAAACCAATATATAATATGGATTTTTGGTTTCTCTCCAAGGAAGTTTTCTTTTATTTTTTTCGTACCAATTTATTATTTTTTTAGAAAAATCCATATATCTTTAATTTTAGAGCAATTTTATAAAAAATTGGTATATTTAGGAAACCAAATTTTGTTATTCGATATAATGATTTAACATGACAAAAGCAGATATAATAACAGAAATCATATCAGAAACTGGATCTGAGAGAATTAATACGCAAAAGGTTATAGAAACATTTATGAAAAAAATTAAACAAAGTTTAACATCAGGAGAAAATGTTTATTTAAGAGGATTTGGGTCATTTATTATTAAATACCGAGCGAAAAAACTTGGACGTCATATATCCAAAGATATGTCTATTGTAATTCCTGCGCATAATATACCAGCATTTAAACCTGCAAAATCTTTTACAGAATTAGTGAAAAAAAATGTTCCTATAAAAAAATAAAATGGGAATATAGAATCATATCATTACTAAATGAAAATTATGCCAAACGGAAAAAAAAGAAAAAGACGTAAAATCGCTACCCATAAAAGAAAAAAAAGAAATAGGAAAAATAGACATAAAAAGAAATAATAATTTTTAAAACTTTTTTCCTTGTTTTTGTGTATGTGTAAAGAGTTAATTATAAATGCAGAAGAACAAGAAGTTAAGATAGCTCTTTTGGAAGCAGGAAAGTTACGGGAGCTTCATAGAGATGTTTTTGATAGAAAATTCTCTGTAGGAGATATTTATTTAGGAATAGTTAAAAAAATTTTATATGGATTAAATGCTGCGATCATAGATATAGGACATTCAAAAGGTGCTTTTTTACATTATGATGATGTAGGATTTCAAACCAATCAAATACTAGATTTTATATATAAAAATCACATAAAAGTAAAAAAAAAGTCTTTTATTAATGATTTTGAAAATAAAGAAAAAGAAAATTCTATAGATCATATATTGCATATTGGACAAAAAATATTGGTTCAAATTTCAAAAGAACCTATTTCTAATAAAGGACTAAAACTTACTACAAAAATTTGTATTCCAGGGAGGAATTTAGTACTTATACCTTTTTCAGAAAAAATTTCTATTTCTAAAAAAATAAAAAACATAAAAGAAAGAAGTAGATTAATTTCTTATATAAAAGAAATAATACCCAATGAATTTGGTATTATTATTCGTACAGCTGCTGATAATGAAATAGAAGAAGTATTGAATAAAGAACTAATTTTTTTAATTAAAAAATGGAAAAAAACATTAAATAATTTAATAAAACTTTTTCCTCCAGTTCGGGTATTAAGTGAAAACAGTAAAACTTATTGTATATTAAGAGATATATTTAATGACGATTTTAAATCTATTTATTGTAATAACAGTTTTCTTTGCCGAGAAATTCATTCATATTTATCTATAATTGCTCCAGAAAAAACCAATATCATTAAATATTATAAAGGAAATATTCCCATATTTGAAAAATATGGAATAGAAAAGCAAATACAAATTTTTTTAGGTAAAAATGTCCCTCTTGATAACGGAGCATATCTTATCATAGAACATACTGAAGCTTTACATGTCATAGATGTTAATAGTGGAATGAGTAATCACATGATGAAGAACTGTACGGAATCAGAAAGAATTGATAATATTTTAAAAATAAATCTATTAGCGGCTACTGAAATAGCAAGACAGCTTAGATTGAGAGATATGGGAGGTATCATTGTAGTGGATTTTATAGATATGTCTGATTCCATGCAAAAAAAACAATTATATGAACATCTAAAAGATAAAATGAAAAATGATAGAGCAAAACATCAAATTTTACCTCCCAATAAATTTGGTCTAGTTCAATTTACTCGTCATAGAGTCAGACCTGAATTAAAAAAAATGAATATAGATAATAAAAAATCGAAAAATTATCCTGAAAATTATATTCATCATTTAGAATTTGTTATAGAAACTATTATAAAAAATCACAAAGGAATTCAATTACATACTCATTCTTTTGTTTCAGCTTATTTAAAAAAAGGATTCCCTTCTATTCAACAAAAATGGTTATTAAAATATAAAAAATGGATTAAAATAATTCCAAGAGATTCATTTAAATACACAGAATATCAAATTCTAAATAAAAATAACGAAATAGTATCATCTTCTTTTTATTTTCATTAAAATTTATTATAAATTTCCAAACCAGTAAGTGGGCGTGGTGAAATGGGTAGACACGTCAGAATTAGGATCTGATGCCTATTAGGCATAAGGGTTCGAATCCCTTCGCCCGCACTAGTTTTTTATATTTCTTTTTTTGTATCCTATATAAATTTGTCTAGGTCTACCTATAGGATCTCTATTTGATTTCATCTCTTTCCAATGAGCCATCCATCCTGGTAATCTACCTAAAGCAAACATAACAGTAAACATATCTTTTGGAATACCTATAGCTTTATAAATAATTCCGGAATAGAAATCAATGTTAGGATACAGTTTCTTTTCTACAAAATAAGGATCCTGAAGTGCATTTTCTTCAAGATTTTTTGCCAATTCCAATATTGGATCATAAATTCCTAATTTTTGAATAACATTTTCAGCTACTTTTTTAGCTATTTTAGCTCTAGGATCAAAATTTTTATAAATCCTATGTCCAAATCCCATGAGACGAAATGGATCTTTCTTATTTTTTGCTTTTTCTATCCACTTTTTTATATTCCCTCCACTATTTAAAATAGCTTCTAACATTTCAATTACAGCTTGATTAGCCCCTCCATGTAATCTTCCCCAAAGTGCGCTCATTCCTGCAGATATAGACGAAAATAATCCAGCATGAGCAGAACCTAACAATCGAACGGTCGTTGTGGAACAATTTTGCTCATGATCAGCATGTAATATTAAAAGTTTATTCAAAGCATCCGCAATAATCGGATTTTGTTCATAAGATTTATTAGGAATAGAAAAAAACATTTTTAATAAATTGGAAATATAATCAAGATGATGATCTGCATGAGAAGGAGGTAATCCAACTTTTTTTCTGTAAGTTAAAGCAGCTAATATAGGTAATTGAGCTATCAAGTGAAGATACATGTCTTCTTCCTGTAAACAATTTGTAAATGCATCTAAAATATAAGTAAGAGAAGACAAAATCCCCATTGGATGATAAAAATTAGGAATATTATCAAGTATTTGACTTATTTCTCTATGAATATAATTAAATTTTTTTATTTTTTCAGAAAAAGACTTGAGTTGTGCAGTGTTAGGAAGTTCTCCATTTAAAATAAGATAACTTGTTTCTATAAATGAACATTTATTAATAATTTGTTCAATAGGATATCCTCTATATAAAAGTTCTCCTTTTTCTCCATCTATAAAACTAATAGAGCTTTTGGTTATTCCTGTATTTTTAAATCCAGGATCAAATGTTATAAAACCTGTATTTTCTCTTAATTGAGAAATATTAATAGCTTTTTCATAAAAAGTTCCATAAATTACAGGAAGTTGGTAATGATATCCATTGATATTAAAATTCACGACACTGCACATAATAAATTAATTAATAAATTTTTTAAATATATAAAATAAAATGTAAATTTTATATTTTATAAATCATTTCGTCAAATGAAATAAGTGTATCAAATCCTTTCTTAGAAAAATAATTTTTCATTCCTTTTCTATAACTTATCAAAACAAAATCTCCTCCCCAAGCACCTAGACTTTTTACTACTCCTATATAATCTGGAAAATATACTTCTTTAACAGTAGGAAGTTTCAGTATTTTGGATATAATATTTTCATGTTGTAGCAATAATTCTTCGAATTCTTTTAAAGTTTGACAAAAAGGAATTTTATGAGTTATATAAGATATAGACTCAATATTTTTATCAGATATATTAGATATATTAGAACGAAAAAATCGTATTTCATCACAAGTATTCTGTTTTTTATTAAGATGGAGAAAAAAAAGTTGATCTTTGAATGGTGGATTAAATTCTATAGGAATAATATGAGGTTTATTATTCCATAGTTTATAAATTATGGGCTTTGAACTTGAAACACAAGCTATATCATACCCACTACCTGGAAAATAGTTACCTAATAACATATAAGGATTTATTTTAGCCCATTTAGCTATGTTATTAATTAAAGTAGAACTACTGCCTAAACCCCAATTTCTTGGAAATTCCAATTGTGTTTCAACATATATTCCCAATGAATTAGGAAGAAAATTTTTTTGAATTTTTTTTGATTTTAATAATATGTTTCTTAGTTTAAGAGCTGTATTTTTTTCTGTTTCATAACAAATATCTAAAGAAGGAAGTTTAAAGATTCCTTCAAACCAAGGTTTATTAATTTCATCATAACATTTCCAATGTAAAATAGAAGATAAATTATGTCTAAAGATAGTTAATGATTGTCCTTTCACTGTAGGTAGAGCTAATCCACAAGCTCCACACAGAATAAAATATTCTCCTGTTAGCAGGAGTTTTCCATGACTATAAAAAAAATGTTTATATCTATGTCGATGCATTATGGACTTATATTTTTTAGGTAGATTTTCTTAAAATTTTTTTAATTAAACCTTGTAAAATATTTCCAGGTCCTATTTCCGTAAATGTACTAGCGCCATCATCCATCATATTTTTTATAGATTGTTTCCATTTAACTGGATAAGTCAATTGTTCTACAAGATTATTTTTTATATCAACAGATTTTATGACGGGAAGAGCCGTTACATTTTGATAAATTGGATATTTAGAATTTTTAAAATAAATTTTATTTACAATTTTTTTAAATTTTTTCTGAGCTGGTTTCATAATCGGAGAATGAAAAGCTCCATGAACAGGAAGAATAAATATTTTTCTAGCCCCTATTTTTTTGAGAAAAGAACAAACTCTTCTCAAAGCTTGAATTTCTCCGGAAATTACTAATTGTTCAGGGCTATTATAATTAGATGGAACTATAATTCCATGATCTTTTTTACAAGCATCTTCTATCATAGAATCATTTAACCCAAACACTACTGCCATTCCTCCATGAGTTGATTCACAAATATCTTGCATAATTGAAGCTCTTTGATTCACTAATTTTAATCCATCTTCAAAAGAAAATACATCAATTGCAGCTAAAGCAGATAATTCACCAAGAGAATGGCCAGCAACCATATCCGGTTCAAAATTATTTGATATTTTTGCTTTTATAACTGAATATATATAAATTGCTAATTGTGTGTATTTTGTATTTTTTAAAATATCCATAGATCCCTCAAACATTACAGATGTGATTCGAAAACCTAAAACTTCGTCAGATAATTGAAATAATTTTTTTGCTAAATGAGAATTTTTGTATAAATTTTTTCCCATTCCTAAAAATTGAGATCCTTGACCAGGAAATAAATAAGCTTTCATAAAATATTTTGATTTAAAATTAATTTTTATATGAAAATTACTGATACTCATACGCATTTATACATGAAAGAATTTAATGAAGATATTAATTTTGTAATACAAACAGCCTTTCATCAAGGAATCAATAGATTTTTACTTCCTTCTTTAGATAGTTCCACTGTACCTAATATATTAAAATTAGAAAAAAAATATCCTAATGTATGTTTTCCCATGATAGGATTGCATCCGAATAAAGTTTATCCAAATAGTTTAGAAAAAGAATTGAAAAATATTGAAACTTGGTTATATAACCATCCCTTTATTTCTATAGGAGAAATTGGAATGGATTTATATTCGGAAAAAAAGTTTGTTTCTGAACAAGAATATGCTTTTCAAATTCAAATACAATGGGCTAAACAAAAAAAATTACCCGTTGTTATACACTGTAGAAAAGCTTTTGATAAAGTTTTTCATATTTTATCAAAAGAAAAAAACTCTTCTCTGAAAGGGGTCTTTCATTGTTTTTCCGGAACTTTGGAACAAGCTCAAAAAATTATTGATCTTGGAATAAAACTAGGTATTGGAGGAATGATTACTTTTAAAAACAATAATGTTAATCTTTTTTTACATAAAATAAGTCTGAATCATATTGTATTAGAAACTGATTCTCCTTATCTTTCTCCACATCCTTTTAGAGGAAAAAGAAATGAACCAAAAAATTTAAGAATAATTTTAAAGAAATTATCACAAATTTATTCTACTTCAGAAGAAAAAATATCAGATATCATTCATTTTAATGTAGAAAAATTATTTTTTTGAAAAAAAATAATTCAAATTCACACCATTTTGGATGGATTAACTAATTTTTCAAATTCATCAACAGTTAAATATCCTAATCGAATCGCTTCTTCTTTTAATGTACTATTATTTTCATAAGCATATTTTGCAATTTTTGCTGATTTTTCATATCCAATATGAGTATTAAGAGCTGTAACTAACATTAAAGATTTATCTAAAAATTCTTTAATTCTTTGATAGTTTGGTTTTATTCCTCTAACGCAAAAAGAAGAAAAAGAAGTACAAGCATCTGCAAGAAGTTGGGAAGATTGTAAAAAATTATATGCCATTAGCGGTTTAGCTACATTTAATTCATAATTTCCTGAAGATCCAGCCATAGAAATAGCCATATCATTTCCTATAATCTGAGTGCAAACCATAATCATTGCTTCACATTGAGTCGGATTTACTTTTCCAGGCATAATAGAAGATCCGGGTTCATTTTCAGGAATATAAATTTCTCCAATTCCTGAACGTGGTCCAGAAGCTAAAAAACGAATATCATTTGATATTTTAATTAAAGAAACAGCTATTTGTTTAAGAGCATTATGAGATTCTACTATAGCATCATGAGATGACAATGCTTCAAATTTATTTTTTGCTACTTTAAAAGGTAAGCCAGTATATTTACATATATATTCGGTCATTTTGATATCATACTTTTTAGGAGCATTCAACCCTGTTCCTACAGCTGTTCCTCCTATAGCTAATTCAGAAAGATGATCTAAAGTTTTTTTAATAGCATTCAATCCATGATCTATTTGAGATACATATCCAGAAAATTCTTGTCCTAAAGTAATAGGTATAGCATCCATCAGATGGGTTCTACCTATTTTAATAACATTATGAAATAATTCAGATTTTTTTTTCATAATTTTTTTTAATTTCTGGATAGAAGGAATAGTTCTTTTTACTAATTTTTGATAAGAAGCTATATGCATTGCTGTAGGAAAGGTATCATTAGATGATTGAGACATATTTACATCATCATTGGGATGAATATAAGAAGGAGAATTTCCTAGTATTCCTCCCATTAAAACATGAGCTCTGTTAGAGATAACCTCATTTATATTCATATTGGTATGGGTCCCTGAACCGGTTTGCCATATAACTAAAGGAAATTGATCATCTAACTTTTTATCTATAATTTCATCACAAACTAAGGATATCATATCTTTCTTTTTTTTAGATAAAATCCCCAATTCAAAGTTAACATGAGCAGCTGCTTTTTTTAAAAGTCCAAATGCATGAATAATTTCTATTGGCATAGAAGATTCTGTTCCTATTTTAAAATTGTTTCTAGATCTTTCTGTTTGTGCCCCCCAATATTTATTTACAGGGACTTTAACTATTCCCAATGTATCTTTTTCTGTTCTATATGTCATTGTCCTATTTTTTTGCGAAATTATATAAAATTATAATTAGTCTATGATTATTAAATTTATAGGATTTTTACTTTTTTTACTCATGACGATATCTGGTTTCTGGTGTATATTTTTTTTATCTTTTTTCAGTATTTATTGGATTATGAGTATATTAATTAACATATTTTCAGTACGTTTTAATAAGTATGAAAAAAGAAAAAAAATACGAAATACTTAAAAATAAATACTTTTGGATTAGTCTTTTTTTCTTTATATGGATGTCTTTTTTTGATTCCAATTCTTTAATGTTACATTTTAAATTTAAAAAAAGTATTCAGGAAATGACATTCAATAGAGATTTCTTGAAAAAGAAAATTTCATCAGAAGGAACTCAATTAAAAAAATTAACAACAGATTCTAAATATCTTGAGAAATTAGCAAGAGAAAAGTTTTACATGAAAAAAGAAGATGAAGATTTATTTATTGTATCCCGAAACAATAGTATTCACAATTTTAACGTCCCATATAAATAAGTAAAATACTTAAATCTGAAGGAGATATCCCACTAATTCTTGAAGCTTGAGCTAGTGATATAGGACGATAATAATCCAATTTTTCTCTTCCTTCTGAGGAGAGAGATTTAATTGATTTGTAATCAAAGTCATTCGGAATTCTAATATTTTCTAATCTTAATAATTTTTTTGCATTTTCCTTTTCTCTATCTATATATCCTTTATATTTAATTCTAATAGAAACTTGTTCTAATATTTCCTGTGAAAAACCATTTTTTTTAATTTCTTCCATCAAAAATGGAACGCATATAATATCTTTAATATCAATTTCAGAACGAGATAAAATAGTTTTTATTTTTTTATTGTGATAGATTTTAGGAGAATTTTTCCTATGTAATATAGGATTTATAGTTTTTGGATCAAAATTATTTTTTTCAAAAAAATACATACATTTTTCTATCTTAGATTTTTTTATATCTAGCATCCTCATTTTATCTTCTGAAATTAAACCTATATTGTATCCCATAGGGGTCAATCTTTCATCAGCATTATCTTGTCGTAATAACATTCTATATTCAGCTCTAGAAGTAAACATTCTATAAGGTTCTTCTGTTCCCTTTGTAATCAAATCATCTATCAAAACTCCAATATAAGCTTGATTCCTTTTTAGGATAAATGGTTCTTTTTGATGAATTTTTAAATGAACATTAATTCCTGCCATTAATCCCTGAGCGGCCGCTTCCTCATATCCAGTTGTTCCATTAACTTGTCCAGCAAAAAAAAGGTTTTCTATAATTTTACTTTCTAAAGTTACTTTCAATTGTTCTGGAGGAAAGAAATCATATTCAATAGCATATCCAGGTTTCAATATTTTTACTTTTTCAAAACCTGAAATTTTTTTTAAAGACTCATATTGTATTTCTTCTGGAAAAGAAGTAGAAAAACCATTTACATACATTTCTACAGTATTCCATCCTTCTGGTTCAACAAATATGGTATGTTCTTTTTTATCCGAAAATCTAAAAATTTTCTCTTCTATAGATGGACAATATCTAGGACTGATCCCTTGTATAGATCCTGTATAAACTGGAGAATGATTAAAATTATTACGTATAAAATCATGTACTTTTTGATTAGTGTAAGTAATATAACATTTTAGTTGTTTTTTCAATTTTTTTTTGTTGTAAAAAAAAGAAAATTTTTTTGGATTTACATCTCCATTTTGAGATACCATTTGATCATAATTTAAAGAACGTCCATCTATTCTTGGAGATGTCCCTGTTTTCATTCTTCCAAATCTAAATCCAAAATTTTTAGTTAATTGTTCCGTGATTCCTCTAACTTCTTTTTCAGCTATTCTTCCTCCATTAATTTTTTTTTCTCCAATATGGATTTTCCCATTTAAAAATGTACCATTTGTAAGTATGACTGATTTTGCTTTAATTTTTAATCCAAAAAAAGTTTTGACTCCTTTAATCTTATATTCTTCTATTATTAAAGATGTCACTGTATCTTGGTATATATCCAATTTAGAATTTCTTTCTATAAAAAGTCTCCAATAATAAGAAAATAATTTTCTATCACATTGAGCCCTAGGACTCCACATAGCAGGGCCTTTAGATTTGTTAAGCATTCTAAATTGAATTGTACTAGAATCTGTAACAATTGCAGAACCTCCTCCTAAAGCATCGATTTCTCTAACAATCTGTCCTTTAGCAATCCCTCCTATAGCTGGATTACATGACATTTGACCTATAGTTTGTAAATTGGTAGTAATAAGTAAAGTTTTTGATCCCATCTTAGAAGAAGCATAAGCGGCTTCTATTCCCGCATGACCTCCACCAACTACAATTACATCATATATATCTAAAAACATGGTTTTTTTAAAATTGAAATAAATTTAAATAAAACTCTTCTTTTTTTTTCATAATTTTTTTTTCCATATAATTATGATCATTATATCCTAAAAAATGTAATACAGCATGTATCATTACACGTTTTAATTCATATATAAAAAATTGATTCCATTGTTTGGAATTATCAAAAACACGATCTACACTAATAAATATATCTCCCGAAATACTTTTATTGATAGAATAATTAAATGCCAATACATCCGTATAAAAATTTTTTTTCAAATATTTTTTATTCATATCTAAAAGATAATTATCAGTACAAAAAATATAATTAATATTTCCAATATACATACCTTCATTATTTAACAAAATACAGATATCCTTGATTAATAAAGATTCTCTTTTAATATGAAAATTAGAAATTTCATAAAATAGTTTTATCATTATAAAATAATATTTGTTACTTTAGAACAATTTTTATTACACATTTTGATTACAATAAAAATAATTCCTAATATATTAACTTTATCAAATCTGTTTTGTGGATGTATTTCTATAATATTTTTACGATCAAAAAACTTTGATTATTCAGCTATTGCTACTTTATTTTCAATAATTTTTGATTTTTTGGATGGTTTTTTTTCTAGATTAACAAAAAATGAAAATCCATTTGGAAAAGAGTTAGATTCTCTAGCAGATATGGTTTCTTTTGGAATAGTTCCGTCTATAATAGTTTTTAGTTTATTGGAAAAAAAGTCTCCTATTCCATTTATTGAGTATCTTGCTTTCTTGATTTCTATTATTTCTGCATGTCGTTTGGCTAGATTTAACATAACACCTCATAAAAACTATATTAAGGGTCTAACAACTCCTATAAATGCTTTATTTTTTTCTTCTTTATCTATTATAATTACAGATCACCATGTTTTTTTTTTCAAAAAAAAAATGATATATATTATTACAATGCTTTTTATTATATTTCTTTCCTGTTATTTTTTACTATCCAAGATTCCAATGTTTTCTTTCAATTTTGAAGATTTTTCTTGGAAAAAAAATAAAATGCGTTATTTCTTTTTATTGATTAGTATATTTCTTTTATTAACTTTACATGTAGTGGCTTTACCATGCATTATTATTTTTTACATAATAATCTCAATCTGTTTTCATAGATTAAAAAAAAATTCATATTAAAAAACATGAAATTAAAACTTTATCGTCCTATTTGTTTTTTTGATATAGAAGCAACAGGAATCAACATCGGGAGAGATAGAATCATAGAAATATCCATATTAAAAATATTTCCGGATGGGGATCAAGAAGCTAAAACTTGGTTAATTTGTCCTGGAATTCCTATTCCTCCGCAATCAACAGCTATTCATGGTATTAAAGATGAAGATGTGAAAGGAAAACTTAAATTTAAAGATGTAGCTTTTTCTATTTTTAGAATGATTGAAAATACAGATCTAGCTGGATATAATTCTAATAGATTTGATATTCCAATTTTAGCCGAAGAAATGCTTCGTGCAGGAATGACCTTTGATATTAAAAAACATAAAACTATAGATATTCAAGTTATATTTCATAAAATGGAACCTAGAACCCTTTCTGCTGCTTATAAATATTATTGTAATAAAGAGCTTATAAAAGCCCATAGTTCTAAAGCTGATACATTTGCTACATACGAAATATTATTAGCACAACTAGAAAAATATGATAACTTAAAAAAAGATGTTAAAAGTCTCAATCAATTTTCTCATCAAAAAAATATAGCAGATCTTGCTGGATTTATAAAAATAGATGAAGAAGGAAATGAAATATTCAATTTTGGAAAATATAAAGGAGAGAAAGTTTTTGAAATTTTTGAAAAAGATCCTAATTACTATGGATGGATACAAAATTCAGATTTTCCCTTATATACAAAAAAAATATTTACAGGGATTAAATTAAAAAAATTTAATAAATAAATATCTATTCTTGAACAAGATCTTTTAATTTTTTTGATATAAAATCTGTAAGATTTTTTCCATCTAGTAAATTTTTAGATAGAAGTGTTAAATTTAAAGCTTCTTGTATGATTTTTTCCCTTTTTTCTTTTGATGTTTCTTCTAATATTTTTTTCATCAAAACATGGTTTGTATTTACTATCAATTGATAATATTTTTCTTTATTTTTTATATCTTTTCCTATAGAAGAATTCATTTCTTTTATTCTTCTTAAAAATTCTGGAATGATAATTAAAAAAGGATTATCTTTTATGGATAAATTTTCTAATTGTATGGAAAATTTAAAATTTTTGATTAAAAGATGCTGATCAAGAAGATTTTTTAAATCTTGTTTTTCTTTTTCAGAAAGTTCTGAATAAAGTTTATCCTCTTTTTTATAATTAATTAACTTATCAATATGATCTGAATCCACTCGAACAAAGCAAATATCTTGATAAGAAAATTCGAGTTTTTGTATTAAATGAACTGAAAGTGGACTGTCAAAAATCAAAACTTGATAAGATCTATCTTTTGCCTCTTTGATATAACTATATTGTTTATCTTTATCTGATGAATAAAGAAAAACAATTTTTCCTTCTTTATTTTTTTGGGTTTCTTTTATTTTTTCTTTAAACTCTTTCAGAGTAAAAAAATTATTATCTATAGTATAAAAAACAAAAAATTTAATAGCTTTATCAAAGAAATTTTGCGCACTAATCATTCCATACTCTACTATAATTTTGATATCTTTCCATTTTTTTTGAAAATTATCTCTATTTTTTATAAACATAGAGTCTAATTTATCAGCTACTTTTCTTGTTATATATTTAGATATATTTTTAACAGATATATCAGATTGTAAATGAGAACGTGATACGTTAAGAGGAATATCTTTAGAGTCTATAACTCCTCTTAATAAGCTAAGAAAATCTGGAACAATACCCTCCAAATTATCCGTAATATAAACCTGGTTTTGATACAAATGAATTTTATCTTTTTGGATATCTATTCTTTTTTCTATTTTAGGAAAATATAAAATTCCTGTTAAATGAAAAGGATGATCTATATTGAGATGTACCCAAAATAAAGGATCTTCCAATTGATTTGGATATAACTCATGATAAAAATCTAAATAATTTTTATCGTTTAATTGAAGTGGATTTTTTTTCCAAGCAGGATCAATATTATTGATAACAATTTCTTTATCATCTTTATCTGATAAAGAAATTGTTATCGGCATAAATTTACAGTATTTTTGCAATAATTTTAAAATACGATCATGTTCTAAAAATTCTTTATTTTCTTCATTAAGAAACAAAACAATTTCTGTCCCTCTATCTTTTTTTTCAATTTCATTCATAATGAAATTTGGTGTCCCTTCGCATGACCAAAATATGGATGATTCGTCTTTTTTGTAAGATTGAGTTAATATAACAACTTTATTCGCTACCATAAAAGAAGAATAAAAACCTAAACCGAAATGTCCAATAATATTAGAATAATCCGTTAAATTTTTATATTTTTTAATAAATTCTTCAGCTCCAGAAAAAGCGATTTGATTAATATACTTATTTATTTCTTCTTTAGTCATCCCTACACCATTATCCCTAATATGAAGAGTATTATTTTTCTTATCTATGAAAACTTTTACTTTAAAATCATCAACGATATCATATAAATTTTCTAATTTGATTATAGTTTTCAATTTTATGACTGCATCTACAGCATTAGAAACTAATTCACGTAGAAAAACTTCTTGATCGGAATAAAGAAATTTTTTAATAATAGGAAAAATGTTATCTGAAGTAACACTAATTTTATTTTTATTCATGGATATTGAATTATAAAATTATTAGTAAAAAATAACAAAAATTATACCGTTATTTTTATATAGACACCATGTCAGGTTTATTCTTTTTCAATTCAAAAAAAACAATCAACAAATTTTTTACCATTAAATTCTTTTAGATCTTGTATATGCTCTCCTATTCCCAAATATTGTATAGGAATTTTAAATTGATCCATAATTCCTATAACCACTCCACCTTTAGCTGTTCCTTCTATTTTAGTTAAAATGATAGAAGAAATTTTAACAAAAGAAGTAAATTGTTTTACCTGTTCAAAAGCATTTTGACCAGTAGTAGCATCTAAAATAAGTATAATTTCATGAGGAGATTCAGGTATTATTTTTTTCATAACTCTACTTATTTTAGAAAGCTCTTCCATAAGATGCTTTCTATTTTGTAATCTTCCGGCAGTATCGATTAGTACCACATCTTTTTTCTTAAATTTTGCCGATTGTAAAGTATCATAGGCTACAGATGCTGGATCCGCATGCATATGTTGTTTTATTAAAGGAACTCCAGCTTTTTTGGACCATATTTCAAGCTGATCAATAGCAGCAGCTCTAAATGTATCTGCAGCTCCTATAACTACATGAAAACCTTTTTTCTTTAAAAAAAAAGCTAATTTTCCAATTGTGGTAGTTTTTCCAACTCCATTTACACCTACTATCAAGATTACATATGGTTTTTGGCTAATTTTGTATATCTTAGTTTCTAAATCTAAACATGTATTTTCAATATTTATAAAAAGAGCTTTAATTTCTTCTTTAAGAACATTATAAATATCTTGTGAATTTATATATTTTTCTTTTTGAATTCTTTCTTCTAAGTTTTTAATAATTTTTATAGTAGTTTGTGTTCCTATATCTGCAGATAATAATATTTCTTCTATATGATCAATAATATTGATATCTATCTCTGATTTTTTCAAAAACAGATTTTTTATTTTATAAAAGAAAGATTCTCTAGTTTTTTTTAATTCATGATTAAATACTTTACTTCTTTTTTTTTTAAGAAAAAACATTATAAATTATTACTTTTTATTAAAAAAAATCTTGATTTCTTCATCAGAAATTATTTTATTTTCAAAGGTATAACAACCTGATTTTTTAGATTTCACTATTTTAATAGCTAATGTCATTTTTTTTGAAGTCTTTTTTTTTTGATTATTTGTTTCCTTTTTAGACATTTATTATTAATTTTATTTAATTTCTTTATGAACCGTATATTTTCTTAATATTGAATTGTATTTTTTTAATTCGATTCTATTCGGAGTGTTTTTCTTATTTTTCGTTGTAATATATCTAGAACTGCCAGATTTACCTATTTTTCTTTGTTCAACACATTCTAGTATAACTTGTATTCTATTTCCTTTTTTTCCCATTTTAATATTTGTATTTAAAACGTTTTAAAACTTTTTCTATTCCTATTTTATTGATGAGCTTGATAATAGAAGTGCAAATTTTTAAAGTAATCCATTTTTTTTCTTTTATCAAAAAGAAACGTTTTTTACATAAATTAATATTAAAACGACGTTTATTTTTATTATTTGCATGAGAAACTCTATTTCCTATCATTGCTTTTTTACCTGTCAACTCACAAACTTTTGACATAATAATTTTTTTCGTTAAATTGTAAAAATGACTAATGACTTAAATATATAACATTTATATATATATATTATATTTTAAAATAAATAAAAGACATTTCATGTCAGGACATAGCAAATGGTCAAATATACAACATAGAAAATTGAATCAAGATTTCAAAAAATCTAAAAAATTTTCTAAAATTCTCAAAGAAATTTATATAGTTGTAAAAGAATCAGGAACTAACAATTCTCGTTTCAGAAATGTGATTCTAAATGCTAAATCAGTCAATATTCCTAAAAGTACCATAGAAAAAGCTATAAAAAAAGCTTTACAAATCAAAAAAAATGATTATAAAAATTTAAATTTAGAAGGATTAATTTACGGAATTAGTATAATTATAGAATGTATAACAAATAATAACATTCGAACAATATCTGACATAAGAACACTTTTTAATAAAAATGGAGGTAGATTATGTAATAATGGTGAACTAATTCATTTTTTTCATAGAAAGGGTGTTTTCTATATCAAAAAAAAAGATATTCATTATTCAATGGAAGATTTTGAACTTATGACAATAGATTTTGGAGCTCAAGATTTTACGATAGATCATAACATGATCTATTTATATACAGATTTTGAATATTTTGGATCTATGAAAAATAATTTGGAAAAATTAGAAATACTCTATAAGTATAAAGTATTACGTATTCCTAAACAGATAAAATATGTTTCAGAAGAAAAAAGAAATAAAGTTTTAGATTTAATGAAAAAACTTCATATGAATAATGATGTAGAAAATATTTACTCAAATTTATATGAAAAGTAGAATGTCCTATCGCATTTTCAATTAATTTATTATTATATATAAATATTGAAAATGAGGAAAGTCCGGACACCGTAGAGCAACACAATGGGTAACACCCATCCATCGTGAGATGAGGAATAGTGCAACAGAAAGAAAGTACAGATTAATTTATTAAATGCTGTAGTGAAATCATGTAAACTCTGTGTGGTGAAATGCCATGTATACCGGAAAACTAGCTCGGTTGAAACTGGGGGGTAGGCAGATTGAGATCATGGGTAACCTAGATCCTAGACAAATGATAGGTTAAAAACAGAATCCGGCTTATAATTCTACTTTTTTTGGAGAGATGGCCGAGAGGATTAAGGCGCACGTCTGGAAAGCGTGTTCACAAAAAGTGTCAAGGGTTCGAATCCCTTTCTCTCCGCTTTCATTTCTATTCTATAAATTTTCTATATCTTTCAGTTTTTTCTCAATCAAGCTGGTTCTAACGCCTAATAATCGATCTATATCTTTGGAAGCCCCTTGTAATTTATTTTGAGCTTGGTGTAATAATAATCCAAATTTTGAAAATTCCTGTTTCACCGTTTCTAAAATTTTCCATACTTCGGAACTTCTTTTTTGAATAGCTAAAGTTCGGAATCCAATTTGTAAACTATTTAATACAGCAGCCAATGTAGACGGTCCTGTTATCACCGTTTTATATTTTCTTAATAATTCTTCTAATAAACTAGAATTTCTTGCAATTTCAGCGTATATTCCCTCAAATGGTAAAAAAAGAATAGCAAAATCAGTAGTGTTTGGAGGATCTATATACTTATCTTTAATATCTTTTGACATTTTTTTAAGTACAGATTCCATATTTTTTATAGCTGCTTCTATATTCTTTTTTTCTCCATTATGATAAGCTTCTTGTACTTTTTGATAAGTTTCTTTTGGAAATTTAACATCAATTGGTAACCATATGATATTTCCGTCTCCAAACCCTGGTAGTTTTATCGCAAATTCTACGACAAAATTTGTGCTAGATTTGGTCACAACATTAGAAGCATATTGTTCTGGAGATAAAATCTGTTGTAAAAGCATTGAAAGCTGCATTTCGCTAAAACTTCCACATATTTTGACATGATTTAAAGTTCTTTTTAAAGAACTCACATCTTTCGCCAAGATCTTCATTTCTCCTAAACCTTCTTGTAAAAATAATAATTGATTTCCAATTATTTCAAATGATTTTCCCAAATGAATATTTAAAGAATTTTGAAGCTTATCATCAACATTTTCTCTTATTTCCTCAAGTTTTTTTTCAATAATTTTAATAAATTTTTCTTGTGATGTATAAATATAATCTAATTTTTTATCTTGATTTTCAATATAAAATTGAACTTTTTTATCAATAACATCCTGAAATATTTTTACAGTTTGTATCAAACCGTCTTTAACTTCAATTAAATAATCACCAATTTCAGTTTTACTATATTTAGATAATTTTTGAATTTCATTCTGCTGATCTTTAAATTCTTTCCTAAAAAAGAATTCCAATTTTCTAAAAAAATATATGCATATGAATAAAATAAAAAAATAAAAAAGTAAAACTGAATAATACATTCAAATCAAAAAAATGAAATCATTTTATGTTATGAGGAAAAAATAGCGGGAATAGGACTCGAACCTATGACCTTCGGGTTATGAGCCCGACGAGCTACCAACTGCTCCATCCCGCGGATATTATATTAATATAATGTTTTTCATTTACAAAATCAAATATAAAAATTTATTTATCCATTCATAGATATTAAGAACTCCTCATTGTTTTGAGTTCTAGCTATTCTAGATCTTAAAAATTCCATAGCTTCTACTGGATTCATATCTGAAAGGTGTTTTCGCAAAATCCACATTCTTTGCAAAGTATTCGTATCAAGTAAAAGATCATCTTTCCTTGTGCTAGAAGAAACGAGATCAATAGCTGGATAAATTCGTTTATTAGCTATTTTCCTATCTAATTGAAGTTCTTTATTTCCTGTTCCTTTAAATTCTTCAAAAATTACTTCATCCATTTTTGATCCTGTATCAATCATAGCTGTAGCAATTATAGATAAAGAACCTCCATTTTCTATATTTCTAGCAGCTCCAAAAAATCTTTTGGGTCTGTGTAATGCATTTGCATCCACCCCTCCAGATAATACCTTTCCAGAAGCTGGAGCGACTGTGTTATACGCACGTGCCAAACGTGTAATAGAATCTAGTAATATAACTACATCATGAGAACACTCTACCATTCTTTTTGCTTTTTGCAAAACAATGTTAGCCACTTTAACATGTCTATCTGCTGGTTCATCAAAAGTAGATGCAATGACTTCTCCTTTTACATTTCTTTGCATATCTGTTACTTCTTCTGGACGTTCATCAATTAATAATATAATTAAATATACTTCAGGATGATTAGCTGCAATAGCATTAGCTATTTCTTTTAATAAAGTTGTTTTTCCTGTTTTAGGAGGAGCAACAATCATTCCTCTTTGTCCTTTTCCTATAGGAGTAAAAAGATCTACAATTCTTGTAGAAAGAGTCGCATTTTTTTCAGCTAATTTAAATTTTTCATTTGGAAATAGTGGAGTTAAATGCTCAAAAGAATCTCTGTCCCTGACAAAAGATGGAGATCTACCATTAATCTCAATAATTTTAATGAGTGGAAAATATTTTTCGCCATCTTTAGGTGGACGAACTTCTCCCCTTATTGTATCACCTGTTTTCATTCCAAAAAGTCTGATTTGAGATTGAGATACATAAATATCATCAGGAGATGATAAATAATTAAAATCAGAAGATCTCAAAAATCCGTAATTTTCTGGCATAATTTCCAATACCCCTTCACTTATTATTATTCCCTCAAATTCGTATTCAGGAGTACGGTATTTATTAGTAGAAATTTTTTGTGATCCGACTTCTATTCCAGGATATGATGATATATTTTGAGTTTCAAATCTATCATTTCTATCATTTTTTTTCCAATTAGAAAAATTTTGATGTTTTTTTTGAAATTTTGTGGATGTTTCTGTTCTAGAACTAGAAATTTTTAAATGTTCTTGAGAAATCAATTTTTTTTTACCATTTATACTTTTATTTTCTGAAAATAAATTTTTAGATTCAGTATTTTTTCGCATTTTAAATCCTTTTTTTAAAGAATTTTCCCTTTTTGAAGGGATAGAAGTGTTTTTATTATTAATATTAATAATGGAAATAATTTTTTCTAGGAGCTCGTTTTTTCGTAATTGTGTACATTTTTTTAATCCTGATGAACGAGCAATTTCCTGTAATTCAAAAAGTTTCTTACTTTTTAATTCAGTAATATCAAACATAAAGTGATTGGGTTTTATATATGTATATGCTTGGTAAGTAATATACTTTTGGTGTAATTAATGTAATAACTTATGAAAAATAACTTAGAAACGATAAATACAATAAATACAATTATACAAAAATTAATTTGAACTTAAATAAATTATAAAAATAATTTAATCTTTACATTATTATGTTATATAGAATACAAACATTATACTTACTTATTTCTATTTTTATTTATTCTGTTTTCATATATTTTTTATCTGATTTTTTATATTTCAATTTGTATTTGAAAAAAATAGTTTTCATTTTTATGATTCCATGTTTATTTTTATCTATTTTAAGTTTTTCCCTTTTTAAGAAAAAAAAAATTCAAATATTTTTGAATAAAATTAATATACTTGCTAATACTATTCATGTCCTATTCCTTATTTTTTCATGTTTTCAATTAAAATTGATTTCTACAATTATGTTTATTCTATTATTTTTTAGTATATATTTTTTATATATGGCTAATAAAGCTATAAGAAAAGATATAGAATTGATAGACTCTATAAATAGAATACGATAAATAAATATTCTTAATTTCAAGAATCTTTATAAAGATAATATTTAAAAAATGAAAAAAATTTCATTAATTCAAAAGTTAGAAGTTTACAAAAAAGAATTTCATGAAATTTCAAAATCAATAATACAACCTGATATTATATCGGATTATAAACAATACAAAACATTATTAAAAAAATATTCCAAATTAGAAAAAATAGTTTCTATTTATGAAGAATACAAAAAAAAATTAGTTCTACTTGAAGAAATTAATTTTGTTTTAGAAAATGATTCAGATACGGAAATAAAAGAGTTTGCTTTAACAGAAAAAAACAAAATTTTGGAAAATTTATCTTCTCTTGAAAGAGAATCTTCTAATTTCTTATCTTCAAAAAAAGAGAATACAACAGAAGATCATAGAAACGCTATTTTAGAACTACGTTCTGGAACAGGAGGAGATGAAGCATGTCTTTTTGTTGAAGATATATTAAGAATGTATACAATGTATTTTAAAAAATCAGGTTGGAAATATAAAATAATACATGCTCAAAAAGGAGGAATTAAAGGATATAAAGAGATTATTTTAGATATCAATGGAGAAGATGGAGTTTATGGTAATTTAAGATTAGAATCTGGAGTTCATAGAGTTCAAAGGATTCCCAAAACAGAATCTCAAGGAAGAGTGCATACATCCGCTATAACCGTTGCGGTTCTTCCTAAAGTAAAAGATATAGAAGTTAATATTAATTTATCTGATATAAAAAAAGATACTTTTAGATCTAGTGGTTCTGGAGGGCAACATGTAAACAAAACTGAATCAGCTGTACGATTAACACATATTCCAAGTAAAATAACAGTAGAATGTCAACAAGAGCGTTCTCAACATAAAAATTTTGAGAAAGCTATAAGTGTATTACGATCACGTATTTATCAGAATGAAAAAGAAAAAAGATTAAAAAAAATATCTATGAAAAGAAAATCTTTGATTTCTACGGGGGATCGTTCTGTAAAAATTAGGACTTATAATTATCCTAGAAATAGAGTTACGGATCATAGAATTCATAAATCTATTTATGATCTTACAGGATTTATGAATGGAAACATTCAAGAAATGATAAACTTCTTAAAGTTATTTGAAAAAAAATAATGTTTTATACTTTGTTATCGAACAAAAAATCTAAATCTAGATTATCTACAAAACTTGTATTATAATTCCCACTTAAAAATTCGTTATTTTGCATAATTTTTCTGTGAAAAGGAAGAGTAGTATGGATCCCTTCTATAACAAATTCATCTAAAGAACGACGCATTTTTTCAATAGTTTCTTTTCTACTTTTTGCCGTAGTAATAATTTTAGCAATCATAGAATCATAGTAATGTGTAATATTATATCCTGCATAAATATGTGTATCAATCCGTACCCCTTTTCCTCCAGGTAAATGCATTTGAGTTATTTTTCCAGGAACTGGACGGAAATTTTTGTACGGTTCTTCTGCATTTATTCTGCATTCTATTGAATACATTTTGGGATAATAATTTTTTTTTATAGAAAGTTTTTTTCCATAAGCTAAAAATATTTGTTCTCGGATTAAATCTAAACCTGTTATTTCTTCAGTTATAGTATGTTCTACTTGTATCCTTGGATTCATTTCCATGAAATAAAAATTCTTTTTTTGATCTACCAAAAATTCTATAGTTCCTACTCCTTCATAATGAATATACTCAGCCGCTTTTACGGCTTTTTCTCCCATTTTTTTTCTAAGAGATGAAGTTAAAAATGGGGAAGGTGCTTCTTCCACTAATTTTTGATTTCTTCTTTGAATAGAACAATCTCTTTCTGAAAGATGACATACTTCTCCATACTTATCTCCTACAATTTGGATTTCTATGTGTCTTGGATTCAAAATGAATTTTTCTATATACATATCTTTTTTTCCAAAACAAGACAAAGCCTCTTTTTTAGCTTCTTCCCAAGAATTTTTTAAATGATTTTTATCTAAAACAGATCGTATTCCTTTTCCTCCACCTCCAGCGACAGCTTTTATAACAATTGGATACCCTATTTTATCTGCAATTTTCTCTATATCCTTATAAGATGATTCTACAAAACAGTCAGATCCAGGTAAACAAGAAATTCCAATTTTTTTCATGGTTTTCTTAGCTAAAATTTTATTTCCCATCTGAATCATATGATTAGGTTTAGCCCCTATAAACTTTATCCCATGTTTATGGCACATTGAAGAAAAATATGCATTTTCAGATAAAAATCCATATCCAGGATGAATAGCATCTGCGTTGGTAATTTCTGCAGCTGAAATCAAATTTGGAATGTTTAAATAAGATTGATATGGAGGAGGTGGTCCAATACATACAGCTTCATCCGAAAAATAAACATGAAGACTATGTTTATCTGCTGTGGAATAAACAGCTACAGTTTTAATTCCCATTTCTTTGGATGTTCGTATAATTCGTAAAGCAATTTCTCCACGATTAGCTATTAATATTTTTTTAAACATAAAATTTAATAATTAGGATCTAAAAGAAATAAAGGTTGGTCATAATCAACAGGGGAAGCATCTTCCACTAAAACTTTAATCAATTTTCCATTTACTTCAGATTCAATATCATTAAATAATTTCATTGCTTCTATAACACAAACTTTTGTTCCTATTTTTATTTTATCTCCTATCTTTACAAAAGGTTCTTGATCTGGATTCGGTTTTCTATAAAATGTTCCAATCATAGGAGATTTTATAGTAAAATATTTATTTATATTTTCTTTTTCTTTTTTAGAAAATTTATCGTAATAATCAGAAATAGAAGAAGATATTTTAGGATTCCACGAATATTTTTCATTTTTTCTCAATGTTCTATTTTTCATATAAATTTCAGTGTTTCCTATTTTAATCTTTATCTCATCTATATTTGAATCCGAAATAAACTTAATCAGGTATTTTATTTTTTTTAAATCCATATTTTATAAGGATTCTTTTTTAGTTTCATTATTATTATATAGAATTTTTCCTTTGTAATAAAGGATGTTTTCATGCCAATACGCATGATGGTATAAATGTTTTTTATTTGTTAAAATACATTTTGCTAATAAAGGTTCTTTTACTTTAAAATGACTTCTTCTTTTATTTCTTCTAGATTTAGACTGTCTTCTTTTAGGATGGGCCATAAATAACTTATTTAATAAATCACTAATTTAGAAATAAAATTAAATGTGTTAAGTAATTTTTTTTATATATTAATAAACAGAGTCATATATTATATTATTATTATTTATGTTTTATGAGTCAATCACAATTAACTAAACGTAGTGAAAATTACTCAAAATGGTATAATGAAATAGTTATTAAATCCGGTTTAGCAGAATTTTCTGGAATTCGTGGTTTTATGATAATTAAACCGTATGGATATACTTTATGGGATAGAATGAAAACAATATTAGATAATATGTTGAAATTTACGGGTCATCAAAATGTTTATTTTCCTTTACTTATTCCAAAATCTGCTTTTTCAAAAGAAAAAGAACATACTGAGATTTTTTCTGAGGGATGTGCTGTTGTTACACATTCTAGATTGAAAAAAAATCCAGATCAAGAAGAGCTTATTGTTGATCCTGAATCTAAGTTACAAGAAGAACTAGTAATTAGACCAACCTCAGAAAGTATAATATGGAAAACTTATAAACGTTGGATTCAATCTTATAGAGATTTACCTATTTTATTTAATCAGTGGGGGAATGCACTAAGATGGGAAATGCGAACTCGTTTATTTCTTAGAACTACGGAGTTTCTATGGCAAGAAGGACATACTGCACATTCTACCGAAAAAGAAGCGATAGAAGAAGCTATAAAAATATTAAATATTTACACAGATTTTTCAGAAAAATTTATGGCTATTCCTGTATTACAAGGAATAAAACCATATATGGATAAATTTTATGGTTCAGAAAAAACATATTGTATTGAAGCTCTAATGCAAGATGGAAAAGCTTTGCAAATTGGCACTTCACATTTTTTAGGACAAAATTTTTCTAAAGCTTTCGATGTTAAATTTACTAATTTTAACGGAAAAAAAGAATATGTATGGTCAACTTCTTGGGGCGTCTCTACCAGATTAATAGGAGGACTCATTATGTCACATTCTGATGATAAAGGATTAATATTACCTCCAAAAATAGCTCCTATACAAACT
Source organism: Blattabacterium cuenoti (assembly GCF_014252015.1). Taxonomy (NCBI): domain Bacteria; kingdom Pseudomonadati; phylum Bacteroidota; class Flavobacteriia; order Flavobacteriales; family Blattabacteriaceae; genus Blattabacterium; species Blattabacterium cuenoti. The sequence goes on from NZ_CP059206.1 coordinate 134,926, forward strand.
GTTATTGTTCCCATTTATAATAATAAAGAAAAACATTCTATAATTAATGAAATAGCAATAAAAATTTTAAATATATTGGAAAAAGAAGGGATACGAGTAAAATATGATAATAGAGTTATGTTAACTCCTGGATGGAAATTTCATGAATACGAAATGAAAGGAATACCCATACGGATCAGTATCGGAAAAAATGAAATACAAAATGGAAAAGTAGAAATTTTCAGAAGAGACACCTATGAAAAAACATTTATCCCTTGGATAAGTTTAAAAAATTCAATACCAAAATTATTAGATGAAATCCAAAAAAATATTTATAAAAAAGCTTTTAATAGAACTCAAAAATTAATCATTAAATCAGATGAATACAATGATTTTAAAAACAAAATAAATCATTCAGGAGGGTTCATTATGGCTCATTGGGATGGAACAAAAAATACAAGCAAAAAAATTCAAGAAGAAACAGAAGCAAGCATACGTTGTATTCCTATGTCTTATGAAAAGGAAAAAGGAAAATGCATTTATTCTGGTAATCCTTCTTCCCAAAGGGTTGTTTTTTCTAAATCTTATTGAAGATATTTTAGTTTTCCTTTAAAACTATTTAAAGATGAATAATTCTTCTTTTTTAAAAGAAAAATTAATTCTTTTTTCAATCTTTCAAATACTGAAATTCCTTCTTTCATAAATTGTGTCCCAATTTGAACAGCAGAGGCTCCACATAATATATGTTCAAAAATATCTTTTCCAGAAGAAATACCCCCACATCCTATGATAGCTATGTCTTTACGAAGATAAGTATAAAATTTATGAATATTTGCCAATGCAAATGGCTTGATAATTGATCCACCTATCCCTCCAAATCCTTTTTTAGGACGTATTACTACTGATTCTTTATTTATATCAATAAATAATCCATTAGGTAAACTATTAATACAAGTAACAAAAAAAATAGGGAATTGATTTAAAATCAAAGCTATATTCTTAATGTGAGCCTCATGAAAATAAGGAGGCAGTTTAATTCCTAAAGGTTTTTTATTAAATTTAAATATGTTTTCTATGAAATTGGAAATTCCATAAAAATCATAACCTAACATTTTTTCTTTTTCAAGAATATTTGGACAAGATAGGTTTAATTCTATAGCTGTAATTTTTGAATATTGATTTGCTTTTTGAACAAGAGAATAATTTTCTTCTATAGATAATCCAGAAATAGAAAGAAAAATAGGTTTATTTATTTTTTTTTTTTCTATAAAATTTATATAAAAATCTATCCCAAGATTAGGTAATCCCATAGAATTTATACTTCCTATATTCCATTCGAAATATCTAGGTAAAATATTTCCTTCCCTAGGTTTATAGGTACAACTTTTTGTAACAATTCCACCAGAAGAACTATTTAATAAATTGGATAGATCCTGATCTGTAGAACAAAGAACTCCTGAAGCGTTCATAATGCATAATGGAAGTTTGATTCCATTTATACTAGCAGAAATATCTATTTTTTTCATAATCATATCAATTGTAAGAATATCCAAGTATAAAATTTTTAACTTTACCAAAACAGCTTTTTTTTTATGGAAGAAAAAGAACAATTCTTTTTAGAAATTTACAAATTAGGAATCATTAAATTTGGAAATTTTACACTGAAAAGTGGAATGAATTCCCCTATATATATAGACTTTAGACCGATAGCTTCTAGACCGGATTTATTAATAAAATTATCAGATTTACTCATAAATGAAGTTTCATCTTATAATTTTGAACTAATTTGTGGAGTTCCATATGCAGCTTTACCTATAGCTACAACTTTATCATTGAGATCAAAAATTCCACTAATTATTAAAAGAAAAGAAAATAAAGGATATGGAACAGAACGAATGATTGAAGGAATATATAAAACAGGACAAAATTGTCTGATTATAGAAGATGTTGTCACAAGTGGAGATAGTTTATTAAAAACTGTCATTGACCTTGAAAAAGAAGGATTAATAATCAAAAACATTATGTCTATTCTTGATAGAGAACAAGGAGGAATAGATAATATAAAAAAAAGAGGATATAATATCCGAACTTTATTTCGAATAGGAGAAGTTTTTAAAATATTAAAAAAAGAACATTTTTTAAAAAAACAAGAAATACATATTATTCAGTTTTTTTTAAGAAAAAAAAATATAAAAAATATTCAAAATAAACGTATTTCTTATGAAGAAAAAAAAGAAAAAATTTCTCATCCTATAGGAAAAAAACTTATTGATATTACATTGAAAAAAAAAACAAATTTAATAGTTTCTGCTGACTTAATATATACTCAAAATATTTTAAAATTAGTCAATTTAATTGGAGATTTAATTTGTGGATTAAAGCTTCATGTAGACATTATAAATGATTTTTCATATTCATTTATAAATTATCTTAAAAATATTTCTATAGAAAAAAAATTTTTATTATTCGAAGACAGAAAATTATGTGATGTTGGTTCTACTAATTATCTTCAGTTGCATTATGGTATTCATAAAATTTCTTCTTGGGCAGATATCATAACGGCACATGTATTTGCTGGGAGTATGAGTATACAAAACTTGAATATTCCTTCTAATATGGGATTAATAACAATATCTGAAATGTCTTCTTATGGAAGACTATCTGATGATAATTATATAAGAAAAGTATTAAATATATCTATAAAAAATCCAACAGTAATTGGTACAGTAGCACAAAGAAAAGTAGACGATAGATTATTACTATTTACTCCTGGTATTCATTTTAGAAAAATGAATAATGGAAATAGCTATATTCATCCTGTTCAAGCATTTGAAAAAAATGGAAGCGATTTTATTATTGTAGGAAAAGCTATTTCCCAATCTTGGGATCCAAAAATAGAAGCTGAAAAATATAGAAATGCAGGATGGAAAGCTTATGAAAATGGACTTTGAATTACCTCATTTTATTCACATAAAATGAGTTTTTTTTTAAAAAAATTAATGATACTGATTATATTTTATTTAATTTGTAAAAAAAAATATATAATCATATTTAAAAATAAAAATTGTTTCAATCATAACGAGGTAAAAAATTATTTTGAATAAATTTTGAATATGGAATGGATAAATTCATTAATTAGTTGTTTTATGATACTTTTTAGCATTATAGACATATTAGGGAATGCGCCCATTATTATGGGATTTAAATCAAAGGGGAACATTATAGATACTAAAAAAGTTATAATCACTTCTCTCGTAATATTTTTATCTTTCCTTTTTTTAGGACAACCTATGCTTCAAATCATTGGAATTGATGTTCATTCTTTTTCTGTAGCTGGATCTGTAGTGTTGTTTTTAATTGGTTTAGAAATGATACTAGGGATAGATCTTCACAAGGTAACGGAAAATGCTCAAACATCTATAGTTCCAATTGCATTTCCACTTATAGCAGGACCCGGATCTTTAACTACTTTAATTTCATTAAGAGCAACTTATGACGTAAATGTTATTCTTTTATCTCTTATATTAAATATGATAGTTGTCTATTTTGTAATAGATAGATGTGATTTTATAGCCGAAAAAATAGGAAATAACGGTTTGGATATTCTAAAAAAAATATTTGGAATTGTTTTATTAGCTTTTGCAGTTAAAATTTTTGGGGCCAATGCTGGTCAATTGTTTCAACAATGACTTTTTTTTATTGAAAATGCTTATAATAGATTCATTTACATCTTTAAATTTAGGTAAATAAAAGGCTTTATAAATCAAAATTATATAATAATTTTGATTTATAATATATTTATCCAAAATCGATTTATTCAAAATAAAAGAAGCTTTTAATAAACGTTTTATTCTATTTCTGTGAACTGATTTTTTAAAATTTTTTTTTTTTACTAGAGTTCCAACTAATTTTAGTGATAATTTTTTTTCATAATTCGTTTTAAAAAAAACAGATAAAACAGGATACACTAGCGAATAGTCTCCATTTTTTATTATTTTTTCAAAAATTTTTTTTTTTTTAAATTGCATTTTCAATTAAAAAATTTATTCACACATAAACTCTTCTAACTTAGAAACCATTCCTATAGGACCACAAACAAATGGAGTTCTTTGATGTAATTTAGTAGGCTTTATATCTAGAATACGTTCTGCTCCATTAGAAGCTCTTCCCCCAGCTTGTTCGGTTAAAAAAGCCATAGGATTACATTCATAAAGTAATCTCAATTTACCTTCTGGATAAGAAGCTGTTTTGGGATAAATATAGATTCCTCCTTGTATTATATTTCTATGAAAATCACCTACTAAAGATCCAATATATCTGGCTGTATATGGACGATTATCTTTTTTTTCTTGACAATATCTAATAAATCTTCGAATTCCATTAGAAAATTTAGCATAATTTCCTTCATTAATAGAATAAATTTTTTCCGTTTTAGGAAAACAAAGATTAGAATGAGATAAATAAAATGTTCCAACTGAAGGATCTAAAGTAAATCCATGCACTCCATTTCCGGTACTATATACCAATATAGTAGAAGATCCATAAATAATATATCCTGCAAGAATTTGTTGATTTCCCTTCTGCAAAAAATCTTCTATTGTCAAATTCATTTGAATAGGAGATTTTCTTATATAAACAGAAAATATAGTTCCAATAGATACATTCACATCTATATTAGAAGAACCGTCAAGTGGATCTATTAAAACAATATATTGATTTTGATAAAAATTTTCTTGCTTTCCCTTTATTATTATAAAATCTTTACTTTCTTCAGAAGCTATTCCACAAACAACATTTCTACTTTTAAAAGATTCTATGAAAGCTCTATGAGCAAAATTATCCAATTTTTGTTGATTCTCTCCTTGAATATTAGTAAATCCAGAACTTCCTATAATTTCTTCTGTTATCCCTGCTTTATTTACTTCTTTATGAATAGCTTTAGAAGCTAATTTTATAGAACTAAATAATCGCAGTAATGCTTCGGTTGAATATGAAAAACAATCCTTATTTTCTATAATAAACTCCCCTAATGTATACATGTATCTATCATATAAATACTTTTTTTTTACGTAAAGATCAGATTTTTTTTAAAAAATTTTGTAATCATGTTTTAATTTATATAAAAATAATAAACTTTATTATGAATTTTATATATTTCTGTTAATTTTATTGTTTAATGAAAATCCTACAAATATCATTCATATTGTTATGGCGTATATGGTTTTTTATTATCAATATATTTTTGATTCCTTTATGGGCAGGGGTTTCTATCCCATTTATTTTTAGAGATAAACATTATCCTATTGCATATTGGTTTCATCAAATGTGGGCTAGAAGTAATCTTTTTCTCATGGGTTTTTGGTATGCATTGGAAAAAGACAAAGAAATATTAGATAAAAATAAACAATACGTAATTATCAGTAATCACAGTTCTATTATGGATATTATGCTAATTTACTCTTTGATGAGAAATCATCCTTTAGTTTTTGTGGGTAAAGCTGAATTAGCTAAGCTACCATTTTTTGGATTTGTTTATAAAAAAAGTAATATTCTTATTGATAGAAAAAATTTATCAAGTTGTATACAAGTATTTAAAAAAATAGAAAATAAAATCGATTCTGGAAAAAGTGTTTGTATCTTTCCAGAAGGAGGTGTACCTAAACCCTCTATTGCTTTAGCCCCTTTTAAGGGAGGAGCTTTTTTTGTCGCTATTATAAAAAAAATATCTATTATTCCTTTTACTATAGCTGACATAAAAACAAAATTTCCCAGTTTTTTTATTATTAAAGGGGGTCCAGGAAAAATAAGGATTAAACAACATCATTCTATATCAACAAAAAATTTATCCTTAAAAGATAAGAATAGTTTGAAAGAAAAATGTTTCAACTTAATAAAATATCAACTAGAAAAATTTGAACGTGAAAAAACTAATAATTAAAATAATTCAACTAATTTAATTATATGAATTATTCGTGAACAAAAAAATTCATATTTATACTGACGGTTCTTCAAAAGGAAATCCTGGACCAGGAGGATATGGGGTTTTTATAGAAATATTTTTTGGTTATTCTTATAATAGAAAAATAATTTCAGAAGGATTTCGTTATACAACGAATAATAGAATGGAACTATTAGCAGTGGTAATGGGACTAGAAAAAATAGAAAATAAAAAACAAAATATTACTGTTTTTACTGATTCTAAATATATAGTAAATACTGTACAAAATAAATGGATTTATAAATGGAAGAAAAACAATTTTCATAATAAAAAAAATATAGACTTATGGAAAAGATTTCTTTATTTATTCGAGAAACATTTTGTTATATTTCATTGGATAAAAAGTCACAATCATCATTATATCAATGATTATTGTGATCAATTGTCTACAAAAGCATCTAAAAAAATAAATTTAAAAATAGATCATGTGTATGAAAAACAGATGTAAATATTATTTAGCATAATTTTTTTGTCTAATAATTTCATATATAATTATAGACATTGCATTACTTACATTTAATGAATCTATATTTCCAAACATAGGAATAGTTATTATTTGATCAGCATATTTCAACCAAATATTGGATACCCCCTTATTTTCAGAACCAAAAACAACAGCTATTTTATTAGTTTGGGAAAATTTAGTATGGTATAAATTCATTGTTTTCTTATATTTATGAAATCCTGTTGTTATAATTTTAATTTTATTATTTTGTAACCAATATATGATTGATTCTATTTTTTCTATAAAAATATTTCTTGTGAAAATACTTCCTAAACTACATCTGATAATATTAGAATTATATACATAAGTTTTCATATTACATAGTATAATAATATGAATATTTGCCGCATCAGCTATCCTTAACATAGCTCCTATATTTCCTGGTTTTTCTATCCCATCTAGTATGAGTATTAAAGAAGAATTTCTATTATCAATTTTTATGCTTTTCAACTGATTCATATATTTTTTTTCTTTAAATAAAGCAATAATTCCACCTGAATTCTCTCTATACGCTAGTTTTTTAAAAATTTTCATGCTAATAAGAAAGGTTATCGAATGAAATGATTGAATCATATTATACTTATGAAATATTTTTTCGCATATAAATATTCTTATTGGAAAATAATTTCCCTTTACAGCCATTTCGAATTCTTTTATCCCTTCAACAAAGAATATATTCATATAATTTTTTTTATTATAAATTTTTATCAAATCTTTAATTTTCGTATTTTGAATGCTGTGTATTTTTTTCATATTTTTTTGTATAATGATTTATAAAATGTATAAAAAAAACGATGATATGATATATATGAACATGGCTATTGAACGTTCTAAATTATCTTTTTGTAAAAAAAAAAAGTAGGAACTATTATAGTTAAAAATAATAAAATCATATCTTGTGGATATAACCAGACTCCAAATGGATTTGATAATATATGTGAAGATAATAATGGAGATACCAAATGGTATGTTATACATGCAGAAGCCAATGCAATATTAAAAATTGCTTCTTCTTCTTTTTCCTGTAAAGGAGCTTCCATATACACCACTCACTTTCCATGCAAAGAATGCTGTAAACTAATTTATTTATCTAATATAAAAAGAGTTGTTTATTTACAACATACAAGAAATAATGAAGAATTAACTTTTTTGAGCAAATTAAAAATAAAAATAGAAAAACTAATCTTATAAATTTTATGAAAAACCCAGGTGGCGAAATAGGTAGACGCGCTGGACTCAAAATCCAGTGATTTCAATCATGCGGGTTCGAATCCCGCCCTGGGTATTATCTTTTTCTATTCAGATTAGAATAAGAAATATCTTTGAGAAAGTGGTAAAACATCAGAAGGATGAGAAATTATTTTTTCTCCATTTATATAAACATTATAAGTTTTAGGATCCACTTCTAAATTGGGTATTTCTTCGTTTAGTATCATGTTTTTTTTGGATAACGAACGACATCCTTTCACTATTTTGATTTGTTTTTTGATTTCATTTTTTTCAAAAAAACTATTATTGATTGCATTTATTGAAACAAAAATACTACTCAATTTTGGTTCAAAATATCCAAACATTTTTCGATACATAAATGGCTGAGGGGTTGGAATGGTAGCATTAGGATCTCCCATACTAGCGTATACAATCATTCCACTTTTTATAACTAATTCAGGTTTTACACCAAAAAAAGAAGGTTTCCACAATACCAAATCTGCCATTTTCCCGATCTGAATAGAACCTACATATTCAGAAATACCATGAGTAATAGCAGGATTTATAGTATATTTTGAAATATATCTTTTGACTCTAAAATTATCATTATTTTTATGATCTTCATGAAGTGATCCTCTTTCTTTTTTCATTTTATCAGCTGTTTGCCATGTTCTTTTTACAATCTCACCTATGCGACCCATAGCTTGAGAATCAGAACTAGTCATACTAATGGCCCCTATATCATGTAAAACTCCTTCTGCACTAATAGTTTCAGATCTTATACGGGATTTAGCAAAAGCAATATCTTCTGGTAAATTAGAATCTAAATGGTGACAGATCATTAACATATCTAAATGTTCATCTATAGTATTACAAGTATATGGCATAGTAGGACTTGTTGATGAAGGTAAAATATTAGGAAATGATATAACTTTTAATAAATCAGGAGCATGTCCTCCACCTGCTCCTTCTGTATGATAAGTGTGAATGGTTCTATTTTTTAATATTTTTATAGTATCTTCTACATAACCTGATTCATTTAGGGAATCTGTATGTATATTAACTTGTACGTCCAATTTTTCTGCTACATCTAAACATTGGTCTATAACATGTAAAGTGCTCCCCCAATCTTCATGGATTTTTAATCCTCCTGCACCAGCTTTTATTTGTTCAATTAAAGCTTCTGGACGAGAGCTATTTCCACTTGCAAGAAAAATAAGATTAATAGGAATATGATCTGTACTTTTTAACATTCTTTGAATATTCCATACACCTGAAGTACAATTTGTAGCTATAGTTCCGGTAGCCGGTCCTGATCCACCTCCAATAATAGTAGTAGTTCCACTTTCTAAGGCAACTTCAAACAATTGTGGACATATGTAATGAACATGACTATCTACACTTCCAGCTGTTACTATGATATTTTCTGAAGAAATAACTTCGGTTCCTGCTCCAATATACATGTTAGGAGTAACCTTATCCATAAAATAAGGATTACCCGCTTTTCCTATTCCAACAATAATTCCATTTTTAATTCCTATATCCGCTTTTATGATTCCCCAATAATCAATAATAATAGCATTAATTAATACTAAATCTAAAACTCCTTCATCTCTTGTAGCAAACGGATGTTGTCCCATTCCATCTCTAATTACTTTTCCTCCTCCAAAAACACATTCATCTCCATAAATTGTATAATCTTTTTCTATTTCAATCCATAAAGATGTATCCCCTAAACGAATTTTATCTCCTTTAGTAGGACCATACATACTAGCATAAGATTCTCTATCTATTTTTTTCATATAGTTGTATTTTCTTTTCCCGAAAATCCATAAATTTTTTTACTTCCACCAATTTCTACTAACATAACTTCCTTCGTTTCTCCTGGTTCAAAACGAACAGATCTACCAGAAGGGATATCTAGTCTATATCCTTTGGTTCCTTCTCTATCAAAAAGAAGAGCCGAATTTGTTTCATAAAAATGAAAATGAGATCCTACTTGAATAGGACGACTCCCCGTATTGGATACTATTCTTTTTATACGAGATCTACCAGGTAACAATACTATATCTTCTTTTAAAAGATTATATTGTCCTGGAATTAGACTAGAATTTTTTTTTCTGTTTTTTTTGATAGGATGATGTATAGTTACCAACTTTGTTCCATCAGGAAAAGTAGCTTCTACTTGAACATTATTAAGTAATTCATACACTCCATCCATAACTTGTTCATCGTTCAGAATATTTCCTGCTTCATACATGAGATCTTTCACTGTCTTTCCATCACGAGCTCCTTCCATTACATAATGAGCGATTAAAGCTAAAGATTCGGGATAATTTAATTTTAATCCTCTTTTTAAACGTTTTTTTGCTAATTCTCCAGCCATGTGTAGAAGAATTTTTTCCTTTTCATAAGAAGTTAAATGCATATGCTTTCTTTAATTTGATTCATAAACAAACATAATATTCGTAGCCACAAAATGGGTTCAAAGTTATGAAATATTATAATAATGAAAGATAAGTATAATGCTTTTTCATCCCTATTTCATCCTTCATATCCCAAAGTATTTGATCATTATATATTTTTAAAAAAAATTGCAGACTACATCTAGTTAACTTTATTTTATATAAAATAAAAAAACTTATAAAAAATAAAAAAAGCACGTCTCCATAAATTATCATTATTTTTGTGAACATCTTTAATAATGGGAAAATTGTTTTAAAAAATAATTAAAAAATGCAAGTTTTAAAATTTGGGGGTAGTTCCGTGGCTCATTCTGATGCTATAAAACGTATTGGTTCTTTATTAGAAAAAAAACCAAAAGGAAGATATGCAATTGTTGTATCTGCATTAGGAAATATTACGGATCAGTTAATACAATGCGGGCAATTAGCTTCTGAAAGAAAAAATATTTATAAAAATATATTAGAAGAAATAGAAATTAGACATCTTAATATTATAAGAGAATTATTTCCTATAACCTATCAAAGTCATTTAATTAGTTGGATTAAAAAAAATATAAATGATTTAGAAAGTTTATGTGATGGAATTTTTCAAGTAGAAGAACTTTCAAAACGTTCTTTAGATAAAATTATGAGTTTTGGAGAGTTAAGTTCTTCTTTTCTTATTGCAGAAAAACTGAAACAATCTGGTTTAGATGCAGTTTGTAAAGATAGTAGAGACTTGATTATAACCGATTCTCAATTTGGATGTGCACAAGTAGATTTTATCACAAGTAATCACCATATCGTTCAGTTTTTTCGTGAAAAAACATCAGAATATGTTGTTTTACCAGGATTTATAGGTTCTACGTTAGAAAACGAAACAACTACTCTTGGAAGGGGTGGCTCTGATTATACTGCGGCTATTTTAGCTGCTGCTATATCTGCTAGTTTACTTGAAATATGGACGGATGTAAGTGGAATGATGACAGCAAATCCAAAAATTGTAAATCAAGCTTTTCCTATAAAAGAAATTTCTTATGAAGAAGCTATGGAATTATCACATTTTGGAGCAAAAGTTATTTATCCTCCTACGATTCAACCTGCTATGAAAAAACATATTCCTATACAAATTAAAAATACTTTTTCTCCTTTAGATCCAGGTACTTTAATTTATATTAATAAAAACACGAATATAAGTCAACCTGTCACTGGTATATCTGGAATTCAAGATATGGCTTTACTTACTTTAGAAGGAAGTGGAATGGTAGGAATTCCTGGGTATTCTAAACGTTTATTTGAAGCGTTGTCACGTGAAAAAATAAATGTAATATTTATAACTCAAAGCTCTTCAGAACATTCGATAACAACAGGAATTCATGAAACAGATGTTATCAAAGCAAAAACGGTAATAGATAGCGAATTTGCTCAAGAAATACATCAAAGACGTATAGATCCATTAAGAATAGAAAAAGATCTTTGTATAATCGCTGTAGTAGGAGATAATATGAAAAATCTTCATGGAACCAGTGGAAAAATGTTTGCTTCTTTAGGAAGAAATAGTATTAATGTTAGAGCTATAGCCCAAGGTTCTACTGAAAAAAATATATCAGCTGTTATTAGAAAAACAGATTTTAAAAAAGCATTAAATACTTTACATGAAGCTTTTTTTGAAAGCCCACCAAAACAAATTAATCTTTTCATTTGTGGAGTGGGAAAAGTAGGAAGTAAATTACTTGAACAAATAGACCAACAACAAAATTATCTATTGGAAGAATTAAAACTTCAAGTTAGAGTAATCGGGTTGGCTAACAGTAAAAAAATGTATTTCAATGATCATGGAATCAATTTAAATGATTGGGAAAAATATCTGAACCAAAGAAGTATTAAGATGAATATATATTCCTTTATGGAGGAAGTATGGAAATTTAATCTAAGGAATAGTTTATTTGTTGATAATACAGCTAGTGAAGAAATGGCCATGACTTATGATAAATTTTTGAAAAATGGAATAGGGGTTATTACTTGTAATAAAATAGCTTGTTCCTCCGATTATGATCATTATAAAAAATTAAAAATACTTTCTAGACATTTCAAAGCTCCATTTTTGTTCGAAACAAATGTAGGGGCTAGTCTTCCAGTTATTAGTACACTAAATGATCTAATTAATAGTGGAGATAAAATTAATAAAATAGAAGCTGTATTATCAGGAAGTTTAAATTTTATATTTAATCATTTTGTAGGAGAAAAATCCTTTTTAGAAGTAGTAAAAGAAGCACAACTAAAAGGGTACACAGAACCTGATCCTAGAATTGATTTAAGTGGGTTAGATGTTATGCGAAAGATTCTAATTTTAGCAAGAGAATGTGGTGCCCCATTAGAATTGAGTGATATTCATCAGAAATCTTTTCTTCCGGAAACTTGTTCAAATTCTACTTCCATAGATAATTTTTATAAAGAATTAGACCGACATAGAGATTACTTTTTTAAAATCAGAAGTAAAGCAGAAGAAGAGAAGAAACGTTTACGTTTTATTGCACGTTATGAAAATGGGGTTGCTTATGTTGGACTAGAATCTGTTAAACAGATTCATCCATTTTTTCAATTAGAAGGAAAAGATAATATGGTTTTATATAACACGTATCGTTATGCTGAACAACCTCTCATCATAAAAGGAGCAGGTGCTGGAGCAGAAGTTACTGCATCCGGAGTTTTTTCAGATATTATTAAAGCTACTAAATAAAAATCATGAAGGGAGTTAAAATATTTGCACCAGCTACTGTAGCTAATTTGGCTTGTGGGTTTGATGTTATTGGATTGGCTTTAGATTTTCCTAAAGATGAAATTTTTTTATATAAATCTAATTATCCAGGAATACGTATCCATCGAATGGATGGATCCCCGCTACCTAATGATCCAAAAAAAAACGTAGCTTTTGTCGCTTTACAATTTTTATTAAAAAAATATCAACAAGAACAAAGATTTGATAATGAAAAAAAAATAGGATTTGAAATTGAGTTAATTAAAAATATTCATCCTGGAAGCGGTATAGGGTCTAGTGCAGCTAGTGCTGCAGGGATTGTTTATGGAGCTAATAAACTATTAGGAAATCCTTTTAGCACTATACAATTAATACGTTTTGCTATGGAAGGAGAACGTGTGGCAAGTGGAACGGCCCATGCTGATAATGTTGCTCCTGCTATCATGGGAGGAGTTACATTAGTTAGAAGTTATAAACCATTGGATATTACTAAATTGAACGTTCCCAATGAATTATGGATTAGTATTATACATCCACAAATAGAAGTCAAAACATCAGATGCTAGAGAAATCCTAAAACAAAAAATATTGATGACAGATGCTATTAGACAATGGGGAAATATAGGTGCATTAGTAGCAGGTTTATATCAAGAAGATTATGGTTTAATAAGTAGATCCTTGGAAGATGTTATAGTGGAACCTATACGAGCTGTGCTTATTCCAGCTTTTTATGAATTAAAAATAAGATGTAAAGAAATAGGGGCTTTAGGTGGGGGAATTTCTGGTTCAGGTCCTTCTGTTTTCATGCTTAGCAAAGGAAATCATACTGCAAAAAAAGTCACTGAAATTATGAATAAAGTATATTCTCCTTTAAAAGTAGATTATAAAACTTATACTTCTCCTATCAATAGACAAGGAATCAGGTGGGCTGAAATATTGTAAAATAATAAGATTCTAAAAAATAATTAATATGTTATGTTGTATTATAGTTTGAAAAATTATAAAAACTTAGTTTCTTTCGAAGATGCTGTTTTAACTGGTTTATCACCTGATGGTGGATTATATATGCCTAAATGCATTCCTAAATTAGATACAAAATTTATTCGTAAACTTCCGTTTCATGACATTTATACGCTTGCTATGTTGATTATAAAGCCATATATCGGAAAATATATCCCAGAAGAATTTATTGATAAAATCATTCATGATACTTTAAATTTTTCTTTTCCAATGAAAAAAATACATGATAATATTCACGTATTAGAGCTTTTTCATGGACCTACTTTAGCTTTTAAAGATGTTGGAGCTAAATTTATGGCAGGATGTTTAAGTTTTTTTTCTAAAAAATTAGGAAAAAGTATTACAGTTTTAGTTGCCACTTCAGGAGATACCGGGGGAGCTGTCGCTAAAGGATTTCATCAAAAACCTGGAATAGAAGTCATTATTTTATATCCATATAATGGAATCAGTTCTGTACAAAAAAAACAAATTACTTCATTGGGAGATAATATATTAGCTTTAGAAATACACGGAAGTTTTGATGATTGTCAGAGCATGGTGAAAAAAGCTTTTTTAGATAAAGAAGTGAACAAAAAATATACATTAACTTCTGCAAATTCTATTAATATAGGAAGATGGCTCCCTCAAATGTTTTATTACTTTTTAGCTTACAGACAAATGATTATAAAAAATCCGATAGAGTTAATTTTTTCAGTTCCTAGTGGAAATTTTGGAAATCTTTGTGCAGGAATGATGGCTGAAAAAATGGGGTTACCTATAAAATTTTTTATTGCATCTACAAATATTAATGATACTATACCTAGATTTTTAAAATCTACAAAATATCATCCTCTTCCGGTAAAAAAAACTATATCAAATGCTATGGATATATCTGATCCAAGCAATTTTTCTAGAATATGGCATTTATATCATAAAAATATCTTTCAATTAAGAAAAAAATTATATTCCTACAAATTCACGGATGAAGAAACTTTAGCAAGTATAAAAATGATATGGTCCGAATATCAATACATGCTTGATCCACATGGAGCCATAGGTTATTTAGGACTTAGACAATATTTACAAAAAGTTAATAATGTTTCAGAACCATCGGTTTTTTTGGAAACCGCTCATCCTATTAAATTTTTAGATCATATGCCATTTTCTTTACAAAAAAAGATACTCTTTCCTAAAGAATTAGAAGTCTTTTTAAACACAAAAAATAAAAATCAAAGTATTCCCTTATCCAATGATTTTAATGTTTTCAAAAATTGGTTATTAGAAAGAAAATAAGATGTATTTTTAAACGGCAACCTCTCCCTTTATATGAGGAAAAGGATTATAATTTTTTAATTGAAAATCTTCAAAACGAAATTGAAAAATGTTTTTAACAGAAGAATTGATTATTATTTTAGGAAGTGTTCTTGGAGTTCTTTTCATTTGTAGTTTTATTTGTTTAATATGATTATTATAAATATGAGCATCACCTATAGTGTGAATGAGTTCTTTTTCTTGAAGATCAAGAACTTGAGCTAACATAGTAAGTAATAAAGCATAAGAAGCAATATTAAATGGTAATCCTATAAAAATATCTGCGCTTCTTTGATATAAAAGTAATGATAATTTTTTTTTATATACATAAAATTGAAATAATAAATGGCAAGGAGGTAATGCCATATCTTGAATCATTCCTACATTCCAAGAAGATACTATTAAACGTCTAGAATTAGGATTTAATTTGATTTCTCTTATGATATTAACTATTTGATCAATCAAATGGCCATCGTAGGTTGGCCATTTTCTCCATTGATATCCATATATAGGACCTAATTCTCCATTTTTATCCGCCCACTTATTCCAAATATAAACTTGGTTTTTTTTTAAAAACTGAATGTTAGTATCACCTTTCAAAAACCATAATAGTTCATAAATAATAGATCGTATATTTAATTTTTTAGTGGTTAAAAGAGGAAAACCTTTTTCTAAGTCAAATCTCATTTGATATCCAAACATGCTTATTGTTCCTATCCCAGTACGATCTTTTCTTTTGACTCCTTTTTCTAATATATTTTTTAATAAATTTAAATATTGTTTCATAACTTTTCAATATGTATTTATTTTATTTATTTTTTAATTTAAAGAGTATTTTTGCATAAAAAAATAACTATGAATCAAAAGGTACTCTTCTTTTCTACAAGAAGCGGATTGAAATTGTCAGAAAATATAGCTTATTATTATGGAAATTTTCTTGGTAAAGTACGGTTTTTAGAATTTAGTGATGGAGAATATACTCCTTGTTTTGAACAATCTGTTCGTGGAACTCAAGTATTTTTAATTGGATCTACTTTTCCTCCAGTAGATAATTTAATGGAATTATTATTAATGTGCGATGCAGCTCGTAGGGCTTCCGCTTACAATATAACACTTGTTATTCCGTATTTTGGATGGGCGAGACAAGATCATAAAGATCAACCTAGAACACCTATTGCAGCAAAGCTTATAGCTAATTTAATAGTAGCTTCAGGAGCTACTAAGGTTATGACCATGGATTTACATGCAGATCAAATTCAAGGATTTTTTGATATTCCTGTAGATCATTTATATGCATCTAGAATATTTATCGATTATATTAAAAGATTAAACATTGATCAGTTGACCATTGCTTCTCCAGATATGGGAGGAGCTAAAAGAGCTAGAAGCTATGCAGGTTATTTGGGAACAGATGTAGTAATCTGTTATAAAGAAAGAAAAAAAGCAAATGAAATAGAGTTTATGAATCTTATAGGAAATGTACAAGAAAAAAACATTATACTCATAGATGATATGGTAGATACGGCCGGAACTTTAACAGAAGCTGCTAATTTAATTAAAAAACAAGGAGCTAAAAGTGTACGTGCTATAGCTACTCATCCTGTATTATCAGGAAATTCATATGAAAAAATTCATCAATCAGCTATTGAAGAATTGGTAGTTACAGATACGATTCCCATAAATCAAATGAAATCTAATGATAAAATTAAAGTTTTATCTTGCGCTCCACTTTTTGCGGAAGTGATGCAATCAGTACATAAAGATGAGTCTATTAGTAATAAATTTATAATATAATATGAAATATGTAAATATATACGGTTATATGAGAAATATTGGGGAAAAAGCAGTTCGTTCCATTCGAGATTCTGGAAGAATCCCATGTATTTTATATGGAAAAAATATAAATATTCCATTTTCTACTTCATTAGAAAGTTTAAGGAAAATAGTATATACTACAGAAGTATATGGTATTGTACTTAAAATAGAAGGATATGATCAAAGTATAAATGCAATTCAAAAGGAAATACAATTTGATCCTGTTAATGATAAAATACTACATGTAGATTTTTATAAAATTGAAAAATTAAAACCTATTATATTAGAAATACCCGTAAAATCATTTGGTAGACCTATTGGAGTAACAAAAGGAGGAGAATATAATTCTTCTGTTAGAAAATTAAGAGTAAAAGCATATCCATCTGATATACCAGAATATATTAAACTAAATATTAATTCTTTAGACATTGGAGATAGAATCATAGTAGAGGATTTATATAATGATCAATATACTATATTACATCCTTCTCATACACTAATAGCAAGTGTAAAAAATTCACGTACAACTATAAAAGGTACTGAAGAAGAAAGTAACGAAGGAAAAGAAAAAGAAGATAAAAAATAAAATGTCTTTAGATTTTTATTTTATGAAAATAGCTTTAGATGAAGCTTTTATCGCTTTTCATAAAAATGAAATTCCTATAGGTGCTGCAATTACATATCAGAATATAGTTATAGCAAAAGCACATAATTTAACTGAAACTTTATGTAATATTACAGCACACGCAGAAATGTTAGTTATCAATTTAGCATCAAATTTTTTGAAAAAAAAATATATAAATAAATGTACATTATATGTAACCCTAGAACCCTGTGTTATGTGTGCTGGAGCTTTGTTTTGGGCTCAAATAGGAAGAGTCGTTTGTGGAGCATCTAATCCATCAAAAAGAGGATTTATCTATGCTGGAAACAAATTACATCCTAAAACAGAATTCATATCTGGAATTATGAAAAGTCAGTGTAAAGCTATTATACAGGAATTTTTTTGTGATAAAAGAATCCAGAAATCTAAAAAATTATAAAAAATTTAACTTTTTACTTTTGCTTATTTTCATTTTTAAAAAAATTGGTAAAGTTGTAATTAATACAATTAATAAAATAATCCATTCAAGATGATTTTTTAATTCCGGAAAACTTTTATCTAAATAATGTCCAGCTAACATGATAGAAAAAGTCCAAGCAAGCGCTCCAATAATGTTATATATCATAAATTTTTTGAAATCTATGCGAATGGCACCTGCTACAATAGGAGCAAAAGTACGAAACATGGGTAGAAAACGACTCATAATAAGAGCAGTTGTTTTATATTTATTGTAAAACAGTTTTGCTAAAATTAAATGTTTTTTCTTAAAAAAAAAGGAATCCCTTTTTTCATACAACAGTTTTCCTGATTTATATCCTAACCAGTATCCTTGCATATTACCAAGAATCGCCATTACTGCTACAATTAAAATGATGACAACAAAAGGAACATTATAAAAATTTTTGCATAAATCTTCCCCAAAAATTCCAGCAGTGAATAATAAAGAATCTCCAGGTAAAAAAAAACCAATAAAAAATCCTGTTTCCGCAAAAACAATAGCTAAGAGAATAAATAAAGCTGTATTTCCGAAATATAAAAATATCCATCTAGGATTAAACAAATGTTGGAAAAAATCCCAAATATCTGACATTTTACAAAAATCACAATGAAAGTCAAAGTTAAATATTTCCATTTTTTATAAAAACTAGAAAATAAAAATATTTATTTTCATATTTACTATATTATGAAAAAAAAACTCATAATTTATTATGGAATGTTTATTTAAATTTATTAATATTTTAGGATGGATTCCTAATATATTTTTCTTCATAATAGGTTTTATTTTTATCATTTTTTGGTTATACCAAATATTTTATTTTATTGATTAATAAAAAAATTGGTTTAATTTTGTTATTTGTTACACGAAGCTAAATTCATGAAAATGATAAACAAAGGAGAATTTATATACTTTAATGAAGAAGCTTATGATGTGCTCCGAAATTATTTACTTCATCAGGTAGATTCTATAAAAAATATATTTATCCTAGTAGATGAGATTACTCACATACATTGTCTTCCCGTTATTTTTAAGAAAATAGATTTTTTAAAAAAATCTAATGTTATTAAGATCAAATCAGGGGAAAAAGAAAAAAATATTTATACATGTATTCAAATATGTAAAAATCTAGAAAAATTTAAAGCAACTAGAAAAAGTTTGATCCTAAATTTAGGAGGGGGAGTGATAACAGATATTGGAGGTTTTGTAGCTTCTATATTTAAAAGAGGTATTCGTTTTATTAATATTCCTACAACTTTATTAGGAATGGTTGATGCAGCTATAGGGAACAAAACAGGTGTGAATTTAGATTCTATAAAAAATGAAATAGGATCTTTTTATGTTCCAGAATTTTTAGTTATCGATACTCATTTTTTAAAAACTCTTCCGAATAAAGAAATTTTTTCTGGTATGGCTGAAATGTTAAAACATGGATTGATAGCCGATAAAAATTTTTGGAAAAAAATGAATCAAATACAAATAGGTTTTATTCAAAATGAAAACGAATGTAAGAACTTAATTCATAATTCTGTATTAATTAAACAAAAAATAGTCAATCAAGATCCTAAAGAAAAAGGATTAAGAAAAATTCTTAATTTTGGACATACTATTGGACATGCTTTAGAAAGTTATTTTATGAATGTAAATAATATACTGCATGGAATTGCGGTAACTATGGGAATGATCTATGAATCATGGATTTCTTGTAAAATTAATGGATTATCTTTATATGATTATGAGGAAATTAGATCTACGCTTTCTGCATTATATCCAATAAAAAATAAAATTTCTGATTTAGAAATTAATAAATTATTGTTGATTATGGAACATGACAAAAAAAATGAAAAAAATAAAATTCAATTTTCTTTATTAAAAGAAATAGGAAAATGTTCATATAATTGTCAAGTTCCGTATTCCTTAATTAAGGAAAGTTTTTTAAACTAAATTTTTAATTCACTAATTAATATTTTCAAAAAAAAAAAAAAAATGAATGAAAGTGAAGGAGAAAAATTGATTTCTATTAATATTGAAGATGAAATGAAATCATCTTACATAGATTATTCAATGTCTGTTATTGTATCCAGAGCACTTCCTGATGCCAGAGATGGATTAAAACCTGTACATAGAAGAGTTCTTTATGGAATGTACCAATTAGGAATTGTTTCTAACAGTTCTTATAAAAAATCTGCTCGTATTGTTGGAGAAGTATTGGGAAAATATCATCCGCATGGAGACATATCTGTTTATGATACTATGGTTCGTATGACTCAAAAATGGACATTACGTTATCCGTTAATAGACGGACAGGGAAATTTTGGATCACTGGATGCAGATCCTCCGGCAGCTATGCGTTATACAGAAGTGAGAATGAAAAAGATTTCTGAAGAAATGTTGTTGGATATTAAAAAGGAAACTGTGGAAATGCAATTAAATTTTGATGATTCTTTGGTAGAACCAACCGTTTTACCTACACGTATTCCCAATCTTTTAATAAATGGATCTTCTGGGATTGCAGTTGGAATGGCTACTAATATTCCACCTCACAATTTAAAAGAGACTATAAATGCTATTTTCGCTTATATAGATGATAACGAATTATCTATAGAAGAAATCATGAAATATATAAAAGCTCCTGATTTTCCTACAGGTGGAATCATTTACGGATATGATGGTGTTAAAAACGCTTTTCTTACCGGTAAAGGACGTATTATTTTACGTGCAAAAGTACATTTAGAAGAAATTCATGGGAGACAATGTATTATTGTAGATGAAATTCCTTACCAAGTCAATAAAGCGGATATGATTTCTAGAACTGTAGAATTGATGAAAGAAGGAAAAATGGATGGAATATATCAGATTCGTGATGAATCGGATAGAAATGGATTACGTATAGTATACATTTTGAAACAAAATATAAATCCTAATATATTATTGAATAAATTATTTCAATATACTTCTTTGCAAACTTATTTTAATGTAAACAACATAGCTTTAGTTAATGGAAAACCTGTTCAACTAAATATTAAAAATCTTATTCAACATTTTATTGATCATAGACATAATGTTATTATTCGCCGTACTAAATACGAACTAAAAAAGTGTCAAAATCGTGTTCATATTTTGTTGGGTTTTCTAAAAATATTGGATCATTTAGATATTATGATTCAATTAATTCAAGATTCCCAAAATCATAATGAAGCTTGTAATAGATTGATTCGAAAATTTGAAATTTCAAAAGATCAATCTAAATCTATTTTAGAGATGAAATTACAAAGTCTTACATCTTTGGAAATTAATAAATTGAAAAAAGAATATGACGACCTTGTTGAAAAAATGAAATTTTTAAAAAATGTTTTGGAACAGCATTCTTCGAGAACTCAAATTATTAAAGAAGAACTTTTATACATCAAAAAAAAGTACGAAGATCCACGTCGTACACAAATAGATTATTCAGGAGATAAAGTAAACATAGAAGATTTAATTGAAAATGAACAGGTGGTTCTTACTATTTCCCATGCTGGTTATATTAAAAGAACATCCTTATCAGAATACAGACGTCAAGGAAGAGGAGGAGTAGGAAATAGAGGGGCTACTGCTAGAGAATCAGATTTTTTCAAACATTTACTTATAGCTACCAATCATCAATATTTACTTTTTTTTACAGAAAAAGGAAAATGTTTTTGGCTAAGAGTATATGAGATTCCAGAAGGATCTAAAATTTCTAAAGGAAGAGCAATACAAAATATTATTCATCTTCAACAAGATGATAAAGTTAATGCTTATATACTAACTGGAGATCTTACTAATAAAAAGTATGTTAAAGATTATTATGTAATGATGATTACGCAAAAAGGGATTATTAAAAAAACGTCTTTAGAAAACTATTCTCGTCCTAGAAAATATGGGATCAAGGCTGTTGTTATTCGTAAAGGAGATTCTTTGTTGGAAGCTATTCTTACTAAGGGGAATAGTCATGTTTTTATTGCTGTTAAAAGTGGAAGGATTATTCGTTTTCCAGAAAATAAAGTTCGTTCAACTGGAAGGACTTCTTCTGGAGTTATAGGAATTCATACAAATAAAAAAGATATGGTTATTGGGATGATATGTGTAGAAGAAAAAGAAAAAGGACATTTATTAGTAGTTTCTGAAAAAGGGTTTGGAAAAAGATCCCATATAAAAGATTATCGTATTACCAATCGTGGTGGAAAAGGAATTAAAACAATAAATATAACTCAAAAAACAGGAAATTTAATTTCCATAAAATATGTTACAGATCAAGATGATTTGATGATTATTAAAAAATCAGGAATTATTATACGCATTTCTATATCAGATATAAGAATTATGGGAAGAACAACTCAAGGAGTTAGATTAATTCATTTAAAAGAAAACGATGCAATAGCTGATGTTGCAAAAGTTTACAAACCTATTATGGGTTTTCATTAAAATCTTGTAATATATTAATACATTCTGCTATATAAAAATCTTTTACCAAATTTTTTTTCCATTTTTTTTGTTCTTCATCATTTGCATCTCCTATAATTTTGTAATAAGCTGGAAAAGCTCGTAATCCATATATATTTAAATAGTTTCTTAAATTTTTTAAGTTTTCGTTTTTTCTTTTTATTTTTAAATTTTCATAATAAAATTCTTTCCAATTTAAAGAAAATTGTTTTTTTTTTGAAAATTTATTTTCTAATGATTGTATTTTATTATAAATAGTAATAAAATCCTTATTTTTTTTCAAACGTTTTATACTTTTATATTTAATATTTTCTAAATTATTATAATAATAATGTAGATAAGGAATAGGATCGGTATAATCCCATTTCATGGGATTATTTTGATTTTTTTCCATAAATTTTAAAAATAGACTTGTTGTATTACTTGGAATAACTATATCTGAATTCACTCCCTTTAATTGAGTAGAACTTCCATTTACACGATAAAATTTATTTACGGTAAGTTTTAAAGCGCCTAACTTTTCATTAGATAATAAAAATCTATTTAATGGATAAACAGTTTGCACAGTTCCTTTTCCATATGTTTGAGCACTTCCAACTATAATTCCTCTTTTATAATCTGCTATGGCAGCAGCGAGAATTTCAGAAGCAGAAGCAGATAATTCATTTACAAGAATAACAAGAGGCCCTTTCCATAGAATTTTATTTTCATAACTTTTAAGTAGTTTTTTTTTACCATGAGGGTTTCCTATTTGGACTATAGGAACTTTACCTAAAAAGAAACCAGCAATTTCTATTACAGTATCTAAAGATCCCCCTACGTTATTTCTAACGTCTATCAAAATTCCTTTTATATTTTCTTCTTTTAGTTTTTTAATGATTTTTTTTACATCTTTAGCTGCATTTCTTCCATTTTTATTTTCAGGATTAAAATAAAATTCAGGCAAACAGATCAAACCATATTTATCTTGGTTTTTATCCAAAATTATAACACTTTTTGCAAAAATTTCTTTTTTTTCAATTATATCTCTAGTGAGGATAACTTCTTCTATAGATCCATTTTTTTTCTGAATAGTAAGTTTAATCTTACTCCCTTTTTTTCCTCTTATTAAACGGATTGAATTTTCTAACAACATCCCAACGATGTTTTTTGATTCTGAATTAACGTTTTCTGCTACTCGTATAATTTTGTCTCCTATTTCTATTTTTTTGTTTTTCCATGCAGGACCATTAGTAATGATTTTCACAACGGTGGGGTATCCTTTATCATCTTGTAATTGAACACCTATTCCTTCTGTTTGTCCAGATATATTTAAATCAAAAATTTCTTTTTCTTTAGGAGAAAAATAATTAGTATGAGGATCATATTGAGAAGTTATAGTATTAACATACATTGAAAACCAATCGGTTTCTTTTTTTATTTTTAATTTTCTGAAATATTCCTTAATATATTCTTCCACTTTTTTTCTTGATTTTTTTTCTTTTTTAAAAAACGCATTTTTCCAAATTTTATTTTGGTTTACAAAAGGAGTTTTTCTTTGATTTTCATTAGTGATGATCTCTAATAAAGTCAAATATTTTAAGTATTTCCTCCATTTTTCAATACATTCTTCTTTATTTTTAGGATAATAAAGTTTTTGTTGTTCAAATACATACACTTCTTTTTTATTAAAATCAAAAGATGTTTTTAATATTTGGAAACATATAAATTCTACTTCTTTTACTCTTTTAAAAAAACGTTTTATAATAATATTAAAAAAAGTGGGATCTCCATGAACCCAAAGATCATCTATTTTTTCTTTATATAAAGAAAGATCTTCCACATCTTTTTGTAAAAAAAAACGTTTTTGATTATCTAATTTTTCAAAATATTTATTATATACTTTTTGAGAAAAATTATTGTCTATAGAAATAGGATTTATATGTAAAAAATAAAGTGTCTTATATATTGTTTTGAGTACTATACGATGTTTTTCCTGTTCTCCTAATGGAGAACAAAAACTTAATGAAAAAATAAGAAATAAACCAATTATTATATATTTAATATCATTGAGTTTTTTTATTTTAAAATTCACCATTATGCTGTTAAAAAATATTAGTAAAATTATATATAAATAGCTATTTTAGCCAATATAAAATGAGTAATAAACCAATTATTTTAGTTACAAATGATGATGGGATTATAGCTCCAGGTATTAGAGCCCTTGTTCATTCTATGAATCTTTTAGGAGATGTGTATGTAGTGGCTCCAAATAAACCTCAATCTGGAATAGGACATGCGATAACAATGAATACGGTATTATATTGTGATTCAGTTAAAATAGATAATGGCAATCAAAAAGAATGGGAATGTTCTGGAACTCCGGTAGATTGTGTTAAATTAGCTATTAGTAATATACTTCCAAGAAAACCTGATATTTGTGTATCAGGAATTAATCATGGATCAAATTCTTCTATAAATATCATGTACTCTGGAACTGTTTCTGCTGTTATTGAAGCAAATATAGAGGGAATTCCTGCTGTAGGATTTTCTCTTTTAGATTTTGATTGGAATGCAGATTTTGAACCGTCAAAAAAATATGTATGTCAAATTGTAAAAAAAATTCTTTATAATCCTATTTATAAAAAAACAATCAGTTTAAATGTTAACATTCCTAAATTAAAAAAGGAGCAAATAAAAGGAATTAAAATATGCAGACAAGCAGGGTCTAAATGGAAAGAAAGTTTTGAAAAACGTTCTAATCCTAAAGGAAGAACTTATTATTGGTTAGTAGGAGATTTTATTAATTTGGATGAAAAGGAAGATACCGATGAATGGGCACTAAAAAATGGATATATATCTATTGTTCCTATTCAATTTGATTTAACAGATTATACTATTTTAAATTTTTTAAAGTCTTGGAATTTTGTATTATTTATTGGATATATAGTTTATTTTTAATTTGAACATTAAAACGTATATATGTCTTCTTTTTTAGAAGGATCTTTGAATCCCAAAAAAATTAAAGATTTTGTAGGACAACATGAAATATTGGAAAATCTAATAGTTTTTATTCAGGCTGCTAAAAAAAGAAAAGAAGCCTTAGATCATATTTTGTTTCATGGACCTCCTGGATTAGGAAAAACAACACTGGCACATATTGTGGCTAATGAATTATGTGTGAATATTTCTGTTACTTCAGGATCCGTTTTAGATAAACCTGGAGATTTAGCAGGCTTATTAATTCATTTAAAAATGAACGATGTAATTTTTATTGATGAAATTCATCGTCTTTCTCCAATAGTTGAGGAGTATTTGTATTCAGCTATGGAAAATTATAAAATAGATATTATCATAGATTCTGGATCTAATGCTAGATCAGTACAAATTGATTTATCTCCTTTCACTTTAATAGGAGCAACTACGAGATCCGGTTTACTAACAGCTCCTATGCGTTCTAGATTTGGTATTAATTTACGTCTTAGTTACTATGAAAAAGAATTATTAAAAAATATTGTAAATCGTAGTGCAAAATTACTAAATATTCCAATAACGGAAGAAGCTTCTTATGAAATAGCTAACAGGAGTCGTGGAACTCCACGTATCGCCAATGCTTTATTACGTAGAATTCGTGATTTTGCACAAATTAAAGGAAATGGAACCATTGATATTAATATATGCAATTTGGGATTGCAATACCTTAATGTAGATAAACATGGATTAGATGAAATGGACAATAGAATTCTTTCTTATATTATAGATTATTTTAAAGGTGGACCTGTTGGAATCAATACTATAGCAACAGCTGTGAGCGAAAACTCTGATACCATAGAAGAAGTTTATGAACCTTTTCTTATTCAAGAAGGATACTTAATTAGAACACCTAGGGGAAGAAAAACTACAAAATTAGCTTATCAGCATATCAAACGAAATTTTAAAATTAAAAAAAAAATAGATTGAAATGTTTTTTATTATATGTTTATAAGAATTAACTTTGCTAATCAATGTCAAAATACACAATCATGCCTTCAAATGTCATTGTTGGTCTCCAATGGGGCGACGAGGGGAAAGGAAAAATTACAGATTTACTTGCTAAAAATTCAGATTATGTAATCCGCTATCAAGGAGGAAATAATTCGGGTCATTCTATTCATATTAAAAATCGTCATTTTATTCTCCATTTAGTTCCTTCTGGTGTTATTTATTCTGGAGTCAAATGTATTGTTGGTCCTGGAGTAGTAATTGATCCTAAGTCTTTGATACAAGAAATACAAAATTTAGAATCAATGGAAATCAATACACATCAAGTTTTTTTAGCAAAAAGAGCTCATGTGACTATGCCTTATCATCGTTTATTAGATCAATATCAAGAAGAAGCTTTAGGAGATAAATCAATTGGAACTACACATAAAGGGATTGGTCCTACTTATGAAGATAAAATCGCTCGCATAGGAATTCGTGTTTTGGATTTATTGGATTTAAAAATTTTTTATGAAAAATTAAAATACAATATTGATCTTAAGAACAAAATTTTTACAAAAATTTTTCATAGAGAACCTATTTCTTTTCAATCTATTTATGAAGAATATATAGAATATGCAAAGATATTATCTAATCGGATTATAGACGCTGTTTATGAAATTCATGATGCTTTTCATAACAAAAAAAAAATTCTATTTGAAGGAGCTCAAGCTATGTTGTTAGATATAAACTATGGAACATATCCATATGTAACCACTTCTTCTACCTCCACAGGAGGTGTATGTACAGGAGCTGGAATTCCTACTAACTTTTTAAAAAATTTTATAGGAATAACAAAAGCATATTGTACTCGAGTGGGGTTTGGTCCTTTTCCTACAGAGATAGGAAATGAAATTTGTGATATAATACGTAAAAAAGGAAATGAATATGGAGCAACAACTAAACGTCCCAGACGATGTGGATGGTTGGATTTAATAGCTCTTAAATATTCTTGTATGATTAATGGTATTAATAATTTAGTTATTACAAAACTAGATGTTTTAAGTGAACTAGAAATTATTAAAATATGTGTAAAATATAAATGTGATGGTGAAATTATTCAATATTTTCCAGCCAATATAAAAAAAAATGTAAAAGGAGTTTATATAGATCTACCTGGATGGAAACAAGACATATCTCATATTCATGAGTATAAAGATTTACCAAAAAATTGTAAAAAATATATTAAATTTATTGAAGATTATCTGAATTTAGAAACTCTGTTAATTTCTGTAGGTTCTGAAAGAAATCAGAACATAATTAAAAATAAATCTTTATTTTTAAAAATTTTTACTTAGAATTAAAAAGATTTTTCGTGTGGAAAAATATAAAAATCCTTTAGTAGAACGATATAGTAGCAAAGAAATGTTATATAATTTTTCTCCAAAAAAAAAGTTTCTTATTTGGAGAAAATTGTGGTTATATCTAGCTGAAATTCAAAAAGAATTAGGATTAAACATTAGTAATGAACAAATCTATGATTTGAAAAATCATTTACATGACATTGATTGGGATAGAGTAAACTTTTATGAAAAAAAATTTAGACATGATGTAATGGCACATTTGTATGCTTTTGGAGAAAAAGCTACTATAGCTAGACCTATTATTCATTTAGGTGCCACAAGCGCGTTTTTAGGAGATAATACGGATATTATTTTAATTCGTGATGGATTGGAAATTTTATTGAAGAAATTGATTAATGTAATTTTTCGTATCAGAAATTTTACTTTAGAATATCATAATATTCCTACTTTAGCTTTCACACATTATCAACCAGCTCAACTCACCACTGTAGGAAAACGTTCTGCTCTATGGTTACAAAGTTTACTTTTAGATTTCGAAGAATTAGAATTTAGATTGAAAAATCTTCATTTTAGGGGAGTTAAAGGAACTGTAGGTTCATCAGATAGTTTCAAAGAATTATTTGATGGAGATTTGCAAAAAGTAAAAAATTTAGAAAAAAAATTATCTGATAAATTCAGATTTCAAAATATTTTTCCTATAACAGGACAAACTTACGATAGAAAAGTTGATGCTCAAATATTAAATTTATTATCCAATATATCTCAATCTTCTCACAAATTTAGTAACGATTTGCGTTTGTTACAAAATTTAAAAGAAATGGAAGAACCTTTTGAAAAAGAACAAATTGGATCTAGTGCTATGGCTTATAAACGGAATCCAATACGTAGTGAACGTATGGCCTCTTTAGCTAAATATGTAATTTCTTTATCCAATAGTTCAGCCTTAGTTGCAGCGACTCAATGGCTGGAACGTACTTTAGACGATTCTGCAAACAGAAGATTGGTTATAGGGCAATCATTTTTAGCCGTAGATTCTATTTTAATGATTTGGAATAATATATTAGAGAATATTGTCGTATATCCTAAAATTATTGATAAACATATAAAAGAAGAACTTCCTTTTTTAATTACTGAACATATTATTGTAGAATGTGTAAAAAACGGATCAGATAGACAGGATATTCATGAAAGAATCCGAGTTCATTCTATAGCAACTAACGCTAAAATTAGATTAGAAGGAAAGGAAAATGATTTCATTAAACGTATTTTACATGATAAAAAAATACCAATTCATGAAAAAAAAATGAATCAAATTTTAAACCCTAAAAATCTTACAGGATTTTCTTCAGATCAAACTTTAGAATTTCTTGATACAAGAATCAATCCCATATTAAATCGTTTTCATCATTTAATTGATTCTGATATATCTAATATGGATAGACAAGTTTAATACCATAATGAATTTTAGAATTTATATACAAAAAAAAAGGCCTTTTGATATTGATTCTAGAAAATTGCATAAGGAATTGGAAAGTATGAATATTTCATTATCCAATGTAATTATTTATCATATATATGATTTATTTAATATAAATGAAAAACTTTTTTCAGAAAGTTTATCAAAAGTTTTTGTAGATCCTGTTACAGATATTTTGCATAGAAAAATACATTTGAATACTTCATATATAGAATATTTTCCAGAAAAATATGATGATAGAGCTCATGCAGCTATACAATGCATAAAAGTTCTAGACCCTAAATATCCCAAAGTTTTTGTAAAGACTGGCCAATTAATTGAATTAATTGGTATTAAAAATAAACAGGATTTATATAAAATTAAAAAATTTTATATAAAGTCATGCTTAAATATAAAAAACAAAAAAAATGAAACCAAAATTATAGATAATTTCATTAATTTTTCTCTTGAAGAAATAACTAGATTCCATAATAGATGGAATTTTTCTATGGATATTAATGATTTGCTATTTATACAGAAATATTTTTTTAAAGAAAAGCGTAATCCAACATTAGGAGAATTACGTATATTCGATGTTTACTGGTCTGATCATTGTCGTCATACAACGTTTTTTACCTCATTAGTCAATATATCTTTTGATGGATCATTGAAAAAAACATATCAAAGTATTTTTAAAAAGTATTTAAAAGATAGAGATTTAATAGGGATATCCAAATTTCCTATAAATCTTATGGATTTATCCTGTCTTCCTGCTAAAATTCTTTATAGGAAGGGAAAATTGAATAATTATGTTTTATCAAATGAACATAATGCATGTATGATGATGGTAAATGTAGATTTCGTAGAAAGTAAAAAAAAAGAAAAATGGTATTTATTATTTAAAAATGAAACTCACAATCATCCTACTGAAATTTATCCTTTTGAAGGAGCTTCTACTTGTGTAGGAGGAGCCATTCGTGATCCTTTATCAGGTAGAGCGTTTGTTTATCAGGGAATTAGGTTAAGTGGGGCTGCTGATCCTACCCATTCAAAAACTTTTAATGGAAAATTACCACAACATAAAATTTGTTTTGAATCAGCTCGTGGTTATAGTTCTTATGGAAATCAAATAGGATTAGCAACTACCCATGTAAACGAAATTTATCATGAAGGATATAGAGCTAAAAGAATGGAAATAGGGATGGTTGTTGGAGCAGTTCCTGTTGATTTTGTAAAACAGGATAAACCTAAAAAAGGGGATATCATTTTGTTAATTGGAGGATTGACAAAAAAAGAAGGGATTGGAGGTGCTATAGATTCTTCTAGAGCACATCATCCGGATTTAAAAAATAATATTCAACAAAAAGGAGATCCAATAATAGAAAGAAAAATTCAAAGATTTTTTAGAAAAAAAGAAGTTATTTCTTTGATAAAAAAATGTAATGATTTCGGAGCAGGAGGAGCTGCAGTTGCTATAGGAGAATTAAGTGATAGTTTAGTCCTTGATTTAGACAAAATACCACTAGTAGAAAATGCAGATAATATAGAAGCTATAGAAATTGCCCTTTCTGAATCTCAAGAACGTATGGCTGTAATATTAGACTCCAAAGATGTTAAAAAATTTATTCATTTAGCTCATGAAGAAAATATTATGTCTGTACCTATAGGTGAAATAACTGATAACAAACGTATTATTTTTTATTACAAAAAAAAAGAAATTTTTAATGTAAAAAGTGATTTTTTGAACACAAAAGGATCTCATAAAGAAAAATCCGTTCGTGTGAATTCTCCTATTTCAGTTTCCCCTTTTAATAAATCAAAAAAAATATTCTTTAGCAAAAAAACATTTTTAAATACTCTTTCTAAATTAAATATAGCTTCTCAAAAAAGTTTAATAGAGATGTTTGATAGTACTGTAGGTGGCACTACAGTTTTAATGCCTTTTGGAGGAAAATATCAAATGACTCCATCTGAAGGAAGTGCACAAAAAATTCCTGTTTTTAGAGGAAATACAAATACAGTTAGTTTAGTTTCTTGGGGATTTCATCCTGAAGTTTCTGTTTGGAGTCCTTTTCATGGAGGTGCTTATGCTATTATTGAATGTATTTCCAAAATTGTTTCTATGGGAGGGAATTATAGAAATACTTATTTTAGTTTTCAAGAATATTATCGAAAATTGGGTAATAATCCAGAAAATTGGGGGAAACCTTTTTCTGCTTTATTAGGAGCTTATCATGCTCAAATGTCGTTAGAATTAGCTTCTATAGGAGGTAAAGATTCTATGTCTGGAACATATAAAAATTTACATGTTCCTCCAACATTTATCGCTTTTGGTGTATCTACAGGTTTGTGTTTCAATATAATATCTCCTGAATTTAAAAAAGTAGGGAATAAAATCTATTTGTATTATCACAATTCATTAAAAAATGAAATGCCAGATTTTAATTCCATAAAAAAAGCCTATGACCAAGTTTATGAAGGAATTTGTTCTGGAAAAATTGTTTCGGTAAAAACGGTGAAAGATGGAGGCATTTCTGTTGCTATTGCCAAGATGTCTTTTGGAAATCGTTTAGGAGCAGTTATTGATTATAAAGATCATTTACTTGAAACTAACATAGGTTCCTTAATTATCGAATCTTCATCTTCCATTTCAGAAGATAATTTTATTCCAATAGGAGAAATTATTTCTTCTAAGCATTTAAATTTTAATGGAATATTCATTGATATAGATGAATGTATAAAAAATTGGGTAAAAACTTTTTATCCTATTTTTTCTTTTAATGAAGAAGAAAATAATATTAATATTAACAAAATAGAAAAAATTAAAAAAAAAGAAAGTTATCATTCTGTCATATGGAAATGCAAATTTAGAAAAAAAGGAAAACCTCGTGTATTTATTCCTATATTTCCTGGTACAAATAGTGAATTTGAATCAATTCGTGCATTTGAAAAAGAAGGATCTATAGTAAATACTTTTGTTTTTAAAAATCAATCGGATAAAGATATTGTAGAATCTATATTTTATTTTAAAAAGTATATAGAATCCGTTCAAATATTTATGCTTTGTGGAGGTTTTAGTGCTGGAGATGAACCAGATGGATCTGCTAAATTTATTGTATCTATATTACACAATCCATATATTCAAGATGCTATTAAATATTTTCTTGATAAAGATGGATTAATTTTAGGAATTTGTAATGGTTTTCAAGGACTAATTAAATCTGGATTATTACCTTATGGGAAGATTGGTTTAAGAAATTATAATTCTCCTACATTAACCTACAATAAAATAGAAAAACATATATCCCAATGTGTTCATATTAAAGTAATTTCGGATCATTCTCCATGGCTAAATGGTATGAAAAATAAAATATATACACTTCCCATATCTCATAGTGAAGGAAGATTTTATGCAAGCAAAGAAACAATAAATATTTTATTGAATAAAAATCAAATTGCCACACAATATGTAGATATAGAAGGAAAACCTAGTTTAGATAGATTATATAATCCTAATGGATCTGTTGAAGCCATTGAGGGATTATTAAGTGAAAATGGTAAAATTTATGGTAGAATGACTCATCCAGAACGTTATGATTCTGGATTATTAAAAAATATTCCTAATATGCATGAGCATTCTATTTTTAAAAATGCAGTACAATATTTTTTATAAAAATTATAAATAAATTATGAAAGTGGCTATATTTCTTGGAAGTATTTCTGATAAATCAGTTATGAAAATAACAGTGGAACTACTCAAACAATTTAACATAAGTTATAAATCTTATGTAATTTCTGCACATCGATTACCAGATATTTTATCAAAAACTATAAAAGAAATAGAATCTGAAGGTACAGATGTAATTATTGCAGGAGCTGGATTATCCGCTCATTTACCTGGATTTATTTCTTCTAAAACAGTTTTACCTGTTATAGGAGTCCCTATTTATTGCAATAATAACTATGGATCTTTAGGAGGTATAGATGCCCTTTTTTCTATGGTACAAATGCCAAAAGATGTTCCCGTTGCTACAGTAGGGATAAATAATTCCTATAATGCAGCTTTATTTGCCATTCATATTTTAGCTATAAAATATCAAGATATAAGAAAATTATTGCTAAAATTTAGAATGAAAAAAAAAGAAAAATTAATATCTGAAATCAAGCAACATTTATTACCATGAGCTGCACAATTAAAAAAGATCTTTTATCAGAAGGAAAAACAAAAAAGATATATATAACCAACAATCCACTTGAAGTATTAATTCATCATAAAGATTGTCTAACTGCTTTAGATGGGGTAAAAAAAAATTTTTTGCAGGACAAAGGAATTTTAAATAATGAAATAACTACATTGATTTTTCAGTTTTTGAATTCTTGTGGAATTCAAACTCATTTTATACGAAAAATAAACAATAGAGAACAATTATGTCACAGAGTAAATATAATTCCTATAGAATTTGTTGTTCGTAATATTGTTGCGGGAAGTATGTCTAAACGTTTGGGAGTAAAAGAAGGAATTTCTCTTTCCAGTCCTATTTTTGAAATATTTTATAAAAATGATAAGTTAAAAGATCCCTTAATTAATGATCATCATGCAGTATTTCTAGAAATTATTTCTTACGAAGAATTAAGTACCATTTATAACATAACATCGAAAATTAACCATATTATCAAAAAATTTTTTTTGGAGAAAAATATTATATTGGTGGATTTTAAAATAGAATTTGGTAAGGATTATAAAAACAATATTTTACTTTCCGATGAAATAAGTCCAGATACTTGTCGCTTTTGGGATAAAAAAACAATGAAAAAATTGGACAAAGATCCATTTAGAACGGGATTAAAAGAAAAAGAAGAAGTATTTGACATATATATGGAGATCTTAAAAAGATTAAATGTAAGTTAATCCATTAAAATAATGGAAAAAAGATATTTTTTTTCCAAAAAAATGATAGATCAATTATTCCCTTCTATTTTGGAAAATAATGATTTCGATAAATTTCATGATGAATGTGGTGTTTTTGGTATTTATTCCCCTTATAAAATAGACACTTTTTCTTTAGTTCAATTTGGTTTATTTGCATTACAACATAGAGGACAAGAAGCTTGTGGTTTTTCTGTTTTGCAAGATGGTTTTATTATATCACATAAAAGCGAAGGACTTGTTTTAGATTTTTTTAGAAAAATATCTAATTCTGAATGTTATCATGGAAATGCTGTAATTGGACATACTCGTTATTCTACAGAAGGAGGACAAAGTAAAAAAAATATTCAACCTTTTTTTGGAGAAGATTCCTATGGAAAAAGTACTATATCTATAGTACATAATGGAAACTTAGTTAATGCTCAATATATTCGTAAAAAATTGGAATCTAAAGGTATCAATTTCATATCTGAATACTCAGATTCCGAAGTTATTCTACGTTTAATACAAAAATATTTACCAGAATCTGGTAATAGTTTAGAAAAAGCAATTCAAAAAACAACTATAGATATTAAAGGAGCTTATTCTGTGATTGTACTTATGGATAATAAAATGGCTGCATTTAGAGATCCAAACGGAATACGTCCTTTATGTTATGGAATGTTGAATGAAGAAACTTACATATTTAGTTCTGAAACTTGTGGAATTGATTCTGTTGGAGGATTCTATGTAAGAGATTTGTTCCCTGGAGAAATTATAATTGTGGATAAAAAATCAATTCAATTTTCTTTACTTACAGAAAGAAAAAATACAAAAAAAAGAATATGTTCTTTTGAATATATTTATTTTTCTCGTCCTGATTCCTTAATTGAAAATATCAATGTTTATGAAATTCGTGAAAAAAGTGGAGAAAAACTTTATGAACAACATCCAGTAGAAGCGGATGTTGTCATTGGAGTTCCAGACTCTGGAGTTCCAGCCTCTATTGGATATTCTAAAGCTTCTGGAATCCCTTTTAAACCTATTTTAGTAAAAAATAAATATATTGGAAGATCATTTATTCTCCCCCAACAAAAAATGCGTGAAAAAATGGTTAACTTGAAATTAAATCCTATATTAGATGAAATAAAAGGAAAACGGATTGTTATTATTGATGATTCTATAGTTCGTGGAACTACTAGCCGTAGACTAGTTTACATATTAAGAAAAGCAGGAGCTAAAGAAATTCATTTTAGAAGCGCTTCTCCTCCTATTATAGGCCCATGTTATTTAGGAGTCGATACTCCAAGTAAAAAAGATCTTATATCATACAATCATATTGATAAAAAAAGTATAGCAAAAATTCTAAATGTAGACAGTTTAGAATTTTTAAGTATGGATAATTTTATAGATATACTTGGAAGTACTCATCATTGTTTTGGTTGTTTTACCGGAAATTATCCAGTTAAAAAAAACTAATTAATATAAAATAATATGAAAGAGAAAAAAAGTAACATGACCATATGTAAAATTAGTAACATTATAGAAAATACTTATAACAATAGAGTAATGAGCACCTTAGATCATTTTTCTGGTTTTTATAAAATATATGAATGTGGATATAAGGAACCTATTTTAGTATCTGGAGTTGACGGAGTAGGAACCAAATTACGTTTAGCTATAGACTGTAAAAAATATGATGTAATTGGAGAAGATTGTTTTGCAATGTGTGCAAATGATGTTTTATGTCATGGAGCTATTCCTTTATTTTTTTTAGACTATTTAGCTTGTGGAAAATTAGATTCTACTATTGTAGAAAAAATTGTAGAAGGGATTGCTATTTCTTGCCAAAAAACGAACACCTGTCTTATCGGAGGTGAAACGGCAGAAATGCCTGGAATTTATAAAAATAAAGACTATGATATAGCTGGATTTTGTGTAGGTATTGTGGAAAAAAATAATCTTATAGATGGTAAAAAATTAATTCAAGAAGGAGATATTTTAATAGGACTTCCTTCTTCAGGTGTGCATAGTAATGGTTTTTCTGTAATTAGAAATATTTTTTCTACAGAAGATTTTACCAAATCTTTTCAAGGAAAACCGTTTTATGAAACTCTTTTAATTCCAACTCGGATTTATCATTTTACTATTCATGCTTTATTAAAAGAATTTTTTATTCACGGATTAGCTCATATTACTGGAGGAGGAATATCAGATAATCTGTATCGAATTCTTCCAGAAAATTTATCGGCTATAGTTAAAAAAAAAAAGATTTCTATTCAACCTGTTTTTAATTACATTCAAAAAAATGGAAATCTGTCAGAACATAAAATGTGGAATACTTTTAATATGGGAGTAGGAATGATTATAGTCGTTTCTTTTAAAGAAAAAGATTCTATTCTAAATAAACTTCATCTTTTAGGAGAGAACCCTTTTATTCTTGGTAATATTGTGAAAGGAAATAAAAGAGTATTTTTGAAATAAAGAATATTTTCATGAAGAAAATAGCTATTTTAGTTTCTGGAAAGGGGACCAATATGCAGCATATATTACAAGCAATTAAAAACGGAATGCTTTATAATTCTATGGTAAATTTAGTGATTTCTGATCGATGGTGTCAAGCCATTCAATATGCACTGAAAAAAAATATCACAATATTTTCTTTAATAAGAACTAAAAAAAAATTTCTTTCTAAAGAAATAGACAATATACTTGCAAAATATATTCCGGATGTTATAGTTCTTTCAGGATTTCTTTCAATACTTGATGCCAATTTTTGTGAAAAATGGTTTGGTAAAGTTATAAATATTCATCCTTCTTTATTGCCTAAATATGGAGGAAAAGGAATGTATGGAATCAAAGTGCATCAAGAAATTATAAAAAATAAGGAAAAAATATCAGGTGCTACAGTTCACTATGTGACAAAAAACGTAGATTTAGGAGACATAATTTTGAAAAAAACATGCAAAATTGATTCCGAAGAGACTCCAATATCTTTATCAAAAAAAGTTTCTATGATAGAAAAAGAGATATTAATTCAATCTATTAATAACCTTAAATTCAGGAATTAGTAATTCTATATACTCAAAAAATAATAATTAATTAGTAGCATGTGTATTATGAAAAGAGCTTTGGTTAGTGTTTATGAAAAAAATGAAATATTATTTAATTTTGTCAGTTTTTTAGATAAAAAAGGATACCAAATAGTTTCTACTGGAGGGACTTATCAATTTTTAATCAAAAAAGGGTTATCAAATATTATAGAAGTATCTGATTTGACTTCTTTTCCTGAAATTTTAGATGGAAGAGTTAAAACAATTCATCCTAATATATATGGAGGAATTTTAGCCAATCGTTCCGTTGAAAAACATATGAAATCTATTCATTCTTACAATATTCATCTTATTGATATAGTATTGGTAAATTTTTATCCATTCTGTGAAAAAATATATCAAAAATCTATTAATATTAATTCATTAATAGAATTTATTGATATTGGAGGTCCATCTATACTTAGAGCGGCTGCTAAAAATTTTTTGCATGTGACCGCAATCACAGATAGTAATGATTATGAATTTGTTCAATATGAAATTGAAAATTATGGATTTCCTTCATTAAAATTGAGAAAAAAACTAGCAGGAAAAGCATTTAATTTTACTTCTGCTTACGATTCTACTATTTCTCAATATCTTTTAGATGATCAATTTCCTACTTATTTACAGACTTCTTATGAAAAAAAAATGAATCTCCGTTATGGAGAAAATCCTCATCAAAAAGCGGCTTATTATGTTAATACCTTTCATAAAGGATCTATGCAAAATTTTCGTCAATTGCATGGAAAAAAGCTATCATTTAATAATTTAAGAGATATGGATATAGCATGGAAAATTGTTACTCAATTTTCTGAACCTGCTTGTTGTACCGTAAAACATTCCACTCCTTGTGGAGTAGCCTTAGGAAAGAATATTATTGAAGCATTTCAAAAAACTTATTATGCTGATACTATTTCTTCTTTTGGAGGAATAATGGCTGTTAATGTTCCTATTACAAAAGAACTAGCAAAAGAGATTAATCATATTTTTTTAGAAGTTGTTCTTTCTCCAAGTTATGAGAGTGATGTTTTAAATATTTTAAAAATAAAAAAAAATATTAGAATTATTAGTATCAGTGAACCTATTTCAGATAAATTAGAATATGCGCAAATAGACGGAGGAATTTTAGTACAAGAATCAGATTATTTTTTTCCTCATGAAAAAAATTACAAAATAGTTACTAAAAAAGAATTTAGCGATCAAGAACTAAAATCTTTATTTTTTGCTCAAAAAGTAGTAAAATATGTAAAATCTAATGCTATTGTTGTCGCTAAAGGAACACAAACTTTAGGTATTTCTGGAGGTCAAACTAATCGAATTTGGGCTGCTCGTCAAGCTATAGAAAGAGCTTTAGAAAAAAGCAAAGAGGGATTAGTTCTTGTGTCTGACGCTTTTTTCCCTTTTAGAGATGTTGTCGATGAAGCCGCTCGTTCTGGTGGAATAGGTGCTATTCTTCAACCAGGAGGATCTATACGTGATGAAGAATCTATTAAAGCTTGTAATGATTATGGAATTGCAATGGCTTTTACTGGTAAGAGACACTTTAAACATTAAAAAAATGAAAATTTTAATTCTTGGAGGTGGAGGACGTGAACATGCTATCGGAAAAAAATTATTGGAAGATTATCATTTGATACAACTTTATTTTTACCCTGGAAATGGAGGAACGAGTATAATAGGAATAAATATTGATAATCATCATACGGTATTAGATTTAGGGATTTTTGCTAAAAAAAATGCAATAGATATAACTATTGTAGGATCCGAAATTTTTCTATTAGAAGGAGTTGTAGATATTTTTCAAAATTTTGGGTTAAAAATAATTGGACCACATTATTTAGCTGCTAAACTTGAAGGAAATCGCATTTTTGCTAAATCTTTTATGAAAAAATATGGAATTCGTACACCTAAGTATGATATTTTTTATTGTTATGAAAAAGCTATAGATTTCTTGAAAAAAAAGACGAATTCTATAGCTATAAAAACTAATGGAATAGCTTCAGGAAAAGGAGTTTTTTTAGCCCATAATCAAAATGAAGCTGAAAATGCTTTAAAAAACATTATGATAAAAAAAAAGTTTGGAAAATCTGGAAACCAAATTATCATAGAAGAATTTTTACAAGGAAAAGAGGTCTCTATTATATCTATTTTTAATGGAAAAAACATTATTCCTTTCTTATCGGCCAAAGATTATAAAAAAGTTGAAGATGATGAAAAAGGATTAAATACAGGAGGAATGGGTGCAGTTGTTCCTAATCCATATATGACAAATTCTATTTGGATAGATTTTAAAAAAAATATTTTGGAACCTACTTTAGAAGGATTACTTATAGAAAAATTAACTTTTTTTGGGTTTTTATATTTCGGATTAATAATAACTTCTAACAAAGTTTATTTGTTAGAATATAATACTCGTATTGGAGATCCTGAAGCTCAAGCTCTATTTCCATTAATGAAAAGTAATTTTTTGAATATTATTCAATCTATCTTTAAAGATAAAGATAAGGAAATCTCTATTGATTGGAAAAAATTATGTTCTTGTTGTGTAGTTTTATCATCTAGAGGATATCCTGAAAAATATGAAAGTGGAAAAATTATAACTGGTTTGAATTCTTTAGAAGAACCTTTTTATATTGCTGGAGCAAAAAGAGAACGAGAAAAGTGGATAACATCAAGTGGACGTGTTATTAATATAGTAGGAATAGGAAATTCTATTCAAGAAGCTAGAAAAAAAGCTTATGATAAAGTTAAAAAAATTCAATTTGACAATTTGTATTTCAGAAAAGATATTGGCTTATAATCCAAAAAAATACAAAAAATGAAAAAAGATTTTATACTCATATTAGATTTTGGATCTCAATATAGTCATATGATTGCTAGAAGAATTCGAGATATAGGAGTATATACTTTATTATATAATTATAATGAGATTTCTATATCTCATATAATATCAAAACAACCTAAAGGATTGATTCTATCAGGAGGACCTTTTTCTATTTATGAAAAAGGCTCTCCATTAATCTCAAAAAATATTTTTCAACTAAATATTCCTATATTCGGAATTTGTTATGGAATGCAACTTATTTCTTTTCTTTTTGGAGGAAAAATAAAAAAATCAAAATCTAAAGAATATGGTAAATCATACTTTATCATAGATCATCCTAATAATAGTTTATTTCATGGAATTCCCGATAAATCTATTGTTTGGATGAGTCATTTTGATGAAGTAAAAAACATTCCAAAAGAATTTTCAGTTATCGGACATACATCATCTTGTGATATTGCAGCTTTTAGTCATATCAGTAAAAATATTTATGCAGTTCAATTTCATCCAGAAGTAAAAAATACAGAATATGGAATATCTATATTGAAAAATTTTGTTTTCCATATTTGCAAATGTAATTTGAATTGGAAATTAAATAATTTTGTGCAAAACACGATAGATAATATTAAAAAACGTGTAGATCAAAAAAAAGTTATATTAGGTTTTTCTGGAGGAGTAGATTCTTTTGTAACGGCTTACATTATTCATAAAGCTATTGGTAATTCTTTAAATTGTATTTTCGTAGATACAGGATTACTGCTAAAAACAGAAAAAATATCCTCTTTATGTAAGAAAATGAATTTTCCTATAAAAATAATAAATGCTAAAAATCATTTTTTATCCAAGCTAACTGGAATTGTTGATCCTGAGATGAAAAGAAAAATTATAGGAAAAGAATTTTTATATATTTTTCAAAAAGAATCAGAAAAAATTAAAAATGTTGAATTTTTAGCACAAGGGACCATTTACTCGGATATCATTGAATCTTCTGGTTTTTCAAAAACTTCAATAAGTTATTCTATAAAATCTCATCACAATGTAGGAGGATTACCCAAAACATTAATGAAATTAAAACTCATTGAACCATTAAAAGAATTATTTAAAGATGAAGTCAGAAAAATAGGAGAAGAATTAGGACTTCCAAAAGAAATCTTATATCGTCATCCATTTCCTGGACCTGGTTTGGGGATTCGTATTATTGGAGAAATCAATGAAGAAAAAATTTCTCTTTTGAAAGAAGCGGAAAATATTCTTTCGCAAGAATTAAAAAATTATGATATTTATAATTTTGTAAGTCAAGCTTTTATTGTTTTATTACCTATAAAATCTGTAGGGATAAAAGGGGATAAACGAACTTATGAGTATACAGCGATATTACGTGCAATAAATACTGAGGATTTCATGACAGCTACTTTTTCACATTTATCTTACGATTTTTTAGAAAAAATTTCAAATAGAATTATTAATGAAGTTGATGGAATTAATAGGATAGCATATGATATAACCTCTAAACCTCCATCTACTATTGAATGGGAATGATTTTATTTTATGTCATCATAGACACCAAATTATATATATTTTTTTTTAATTCTGTCCTAGGAGAAATTAAATCTATAAAACCATGATCCATTAAAAATTCTGCTGTTTGAAATCCTTCTGGTAGATCTTTTCCTATTATTTCCCTAATAACTCTAGGTCCAGCAAATCCAATCAGTGCTCCTGG
Source organism: Blattabacterium cuenoti (assembly GCF_014252015.1). Lineage (NCBI taxonomy): Bacteria > Pseudomonadati > Bacteroidota > Flavobacteriia > Flavobacteriales > Blattabacteriaceae > Blattabacterium > Blattabacterium cuenoti. Next base: position 176,811 of record NZ_CP059206.1, read on the forward strand.
TTCAGCTATATTGATATCTCCAAGTAAAGCGTAAGATGCTGTCACCCCTCCCGTAGTTGGATCAGTTAAAACAGATATATAAGGGATTCTAGCATCACGTAGTTGGGTTAATCTAGCCACAGTTTTAGCCATTTGCATTAATGAAAAAGAGGATTCCATTATTCTTGCTCCTCCAGATTTAGAAATTAATATATATGGATATTTTTTATCGATACAATATTTGATAGCACGAGATATTTTTTCTCCTACTACGGATCCCATGGATCCTCCTATAAATGAAAAATCCATACAAGATATCACTACATTTATAGTTTTAATTTTTCCAACTCCTGTTCTAATAGCATCATATAAATTTGTTTTTTTTCGTGCTTCGTTAATTCTATCTGTATACTTTTTATAATCTTCCCATTTCATAGGATCTTTGCTCATCATTTTTACATTTATTTCCAAAAATTCACCATGATCAAAAAGAATTTCAAAATATTCTTTACTATGAATTCTTACATGGTATCCATCTTCTGGACTTACATAAGCATTTTTTTTTAATTCTTCCGTATCTATAATTTTTCCGTTAGGAGTTCTGTACCAAATTCCCTTTGGTAAATCTTTTCTATCATCTATAGATGTTAAAATATTCTTTTTTTTTCTTAAAAACCAAGCCATGGTTATTTCTATAAAGTATTAATGTTATTCATGGATTCAAAATATTTTTTTAAAATAATTTTAAAAGATTTTTCTCCTTCTCTTAACCATACTCTAGGGTCATAATATTTTTTATTAGGAATATATTCTCCTTTTGGGTTTCCTACTTGTTTTTTTAAATATTCCTTATTTTTCTTCATATAATCTCTTACTCCACAGGTAAAAGCATATTGTAAATCAGTATCTACATTCATTTTTACAACTCCATAACTAATAGCTTCTTTGATTTCCTTTTCGGTAGATCCTGATCCACCATGAAAAACTAAAGAAACTGGTTTGGGTTTAGTATGAAATTTTTTTTGTATATATTTTTGTGTATTTTTCAAAATTTCAGGACGAAGCATTACATTTCCAGGTCTATAAACCCCATGTACATTTCCGAAAGAAGCTGCTATAATAAAATTTTCACTAATATTCATGAGTCTTTCATAGGCATAAGCAACCTCTTCTGGTTGAGTATAAAGTTTATTGTTTTCTATGTTAGAATTATCTATTCCATCCTCTTCTCCTCCTGTTACTCCAAGTTCTATTTCAAGGGTCATTTTACTTTTATTCATTCTATAAAAATATTTTTCACAAATGTGAATATTCTCTTTTAAAGATTCTTGAGAAAGATCTAACATATGTGAGCTAAACAAGGTTTTTCCAAAACGTTTATAATATTTTTCATTGGCTTCTATTAATCCATCTATCCATGGAATAAAAGATTTAGAACAATGATCTGTATGAAGAATAACCGTTGTTTTATAGGATGAAGCCAATTCATGAATATGCATAGCACTAGCTATAGAACCTTGAATTGCTGCTTTTTGATTCTCATTATTTAATCCTTTTCCCGCATTAAAAATAGCCCCTCCATTAGATAATTGAATAATAACAGGAGAATTTACTGCTGCAGCCGTCTCCATAACTGCATTCATCGTATTAGATCCAATAACATTAACAGCAGGTATGGCAAACACGTTTTCCTTAGCGTATTCGAATATTTCTTTAACAAGATTACCAGTAGCTACCCCAAAAGGAAATTTTTTAGACATGTGTTGAATATTTGTTTTATTAATTAATTTAATTTTAATTTAATAATTCGTGATAAAAATTAAGTTACCATAACTTAAACTTAATTTTGGCATATTTTATACAAATTAAAAAATATATGAAAAAATTTTTTATGAAATTAATGAAAATGAAATTGAATAATATGCTATGTTAGTTTTGCCATCTACATTAAAAATATATAATGCTTCAGCTGGTTCGGGAAAAACTACTTTTTTAGTAATCAATTATCTTTATGTTTTATTAAAAAGTCCTTATCCTGATGAATTTAAAAGAGTTTTGGCTTTAACTTTTACTAAAAAAGCTTCTGAAGAAATGAAAAACCGCATTTTACAATGCATAAAAGAATTTTCTAATAAAAAAGTTAAAAAAGAATATTGTTTTTTATTTGATCATATAACAAAAAATTTAGGTTTAACAAAATATCAATTGTATCAACGTTCTGAAAAAATATTATTTGCCATATTGCATGATTTTTTTTCTTTTTCTAAAAACATAAGTACCATAGATAAATTTACTTATAATATTATAAAATCTTTTTTATCAGACAGAGAAATAAATTTAGAAATGGATACAAATCGGTTTTTATTAAAAGTTGTAGACAATGTATTATATCGATTAAAAAATTCTGAAATCTGGTCAAATATCTTAATTCAATCTTCTTTAGAAAAACTAAAAGAAGGAAAAAATTGGGATTTAAGAAAAGAATTATTAAAAATAGCTCATATAATGGTTGAAGAAAATAATTTTTTTTTTGTAAAAAAAATTAAAAATTATTCTTTAGAAGACTTCATACAATTAAAAAATATTATAATAAAAAGAACTAAAATATTTGAAAAAAAATGCAAGAAAAAAGGGGAAAAATTTTTTAAATTTTTAGAAAAAAATTCTATTCAAAAAGATTCATTCATTCATTTGGAATTACCTAGATTTTTTCAAAAGTTACAAAATGGAAACATCTTTTCTAATCCTTTTAATGAACGTCTTGAAAAATACATGAAGAAAGAAACATTTTATTCCCAATTTTTTTATGATAAGAATCAAAAAACACTAATAGAAAAAAATAGGAAAAAAATACTTCTTTTATATGAAAAAACTAAATCTATATATAACAAAAATATATCGAATTATCTTTTAGATAAACTTTTTTTAAAAAACATAAACATATTATCAATAATACATGAAATTGAAAAAGAGTTTCATTATATAAAAAATGAAAAAAAAATTATTTTAAATGCAGAGTTAAACAAAATTCTTTATGAAAAAATTATTCAGGGAACATTTCCAAGAATATATGAAAAAATAGGAATGCAATACAAACATTATTTCATAGATGAATTTCAAGATGTTTCATTTTTACAATGGCAAAATATTAGAATTTTAGTTGAAAATGCATTATCCGAAAATGGATCAGCTATGATAGTAGGAGACCCTAAACAGTCTATATACAGATGGAGAGGTGGTGATGCAAAACAATTTATAAAGTTAATTTATTCTAAATCAAATTATTATAAAAAAGAAATAAAAACCATAGAAAAAAATTTTCGTAGTTATGAAGAAATTGTAAAATTTAATAATTTACTTTATCAATCTATATCTAAAACATTTAATTCTACTCTTTATCAAGACATATATAAAAATTATAAACAAAAAACATGTAATAAATCTGGAGGATACGTAGAAATAAATTTTATTAATGATGATAATAAAAATTATAAGGAATATGTTTATTCAAATATAAAAAATAAAATAGAACAATTATTGAAACAAAAATATACATTATCGGATATTGCTATTTTAGTTAGAAACAATAAAGAGGGTCATTTTTTGTCTGAAAAACTAGTAAAAGATGGTATGATAGTGAATACTTCTGTTTCTTTACTAATAAAAAATCAATTGGAAATACAAATAATAATAAATTTTTTTCATATTATTGCTTATCCTCATTGTTATCAAAAAAGAGTTATTTTAATTCTTTCATTATTAAAAAATAAATTTATTCATACTAAGATAAATGATCACGATTTTATCATGAAAATACTTTTTTTACCTTTAAATCTATTCTTGAAAAAAATTCTATTTAAAAATTTATTAACATTAAACAAATTATATAATAAATCTATATACAATATATCAGAAGATATTATTGAAGCTTTTGGATTATTAAATAAACAGAACTCTACATATATCTATTCTTTTTTAGATTTTGTTTATAGATCTACAAAAAGGGTAGGAAATTCCATTATAGATTTTTTAGATTATTGGGAATATAAAAAAGAAAAAGAAAGTATTGTGATTTCTGATCACATCAATGCTATTCGTATTATGACCATTCATAAATCTAAAGGATTGCAATTTCCAGTGGTACTCATTCCTTTCACAGATTGGAATATTTTTTCTAAAAAAAAAGAAGAAATATGGATAGATGTAAATCCTAATTTCTATTCTGGATTAGATTCTATTTATTTAGAAATAGAAACCTATTTTAAACATATCAAACATGATAATAATATCCGTAATTTTTATGAGTATTATTTATCAAATATGAAATTTGATAACATCAATTTGTTATATGTAGCTACTACACGTTCTATTGAACAACTCATTTTATTTTGCAAACATGGAAATAATAAATCCATATCATTTTATATTAAAAATTTTTTATGTGAAAAAAAAATATGGAATGACAAAAAATGTAAGTATATCTTCGGAAGATAAGAAAAAAGTTATTAATTTATTTCACATGTTTTTCTGCATGATAAGAAGATCTAACTAATGGTCCGCTTTCTACATATTTAAATCCCATTTTTAATCCAATTATTTTTAATTCTTTGAATTGTTCTGGTAAAACAAAAAAACGAACAGGATAATGTTTTAAGGAAGGTTGTAAATATTGTCCCATTGTCAGAATATCTACTTTAGACTTTTTAATATCTTTCATTGTTTCTATTATTTCTTCTTTTGTTTCACCTAAACCTAACATGATTCCTGTTTTTGTCCGTATATTTTTATTCTTTTCTTTTATATATTGTAAAACTTCGAGACTACGATCATATTTAGCTTGAATACGAACCTTCTTTGTTAGTCTAGCAACTGTTTCCACATTATGAGAAATTACTTCTGGCTTAATGTCAATTATTCCATCTATTATTTTTTTTTCTCCTTTAAAATCTGGAATTAAAGCTTCTATTGTGATGTTTGGATTAAAATATCGTATTTTTTGTATGGTTTGAATCCATATAGAAGAACCCATATCCTGTAAATCATCTCTATTTACCGAAGTTAATACAGCATGTTTTATTTTCAAAATTTTTATGGATTTTGCTACTTTTTCCGGCTCCTCCCTATCTATTTTATCAGGACGACCTGTTTTCACTCCACAAAATCTACAAGATCTTGTACAAATATTTCCCAATATCATGAAAGTTGCTACTCCTTTGTCCCAGCATTCACCTATATTGGGACAACTTCCACTTTGACAAATTGTATTCAGTTTATGTAAAGAAACTAATTTTTGCAACTCATGATAATTTTTACTCATTGGTAATTTTACTTTTATCCACTTTGGTTTTTTTTGAATTATATTCATATCTTTTTTTAATTTTTATTATTATACTATAAAAAATATAAAAATCAATTTTTTTTGATAAATTTGTCCAATATGGGTATTTTTATTTATTTATATGGATGTGTTTGTTAGAGATATAGCTGATGTATTGGAAAATATAGCTCCTATAGAATATGCAGATTCTTATGATAACATTGGATTAATATTAGGATCATTTCATAAAAAAGTAAAAAGTGTACTGATTACTTTAGATCTCACTGAAGAGGTTTTTTATGAATCTATTCATAAAAAATGCGACTTGATAATTTCTTTTCATCCTATTATTTTTAAATCTATTAAAAATATAACAGGAAAAACGTTTTCAGAAAGAATTATAATTCATGCGTTAAAAAATGATATATCTATTTATGTCATTCACACAAATTTAGATATGATATGGGAAGGGCCTTCTTCTTATATATCCAAATTATTACGAATCAACAGAGAAAAAGTTTTATTTCCAAAAAAAGAAACTATAAAAAAATTAATAACTTATGTTCCAGTTGATTATGCTGAAAAAGTTAGAAATGCATTATTTGACGCAGGAGCTGGAAATATTTCTAATTATAGTCATTGCAGTTATAATTTTGATGGATTCGGAAGTTATATGGGAAACAAAAAAACTCAACCTTTTATTGGAAAAAAAGAAATTTTTCATATAGAAAAAGAGACGTGTATTGGTGTTATTTTTCCCGATTACAAATTAAATAGAGTGAAAAATGCTTTATTTAAAAATCATCCTTATGAAGAAGTAGCTTATGAAATTTATAATCTTGAAAATATAAATCCTCATATAGGAATTGGTTTTATAGGAAATCTTATGGAAAAAATGAATGAATCTGATTTTCTTTTTTTTATAAAAAAAAAAATGAATGTTTCTTGTATTCGTCATTCTAATTTTACAGGAAAAAAAATTCAAAAAATAGCTATGATTACAGGTTCAGGACGTTTCGGAATAGAAACAGCTATAAAAGAAAAAGCTGATGTTTTTATCTCCTCTGATTTGAAATATCATGATTTTTTTAAAAATGAAAAAAAAATATTAATTGTGGATGTTGGGCATTATGAATCTGAAAAATTTACCAAAAATTTACTGAAATCTTTTTTAGATAAAAATTTTACTTCTATTTCTGTTTATGAATCAGAAGTTCATACTAATCCAGTTAAATATTTTCATTAATTATGGGACATAAAATACAAGAAGCCGTTACTGTTGTAGATAAATTGAGAGTATTATATAATCTTCAATTAATAGATTCTCGTATAGATGAAATACGAAAGTTTCGTGGGAATATTCCTATGGAAATAAAAAGTTTAGAAGAAGAACTAAACCAAATGAAAAAAAAATTAGAAAAGATTCATGAAGATGTTTTTTATATAAAAGAAAATATAAATAAACAAAATAAAAATATTAAATCCTCAGAAATTCTAATTAACAAATATGAAAAACAAAAAGATCATATCAACAATCATAAAGAATTATATTCTATAGATAAAGAAATTGATTATCAAAAATTAGAAATACAATTGTCTAAAAAAAGAATTAAGGAACTGAATATTCAAATTGATAAAAAGGAAGAAGTTATAGGAGAAAAAGAAGATATTTTAAAAAATAAAGAGGAACATCTTTTTCATAAAAAGAAAGAATTGAATAAAATTCTTTTAGAAAACGATAAAGAAGAAAAAATTTTATTAGAGCAATCTTCGTCTTTTTCTCAAAAAGTAGAAAATAGTTTATTAAAAATTTATAAAAGAATCAGAAATGGAGTTAAAAATGGAGTAGCTGTTGCTCCAGTACAAAGAGGAGCCCCATTAGGTTCTTATCTAGCAATTACACCTCAAAAATATTCAGAACTGATACAACGTAACAAACTTTTAATAGATGAACATAGTGGTAGAATATTAATAGATGCTGAATTAGCTGAGGAAGAAAAGAAAAAATCTTTTGTTTTTTGTTCTAAAAAAAAATTATAGATCATGGTACAAACTTATTCTTCTAATGAAATTAAAATTCAAATAAAAGATTTTGAATTATTAGAAATTTCTTCAGGAAAGAAGAAATTTTTAAGATATTTTTTTTCTAATAAAGCAACGGTAATAATGTTTATTTGTAATCACTGTCCATATGTTAAACATATCAATACAGAATTGATTCATTTAGCTAATGATTTTTTACCCAAAGGAATTTCATTTTTAGCTATTAATTCTAATGATGTAAAAAAATATCCGGAAGACTCTCCAGAAAATATGATAAAAGTATATCATAAACTAGGTTATCCCTTTCCTTATTTTTTTGATGAAACACAAGAAGTTGCTAAATATTATTGTGCAAAATGTACTCCTGAATTTTTTATATTTTCAGGAGATGGAAATTTATGTTATCATGGGCAATTAGATGACTCTAGACCTGGAAATGATGTTCCTGTTACGGGTTCTGATGTGAGAAATGTTTTACAGAATATTTTAAAAGGAAATAAAATACATCCGATAGTAAAATTGAGTTACGGATGTAATATTAAATGGAAAACATAAGATTTTTATAATAATTTGGGATAATGTTTAAAAAATATTCTATAGCTTCAGGTAAGTTTTTTTCTGACATTCCTCCTGCAGCATTTATATGTCCTCCTCCTTTAAAATGCTTTTTAGCAAACATATTCACATCAAAATTTCCTTTCGAACGAAAAGAAATTTTGATGGGATATTTTTCTTTTTCTTGAAAAAAGAAAACAGAAAAAACTATATTTTTAACGCCTAATCCATAGGTTATAATCCCTTCTGTATCTCCTTGTTTGTATGAATAAAAATTTATATCTGAAGCTTGTATGCTTGTATAAGCGGTACGATATTTTTTTATTATTTTTAATTTTTTCAAAGCTTTAGATAATAATTTCAATCTGTTTTCACTATATTTTTCTTGTAAATGATCATAAATGTTATCTATATTAATACCTTTTTTTATTAATTTTCCGGCAATAAAATGAGTTTCTGAAGTTACAGAAGGAAAACGAAAAAAGCCTGTATCCGTCATTAATCCTACATACAAACATGTAGCTATATCTTTGTCTATTTTATCTAAATTATTCATATCAGATATGAATCGAAATACTAAAATACTGGTAGCTGCTACTGTAGAATCTGAAAACATAAAATCAAAAAAAAATGGAAAAGGATGATGGGCAAAAGGATGATGGTCAATTAGTATTTTCTTTGCTTTTGAATATAAAAAAAAATCTTTTATATTATTGATTCTTGATAGATGATTAAAATCTATAAAAAAAACATAATCAGAGTTTATAATTTTTTTTTTTACCAAAGATTGTGTACGATCGGAAAATACGATAATATCCTTGATTCCAGGAAGCCATTGAAAAGATTCAGGATATCCTGTTGGAGATACTAAATATACATCATGTTTTAATTTTCTGAAGTAAAATAAAAGAGCCAAAGAAGATCCTAATGCATCTCCATCTGGATTGTTATGAGGCAACAATACAATCTTTTTTTTATTTATACCATTGATATTAGAAAACAACATATATGTAATATTATTTTTTTTTCAATCCCAATTCTTCTCCTTTTTTTAACATAAGAAAATAAGCCGAATGAAAATTATTAGATATTTTTCCTTCTAAAATAGAATCTTTAACAAAATTTTTTATGATTCCTATTTTCTTACATGGATCAATATGAAAAGCTTCCATTATATCATTTCCTGATATGGGTGATTTCCAATTTTGAATTCTATCTCTTTCTTCTAATTTTTTAATTCTTTCTATGAGAAGATAAATATTTTTTTTATACTGATTTTTTTTATCTATATTGTTGGTAGTAATATCAGCGATACATAATTTCATTAAGTCTTCTAAATCTTTTCCCATATCAAATAATAATCTACGTATAGCAGAATCACTAGTCTTTTTTTCTATTAACGTAATAGGTCTATAACTATGTTTAATCAGCTTTTTAACATATTTTATAGAAGATCCTTTTGGAAGTTTTAAACGTTGAAATATATTTGAAACCATTTTGGAGCCTACTAATTCATGAGCATGAAAAGCCCATCCTATTTTAGGAAAAAATTTTTTGGTATAAGTTTTTCCGATATCATGAAGTAAAGCGACCCATCTTAACCAAAGAGAATTGGTTTTTTCTTGACTAATATTATCTACTACTTGTAAAGTATGATAGAAATTATCTTTATGTTTATATCCATTCTTTTCTTCTATTCCTTTTAATAAAACTAATTCAGGTAATATAATTGATAATAATCCAGATTTGTATAATAATAACAATCCTATAGAAGGCTTTTCAGATAGTAAAATTTTGTTAAATTCATCAACTATTCTTTCTATAGAAACAATATTTATTCTATTCTTATTCTTTTGAATTGATTGAAATGAAGATTGTTCAATATCAAATTGTAGTTGAGTAGCAAATCGTATAGCTCGCATCATTCGTAATGGATCATCAGAATAAGTTAGATTTGCATCTAATGGAGTTCTTAATATTTTTTTTTTCAAATCTGATAATCCTCTAAACGGATCTATTAATTCTCCATAATTATCTAGGTTTAAACTAATAGCTAAAGCATTAATTGTAAAATCCCTTCGATTTTGATCCTCTTGCAATGATCCCAATTCTATAATTGGATTTCTACTAGAATAATGATACGATTCTTTTCTTGATCCCACAAATTCTATTTTTTGATTTTCATATTCCAACATAACTGTACCAAAACGTTTAAATATTCTTATTTTAGGATAAGGAATAATATATTTAGAAACCTCTTTAGCTAATTTTGTTACTTCTCCTATAGTTAAAATATCTAAGTCATTTGACTTCATTCTTCCCATCAAAATATCTCTAACATAACCTCCTATAACATAGCTATTTTGTTTTATTTTTTCAGAAGATATACTTATAATATAAAATATTTTTCTATGAACGGCAGATGATAAATTCATGTAAGTTTACATACGTAATATTTTGATTTGATTAGAAATAATTTTTATAATAGAAGAAGCACTGTGCTTAGCTTTTTCTTCTCTACGAAAATTTACAATATAATCTGTTTTACTTAAAATAGCAGGACTAATTTCTGAAAAAGATTTAGGACTGATAAATCCTGATAAATTGGCAGAAGTAGAAATAATTGGTCTATCCAAACTTCGTATTAAACAAGTACAAAATGGATCATATGTTAAACGAACTGCTAAAGTATTATCTTGTCTAAAAAGATTAGATGGTATTTTTTTTGCATTTTCGTATATTATGGTAACAGGTTTATCTTTTTTATTAATATTATCAATAATTATTTCTTTAGTGAAAGAAGATATTGTTCCTACTAATTGATGCAAACGATCCATACTCTCTACTAAAACAATCATAGATTTATAAATATTTCTATTTTTTATTTCACATATTTTTTTTATGGCTTGTATATTAAAAGCATCACATCCTAATCCCCATACAGTATCTGTAGGGTATAATAAACTTTTTCCTCTTTTTAAGATATTTACACTTTTTTCTATTTCTACGTAAAAAGACATTTTAAATTGATAAATTGTGGGTTCTCAATGCATCATTTAAAGATGTTTTTTTATCTGTACTTTCTTTTCTTTTTCCTATAATCAAAGCACATGGAACATGATATATTCCTGAATTAAATTTTTTTGGATAAGATCCCGGTATAACTACAGAATATCTAGGAACTACTCCCTTAGTTTCAATAGATTTTTCATTAGTAACGTCAAATATTTTAGTAGAAGCAGTCAAAACGACATTCGCTCCTAAAACAGCTCCTTTTTTTATCAAAACTCCTTCCACCAAAATACATCTAGATCCAATAAAAACATCATTTTCAATAATAACTGGATGAGCTTGTAAAGGTTCTAAAACTCCTCCTATTCCAACCCCTCCACTTATATGTACGCGACTACCAACTTGAGCGCAACTACCCACTGTAGCCCATGTGTCTATCATAGTATTTTCTCCTATATATGCTCCTATATTGACGTAAGAAGGCATAAGAATAACTCCAGGTGATATATACGAACCATAACGAGCTATAGCATGAGGAACTACACGAATTCCTTTTTCCTTAAATTTATTTTTTATAGGAATTTTATCATAAAATTCTAACCCCCCTAATTCTATTGTATTCATTTGTTGAACGGAAAAATACATAAGAATAGCTCTTTTAACCCATTCATTTACTGTCCATTTTCCATTTAAATAATCAGATACTCTGATGGAACCTGTTTCTAAATGATCAATAACCTGAAATACTAAATTTTTTATATTTACGTCAGTAGTCCATATATCTTTTTTATTCCAAGCTTTCTCTATTTCTAATTTGAATCTATTCACTTTTTATAGGTTGGTTAATAAGAAATAAAACAAAAGTAGCAAAAATAAAATAAGATAACAAGCAGCTATGGCAAAAATATTAGGAATAGATTATGGAAAAGTTACCACAGGTTTATCTATAACAGACGAAAAAAAAATATTTGCGTTTGGACTAAATGCTGTTCCAACTAAAAATTTAATGAATTTTTTAGAAAATTTTTTAGTTTATGAGCAAATAGAAAAAATTGTTATAGGATTGCCAAAAAAATTAAATAATCAAAAAGAGATTTTAATAGAAACATATATTCAGAAATTTATAAAAAAATTTCACGTAAAGTATCCAAAAATCATTATAGAAAGACTGGATGAACGTTTTACATCTAAAATGGCTTTTGATACCATGATAAAACTGGGCTTAAAAAGGAAAAAAAGAAGAAAAAAAGTAATTTTGAATCAAATTAGTGCCACTATAATTTTACAGTCTTATCTTAAAAAAGAAGAAAAAAAAAATTAACTCATGGTGTTACCTATAATTCTTTATGGAAATCCTATTTTGAGAAAAAAATGTTTGGACATAAATTTATCTTCTTGTAAATGCAAAAAGTATATTAATCAATTGATTAAAGATATGTTTGAAACTATACACAAAGTAAAAGGAATAGGTTTGGCGGCTCCCCAAATTGGAAAAAATATTAGACTTTTTATAGTTGAAACTCCTTATTTAATAAAGGGAGAATATATCAGTAATTATAAGGAAGTTTTTATTAATGCAAAAATATTAAAAACTCATGGAAAAGAGTGCAAATTTAATGAAGGATGTCTTAGTATTCCTGGAATAATGGGAACAGTTAAAAGAAAATCTCATGTTCTAATTGAATATTATGATAAAAATTGGAAAAAACAAAACAAAACCTTAACAGGTATATGTGCTAGAGTAATTTTGCATGAATATGATCATATTGAAGGGAAACTTTTCATAGATTATTTTTCTTCCACAAAGAAAAAAATAATAGAAAAAAAATTAATGAATTTGTCAAAAAAAAATTCATTTTGAATAGACATCATCTACTATTTTTTTGAAAACACTAGGATCATTCATGGATATATATGAAAGAATTTTTCTATTAATTTTAATTTTTTTTTCAGATAATTTATTCATAAATTCAGAATAGGATTTTCCATATTGACGTACTCCCGCATTTATACGTTGAATCCAAAGAGATCTGAAATCTCTTTTCTTTTTTTTTCTTCCTACAAAAGCATAAACAAAAGATTTTTCCACAGCATTTTTAGCAACTGTATAAACTTTACTTCTGGAACCATAAAAACCCTTGGCTAACTTCAGTATTTTTTTACGTCTTCGTCTAGAAGAAACCGCATTGGTAGATCTAGGCATAATTTTCTAAATTTGTATTTTTATATTTTTCTGATCTGATTTTTTTAATAAAGTGAATACAGAAAGATTACGTTTTCTCCTTTTTGATTTCTTAGTTAATAAATGATTTTTAAATGCATGTTTTCTTTTAATATATCCATTAGCTGTTTTTTTAAATCTTTTTTTAGATCCTGATTTCGTTTTTAATTTAGGCATAACAAAATAATATAATGTTAAAATTTTTTTGGAGCTAATATCATATACATCCTTTTTCCTTCCATTACTGGCATTTGCTCTACTTTTCCGTACTCCTCAATTTCCTCTGCAAATTTTAATAATTTTATTTTTCCTTGATCTTTGTATACTATAGAACGTCCTTTAAAAAAAACAAATACTTTCACTTTATCTCCACGCATTAAAAATTTTTCTGCACTTTTAATTTTAACTTTTCCATCATGATCTCCAATTTGTGGTCCAAATCTAATTTCTTTAGTATTTACTTTAATTTGTTTTGCTTTAAACTGTTTTTTTCTTTTTTTTTGTTCATATAGAAATTTTTTATAATCTAGTATTTTACATACTGGAGGATTTAATTTAGGATTAATCTCAACTAAATCCAGTTCTCTTTTCCTAGAAAATTGAAGAGCTTCTTGTATAGAATAAATTCCATTTTCTATGGAAGAATCCCCGACTAAACGAACTTTTAATGTATCAATATTTTCATTGATACGATGTACTTCTTTTTTTTGCGGTAATGGTCGGTATATTCTATTTTTTTTATTACCTCTTGAAAATTTCTTTTTTATAATAGCTTTATAGTTTTAGTTTTTAAATTTGTTTCATTCAAAATAGATTCTATTCCATTGGAAATAGAAAATATTCCTATATGTCCTAAACCATGACGTCGCAATGACATCATTTCATTTTTCTCCTCTTTATCTCCTAAAATTATCATATAAGGAATTTTATTTTCTTCAGAATCCCTAATTTTTTTATTAATTTTCTCGTTTCTATTATCAATAAACACACGAATATTGTAATTTAGCATCAAATTTAAAATTTTTTTTGCATAAACTATATATTTATCACTTATAGGAAGTATGACCGCTTGGTTAGGAACCAACCACAATGGAAGGTTTCCTTTTGTATGCTCTATCATAATGGCGATAATACGTTCTAAAGAACCAAAAGGGGCTCTATGTATCATTACTGGACGACACTTTTCATTATTTTTTCCTTTATAATATAAATCAAATCTTTCAGGTAGATTATAATCTATTTGAATCGTTCCAAGTTGCCAATTTCTTCCTAAAGAATCTTGAACAAGAAAATCTAATTTTGGCCCATAAAAAGCGGCTTCTCCATAATTGATAGATGCTTCTATTTTCTCCTCTTTAACTGCTTTTAATATCGCTTTTTCAGCTTTTTCCCAATTTATTTCTGATCCTATGTAATTATCTATTTTTTTAGGATCTCTAAGAGATATTCTCACTGTATATGTCAAAAAACCTAGAGAACGAAAAACATAAAAAACTAAATTAATTACTTTTTTAAATTCTTCTAATAATTGATCAGAAGTGCAAAAAATATGTGCATCATCTTGAGTAAAACATCTAACTCTAGTTAATCCATGAAGCTCCCCGCTTTGTTCATAACGATATACTGTTCCAAACTCAGCAAAACGTTTAGGAAGATCACGATAGGACCATTCTTGAGATCTATAAATTTCACAATGGTGAGGACAATTCATAGGTTTTAAAAGAAACTCCTCTTTTTTATGAGGTGTATGAATGGGTTTAAAATGATCCTCTCCAAATTTACTCCAATGTCCACTTCTAACATACAATTTTTTATGTCCTATATGAGGAGTTACAACCATTTCGTATCCTGATTTTTTTTGAACATCAATCAAAAATTCTTCTAAATTTTTTCTGAAAACTGTTCCTCTAGGTAACCATAAAGGTAATCCAGCCCCCACTCGATTAGAAAAAACAAAGAACTTTAATTTTTTACCTATTTTTCTATGATCTCTATTAGGATCTTCTTTTAAAGAAACTGATTCATTTTTTTCTTTATCCATAAAAATAAGTTACAAGTTTTTTCATTTTTATTTTATTTATGATGATAAAAATAAATGTAATGTTGCTGCTATAATACATCCTACAATAGGACCGAGTACTGGAATCAAAGCATAATCCCAGTTACTTTTTCCTTTTCCCGGAATAGGAATGAGAGAATATATAATCCTTGGACCTAGGTCACGAGCAGGATTTAAAGCAGCCCCTGTAGCTCCTCCTAAAGATAAAACAATTCCTAACACTACTAAAGTGGTAGGAAGTGCACCCAATGAGCCCAAACCTATAGGATATTTTTCTTCTTTAAAAAAAAGTGTTCCTTCTGTAGAGAGATATAAAGAAATGAATATAAAAATAAAAGTGGCTAATACTTCACTTAAAAAATTAGAAAATAAATTTTTTATGGAAGGAATAGTCACAAAAACAGATAATTTATCTTGTTTTTCTTGAGTTTCAAAGAAATGATCCTTATATAAAAACCATACGAATAAAGACCCTAACATAGCTCCAATAAATTGAGAAAAAATATAAAAAGGAACCAGATTCCAACTAAATTTTCCAATTATGGCAAAACTTATTGTAACACATGGATTTAAATGAGCTCCACTATAAGGTGCAGAAACTGTTATTCCCATAAAAACAGCTAGGGCCCATCCTATAGTAATAGTTAACCATTCTCCATTTTTGCTATGACCTTTAGTTTTTGATAAAATAACATTTGCTACCACCCCGTTTCCTAAAAGGACTAAAATCATTGTACCTATAATTTCTGCATATATTTTTGTCATTTTATTTTATTTATTTGATTTTCTTGGACCAAGAACGAGTTGTTTTAATTGCTCTTTTCCAACCTTTAATTCTTTCTAATCTACTAGACATTCCTTTTGGTTCAAAAATTTGTTCTAATTGCCATTTATCTTGAATATCTTTCAGACTACTCCAATAATTAACGGCTAATCCCGCTAGATAAGCAGCTCCTGCTGCTGTAAGTTCAGAAATTTTAGATTTAACAACTTTAACATTTAAAATATCAGATTGAAATTGCATCAATAATTTATTTACCGTAGCTCCTCCATCTACACGGAGTTCTTTTATAGAAATACCAGAATCCGCTTCCATAGCTTTCAGTACATCCATGTTTTGAAAAGCGATACTTTCTAATGCCGCTCTAACAAAATGAGCGGAAGAAGTTCCTCTTGTTATGCCCACAATGGTTCCTCTCGCTTTTTGATCCCAATAAGGAGCACCTAAACCGGAAAAAGCTGGAACCATATATAAACCTTCTGTATTGTCCACTGAAGAAGCTAATGTTTCTGCTTCATTTGAAGATAAGATCAGTCCTAGTCCGTCTCTAAGCCATTGAACAACAGCTCCTGCAATAAAAACACTTCCTTCCAATGCATATTGAACCTGATTTTTAATTTTCCAAGCAACAGTAGTAATTAAATTATTCTGAGAAAAAACAGGATTATCTCCTACATTCATTAACATAAAACATCCCGTTCCATAAGTATTTTTTACCATTCCAATTTTAGTACACATTTGACCAAAAAGAGCAGCTTGTTGATCTCCAGCAATACCAGAAATCGGTATTTTATGTGATAAAATATGCCCTGTTGTATAACCAAAAATTTCACTAGATGATTTGACTTCTGGAAGCATGTTAATTGGAATATTAAATAAATCTATCAATTCTTGATCCCAACTAAGTGTATGAATATTAAATAACATAGTGCGAGATGCATTAGTTACATCTGTAACATGATTTTCTTTTCCGGTTAAATTCCATATTAACCATGAATCTATAGTTCCAAACGCTAGGGATCCAGAATCAGCTCTTTTCTTCGCTCCGGGAACATTCTCTAATATCCATCTAATTTTTGTAGCAGAAAAATAAGGATCTATAATTAAACCTGTTTTTTTTCGAATCATTTCGGTTAATCCTTCTTTTTTAATTTGATCACAATATTTTGAGGTGCGTCTATCTTGCCATACTATAGCATTAAAAACAGGTTCACCCGTTTTTTTATCCCATATAACAGTAGTTTCTCTTTGATTCGTGATTCCTATTGATATAATATTTTCACCTTCTAAATTAGCTTTTAAAATAGCCTCTAAAGCAACTGAAGCTTGCGTAGACCATATTTCTTCTGCATTGTGTTCTACCCATCCAGGATGAGGATAAATTTGTGTAAATTCTCTTTGAGCTACAGAAATAATATTTCCAATTTTATCAAAAATAATAGCTCTAGAACTGGTAGTTCCCTGATCTAATGATAGCACATATTTTTTCATAAACATATAATAACTTTTCTACTATCAAATTTCCGGATAATAGTATTGCATAGCTAGTTTTTTGAAAGCAGCTACTTGTGATTTTTCCCATTTATCATCTCTAGAAAGTTCTTTAGCCATTAATGTAGCTACTCTAGGTGCTATATCTATTGCTTTTTTAGCATTTAGAAATAATAAACGGAACCTTCTTGCTAAAACATCTTCAATTGTTCTCGCCATTTCATAACGAACCATCCAAACTACTTCTGCTTCTGTATAATAATAAGAAGAAGAATTTTTTGAAATTAAGGGAACTCCTAATAATGGATTTTTTTCAATTAATTTTTTTATATGATATTCATCTTCTCCATATTTATTCCAATGATGATTCTGATTTTTATATGAAGAACAGGATCCATAAATTTTAAGATTTTTTGTTACAGAAGGTTTTTTGATTAATTTTCCTATATCAATTGCTTTATTTACGGTATCTTCCGCCATTTTCCTATATGTAGTCCATTTACCACCTATAACACTGATTAGTCCAGATGAACTAATCATAAGTTGATGGTTTCTAGAAATATTTTTAGTTTTAGTAGTATTATAAAAAGAATTATTAGGAACAAAAAGAGGACGTAATCCGGAAAATGCGCTTAGTATATCGCTTTTTTTTATATGAAGTACAAAATATTTGTTAAAAGTTTGTAATATAAAATTTATTTCTTCCTCTAAAGGTTTTGGTTCAAGAACACTTTTTTCTAAAAAAGTATCTGTAGTCCCCACTAAAACATGATCGTACCATGGAATACAAAATAAGACCCTTCCATCTGAAGTTTTTGGAATCACTATAGCATTTGAACTACTGAAAAAAGATTTATTCAACACAATATGTGTTCCTTGACTTGGTTTGATGAAAATAGAACTCGTAGATTTATCCATTATAGAAATAGAGTCAGAAAAAACTCCAGTAGCGTTTATTACTACTTTTGAAGAAATAGAATATTTTTTTTTAGTTTCAAGATCATAAGCTACAACTCCAGAAATTTTATCGCCAACTTTTTTTAACAAATTTTTAACTTGGAAATAATTTAATAATATTCCACCCTTCTGAACACAAGTCTGAGCTAAATTTATAGCTAAACGTGCGTCATCAAACTGTCCATCATAATATAAAATACCTCCTTTTAACTCATTACTCTTAATTTCTGGAAAATTTCTAACTATTTCAGTTTTGGATAAAAATTTTGATTTTCCAAAACTGAAAGAACCAGATAGCCATTCATACAGTTTTAACCCAGTCCAGTACATAATACCCATTTTCCAACTGAAAACTGGAATAATAAATTTTTGTTTTTTTACTAAATGAGGAGCATTTTTTAGCAAAAAACCTCTTTCTCGCAATGCTTCATAAACTAATCTTATATTTCCTTGAGCTAAATATCGTATGCCTCCATGAACTAACTTCGTACTACGACTAGAAGTCGCTTTAGAAAAATCAGATTGTTCTAATAGAAGTGTTTTATATCCTCTGGAAGAAGAATCTAAAGCTATTCCTAATCCAGTAGCTCCTCCTCCAATAATAATAACATCCCAAATATTTACATTTTCTAAAACGCTCAAAAACCTATCTCTATTTAAAAAACCTTTCATCATGTTTAATCAAATTTCAAACGGAATATCTTATTGGGATTTTTAAAATATTCAATAAACAAAATTAAAAATATTTTCAATAAAAGAAAATTTTAATTAAAACTATACATCATTTCCTTTATTAATTATTTGATGTATAAAATCTTTCAAAATTTTTTTTCCTGAATGAGCATGAATTTTTTTCATAATTTTACTCATATCATGAAATTGTTTCAAAAAAATATCTATATGATTCAATGTGATCCCAGATCCTTTAGATATTCTTTTTTTTCTCATTATATCAGTTAAAATTTTAGGATTATTTCTTTCATAAGGAGTCATAGAATGAATAATGGCTTCTACTTTTTTTAAAGAATCTTTTTGATTTCCATCAAAAGAAAAATATCTATCGATTCCAGGGATCATAGAAATAATATTTTTTAAATTTCCTATTTTTTTGACTTGTTGAAGTTGCTCTAGTAAATCATTAAAATCAAAACTATTTTTTAAAATTTTTCTATAAATTTTTTTAGTTTTTCTCTCATCAAATTGTTCTTGCACTTTTTCAACTAAAGAAACTATATCTCCCATACCTAAAATTCTATTAGCTATTCTGTCTGGATGAAAGACTTCCAAATCTTCTATTTTCTCTCCATTACTAATAAATTTTATAGGTTTTTTCACTACACTAGACAGAGTTATAGCAACACCACCTTTACTATTTCCATCTAATTTTGTTATTACAACCCCATCAAAATTTAAAACTTTTGAAAAAGATTGAGCCGTATTTATAGCATCTTGTCCTGTCATAGCGTCTACAATAAATAAAACTTCATCTGGTTTAAAATTTTGATAAATTTTTTTAATTTCTTCCATCATCATTTTATCTATTGCTAATCTTCCAGCTGTATCAACAATAATTACATTTCTCTTTTTTTTATAAGCATAGAGAATAGATTTCTCCACAATTTCTATAACATTTTTACTTTCTTTTAAAGAAAAAACAGGGATATTTACTTTTTCTGCAATTAATTCCAATTGATCTATAGCTGCAGGACGATGAAAGTCTGCAGCTACCAGTAAAGGATCTTTACTTTTTTTTCTTAAAAAAAAAGCAAGTTTAGAGGAAAAAGAAGTCTTTCCACTTCCTTGTAATCCACAAAGTAAAATAATAGCAGGATTATTAGAAAGATTCATTTTTACATTTTTTTTTCCCATAAGAGAAACTAATTCATCATATACTATTTTTGTAATTAATTGCTTAGGATTTAAAGAAGTAAGTACTTTTTGCCCAATAGATTTTTCTTTAACTCTTTGGATAAAATTTTTAGCTATTTTATAATTAACATCTGCATCAATGAGCGCTCGTCCAATTTCTTTTAGAGAGGATGCTATATTGATTTCTGTAATTGTATTATGTCCCTTCAAAATATGAAGAGCTTCAGAAAATTTATTTTGTAAATGTTCAAACATAAAATATACATATATTTTTTTTACATACGATCAAGCATTTTAATGCCTAATAAATTCATACCAGATTTTAAAACATTTCCTGTTACATGAATAATATTCATACAAATATTACTATGAATTACGTTTAAAGGATCTATTAATTTTTTATTCTGATAAAGATGGTTAAAAATTTTAGATACTTCATAAATATAATTTGCTATTAAAGAAGGATTTAAATTTATCGCTGATTTTTTTAATATCAATGGATATTTTTTAAGAATTTTAATCATGTTTTTTTCATGCACATCAAATTTTATATTTGACCAATAGTAATTAAGTAATGAACATAATTTAAAAAAATTACGTTCCAAAGAACGAATTCTTGAATAAGTGTATTGAATATATATCCCGGTTTTTCCTTTAAAATCTATAGATTTTTCAGGATGAAAAACTATTTTTTTTCTGGGATCTATTTTAAGAAAATAATATTTCAAAGCTCCTAACCCTATGATTTCAGCAGATTTTTCCTGTACTTTTTCTTTCGAATATTTTCTTAAAAAATTTTTCTTTGCAATAGAAAACATTTCTAAAATGAGGCTATCAGCATATATAACATTTCCTTCTCTAGATTTCATTATTCCACTAGGTAAATATACCATTTCATAAGATAAATGAGATAATTTATTTACCCACATATATCCTAAACGTTTCAATATATGAAAAAGAACTTTAAAGTGATAATCTTGTTCTTTTCCTACAATATAGATCATCTGATCTATATCATATTTTCTTAAACGTTCCACAGCGGTTCCAATATCCTGAGTAATATATACAGAGGTTTGATCAGATCGTAATAAAAGTTTTTGATCAAAACCTTCTTTCATTAAATCAACCCAAATGGATCCATCTTTTTTTTGAAAAAAAATTCCCTCTTTAAGACCTTTTTTTACAATTTTTTTTCCTATTTCATAAATATCACTCTCATATTCTACTTCATCAAAAGTAATTCCTAATTTTTTATAAGTTTCTTCAAAACCATTATAAACCCATTTATTCATTTTTTTCCAAGTATTTCGAATAATAGAATCTCCAGATTCCCATTTTTTTAATAATATTCTAGCTTCATTCATCATCGTAGATGGAATACTATCTTTTGATTCATGAGTTTCTTCACGATAAATTTTATCAAATAGACTATAATATTTTCCTACAAAATGATCTCCTTTTATTTTTACACTATCAGGTGTTTCTCCTTTTCCAAACTTTTTCCAAGCTATCATAGATTTGCATATATGTATTCCTCTATCGTTAATTATTTGAATTTTTATTATTTCATGACCAACCATTTTTAATATTTCAGCTATAGATGCTCCAATGAGACTATTTCTAATATGTCCTACATGAAGGGGTTTATTAGTATTAGGAGAAGAATATTCTATAATGATTTTTTTAGATGGATATTTTAAATCATAAAAATTGGTATTTAACATTTCTTTCAGAAGATGAATATAATAATCATTTTCAAAAATAAAGTTTAAAAAACCTTTAATAATAGAAAATTGAATTAGTCCTTTTAATTGATATTGTACATAATTTCCTATATCTTTTCCAACTTTTTCTACAGGTTTTTTTAACTTTTTGGATAAAGGAAATAAAATCAAAGTAATATCCCCTGGATATTCTTTTTTAGTATATTGAAAATCCAAATCAGGATAAGAATCTAACTTATATAAAACAAATATGGATTCTTTGACTATTTTTTCTACAGATTGAAATTGAAAATGATCATTCATAGAATGATTTTTAAAAATTTTTTTTTAATTTAACCCTCCATCCAAAAGGATCATCTGATAAATTATGTTGTATATCTAACAATTTTTTCTTTAAATAAAAAGATATTCTTTTTTCTTCTGCAAGATTCGGTAAACAAAAATCGTTTCCTTTATAACTAATTGTTTGAAAATCATTTATAACAGCAGCTGTTCCACAACCAAAAGCTTCTTTCAAATTCCCTGTTTTTAACCCTTCTATAATTTCTGCAACACTTAAATTTCGTTCTTCTACAAAAAAACCTTCTTTTTCAGCTAAAGAAAGAATACTTTTACAAGTAATTCCGCTTAATATATTATCATTAGCTTTTGGAGTTATAAGTTTATTTTTTAAATAGAAAAAAACATTCATAGTGCCGGATTCTTCTATCATTGTGTGAGTAGAGGAATCTGTCCATAATATTTGATCAAATCCTTCTTCATTAGCAAGTCTAGTAGGATAAAAAGAAGAAGCATAATTACCAGCAGCTTTAGTAAATCCAACACCTCCTGATGCAGAACGGCTATATTTTTCTTCTATTTTAATTTTTAAAGGATGTTTATAATAGGCATCTGCAGGAGTAGATACAATCATAAACATGTAATCTTGAGATGGTTTAGCAGATAAAACACCATTAGTAGCAATTAGAAAAGGACGGATATATAAAGATTGGCCATAATTTTTTGGAATCCAATCCCTATCTATATCTATTAATTTTTTTAATCCATTCATGAAAATATCTTCTGGTATAATAGGCATTTCTAAACGGTTAGCAGATCTATTGATCCTTTTAAAATTTTCTTTTGGACGAAATAAAAAAACTTCTTCGTTTTTATCTTTGTAAGCTTTCATTCCTTCAAAAACAGCTTGTCCATAATGAAAAACAAGAGATATAGGGGAAAACATTATATTTCCAAAAGGTTTAATAATAGAATTTTTCCATTCTCCATTTTTAAATTCAGAACAAAACATATGATCCGAATATTGATTTCCAAATACAATATGATCAAAATCCATTTCTACAATCCTTGATTGTAAGGTTTTTTCTATTTTCATAAAATTAAAAAACATAATAACATTAGTAAAACAAATATAATAAATAATAAAACACTTAATTATCTAACTATCATGCATTATTTTTAATACTTTTTCTACTATATTTTCAACAGAAGGTTTGGAAAAATAATCTCCATCTGATCCATAAGGAGGACGATGTTCTTGAGCTGTAATGGTAACAGGTGGATAGTCTAAATAATAGTACCCATTTTGTTCTTCTAATATTTTTTGCAGTATATAAGCAGAAGCTCCTCCTGGAACATCTTCGTCTATAATCAATAATCTATTGGTTTTTTGTAAACTTTTTACAATATCTTTTTGTAAATCAAAAGGTAATAAAGATTGAATATCAATGATTTCAGAATCTATGTTCATCTTATACAGTTCCTTTGCAGCTTCATTAACAATCCTCCATGTAGAGCCGTAAGTTACCATAGTTATGTCTTTTCCTTTTCTTGTTATTTCTACTATTCCAATAGGTGTTCTGAATAAACCTAAATTTTTAGGTAATTTTTCTTTGATTCTGTATCCATTAAGACATTCAACAATCAAAGCAGGATCATCTCCAGACAATAAAGTGTTATAAAATCCAGCCGCTTTTACCATATTTCTTGGAACAAGCACTAAAACTCCTCTTAAATAATTAATAATTCCACCCATTGGAGAACCTGAATGCCATATTCCTTCTAAACGATGTCCTCTAGTTCTAATAATCACAGGAGCTTTTTGGCCTCCTTTTGTTCTATATTGCAAACAAGCGAGGTCATCACTCATGATTTGTAAAGCGTATAAAATATAGTCTATATATTGAATTTCAACTATAGGACGAAGCCCTCGCATCGCAAGACCTATTCCTTGACCAAGGATAGTAGACTCACGTATTCCTGTGTCAAAAACTCGTATTTTTCCATATTTTTTTTGTAACCCTTCCAATCCTTGATTAACATCTCCTATTTTTCCTACATCTTCTCCAAAGATTAAAAGATCAGGATGTAACTCCAACAATTTATCAAAATTTTCTCTTAATACAATTCTTCCATCTACTTCAAAATTACTATTATACACAGGAAAAACTTCTGTTATTTTTACGGAAGCTTTATCAGAAATACTATATAAATGTGAAGAATAATTTTCATGTTCTTCATGATATTTTTTTTTTATCCATTCTATAAGATGATTTTTTGTATAAGATTTTACTTCTGACAAGAGATATAATATTTTTCTAGCAATACGAAATATTGATTTCTTTGTATAATAATTTTCAGTTATATTTTGTAATTCTTTAACATATTTTTCAATATATTTTTTGATCCATTTTTTATCTGCATAAATGTCTTGCATTTTATATAATAAAATACTTAAAACTTCATTTCTAATTTTATTAATAGGTTTTTGAAATGCTTTCCAGGCTTTTTCTTGTTCATTTTTAACATATTCTTTAGCTTCTAAATCTATTTGATCCAAATTATCAATACTGGCTATTTTACAACAATTTTTTTTATGAATTGAAAAACTAAAATTCAGAATCCAATCCCTAAATTTCTTGATTCCATCATGATTCATCTCCCATTTTAAACGTTCTTTTGATTTATATCTTTCATGAGAAGAAGAAGTAGAATGTCCTTGAGGTTGAGTTAGATCTGTAACATGTATAATTACGGGAACATGTTCATAACGAGCTATCTTATCCGCTTTTATATATGTTTTTGTAAGATCTATATAATTATATCCATTTACACGAATAATTTCTATTCCTTTTTCTTTTTTACTTCTGTGAAATCCGGATAAAAGATCGCTAATATTTCGTTTTGAAAATTGATATTCATTTGGAACTGATATTCCATACTCATCATCCCATATGGAAAGTACAATTGGAATCTGTAATACTGAAGCGGCATTCAACGTTTCCCAAAATAAACCTTGAGAAATACTAGCATTACCAATAGTTCCAAATGCCACTTCATTTCCATTATGAGAAAACATTTTATGTGTTTCTTTTAAATTTTTTAATTCTTTATAAATTTTGGAAGCTTGAGCTAATCCCAATAATCTAGGCATTTGAGCGGCAGTAGAAGAAATATCTGCACTAGAATTTTTTTGTTGAATAAGATTTTTCCAATCCCCATGCTTATTTAAATAACGTGTTCCAAAATGAGCCGTCATCATTCTACCAGACGAAACAGGTTCTGCTTCTAAATCTGAATGTGCGTATAATTGCGAAAAAAAATTTCTTACAGTTAAAACTCCAATAGCCATCATAAACGTTTGATCCCGATAATATCCAGATCGATAATCTCCATTTTTAAAAACTTTTGCCATAGCTAGTTGAGGAATTTCTTTTCCATCTCCAAATATTCCAAATTTAGCTCTTCCATTTAAAACTTCTTTACGACCTAAAATGCTAGTTTCACGACTAATTCGTGCTAATTTGTAATCATCTAAGACCATTTTTTTAAACGAATTAAAAGAGGTTTCCTCTTTGTAATCATCTAAGACCATTTTTTTAAACGAATTAAAAGAGGTTTCCTCATCATCATTATATTTTTTTTTGTTTAAATTCATAAATTATCATTTTTTTAGATGAAAATACAGGAATTTTCATTTATGAATTTCTTTATTTAATTTTAAATGTTATTTTCATTTATAATCTAATGAACAAATGAACATGATAGATATAGATCATATGTTTGGAAAAATTACTCTTTCTATTATAAAACCAGATGCGGTAAAAAAAGGACATATTGTCCCTATTCTATCTGAAATAATTCACGCTGGATTTAACATTATAGCGATTAAAATGACAGAACTTTCTATAAAATCAGCTCAAATATTTTATGCAGAACATCAAAAAAAGTTATTTTTCGAATCTTTAATAAAGTTTATGTCTTCTGGTCCAATTGTATCTGTAATATTAGAAAAAAAAAATGCAGTAAAAGATTTCAGAGTTTTAATAGGGAATACAAATCCAGTATACGCAAAAAAAGGAACTATACGATATTTATATGCTACTTCTTTGGAAGAAAACGCTATACATGGATCTGATAGTGATCAAAATGCATTTAAAGAATGTTTATTTTATTTTTCTCATAGAGAAATTTTTTTTAAAAAAGATTTGTAATTAATAAAATTTTTTTCTTGTATGAAAAAAAATTTTCTGATAGTCATTTTTATTTTAATATCTGTAACTGTATTATGGATAGCTAACACATACAATCAATTAGTAAAACTTAACGAAAATATTAAAACACAATGGGGTCAAATAGAAAATGTTTATCAACGTAGAGCTGACTTAATTCCTAATTTGGTAAATACGGTCAAAGGATCTGCCCAATTTGAAAAAAATACATTAAATCAAATTATAGAAGCTAGGGCAAAAGCTACCTCTGTTTCTGTAAACACAAATGATTTAAATCAAAATCAAATAAATCAATTTCAACGGGGACAAGATCACTTGAATAATTCTCTTAGCAGATTGCTCTTGATTATGGAAAATTATCCTAATCTTAAGTCTACGCAAAATTTTTATGAGTTACAAAATCAATTAGAAGGAACAGAAAACCGTATTAATGTAGAAAGAAATCGTTTTAATGATAAAGTAAGTAGTTTCAACACTTATAGAAACCAATTCCCAAAAATTATAATTGCAAACTTTTTTTATCAATTCAAAGAAAAAGGATATTTCCGATCTCAAATTGGATCAAAAAAGTCTCCAATTATAGATTTTTCTAATTGAGTAAATCCGATTTTCATTAATTTTTAAGTAGATCAGATAGATTGGATTCAAAAATAATCAATTCAAAAAAATCATGAAAAAAATTATTCAATCTATTTTAATTATTTTAATTTCTTTTTACATAAATTCAGTACAAGGACAATTTAATATACCAGAACCTCCCAAAAAAATATATCCTGTACAAGATTATGCAAAAGTTTTATCTGAAAAACAAATAGAAAGATTAAATAAAAAACTGATTTTATATTCTCAAATAACATCAACAGAAATTTTAGTTTCCATCATTCAGAATCTTCATGGAGAAGATCCAAATTTATTAGCTTATCAATGGGGGGAAAAATGGAAAATTGGAAAATTTCATAAAAATAATGGAATAATTATATTATTGTCCATTCATGATAGAAAAATATCTATCCAAAATGGATATGGAATAGAACCTTATATTACCGATTTTTTAACGATAAAGATTATTAATAAAATAAAACCTGTATTAAAAAATAATCTTTATTATCAAGCTATAGATTATGGAACTCAAGAAATATTTAAAATTTTAAAAAATAAGCATAAAAAAAAACTGAGTAAAAAAATTTTTTCCATATGGAATTTATCAATTAATATTAGTATTTTGTTGATTGTGTTTTTTTTATTTTATTTTTTATCTATGGAAAAAACAAGATATAATTCATTATTAAGTACATTATTTTTAACGAATTTTTTATTCAGAAATAAAAATTCTGATTATGATGATAATTTTGACGGATTCGGAGGTGGAGGAAATTTTGGAGGAGGAGGTAGTAGTAGTAGTTGGTAATTTTATCTATTTTTTTTTAAATACTCCAAATATTTTTTTAGCTTAGTGATTTTATTTAATGTATCATTTTCTTTTTTTCTTTCTTTCAAAAGTAAATTATTTGAAACAGAAGTAACATATTTATCATTATACAAATTTTTTCTAATAATAGATAATAAATTACAAAAATATTTAATCTTATTCTCAATTTTAATAATATCCATATGGTTAGAATAATATTTATTATGGTCTAACTGATCTAAGGATAAAAAAAATTGATCTGTATCCAAAAAAAAGGAAAAAAATGGAATGTTTTCGGGTTCTTTCAATACAGGAATTATTTTATCTAAATTAGCTAATTTTAATATAATGGGATCATATTCTTTTTCTTCTTTATCCTTTTTTCTCATAGAAAATAAAACAAGACTTTTTTTATGAGGAATATGATTCCTATTTCTAATATTACGTATTTTAGATATTATTTCGGTAGCTTTTTCAAAATAAACTAAAATATCATAATCATAAGGCTTCTTTTTAGGCCAAGAAGAAATAATTAAAGCTTCTTTTGGTTCTCTTTTTCTAATAAGATTCCAAATTTCTTCTGAAATAAAAGGCATATATGGATGTAATAATTTCAATATTTTTTCAAAAAATTTTAAAGCATTTAAATAGACGATTTCTGGTACAGATTTATCTTTATCTCCATAAATAGGTTTAATAATCTCTAGAAAATAGGAACAAAAATCATACCAAATAAATTTATATAAAATCATTAATGATTCATCCAATTTATATTCTTTGAAAGAATTTTCAAAAACATCCAAAATATAATAAAAACGATTTTTTAACCATTTAATAGCAAGTAAAGAATAATCAGGTACATACTGATTATTTGTTATTTTCCAACTTTGAATTAAACGAAAGGCATTCCATATTTTATTAGAGAAACTTCTCCCTTGTGAACATATTTTTTCTTCAAAATGAAAATCTTTTCCTGCACTGGTTTTGAGCATAAGTCCCATACGAACAGCATCGGCTCCATATTGATTAATTAAATCCATAGGATTTGGAGAGTTATTTAATGATTTTGATATTTTTTTATTTTTATAATCCCTAACAATTCCAGTAAAATAAACTCTTTTAAAAGGTTTTTCATGTTTTAATAAAAAACCAGACATAATCATACGTGCAACCCAAAAAAACAATATGTCTGAACCTGTTACTATCTCTTCAGTAGGATAATAATAAGTAATTTCATGATTATAAGGATTATAAATTCCATCAAAAACAGATAAAGGTAATAACCAAGAAGAAAACCAAGTATCTAAAACATCCGGATCTTGCCATATTTCATTATAACTTAAATATGGATTTTTACTTTTACATCTTGCTTTTATCAACGCTTTTTCTAAATTTTCTGCAACTACAAAATCATTAAGTTTTTTTCCATAATAATAGACAGGAATACGATGCCCCCACCATAATTGTCTTGATATATTCCAATCACGAATTTGACTCATCCATTGAAAATATATCTTATGAAATTTTTTTGGATAAAACTTAATATCTCCATTTTTTACTGCTTCTATAGCAGGAATAGACATTTTTCTCATTTTCAAAAACCACTGAAGAGATAATCTTTGTTCTACTACTGATAAAGTTCGTTCCGAAAAACCTATTTTATGATTAAATTTTTCTACATTTTTTATAACTTCCAATTTTTTTAACTCTTCTATAATTTTTTTCCTTACTTTAAAACGATCCATCCCTTGATAATGAAGAGCTTTTTCATTTAAAGTTGCATTTTCATTGAAAATATCTATTATTTCTAATTTATGTTTATCTGCTATATTTTTATCATGTATGTCATGAGCCGGAGTAATCTTCAAGCATCCAGTTCCGAAATTTTGATCTACATATGAGTCTTGTATAATTGGAATATATTTATTTATTATTGGAACTTTAGCATATTTACCTTTCAAATGAGAATAACGTTTATCATCTGGGTGAAAACAAATAGCTGTATCACCAAATATGGTTTCAGGACGAGTAGTAGCTATAGTAACATAATTTTCTTCTCCTTTTATTTTATATTTTAAATAATAAAGTTTTCCAATATGTTCTTTATAAATAACTTCTTCATTAGAAAGTGTAGTTTTAGCTTCTGGATCCCAATTGACGACATTATAACCTCTATATATGTATCCCTTTTCATATAAGTCTACAAAAACTTTCGTTACAGATTGAGATAATTTTGGACTCATTGTAAATTGAGTACGATTCCAATCACATGAACATCCCAATTTTTTAAGTTGATCAAAAATAATGTTTTTATGTTTGTTAGACCATTCTATAACATGACATAAAAATTTTTCTCTTCCCATAAATATCTTAGATAATCCTCTTTTTTTTAGTTGATGAACAACTTTAGCCTCTGTAGCAATGGATGCATGATCCGTCCCCGGAATCCAACAAGCATTATATCCCTTCATTCTGGCATATCTAATTAAAATATCCTGGATTGTATTATTCAGCATATGTCCTATATGAAGAACTCCAGTCACATTTGGAGGAGGCATCACGATAACATAAGGAATTCTATCATCAGGATAAGATGAAAAATAATTTTCTTTCATCCAATAATGATATCTTTTTTTTTCCACGGATTTGGGATCGTATTTAATTGGAATATCCATAAATTTAAAAATATAAAAAAAATTGAAATAATCATGAAAATTGTTCTAATTGCTGCAGTTTCAAAAAATGGATTTATAGGGAAAAATAATAAATTAATGTGGCATTTACCCAATGATTTAAAACGTTTCAAAAATTTAACTACGAACGAAATAGTAGTAATGGGAAGAAAAACTTTTGAATCTATTGGAAAAATACTTCCGGAAAGAAAAAATATTATACTGACAAGAAATAAAATAAACTTCTTATACTTAAGAAATAAAAAAAATATTAGTATTATTTCTTCTCTACAACAGATAGAAGATTTGACATACAAAAAAATATTTGTTATAGGAGGAGAAAAAACATATGCCTCAACAATTGAAAAAGCACATACTATTGAATTAACATTAGTTCATAAAAAATTTCATGGAGATGCTAAATTTCCAAAAGTAGATACAAAAAAATGGAAAAAGATATATGAATTTTTTTATGAAAAAGATAAAAATCATTTATTTAACTACAGTTTTATTAAATTTGAAAGAAAAAAGTAATCATTATCTTCTGTCCAATTCTTTTTTTATTCGTGCCGCAAGTTCATAACATTCATTGACAACTGCATGATTTAATAAAGCATTCAAATCTCTTTCCGTCATATTTTCCAAATCTTTTTGACTTTTTTCTTTAAAAAAAAGAATACCGCTATTTTCTATTCCTGTTTCTGATACATCATGTTCTCTATCAATAGGAAATCCATTCTCAAAATAAATACCAGCTTTATCAAAAATTTCTTTTGTTGTATAAATAGGAGCTTGAAATCGCACTGCTAAAGCAACAGCATCTGATGTTTTCGAATCTATTTTATGTTCTTTTTTTTCTATTTTATTTCCTTCTTCTTTTATACTATCTCCTTCCAATAAAATATAAGAAAAAAATATTCCATTTACCAGTTTATATATAACTACTGCTTTTAATCTAATATGAAATTCTTTTGCAAAAGAAAGAAATAAATCATGTGTAAAAGATCTGGATGGATCCCTTTTTCCTAAAGCAGAAGCTATAGACTGAGCTTGAAAACTCTCTATAATAATCGGAAGTTTTATTCTTCCAGATTCTTCTTCAAGCAATAAAACATATATACCAGATTGTATTTGACTTAAGGATATTCCCCGTATAGCTAATCTAATAAATTGATCCATAGGAATATATAAATTATAATTATCTAACTTCTGCAACCAAATATCCTAAATTTGGTAGGATGTATTTCTCATTTGTTATTCCATTAATCAATATAATAAAATTCTTATTATTATGTAAGAATTTTTTTTATATATTTAATAATAATATTAAAAAATTTTTATTATGAACACTTCTTTTAGATTTTTGATACCAACAATTTTTGTAGCGTTAGGATTTATTGTTTCTTGCAATGATGATAATATAACT
Source organism: Blattabacterium cuenoti (assembly GCF_014252015.1). Taxonomy (NCBI): domain Bacteria; kingdom Pseudomonadati; phylum Bacteroidota; class Flavobacteriia; order Flavobacteriales; family Blattabacteriaceae; genus Blattabacterium; species Blattabacterium cuenoti. Next base: position 208,836 of record NZ_CP059206.1, read on the forward strand.
TCTGCAGGGGAAGAAGAACCTGGCGTGAATAAGAATACCCCTACAACTATGGAAACTCCTTCTACTACAGATCCTCCACCCACTATAGCTTCAAATTCAACTTCATCTACTACAACAGAAAAAGATCCTGAAAATCCTGATAATTTTAAACTAGAAGATATAGATCCCGAAGATTTATCTATAAAAATTAAAGAAGTAGGAGATAAAATAGAAGAATTAGAAAAAGAAAATGCAAAACATTATGAAGAATACTCTCAAATGGTAAAAGTTCAAAAAAGAATCTTGGATGAAATTATAAAAAAAAAGAAGATAATGAGATCTAAGACTGTAGGGTCAGAAGAAGAATTACAAGCTAAGAAAGAATTTGAAGATCACAAAAAATATGGAAAAGAAAAATTAAAACTACTTAAAGAAAAAAACGTTATTTTATATCATTTAATAAAATCAATAGCAGCAGCTAAAAATGAACAAAAAAATTTACAAAAAAAACAAGAGTATTTCTTAAAAAAACAAAAAGAAAATCAAAATTAAATATATAACGGAATAACGGAAAAGAAAGTATATACTTTCTTTTCCGTTGTTTTTTTTTATGAATTATGAAAATATGAAAAACTGAATTATGATTATGAAAGAAAAAAGTTTTCGTGAAGTGATAGCAGAAGCTATGAGTGAAGAAATGAGAAGAGATAATACAGTTTATCTCATGGGAGAAGAAGTGGCTCAATATAATGGAGCTTACAAAGCTTCTAAGGGAATGCTAGAGGAATTTGGCCCCAAAAGAATTGTTGATACACCTATATCAGAATTAGGATTTTCTGGTATTGGAGTAGGTTCTGCTATGAATGGATGTAGACCCATTATTGAATTTATGACTTTCAATTTTTCTTTAGTTGCTATGGATCAAATTATAAATAATGCAGCAAAAATACGTTATATGAGTGGAGGACAATGGGATCTTCCTATAGTTTTTAGAGGACCTACTGGTTCAGCCGGACAACTAGGAGCCACCCATTCTCAATCTTTTGAAAGTTGGTATGCTAGTTGTCCTGGATTAAAAGTAGTTATTCCATGCAATCCTTACGATGCAAAAGGTCTTTTAAAATCTGCTATAAGAGATAATAATCCAGTAATTTTTATGGAATCCGAACAAATGTATGGAGATAAGATGATGATTCCAGATGAAGAATATATTATCCCTATTGGAAAAGCAGATATAAAAAAAGAAGGAACTGACATTAGTTTAGTTTCTTTCGGAAAAATCATGAAAACAGCTTTAGATGTAGCATCTAAATTAGATGAAGAAAATATTAGTGTAGAAGTAATAGATATTCGTACCATACGTCCATTAGATTATGAATCCATTCTGTTTTCCGTAAAAAAAACTAATCGTTTAGTAATTTTAGAAGAATCATGGCCTTTTTCGTCTATAGCTTCTGAAATTTCATATTTCATACAAAAAAAAGCATTTGATTATCTTGATGCACCTATTAATAGAATCACTTTGTTAGATACTCCAGCTCCTTATGCTTCGAATCTAATAAAGATTTGGTTTCCTAATGAAGAAAAAATAATCCATGCTATAAAGAAAACACTTTATTTAAATCAATAAATAGCTTGAACAATTTTATAAATATTTTCTGGTCTATCCATGGTATAATAATGAATAACTTCCACTCCAGAATCTTTCAATTCTTTAGATTGATGAATAGCCCATTCAATTCCAATATGAGATACATCTTTTTTATCTTTTGCCTTTTCTACTTCTTTTGCTAATTCATTGGGAATATTTAAATAAAAACGAGATGGAAGACTATTTAATTGTTTTTTAGAAGAAATGGGTTTAATTCCAGGTATGATAGGAACATAAATTCCTTCCGTTCTACATTTTTTTACAAAAGTAAAAAATTTTTTATTATCAAAAAACATTTGAGTTACTATGTAATCAGCTCCTGCATCTACTTTTTTTTTCAGAAAAAATAAATCACTTTCTATATTTGGAGCTTCTAAATGTTTCTCTGGATATCCTGCTATTCCAATACAAAAATCAAATAATGGAGATTCTTTTTGTTCAACAAAAGTTTTATCTAGATATTTTCCTATATTTAAATCTTTAACTTGTTTGACTAGTTCTAGTGCATATTTGTGTCCATCTTTTTGCGCAATAAAACTTGTTTGGGATTTGAGAGGATCTCCTCTAAGAACTAAAACGTTATCTATTCCTAAAAAATTCAAATCTATTAAAGCATTCTCTGTCATTTGTTTATTAAATCCTCCACAAATTAAATGAGGAACTGCATCTACTCCATATTTATTCATAATAGCTGCACAAATCCCCACAGTTCCTGGACGTCTAGAAATTTTTCTTCTCTGTAAAAGCCCATTATCTTTTTCTACATAAATGAATTCTTCACGATGATAAGTAACATCAATAAAAGGAGGACAAAATTCCATTAATGGATCTAAAGTAGAAAAAATATCTTTTATATCACGTCCTCTTAAAGGAGGTAATATTTCAAAAGAAAATAAACTTTTTTTTGCTTTAGCTATATGCTCTATCACTTTCATAACATAAAAATTTTTACTTTATATGATCAAATTCTGTATAAGGAACTAAAACTTTAGGAATATTAATTTGATTTTCAGTTTGATTATTTTCTAATAAAGCAGCCATAATTCGTGGCAAAGCTAAAGCGCTTCCATTAAGTGTATGACACAATTCTATGTTACCTGTAATAGTTTTATATCTGATATGTAATCTATTAGATTGAAAATTAGTACAATTTGATATAGAACTAACTTCTAGCCATTTTTTTTGTGCTATAGAATAAACTTCAAAATCATAAGTTATAGCAGAGGAGTACCCAAGATCTGTTCCACTTAAACGTATAAGACGAAAAGGTAAATTTAAAGATTTTAAAATATGTTTTACATGCAAAATCATTTCTTCCAAATAATAAGAAGAAGTATCTGATGTAGTTATTTGAATAATTTCTACTTTTTCAAATTGATGTAATCTATTTAATCCTCTAACTTTTGCCCCATAAGAACCTGCTTCTCTTCTAAAACAAGAAGTATAAGTAGTGGCTTTAATAGGAAGATCTAAATCTGTAAAAATTCTATCTCTATAACAATTCATAATAGGAATTTCTCCAGTAGGAATCAAATAAAAATTATCTTTTTCTATGAAATACATTTGATTTTTTTTATCCGGAATTTGTCCCGTAGCATATCCAGATTTCTCATTAATAAGATAAGGCAAACTATATTCTTTATACGAAGCTTGTATGTTTTGATCTAGAAAATATTGAATTAAACTTCTTTGTAATTTGGCTCCTTTTCCTATATAAACTAAAAAACCAGAACCACATATTTTTGTCCCTAAATTTGAATCAAATAAACCAAATTTTTTTGATAATTCCCAATGAGGTAATGGATCTATAATGGGTGAATGAATTTCTCCTTCTTGAAAAAGTATATCATTTATTCCATAATTTTTTTTTACTTTTTCATCCGGAATATTAGGAATTTGATTTAACTTATTTTCTAAAATTTTGGAAATTTTTTCTAATCGTAGATTAATATTTTTTCTTTCTTTTTTTAGAAAAGTAGATCTTTCTTTTAAAGATTTTATTTGATCATCATTCTTGTAGTTATATAAGCTTAAAATTTTACCTATTTTTTTTGAAATAAAATTCTCTTTTTCTAATATTTTATTTAGAACATTTTGAATTATTTTTTTTTTTTCGTCTAAAATCAATATTTCATTTATTAAATGAAATTCATGAAAATTACGTTTTTCTAATCCCAATAAAATTTTTTCTTTATTTTTTCGTATAAAAGAGATTTGAAGCATATCATTTTGCTATACGTTACGAATTATTATTTATGATATTATCATGTACACATAGACAAGATACAAATAATATTTTCTATATTTGCACAATGCGAACGCATAAGTTTTTTTTTAAAAAAAAATTTGATCAATATCTTTTACAAGATAAAAACATAGCTAAAAAAATTGTAAACCATCTTTCTTTTGAAAATTATAATACAGTAGTAGAAATTGGTCCAGGATTAGGCGTTTTAACTCAATATTTATTAACTAATCCATATAATCATGTTTTTTTAATAGAAATTGATGAAGAATTCATTTCTTTTTTAAAAAAAAATTTTTCAATTTCTAAAAATCAAATTATTCATAGAGATTTTCTAAAATGGAATCCTGAAGAAATAAATTTGCAAAATTTTGCGATTATTGGTAATTTTCCCTATAATATTTCTTCTCAAATATTATTTCATATATTAAAATATAATCAATATATTCCAGAATGCGTTGGTATGTTTCAAAAAGAAGTAGCAAAACGGATTACATCTCATAAAGGAAAAAAAACTTATGGAATTTTATCAGTTTTAATTCAAACATTTTATGATGTAAAATACCTTTTTACTGTAAAAGAAAAAGTATTTCTTCCTATACCCAATGTACAATCTGCAGTGATTTCTTTAAAAAGAAAAAATGAAATTATTTACTGTAATAAAAATATGTTATTCCAATGTGTTAAAACAGCTTTTAATCAAAGAAGAAAAAAGTTGAAAAATTCTTTACAATTATTCAAACATATTCCAAATTTTCAAAAAATACCATTTTTAAATAAAAGAGCAGAAGAATTATCTGTAAAAGAATTCCTTCAATTAACAAAAGAAATAGAAATTAGGAAATGACTACTCAATTATTAGATGGAAATTTAATAGCTAAAAAAATAAGAAATGAAATATCCAAGATTATAGAAGAGAGAATATTAAATAAAAATAAACGAATTCCTCATCTTGGTATTATTTTAACAGGAAATCATAGTTCTAGTATAACGTATGTTAATCATAAAATTAAAGAGTGCCAAAAAATTGGAATAGAGTCTTCCTTAATCCATTTACCTCTAAATAGTTTAGAGGAAGAATTATTGGAAGAAATAAAAAAAATGAATAAAAGTCCATTAATAGATGGTTTTATTGTACAATTACCTTTAGAAAAACATATTAATCAAGATAAAATAATTTTATCTATCAATCCTAAAAAAGATGTAGATGGGTTTCATCCTGAAAATTTTGGTAAAATGGCTTTGGATATGAAAGCTTTTTTTCCTGCTACTGCATTAGGAATATTAACTCTTTTGGAGAGATATAAAATTAAAATATATGGAAAACATACTGTAATAATTGGTAGAAGTAGAATAGTAGGACGACCAATTAGTATACTTATGAGTAGAAAAAATTATCTAGGAAATAGCACAGTAACCCTTACTCATAGTCAAACTCCAAACATAGAATATTATACTAAACAAGCTGATATTATTATAGTGGCAGTAGGAATCCCAAGATTCCTTAAAGGAGGAATGATTAAAAGAGGTGCTATTGTTATCGATGTTGGAATCCATAATCATGAAAAAAAAATATTAGGGGATGTTGATTTCGATACTGTTTACGGAAAAGCTTCTTATATTACTCCTGTTCCAGGTGGAATAGGACCTATGACTCGTGTTATGCTATTAAAAAATACTTTAATAGCAGCATTAAATAACAGATAAATGAAAGAAATAAGTTATCCTATAAAAGAATCATTTTATTCTATTCAAGGAGAAGGGCATTATTATGGAATTGCTGCATATTTTATTCGTTTTGAAGGATGTAATATAAAATGTGATTGGTGTGATACTAAAGAAAGTTGGAATATAGAAAAGAAAGATTTTGTTTCAATTCATAAAATTCTTGCTAATATTAACAATTATCAAGTTAAAACAGTTATAATTACTGGAGGAGAACCTATGATGTGGAATTTATATCCTTTAATTAAAAAACTCAAAAAAAAAGGATATCGTATTCATATTGAAACTTCAGGTTCTTATCCTATAAAAGAAAAATATATGGATTGGATTACAATTTCTCCTAAAAAAATAAAACTTCCTCTACAAGAAAATTACAGAAAAATTAACGAATTAAAAATTGTTATTTCGGAAGAGAATGATTTTTTATTTGCGGAAAAACAAGCAACTTATGTTGAAAGTACTAATTGCTTGTTATTTTTACAACCCGAATGGACTAATATTTTTAGTATTCTTCCAAAAATAATTTCTTATATTAAAAAAAATACAAAATGGAGGATCTCTCTTCAAATTCATAAAATATTAAATATTCCTTGAAAAAAATTAGGATTTTGAATGTCTATTTTCCAGAATATCAATGACGTCTTGTATTATAAATCCCTTTTTTTTCAAGAGAATAAGATAATGAAAAAGTAAATCCGCAGATTCATTTAAAAATAAATTTTTATTATTATCTTTAGATTCAATGATAAGTTCTACGGCTTCTTCTCCTAATTTTTGGGATATTCTATTAATTCCTGTTTTTAATAATTGATATATGTAAGAATTTTCTTTTTTTTCGTTAATTCTATCCGATATTATATTTTCCAAATGAAATAAAAAATTATTATTATTTATTTCTTTCCAACATGTATCCGCTCCTTCATGACAAATAGGACCTGCTGGTTTTGCTTTAATTAATAATGTATCTTCATCACAATCTACCAATATATCTTCAATAAAAAGATAATTTTTACTAATTTCTCCTTTAGTCCATAATCTTTTTTTCGATCTACTGTAAAAAGTAACTTTTTTTTCATCAACACTCTTTTCATAGGCTTCTTGATTCATATAACCTAACATTAATACTTTATTTGTTTTTGAATCTTGAACAATTGCGGGAATCAAACCTTTTTTAAAATTTATCATCTTATATTTTCTATTTATTGTAATTTAGTTCTTACAGGAATGTGAAGATGATTTAAATAATATTTCAATTTGGGTATTTCTATTTCTCTATAATGGAATATACTAGCAGCTAAAGCCGCATCAGCTTTTCCTTTTTCAAATATTTTATAAAAATCTTCTAATTTTCCAGCTCCACCTGAAGCAATAACCGGAGTAGAAATATTTTCAGATATTTTTTTAGTAATATCTAATGCAAATCCATTTTTTGTTCCATCATGATTCATGGAAGTTAATAATATTTCTCCTGCACCTCTATTAGTTCCTTCCTTAGCCCAATCTAAGGTTTTAGTATGAGTAGAAATTCTTCCTCCATTTAAATATACCCACCATTCATTTTCTTCATATTTAGTATCAATAGCCAAGACAATACATTGACTTCCGAACCTTTTAGAAAAACTTTCTAAAAGATTCGGATTTTTAAAAGCTGCAGTATTGATCGATATTTTATCTGCTCCCGCATTTAATAAGAGTTCTACGTCTTTTTCTTCTCTAATCCCTCCACCAACTGTAAAAGGAATATTAATATGACGGGAAATATCTTTTACTAAGCTAATTAATGTTTTGCGTTTTTCATTTGTGGCTGTAATATCTAAAAATATTAATTCATCTGCTCCTTGTTTTGTATACCAACAAACTAATTGTATTGGATCTCCAGCATCTTTTAAATATTTAAAATTTACCCCTTTTACTGTTCTTCCATTTTTAATATCTAAACAAGGTATAATACGTTTAGCTAACATATTTAATTTTTATTATTCCTTTTATTTCTTTTTTTTTCACTCCAATCTTTAAGATCAGATAATGAGATCTTATTTTCATATATAGCTTTTCCAATAATAACTCCACTACAACCCAAATTATATAATTGATCTATATCATCCATATTACTAATCCCTCCACTTGCTATGAATTCAATATTTGGAAATTTTTTGATAATTTTTTTATACAAAAGAAAAGAAGGTCCTAATAGGACTCCATCTTTAGAGATATCTGTACAAAAAATTTTTTTTATTCCATGATTACTTTTTTCTTGTAAAAAATCAAAAAATGGAAAATCAATAAATTTTGTCCATCCATTAGTTGCTATTTTATTGTTTTTAACATCAACACCTAATAATATTTTATCTCCTCCATAAGTATAAATCCATTTTTTTAAAACAAATGGTTTTTGAACAGCAATACTCCCAACAGTAGCCATATGTCCTCCGTTTTCAAACACAGTACGTATATCCTCTTCAGAATGAATACCTCCTCCAAAATCTATAATTAAATGTGTAGATTTTGCTATTTTTTCTAAAATTTTCCAATGAACTACTTTTCCTTTTTTTGCTCCATCTAAATCTACTAAATGAAGTCTAGATATACCATTATTTTCTAATAAAAAAGCTATTTCTAATGGATCTTTATTATAAATTTTTTTCCTTTTAAAATCACCTTGTATTAATCGAACACATTTTCCGTCAATTAAATCTATAGCTACTATAATATCCATTGTCATAAATTTATAATCGAATAAAATTTTCTAATATTTTATGCCCTACATAAGAAGATTTTTCTGGATGAAATTGTACAGCATAAAAATTTTTTTTTTGTAATGCAGCACTATAAGTAACTATATATTCTGTTTTTGCTGTAGTGTATTTTCCTAAAGGAACATAATAACTGTGAACAAAATATTGATAACTTCCATCTGGAATTTTTTCAAATAAAGGTCCTTTCAATTTGTGAATTGTATTCCAACCTACTTGAGGGATTTTATCATTTTTATTGTTAGGTTTAAATTTATTAACTAACAAATCAAATATGCCTATGCATGTGGTGTTACTTTCTTCTGAATACTTGCAAAGTAATTGCATCCCTAAACATATTCCCAAGACAGGTTGTTCTACTTTTGATAAAAGTAAATCTAATTTTCTTTCTTTTAAATATTTCATGGCACAATTAGCTTCTCCAACGCCAGGCAAAATAATTTTTTCTGCATTTTGAATAGATTCTTTTGAATCTGTTACAGTTGCTTGTACTCCTATTCTTTCTAAAGAAAAAAGAACCGATTGTACATTTCCTGCAGGATATTTTATGATAATCGTTTTCATAATATTTTAAAAATTTTTACAATATACCTTTAGTACTAGGTATTTTAGTAGAAAAGTTTTTTTGTATTGCCATTTTAATAGCTCTTCCAAAACATTTAAAAATTGATTCTATTTTATGATGATCATTTTTTCCTATAGCATGAATATGTAAATTACATTTAGCAGATAAAGAAAAGGATTTGAAAAAATGGGAAAACATTTCAGTGGAAATTTTACCTATTTCTTCTCTACAGAATTTAACTTTCCAAAATAATTGACTTCTTCCTCCAAGATCTAATGCAATTGTAGCTAAACTATCATCCATAGGAAGAGAATAAAATCCATAACGTTCTATCCCACTTTTATTTTCTAAAGCTTGGTTAAAAATTTCTCCTAAAGTAATCCCAGTATCTTCTATAGTATGGTGATCATCTATATCAAGATCTCCTTTTGTTTGAATATTTAAATCTATAGAGCTATGAAATGCTATTTGTTGTAGAAGATGGTCAAAAAATCCAAGTCCTGTTTGAATATGAGCTCTTCCTTTTCCATAAAGAAAAATAGCAATTTTAACATTTGTTTCTAATGTAGTTCGTTGATAAACTAATTTTTTAGTTGTAATTGATGACAGATATTCATAAATTTTTTCCCAACTGTTAGTTTTTAAAGATATTGTTTTTCTCAGATCTTTTTCATCTATATTAGAATAGTAATTTTTTTCTTCTTCTGTGAAATTTTTATAATGATGACTATCTTTTATCCATATGGATTTGCATCCTAAATTTTTAGCTAATAAAATATCTGTTAATCTATCTCCAATTACAAAAGATTTTGAAATATTGTAAGAATCTGATTTCAAATAATTTTTTAGCATGCCTATCCCAGGTTTTCTGTTAGGAGACTTTTCTTCTGGAAAAGTTTTATCTATATAAACAGAAGAAAAATTAATACCCTCAGTTTTTAAAACATTTAAGATATGATTGTGTATGGGCCAAAAAACTTTATCAGGAAATTGATCTGTTCCTAAACCATCTTGATTAGTTATCATAACTAAATCATAATTTAGTTCTTGTACTATTTTTGATAAGAAAAATATCACTTTTGGATAAAAATTGATTTTATCAATAGAATCAATTTGATAAGTAGGAGGGTTTTCTCGTATAATAGTCCCATCCCTATCAATGAACAATATTTTTTTCATTACATTTTTATTTTTTGAATGGAGTATTTTTGAATTTGATCTATTAAATACTCATTTTCTTCATGAGTTCCTACTGTAATTCTTAAACAATTATCACATAAAATGATTTTAGAACGATCTCTGACAACAATTTTTTTTTTCATTAGATATTGATATAGATTTTTTGAAGAAAAATTTATTTTCGCTAGTAAAAAATTAGCGGAGCTAGGATATACTTTTTGTATGATAGGAATTTTTTTTAAGGATTTTTGCAGATATTCTCTTTCTAAAATAATATTTTTTAAATGAAAAAAAAATAAATCTCTGTTTTCTAAAGCTTTGATAGCCATTTTTTGGGATACCATACTGATATTATATGGATGTTTAACTTTATTCATCCATTGAATAATAGCTTCAGAAGCAATAGCAATTCCTATTCTTAATCCTGCTAATCCCCAAGATTTAGAAAGTGTTTGTATAATGATCAAATTTGGAAATTTTTCAATTTCCATAGATAAAGATTTTTGTTTCGAAAAATCTATATAAGCCTCATCTAAAACAACAATTCCTGTAAATTTTTTTGTTATATTTTCAATATCCTCTCTTTTAATATCATTTCCAGTAGGATTATTTGGAGAACAAATAAAAAGAATTTTACTATTCGGATTCACGAATTTTTCTATTTTATCTAAATTTAATTGATAATTTTCTTTTGTAAGAAAAATTTTTATGACATCTACTCCATGAATTTTTCCACTTACTTCATACATACCATAAGTAGGAGGAAAAATAATAACATGATCTACTTCTGGACGAGAAAAAATACGATAGACTAAATCAATAATTTCGTCACTTCCATTTCCCAAAAATATTTGAGATGGGGAAACATTTTTAAAGTCTGATATTTTTTTTTTCAATTCTTTCTGTAAGGGATCCGGATATCTATTATAAGAATTTAAAAAAGATAAAGGAGCACCGAATGAATTTTCATTAGCATCTAAAAAAATAGATTTCTTTTCTTTCTGATGTTCTGTTCTAGCAGATATATAAGGAACCAGATTTAAAATATTTTCTCTGATTAGTGAATTCAAATTAAACTTATTCATGCATTAATATTTAAAATTCATTTTCTAACCGAATATTAATAGATTTTTTATGTGCCAATAATCCTTCTTCAGAAGATAAAACGTTAACACATTCCGATAAATTTTTCAGTCCTTTTTTGGATATTTTTTGAAAAGTTATTTTTTTTACAAAACTATCTATAGATACTCCACTATAAGATTTTGCATAACCATATGTAGGAAGTACATGATTAGTTCCAGAAGCATAATCTCCAGCACTAACCGGAGAGTAATTTCCTAAAAATACAGATCCAGCGTTTATGACTTTATCCCCCCAATAAGAAGCATTTTTACAATTGATAATCAAATGTTCTGGAGCTACTTTATTTATTAAAGTTAAACATTCTTCTAAAGAAGAAAGAACAATAATTTTGCTTTTTTTCAAAGATTTTTCAATAATATCTTGCTTATTATAAATATCTAAGAATTGTTTTTTTAATTCTTTTTTAACTTCTTCTATCCAAGATTGATCATTGGGTGTGACCAAAAGAATATAGCTATTTGGATCATGTTCTGATTGAGATAATAAATCAGCAGCAACATATTTTGGATTAGCTGTATCATCAGCCATAATTGCTACTTCCGAAGGGCCAGCTGGCATATCTATAGATATTCTTCCTCTTTGAGATACAATTTGTTTAGCCATGGTGACATAAGAATTTCCTGGTCCAAATATTTTATATACAGAAGGAATACTTTCTGTTCCATAAGCCATAGCTGCAATAGCTTGAGCTCCTCCTACTTTATATATACGTGTAATTCCTACATATTTTGCCGTATATAGAATTGACGGATGAATTTCTCCATTTTTATTTGGAGGACTACATAATATAATGTTTTTACATCCCGATAATTTTCCAGGAATTCCTAACATTAATACAGTGGATAATAAAGGTGCAGATCCACCTGGAATATAAAAACCAATTTTTTCAATTGGAATAGTTTTTCTCCAACAACAAATTCCTGTTGAAATTTCTATTGGAAGTTCATCATGCATTTGTTTTGTATGAAAATATTTTATATTCTGATATGCAACTTCAATAGATTTTTTTAAACGATTTGAAATTTGCATATAGGCTTTATTCAAATCTTCTTCTGTTACTTGAATACATTTTATATCTGCATAATCATATTTTCTTGTGTAAGCTTTTAAAGCTACATCTCCATAAGTTTTAACATTATTAATAATAGATTCCACTAAATTTTTTAAATAAGAAATATCTTGATAGGTTCTATTTGATATGGATTCCCATGTTTTGTATGTGGGATTAATATATACTTGAATCATATCCATGTTTCTATTTTAGAGTATAATTTTTTCTATAGGTAATACTAATATATCTTGAGCTCCAAGAGCTTTTAAATTCTCTATTATCCCCCAAAAATCATTTTCATTGACTACAGAATGTACAGAACTACATTCTGAATTTGCTAAAGGAAGAATAACTGGACTTTTAATTCCTGGAAGATAAGATATTATTTTTTCTAGTTTTTCATTTGGAACATTTAATAGAATATATTTATTATTTTTAGCTTTTTTAACGGCTCTAATTCGAAATAATAATTTTTCCATTATAATGTTTTGTGAAGAGCCTAAATATAAGTGTGAAGCTAATACAGCTTCAGATTGAAGAACTGTTTCTACTTCTTTTAATCCGTTCATAAAAAGTGTAGACCCGCTACTTACTAAATCACAAATACAATCGGCTAAACCTATTCCAGGTGCAATTTCAACTGCTCCAGATATTTCGTGAATTTCTGCATTGATATATCTTTTTTCAAAAAATTCTCTAACTAAAAAAGGATAACTCGTAGCAATACGTTTTCCGTCTAAATCATTAATATTATTGTAAATCAAAGATTTAGGAACTGCTATAGAAAGTCTACATTTTCCAAATCCCAAACTTTCTTTGATTCTTATCCTTTTCCTTTTTTCTAAAAGAACATTTTTACCCACAATTCCTATATCAGCTACTCCGTCTTCTAAATATTGAGGAATATCATCATCTCTAAGAAAAAGGATCTCTAGGGGAAAATTAAGAGCCGTTGTTTTTAATTTATCTATTCCAATATTAACTTCAATGCTACAATCTTTTAATAATTTAATAGAATCGTCATAAAGACGTCCCGATTTTTGAATCGCTATTTTAAGTTTATCCATAATTCAATACAGGAAAAAATAATAAAAGCTTACTCTTGTAAGCTTTTTAAGTTTTAGTAGATCTAATTAAATGCATTTTAATTTTAATGCATAACGGCAAATATAAAAACTATTTTGAATATTTTATAATTAACCTTTAGAATTATTTAGTCTATTTTTTATAAAAATTAATAAAAATTTAAAAATAATGAAAATTATCAGTTATAATATCAATGGAATTCGATCTGGAATTAATAAAGGATTATTTAATTGGATTAAAAAAAATAAACCAGATATTTTATGTTTACAGGAAATAAAAGCATTTCCAGAACAAATAAATACGAGTATTTTTGATAGTTTGGGTTATAATCATTATTGGTATCCTTCGAAAAGAAAGGGATATAGTGGTGTAGGTATTTTATGCAAAGAAAAACCTATTCATGTAGAATATGGGATAGGATTGAATTCTTCAGATGAAGAGGGAAGAGTATTACGTATAGATCTAAAGAACTTATCAATAATTAGTCTTTATATTCCTTCAGGAAATGATATGATGAAAAGATTGAATTTTAAATTTTTTTTTATGGAAAAATTTTTTTTGTATATAAAAAAAATAAAAAATCAATTGAACAATCTCATTATTTGTGGAGATTATAATATTTGTCATCGTGAAATAGATATTTATGATCCTATTCGGAATCAAAAAGTTTCAGGTTTTTTACCGGAAGAAAGAAAATGGATGACTCATCTTTTAAATTTAGGATTCATAGATAGTTTTAGAAATTTTGTTCAAGAAGCACATCATTACAGTTGGTGGAGTTACCGTTATAATGCTAGAAAAAATAATAAAGGATGGAGAATTGATTATGCTATGGTTAGTCATTCATTAAAAAAGCAATTAATAAACACTTACCTTATGCCAGAGGTAAAATTTTCTGATCATTGTCCTGTTGTTTTAGAAATTTTTAGTAAAAAATGACCTGACTGGGATTCGAACCCAGGACCCTTACATTAAAAGTGTAATGCTCTACCAGCTGAGCTACCAGGTCAGTGACATCTTATTATTTTATTTAACTGCTTAAATAACAAATATACTATAATTTTTATGTTTTTATGAGGATTACTTTAATTGGATACATGGGATGTGGAAAAACTACTATAGGAAAAATACTTTCTAAAGAGTTAAATCTAAATTTTTATGATTTAGATGCTCTTATTGTTGAAAGTAAAAACGATTCTATTTACAATATTTTTAAAAGAGAAGGAGAATTCTTTTTTAGAAAGAAAGAACGTTCTATATTAAAAACAATTTTGAAAGAAAAAAAAAAATATGTTTTATCGGTAGGGGGAGGAACACCTTGTTTTTATAATAACATTTATTTATTGAATAAATATTCAAATACATTTTATTTAAAAACGGATAGTTATACTTTATTTAAAAGATTATTTTTAGAAAAAAAAACAAGACCTATAATATCTCATTTATCTAAAAATGAATTATTTATATTTATTATTAAACATTTATCGAAAAGAGCATATTTTTATGAAAAATCTTTGAAAAAAATAAATGTATGCGGAAAAACCGAATACGATATAGTTCAAGAAATCATTAAATATATTAATTAAATAATTGTGGAGAAAATATCATATAGTCATTTTTTTATAGATAAAGTAAAAAAATATTTTTGGTTTAATTCGTTTAAAATGAATAAAAAAGTATGTGTAGCTGTGAGCGGAGGATTAGATAGTATGGTTCTTCTTAATTTGTTACTTGATATTCCTGAAATAAAATCAGAAGTAGCACATTGTAATTTTTCCTTAAGAGATAAAGAATCTAATGATGATGAAACTTTCATAAAGAATTTCTGTACTAAAAAAAGTATCATATGTCATGTTAAAAAATTTGATACTTTAAATTATTCTAAAAAGTATAAGTTATCTATACAAATGACCGCTAGAAAACTTAGATATGATTGGTTTTCAGAACTATTAAAAAAAAATTCATATGAATATATAGTGTTAGGACATCATTTTGATGATTCTATAGAAACTTTTTTTATGAATATTTTTAGGGGGACTGGTATTAAGGGATTATTAGGTATTCCTAAAAAAAATGATAAATTTATTCGTCCTCTTTCTGATTTCACCAAAAAGGAAATTTTACATTATGCTAAGATAAAAAATATAAAATGGAGATCTGATAAGAGTAATCAAGAAGTTAAATATTTGAGAAATAAAATTCGTTCCGTTTTATCTACATTTTATTCTTTTTCATTTTCATTTCATAATGGATTAAAAAAAACTATAAATCATCTTCATGATGAAAGTTTTTTAATAGAAAATAAAATAGAAGAAATACGTCAAAAAATTACGATTGAAAAAAAAGATTATCCATTTTTTTGGAAAATAGAATGTCAAAAAATAAAAAAATTGCAACCTTTGTCTTTTTATTTATTTAAATTATTTTCTCCATATGGATTTAATGATATAAATAGTATGAAACGTCTTATTGATGCACAATCAGGAAAACAACTTATATCAAAAATTTATCGTATTATTAAAAGCAGAAATAATTGGATCTTAGTTTCTCATAAATCATTTTTAGAAAATAAAAATAAAACTTATACAATACCAGATAGAAAAATTTTTAGTAGAATGTCCTTACCTATTGATATAAAATTTTTTGTTGATCCAGAAAAAGAAAGTAGAAAAGATATGTTTCTTATAGATTTTGACACAATTCAATTTCCATTATTATTAAGAACATGGAAAAAAGGAGATTTTTTTCATCCTTTTAAAATGAAAGGTAGGAAAAAGTTAAGTAGATATTATAAGGAAAAAAAATTTTCTCTTTTTAAAAAAGAACATACATGGTTATTAATTAATGGAAATGGATATATTATTTTAATTTTAGGAAATCGTTTAGATGATAGGTTCAAGGTTACAGAAAAAACAAAAAAAATATTAGGTATAAAAATATAATTGAGTTATTGTTTCTTAATCTTACAATTTCAATTAGTATTTTTTTTAATTTTGAAAAGAATTAGTTGTTCTATTTATGAAAGTACACAATTTCAATGCAGGTCCTTCTGTTCTACCGAAAGAAGTTGTTAGAAAATCAGCTCAATCTGTAATTAATTTTAATGGGTCTGGATTATCTTTACTTGAGATTTCTCATAGAAGTATAGATTTTTTAGAAATAATTGAAAAAGCTGCTTGTTTAGTAAAACGTATTATGAATTTAAATGATGATTACGCTATTTTGTTTCTTCAAGGGGGAGCTACATTACAATTTTCAATGGTTCCATATAATTTAATGAATCAAGAAGCAGGTTATTTAGATACAGGATTTTGGGCCCATAACGCGATCAAGGAAGCTAAAAAATTTGGAAAAGTAAGAGTCTTGTTTTCTGGTAAGAGTAAAAACTACACATATATATCAAAAAATTATTATATACCATGTAATATAGATTATTTTCATTGCACTTCTAATAATACAATAATTGGAACACAAATGAAAATATTTCCTAAAACATCTATTCCAATGGTTTGTGATATGTCTTCCGATATTTTTAGCAGAAAATTAGATTTTTGTCAATTCAGTTTAATTTATGCTTCTGCACAAAAAAATGTAAGTTCCGCAGGAATGACTATTGTTATAATAAAAAAGGAAATTTTGGGAAAGTTAAGAAAAAATATTCCTTCTTATATGGATTATAAAATCCATATACAAAATAACAGTATTCTAAATACTCCAAACGTTTTTTCTATTTATACTTCTCTGTTAACTTTGGAATGGATAGAAAATCAAGGTGGACTTTCTATTTTAGAAAAAGAGAACCAGTATAAAGCTAAGTTATTATATGATGAAATAGATCAAAATAATTTATTTGAAAATAAAATTCATAAGGAAAATCGTTCTAACATGAATGTTTCATTTTTTCTAAAAAATAAGAATTTAGAAAAAGAATTCAATAAAATGTGGACAAAAGAAAATATTGTAGGATTAGATGGTCATAGATATTTAGGAGGATATCGTGCTAGTATATATAATGCGCTTCCATTAGAAAGCGTTCAATTTCTTATTGAAATCATGAAAGCATTCGAAAAAAAATTTTCATGATGAATCGTATAATAGAAAATAGATTTTTTAATATAAAAAAACTGATTCCAAAAAATGTAAAAATTTTGGCAGTTTCTAAAAATCAAGATATCTATTCGATAAAAAAATTATATTGTGTAGGGCATAGAGATTTTGGAGAAAATTATATTCAAGAAATGGTTGAAAAATATAAAAAATTACCCAAAGATATTCGATGGCATATGATTGGTAGAATACAAAGTAATAAATTAAAATATATAATACCTTTTATTCATTTAATTCATAGCGTTCAAAATATAAAACAAATTAATAGAATTAATAAAATAGCATTAAAACATCATAAAATTATTAACTGTCTTTTGCAAATCAAAATTTGTAATGAAAAAAATAAATCAGGAATCACTTCTCAAGAAGCTATAAAAATATTGAAAAGTGATACTTATAAAGAGATGAAAAATGTAAAAATAATAGGTTTAATGGGAATGGCTTCTTTTCAAGACTTTGAAAAAGTACATAACGAATTTTCATCTTTATGTAAATTATATAATGAATATAAATATAAATACGGACATTATATACTTTCTATGGGAATGAGCAGAGATTATGATATAGCTATAAAATATGGAAGTACAATTGTTAGATTAGGTACTATAATTTTTGGTGATAGAAAAAAAACTATCTAATAGATTTTATATATTTTTTTATACTTTCTTCCAATTTATCTTTATTTAATGATTGAATAAAAGAACTTCCTATGATTCCTCCATTAGCATACTGACATGATAAATCAAAAGTTTTTTTGTCTTTTATTCCGAAACCAATTAATTTTGGAATGTTTGTGGACAATTTTTTGATACGTTCGAAAAAAGATATTTGTTCTTTTCCAAAAAAATTACTATTTCCTGTAGTAGAACTAGAAGAAACTATATATAAAAATCCATCACTGATTTTACTTAACATGGATATTCTATACGAGTTGGTTCTTGGAGTAACTAGAAATATCATAGATAATAAATATTTTTTAAACAGATTTTTATATTTATACAAAAAAACATCAACCGGAAGATCTGGAAAAATTAATCCGGAAACACCTGATTCTTTGCATTTTTTTAAAAAAAAATCTTCTCCAAATTTATATAACTGATTGTAATATCCCATAAGAATAATAGGAATTTTGATTTTATCTTTAAATTTTATTATTTGATCAAATAATAAAGATACATTCATTCCATTACTTAACGAAATTTTATTACTTTTCTGGATAACCATTCCATCTGCCAAAGGATCAGAATAGGGAATCCCTATTTCAATTAAATCCACAGAAAGATCTTGCAAAATTTTTATTATTTCTACTGTGCTATTTATATAAGGAAATCCTGCTGTAAAATAAATGCATAATATGTTATTATTTTTTTTCTTAAATAAATTATGTATTTGATTCATTATTTGAGAATTTAAAAAAAAATTTGTCGTAAACATTAATATCTTTATCCCCTCTTCCAGATAAAGTCACAATTACTATATCTTTTTGTTTGAAAGGTATTTTTTTTAATACAGCCAATGCATGGGCACTTTCTAAAGCAGGAATAATTCCTTCTGATAGAGTTAATTCGTATCCCGCTCGTAAAGCTTCTTCATCTGTAGAATGTAAAAAAATTACACGTTTTTTTACAAAAAGATTAGCAAACATAGGTCCTATTCCTGGATAATCTAGACCTGGAGATATAGAATGAGCCGGAAGAACTTGACCATCTTGATCCTGTAAAAGAAATGTTATACTTCCATGTAATATTCCTTTTGATCCACAATGAATAGCCGCAGCAGTTTTTTTTGTTGTAACACCTAATCCAGAAGCTTCTACAGCCACAAGTTTAACCAACTCATCATCTAAAAAATGATAAAAAGATCCCGCGGCATTACTTCCTCCTCCTATGCAAGCCACTACATAATTAGGGGAAGAAGATCCTTCTATTTCTTGTAATTGCATTTTAATTTCTTCACTAATAACAGATTGAATATCTGCAACCATTTGAGGATAAGGGTGAGGACCCACTGTAGAACCTATTAAATAATAACTTTCTGGGTTATGAATCCAATAACGAATGGCTTCATTAACAGCATCTTTAAGTGTTTTATTTCCGCTCAAAACTGGAATAACTTTAGCTCCAAGAGATTTCATTCTAATGACATTACTAGATTGACGATGCATATCAGTTTCTCCCATAAAAATTACACATTCTAAATTCATTAATGCACAGACAGTTGCTGTTGCGACCCCATGTTGTCCAGCTCCTGTTTCTGCAACAATTTTTCTTTTTTCTAATTTTTTTGCTAATAAAGCTTGACCTATGGCGTTATTAATTTTATGTGACCCTGTGTGATTTAGATCTTCTCTTTTAAGATAAATTTTAGCATTATATTGATCTGAATATTTTTTACAAAAAAATAAAGGAGTAGGTCTTCCTACATAATTTTTTAACAATTTTTTATACAATTTTTGATATTCATAACTTGTAATAAATTTTTTATATTTATCTTGTAATTCTGTTATATTATCATGTAACATTTCAGGAATAAAAGCACCTCCAAATTCTCCATAATATCCATTTTGATCAACAAAATATTTCATAATTTTCTTATTTTTTTTATGAAGGTATTCAACTTGGTATTATTTTTTTTTCCTGGAAAAATTTCAAATTTACTATTAATATCAATTCCAAACATTTTTGAATGCGAAAAATTCTTTATGTTATCAAAATCTTTTATCCCAATTCCTCCACTTAAAAAAAATGGAACTTGAAAAGTATATTCATAAAGTTTTTTCCAACAAAATTTGATACCGCTTCCTCCATAATGAATTGTATTGCTATCAAATAAAAAATAAGTACAGTATGGGATATAATCCACAATTTTTTTAAAAGAAAAGGAATCATCTATTCTAAAACTCTTAATTAATTTCAATCCTTTTTTACATAATCTTTCACAATAAAAAGGACTTTCTATTCCGTGCAACTGTACAAAATCTAATTTATTTTTTTTATTTATTTTCAATATGTTTTCTTCTGATTCGTTGACAAAAACCCCTATTCTCAATATTTCTTTTTTTAATTTTGGAATAACGAAATCGTATCCTACAAATCTAGGAGAATTAGGATAAAATATAAAACCTATAAAATCAGGAAATAAATCAGAAATTTTTTGTACATCGAATTTCATTCCGCATATTTTTATTTTTAATAGTTGGGATTTCATATCAATTCAATTAATTAATTTCATTTAATTTTTTTGATAAAGACTTCATAAAATACTTACAAATTTTTCCAGGATTCTTTTCTTTCATAAAATATTCTCCAATTAAAAAACCTTTAAATCCTTGTTTTCTTAATTTTAAGATTTGATTAACATTATTAATTCCACTTTCTGCAATTTTTACATAACTATTAGGAATTTTTGAATATAACTCTAAACAACTATTATAATCCACAACAAAAGTTTGTAAATCTCGATTATTAATTCCCACAATATCCAAATTTTCTGTTATTTTATCTATTTCAAATTCATTATGAATCTCAATAATAACTTCTAAATCAATACTTTTTGCAAGTCGAGAAAAATTTTTTATTTGATTTTTAGAAAGAATTCCGGCAATTAATAAAATCACATCAGCTCCTATAGATTTAGATTCTATAACTTGATATTCATCAATAATAAAATCTTTTCTTAATATAGGAATAGATATTATGGATCGTGATTTTTTTAAATTTTCATTTTCACCAGAAAAAAAATGTTTATCTGTAAGAATAGATATTCCACTAACTCCTGCTGATTCATAATCTATCACTACTTTTTCTATCAATGCCGTATCATTAATCATCCCCTTAGATGGAGATTTACGTTTAAATTCTGCAACAATACCAATGTGGTTTCTTTTTATACTTTGTACTAAAGAAAAAGTCTTTCTTTCAAAAAAAGAACTATTTTCTAATCTTTTTATAGGATATAAAAATTTTTTTTCGGATACCTCTTTTTGTTTTACAGATACAATTTTTTCAAGAATATTCATGAGCTTAATAATTTTTTTAGAATATTCTTTGCTTCACCACTTTTTAATGAACGTTTTGCTTTATCATAATTATTTTCAAGACTATCTTTATTTAACATACTTAATGCAAATGTGGCATTTGTTAAAACTACTTCATTTTGATATAAAGTCCCTTCACCAGATAAAACATTAATAAATATACGAATATTTTCTTCTGTATTTTTTCCTCCTTTTAATTCATAAGGATTGACTTTTACCTTTGTATCTCCTATTTCTAATTCTTCTATAGAATAAAACCGTTCTCCTTTTGGGGAATAACATTTGACATGACTAGTAAGAGTAATTTCATCGTAACCATCTAAACTATGAACAATAGCATAATTATTCTTTGTATTTTGATACAAATAATAATATATTCTTGCTAATTCTAAATTATTGACTCCTAATAATTGATTTTTTGGTTTTCCTGGATTTAATAATGGACCAAGTGTATTAAAAATCGTTCTAACTCCCAGTTCCTTTCTTGTTCCGGATATAGTACTCAACACTGGATGAAATATAGGTGCATGTAAATAACACATTCCTACTTTATCCAATTGATTTTTCAAATTATCTTCTTTATTAGTAAAATGATATCCTAATCCTTTTAATATATTTGAAGATCCAGTAATAGAGGAAGAACTAAAATTTCCATGTTTAATGACTTTTTCTCCTGCTCCTGCTACTATAAAACATGCTAAAGTAGATATATTAAAAGTATTTTTTCCATCTCCACCCGTTCCTACAATGTCAATAGCATTATCATTAAATTCTGTCAAATTGACTTTTATGGATAACTCCATCATAGCTTGTTTAAAACCTAATATTTCTTCTAAAGTAGGAAATCTCATATTATATATAGTTGCTATAGCTATAGCTTGTGTCTTATTAATTCTTCCCATTGATAATTCTATCAAAAGATTTTTAGCTTCTTGTTTTGTCAATGTTTTTTCTAAAAAAAGATTTTCTAATAATATATTCATAATCAACTTAAATTCAACCAATTATCTATAATTTTTTCACCATATGGAGTTAAAATAGATTCTGGATGAAATTGTACTCCGCGTACATCATAAAATTTATGACGTAAAGCCATAATTTCTCCTTTATCTCCAATAGCTGTAATTTTAAGTTCTTCAGGAAAATTTTTTTGAGATATAATCCAAGAGTGATAACGTCCTACTTGAATCTCTGTAGGTAATTTTTGAAACAAAATTTCTTGTGGATCTACAATTTTGATTAAACTAGATATTCCATGATAAACCTCTTTTGTATTTAGAAGAGTAGCTCCAAATACTTCGCCTATAGCTTGTTGACCTAAACAAACTCCAAAAATACTTTTAGTAGAAGCAAAAGTTTTTACTAAAGGTTTTAATATATGCGCTTCATCAGGTATTCCAGGACCCGGCGAAAGAATAATTTTATTATATTTTTCTATGTCCGCAAGTTTAATTTCATTGTTTCTAGATACTTGTATAGGGTTTTTTGTTAATTTTTTTACAACATGAACAAGATTATAAGTAAAAGAATCATAATTATCCAAAATCAGTATTTTATTCATAATACTTCATATATTTTTAGCTAGTTCTATAGCTTTAAATAAGGCCATAAGCTTATTATTTACTTCTTCTAACTCTTTTTCTTCCTTAGAATCAGAAACAATACCTGCCCCAGCTTGAAAAAATAGAATATTATTTTTACTCACAAAAGAACGAATAACTATGGCTGTATTAATACAAGAGTTATTAAAACCAAAAAAACCAATTGCTCCTCCATAGACCCCTCTATGTTGATTTTCAATTTTATCAATAAGTTCCATAGCTTTATATTTAGGAGCTCCAGAAAGAGTCCCTGCAGGAAAAGTATCTCCAAATACTTTTATCATTGATATATTATCTTCTAATTCTCCAGATACTTTAGATACCATGTGTAATACATGAGAAAAAACTTGAATTTCTTTAAATCCTTCTACTTTTACATTAAAAGAATTTTTACTCAGATCATTTCTAGCTAAGTCTACTAACATGACATGTTCTGCATTTTCTTTCGGATTATTTACGAGATTTTCGGATAATTTTTTATCCTTATTTTCATCACCTGATCTTCGTATTGTTCCTGCTATTGGATTAATATAGGCTATTTGGTTATTAATGATGAGTTGAGATTCTGGAGATGAACCAAACAATTTATAGTTTCCATAATCAAAATAAAAAAGATATGGAGAAGGATTTATAAATCGCAAAGCACGATATACATTAAATTCATCTCCTTTAAATTTTTGTTGAAATTGACGGGATAATACAATTTGAAATACATCTCCACGTAAACAAGCTTTAATTCCTAGAGATACCATTTTTTTATACTCTAAATCTGTTACATTTGAATAACGATTTCCAACAGATTTAAATGGAAAAGATGGAAAACTTCTCTTTTTTATTAACTCTATTAATTGATTTATAGAAGTTTTTTTTTCTATATCAGGAATATCAGGAAATTGATGTTCAATTAAATATATTTCATGATGAAAATGATGAAACACAATCAAGTTGCTATAAAAACCAAATCGTATTTTTGGAAGATTATATATTTCTTTAATTGGAGCATGAAATTGAATATTTTCAAAATATTGAATACTATCATAAGATATATATCCATATAAACCTGAGTAAGAAATAGTCGTATTTGAACTTTCAAATTTTTTAAAAAAATCCTCAATTAAAATTTGTAGATCTAATTTATCGTTTATAAAAATATGTTTATGAACACAATTAGGATATGAGATTCGCAAAACATCATTATCTAAAATAAGTTCAGAAATAGGATTAATACAAAGAATAGAAGAATTATCTTTGGAAATTTGATAATCAGAAGATTCTAATAATAATGTATTAGGAAAAATATCTCTTAGTTTTAAATATAATTCTATTGGTGTAGTACTATCAGCCAAAATTTTTTTCTGAATAGTTATAAAATTAAATTTAAACATGATTTATGGTATTTTGACATGATAAAAAAAGGCCGTCATAAAGACAAGCCTCAAAATATTGATAATACAATATTTAACTTAATTGAAGAATACCATTTACTTTAGAAATGACATTTACATCATGTCAAATATAAATAAATTTTTTCTATTTGGACATATTATAATTCTATTATATTATTATGAAAATATTCTTTTTAACTTTTTTTCTTTTTATATTTTCTAATTCTAATAATATGGAAGAAAAAATCCCATTAATATATTCCGACGAAAAAAAAGAAGAAGAAGAAAATGTGAAGTTTTATCATCCTACTTCTCAAGATTATAAATTTTGGACGGAAGAAATAAACCTAAAAAAAACTTTTGGAGAAAAAGATTTTTCTATAAAAAAATATTATTCTCATAATTTTTTTAAAGAGGATTATATTGGATTCTTTTTCAAAAATGAAAAATATTTTTTTATTCCTTATGAAAAATTCATGAAAAAAAGTTTTAATGAAAATATGCCTAAAAAAATGCTTTTTTTTAAAGATCCTTTTTTTTATCGTGAAAAAATTCAATATTTCGATGTAAAAACTCCTATTTCAGAAATTTTTTATATAAATGATTTTTTTAGAGAAAAAACATTAGGTGGTTTTTTTTCTCATAATTTTAATGAAAAAATTAATTATTCCATGGAATATAGGAATTCTTATTTGAAAAATGAACCGGATTTAAAAAAAAGTCAAGATTTAGTATTAACCACTTTCAACTATCAAGATCAAAATGATTATAATTATAAATTGTGGGGACATTACATTTACCAAAAATTTGATACCATAGATAAAGAAGAAGTTCAAAAATGGAATAGTAGAAATTCTAAAGATATTTTTTCATATTCATATCATAAAAAATTAATTCATAGTAGATTTTATGTGAGTCTTATTCAAAAAATTTTTTCTTTAAAAGAAAAATCATTATTCTTGAAGTCTTATATGGAATACGAAAAATATTATAAAAATCATTCTTTTCATTATCCCTATAAATTCGATTCTACTCAAGATTTGCAAAAAAAAAAAATAAATCATTCTTACTTGAGAAATGGTTTATTTTTAATTTTTAATCAAAGAAAAATGAATATAGAAATAGGATCTGTTTTTGATAAAATATATTATAAATTATTTAATAATGTATTTAATAACTATAAAAATAAAAATATAAATAATTTTTCAATACAAACCAAAATAAATTATCCTATTAATAATGTTTTCAAATTTTATTCAAACGTAAAATGGATGTTAGAAAATAATAGCATTAAAAAGTCTAATTATGAGGCTGATATCATGTTGAATGCATTTTTATTTTCAAAATTTTTCTTTATAACTCAATTTAATATTGTTGAAAATGATAATGGAATTTATAATAATTTGATTTCTAATCGTATTTTTAATACAAATCAAGATTTTTGTATCGGTAGAGAAAAAGCCATAGATTTTTCTTTAAGTTCTTACGATAAAAAAAATCATATTTCTTTTTATATATCTAGATTGAATCATTCTTTTAAACATAAAGAAATGGAAAAATTTTTATATAATAAGGACATTCAGTTATATGGATTTAAAATAAAATCTACACACAGTATATGTAAATTTCAGTTTAATAACATTTTCCTATATCAAAAATATAATTATAATCCACCAATTTTTTATATTCCAAATTTTATATCAAGAAGCACAATATTTTATGAAGATAATTACTTTGAAAAAGCCTTATTTATGCAAATAGGTTTTTCTTTTCATTATTTCAGTAAATTTTATCATAAAAAAATTCATTATCCTTTTAATTTTCAATCTTATTTTTTTGATAAAGAGTATATTTCTAATAAAAGAATTGATAAAATTCCTTTTATAGATTATTTCTTAAATTTTAAGATATACAGAACTGTATTTTATTTCAGTATTCAAAATATGGGTTTTTATAACATTTATAATCCTAATAATAATAATAAATGGTTTATTCAAACTGGTTTTTTGTGGAATCTTTTTACTTGATTACAAAATTTCTCTGTAAAAAAATGTAATTTTATTTGTCGAGAGTTAATAAAAATGAAAAATTTTTTTTATTTTATATTATTCTTTTTGATATCATGGTTCTCTTTTTCAAAGGAAAAAAGGAAAGAAAATGTAAATGTAATTGAATATGTTAAAAAATATGCTGTTTTTGCTATTGAAGAAATGGAAAAATTTGGAATTCCAGCTAGTATTAAATTGGGTCAAGGTATTTTAGAATCTTCTAGCGGAAACAGTTCTTTGTCTAAAGCAACAAATAATCATTTTGGAATTAAATGTGGAAAAAATTGGATGGGGGATGTTTATTACCATGATGATGATTTTCCGAAAGAATGTTTTCGAAAATATGATTCTGTGCAAGAATCTTTTCATGATCATTCTAAATTTTTACAACAACCACGTTATTCTAAATTGTTTCTTCTTAAAAAAGAAGATTATCAAGCTTGGGCTACGGAACTTAAAAAAGCAGGTTATGCTACATCCTTAAATTATGCAGATTTATTAATTGATCAAATAGAAAAATATTATTTATGGAAGTTTGATCAAAAGACTTCTTGTAGTATAGAAAAAAGAATCAATCAATATTTGAATTATATAATGTTAATGCATAAAAATAAAGATTCATTTTTAAGAATGTTGGGTAAAAAACTGCGTTTTTTTTATAAAATATTTTTGTTAATTACAAATAAAAAGAAAATTGAATCGTGAAATTATTCTTAGAATTAAAATTTATTGAATATGAACCCGAATAATTTAAGGTATAGCAAAAATCATGAATGGATAGGTATACTAAATGATAAGAATCAAGCTTATGTAGGTATTACTCATTTTGCTCAAAATGAGTTAGGAGATATTGTTTATTTGGATATAGAAGATTCTATGATAGGTAAAAAAATAAAAGCCGAAAATTCATTTGGAACAATCGAAGCGGTAAAAACGGTTTCGGATTTGTTTATGCCTGTTTCTGGCAATATTATAGAAATTAATAATAAATTATTATCTCAACCAGAACTAATTAATAAAAGCTCTTATAATGAAGGATGGATCATCCGGATAGAAATCCTATATATAAAAGAATATGATGCATTAATGTCTTCAGAAGAATACAAAAAATTCATACATAAGTCTAATTAATTAGGAGATCAAACATGAAAAAACAGAAAATTTTTGATTTTCTTGATGATGAAAAAATTGCAAATAAAATAATTGATTTTAATCATAAAAATATTACCACAGTTCGTTTTTTAATTCCTTCTATTCATTGTAGCTCTTGTGTTTTTATTTTAGAAAGTTTATCTAAATCACATCAAAATATTTTTGATTCTACTGTTGATTTTTGTAGTAAACAAATTTGGATCACGTTTAATAACACTGAATTTAAACTTAGTGATATAGCTAAGTTACTTGATAATATAGGATATGGACCTTCTGTAGATTTTGAATCTATAGAAAATACAAATCATAATTCAAATGATCGAAAACTAATAGGAAAACTGGCTATTTCTTTTTTTTGTTTTGGTAATATTATGCTTTTAGCTATACCAGAATATGTGGGTGCTCAACAAGATATATGGTTTATGGAAAACCGAAATTTTTTTCGCTATTTAATGTTAATTTTGTCTTTGCCAGTAGTCACGTTTTCTTTTTATGATCATATAAAATATGCTGTATTAGGATTGAAAAAACATGTTTTGAATATGAATGTTCCAATTTCTATTGGAATATTAGTTCTTTTTTTATGGAGTTGTTATGAAATTTTTTTTGATTTAGGTTCGGGTTATTTTGATAGCCTTTCTAGTTTTTCATTATTTTTACTTATCAGTAGAATATTTCAAATACATACTCATAATAAAATTCAATCTTTCGATAAGAATTATAAATCTTGTTATCCAGTTTTGATAACAAAAGTCCATAGTACAAAAAATGAAAGAGAAGAAAAAATTTTGCTTTCTTCTTTGAAAAAAGGAGATCTCATTTTAATCAGAAATGAAGAAATTATTCCTGTTGATTCTATATTAATGAAAGGAAACGCTGTATTAGATAATAGTTTTATAACAGGAGAATCCTACTTAATAAATAAAAAAATGGGAGAACGAATTTATGCTGGTTCTAAACAAAAAGGAGAAGCTATCATTATAAAAGTTATCAAGAATGTAGATCACAGTTATTTAAGTTTGTTATGGAATAAGAATAAATCTAATCAGTATCGTCATAAAAAATTATTCTATTTAAATTCAATAACAACTAGATTTAGTCAATATTTTACTCCTATTGTTTTGGTTATTTCCATTATTACTGGAGTATATTGGTCTTTTAGTAATGATGTTTCAAAAATTTTTCAGACAGTTTTTTCAGTTTTAATTGTGACTTGTCCTTGCGCTTTAGTTCTTTCTACTCCATTAATTTTTGGAAATATTATACGTTTTTTTTCTAAAAAGGGTCTTTATATAAAAGACATTTATACAATGGAAAGAATTTCTTCATCTGAAACTTTAATTTTTGATAAAACAGGAACTATCACTGACCCTAATAAAGAAAAAATATATTTTGTAGGAAATATGAAAAATGAAGAAAAAAAAATTATAGCTTCTTTATTAAAAAATTCAAGTCATCCTTTAAGTCAAAGAATATTATCAGAATTGTCTATAAAAGATTTTTATTTTGTAAAAAATTTTAGAGAAATCATAGGAAAAGGATTAGAAGGAATCATCCAAAATATACCTGTTAAAATCGGTTCTCCAAAATATTTAGGCATTACAAAAAGAACAAACGAAATTAATCAAACAACAGTATTTATTTCTATAAATAATAAATTTGTAGGTTATTTTTTATTTAGAAACTATTATCGTAAGGGAATAGAAAAAATGTTTCAAGATTTAAAAAAATATAAAATTATTATTCTTTCTGGAGATCATAATGAATTAGAAAAAAAATATTTAAAATCGTTTTTACCAAAATCAAGTAAGGTTTTTTTCAATCAAAGTCCAGAAAATAAATTAGATTATGTTAAAAAATTACAAGATAAAGGAGAAAAAATTATAATGTTTGGAGATGGAATTAATGATTGTGCTGCATTAAATCAAAGTGAAGTAGGAATTGCTGTATCGGAAAATCCAACTGGTTTTTTTCCAAGTTGTGACGCTTTTATGCAATCCAATTGTTTGAATAAAATTTTTTTATTTTTAAAAGTATCCAGAATATCTAAAAAATTAGTATTTATAAATTTTATGATTAGTTTATTTTACAATAGTGTAGGAATTTTTTTTGCCGTTACCGGTAATTTAAAACCTTTTATAGCCGCTATTTTAATGCCTTTAAGTTCTTTTTCTGTTATTTTTTTTTCTATTATATCTACTTGGATAGTTTCTCGCAAATTCATATTTTAACTTTATGCCTATGGACATATTAATTATTATGATATTATCTAGTATTTCTTTGGGAGCATTTTTTCTTATATTTTTTTTAGTGGCTCTTTATTCTGGTCAATTTGATGATTATGAATCTCCTAGTATTAGAATTTTAATTGATGATTTTGAAAAAAATTAAATTTTTTGATGAAATTGAAAACATATTATTATAATAACAGTATTGTAAAAGCTTTTTTATATGCTACGATGTTTTGGGCTTTTGTTGGATTTTTAGCCGGGTTATTTGTAGCTTTATTATTATTTTATCCTGAAGTTCCTGAACTTATTTTTGGGAACAAACTAAAGTATTCTCAAGGAGTTATGGGATTTGGTCGATGGAGAATGCTTCATACAAGCACAGCTATTTTTGCTTTTGTAGGAAATATTATTTTCACAGGGTATTATTATGCTTTACAACGTTTGTTAAAGACAAGAATTTTCAGTGATATTCTCAGTTGGATTCATTTTTGGGGATGGCAATTATTTATTGTTTCTACTTGGATTACTTTTTTATTAGGAATTAATACAAGTAAAGAATATGCTGAACATGAGTGGCCTATAGATATAGGAATATTTTTGATTTGGATAGTTTACGGAATAAATATGATTGGGAGCATTCTTAAAAGAAGAATTAAACATTTATATGTTAGCGTTTGGTTTTTATTAGGAACATGGGTAGCTGTAGGGATGTTACATGTATTTAATAATCTTGAATTGCCTATATCTCTTTTATCTTTTAAAAGTTATTCTATATATGCTGGAGTGCAAGATGCATTAATGCAATGGTGGTATGGTCATAATGCGGTGGCCTTTATTTTAACTACACCTATACTGGGACTAATGTATTATTTTGTTCCAAAAGCATCTAATCAACCTATTTTTTCTTATAAACTTTCTATTATACATTTTTGGTCTTTAATATTTATATACATTTGGGCGGGTCCTCATCATTTAATGTATACATCTCTTCCTAATTGGGCTCAAATGTTAGGAACTATTTTTTCAATTATGTTGATTGCCCCTTCTTGGGGAGGAATGTTGAATGGGTTGCTTACTTTAAGAGGAGCTTGGAGTAAAATGAAAACAAATCCTACTTTGAAGTTTTTTGTGGTTGGAATTACCTGCTATGGAATGGCTACTTTTGAAGGGCCTATGTTAGCAACTAAAACTCTAAATTCCATAGGACATTTCACAGATTGGGTCATAGCACATGTTCATTTAGGAACTTTAGGATGGAATGGTTTTATGGCTTTTGGAATCATATACTGGTTGACTCAAAAAATATGGAATACAAAATTGTATTCTACATCATTAGTTAATATTCATTTTTGGTTAGGGGTTTTAGGTATCATTTTATATATTTTTCCTATGTATTTCGGATCTATTTTACAATCTGTCATGTGGAAAAAATTTAATCCTGATGGGACCTTAGCTTATAAAAATTTTTTAGATTCTGTTTTGTCTATCATTCCTTTTTATAAAATAAGGTTTTTAGGTGGAATCATTTACTTTTTAGGTTTTATTTTAATGATTTATAATATTTTTCAAACAATTAGACAAGGTTATTCATTAGATAATGAAGAATTTAAGTGTGATCCATTTTACGGTAATTATGGAAAAGTTGAAGAGAAAACGTTTCACGGATGGTTAGAAAGGAAGCCAATACAATTAACAATTCTTTCTTTTATAGCAGTAGCTATTGGAGGTTTTATAGAGATTATCCCTACTTTAGTGATTAAATCTAACGTACCTACAATTCATAATGTTAAACCTTACAAAGCTTTAGAATTAGAAGGAAGAGATTTATTTGTAAGAGAAGGATGTAATGCTTGTCATAGTGCACAAGTTCGTCCATTTAGAGACGAAGTCGTCCGTTATGGAGAATATTCTAAAGCTGGAGAATTTGTATACGATCATCCATTTCTTTGGGGATCTAAACGAACAGGCCCAGATTTAGCTAGAGAAGGAGGAAAAAACCCTAATTCTTGGCATTTTAATCATATGTACAATCCTCGTTCTACATCTCCTGGATCTATTATGCCTAGATATCCTTGGTTAATTTATAATAAATTGGATAGATCTAATACAGAAAAAAAAATGCAGGCAATGGTAAAATTAGGAGTTCCATATACTTTGAAATATATAAAAAATGTAAATCAAGATATGGATCATCAAGCCAATCAAATTGTATATGATATTTATAAAGAATATCCAAGTTTAAAAAAGGAAATAGATCAACAAAGAAAAATAGAAAAAGAAAAATTTATTCCCTTAGAAAAAAGAGAAATTATAGCTATTATTGCTTATTTACAGCGGTTAGGTACAGATATAAAATCTTAAAAAAAAAGTTCATGATAAGTTTTTTTAAGCAATATTTTACAGGAGAAAAAAATATAGGTGTTTTTCAGTCTGTTATGTTAATTTTATTTTTATTAGCATTTTTTTTAGTAATATTTTTTGTATTTTCAAAATCTAAAAAATATTATAATAAAATAAGTTTAATTCCTTTGGAATTAGAATTAGAAGAAGAAAAAGAAAGGGTATGAGATCTAAAATTTCTTCTTTTATCATGATTCCTTCTTTTTTATCTGTTGTAATATTTATATTTTATGTATTTCTTGTAAGTTATAATCACATATCTTATTTAGTACATCCTATTACTATATTTTTTTTTATTATAATTACAATATTATTGTGTGTTTTAGAATCTATTAATCATTTGATTTTTATAAGAAAATTACAATTTCTTTCAAAAGAAGAAAGAAAAAAAATTTTTGAAGAAAATGAAGGAAATTATTTTTATAGACTTTATAGATTTATGTTTTTTGATTCTAAAAAAATATATCATGATGATGTTAAAAAAATAGATCATGGATTTGATGGAATTATAGAATTAGATAATAAATTACCTATGTGGTGGATTCATCTTTTTTATCTTACAATTGTTTTTTCCGCAATTTATTTTTTTTCTTATTTGTTAATAGATTTTTCTAATCCTTATAAGGAATATGATATAGCTTATAAAAATCAATTAAAAGAAATTGAAATTTTTGAAAAAAATACTCCACAAGTAACTATAGAAAATGCATCTTTTAGAGAAAATTTAATAAATAAAGGAAAAATTCTTTTCGAAGAAAATTGTGCTACTTGTCATAACTCGGATGGTAGTGGAAATATAGGTCCAAATTTAACAGATGATTATTGGATAAATGCAAAAGAAAAAGATTTATTTAAAAACATATTTTATATAATATGGAATGGAAGCGATAATAATCCAACTATGCGTGCTTTTGGTCAATCAGGAGAAATTAAAGGAAATGATATTGAAAAAATATCCAGTTATGTTTATTTTATCAATAAAAAATTTAAAAAATCTTTAAAAGGAAAAGCTCCTCAAGGTAGAAAAATAACAGAATGGAGTAAAATATAATTTATTCTATAGTAAAGTTTTCTATTTAAAAAAAATTTAAAGTTTGAATTATGAAAATAAAATTCAATTGGGATATTGGAATTGTGTTACCTTTAGTTGTTTTTATAATCTTTATTACTTACATTGCTTTCTTTTTTCCACATGTAGGAAGTCAACTTGTGTCAGATAGATATTATGAAGAAGAAATGAAATATCAAGAAATTATAAATGAAAAAAAAAATATGTTAAAACTTCCTACAAAAATAAAAGTTTTCATTTTGTATTCTGGAATTGAAATAATATTCCCTTCTGTTAACAATGATATTTATGGTTTTTTTACTTTATTTAGATCTTCTTCAAAAGATTTAGATTTTTCGCAATCTTTCAAAATATTGAAATCTTCAAAAAAAATATTATTGATTCCTAAAAGATTTTTAAAAAAAGGATATTATAAACTCATAATAAGATGGAAAATAAATAAAAAATATTTTTTTGAAAAAGATATTTATTGGAATCAACATATAAATATTTCTTATTTATTTTCAATATTTTAATATTTTAAACATAATGATAAAAAACATAAGTAATTTTCGTGAAGAGTCTTTAAATTACCATAGTCAATTTCCTTCTGGAAAAATACAAATAACTCCTACAAAAAAATATAGTAGTCAGAGAGATTTATCTCTTGCTTATTCCCCAGGTGTTGCTGAACCTTGTAAGGAGATTGCTCGTTCTTCCATAGAAGTCTACAAATATACTTCCAAGGGGAATCTTGTAGCTGTGATAACCAATGGATCTGCTGTATTAGGACTTGGTGATATTGGAGCATTAGCTTCTAAACCTGTCATGGAAGGTAAAGCACTTTTATTCAAAATATTTTCCGGTATTGATGTTTTTGATATAGAAATTGACGAATCTGATCCAGAAAAATTTATAGAAACAGTAAAAGCGATTGCACCTACTTTTGGCGGAATTAACTTAGAGGATATCAAAGCTCCAGAAGCTTTTGAAATAGAAAGAAGACTTAAAAAAGAACTTAATATTCCTGTAATGCATGATGATCAACATGGAACAGCAATTATTTCAGGAGCTGCACTTCTTAACGCTATCACTTATGTAGGAAAAAAAATTGATGGAATTAAAATGGTAGTTAATGGAGCAGGTGCTGCAGCAATTTCTTGTGCAAGAATATATAAGAAACTTGGAGTAAAACCTGAAAATATTCTTATGTTTGATAGTAAGGGTTTATTACATACTTCAAGAAAGGATTTAAATCAAGAGAAAAAAGAATTTTCCGTTAATACTTATCCCATTAAAAAATTGGAACAGGCTATTAATAATGCGGATATTTTCATAGGTTTATCTATAGGAGGAATATTAACTCCTAATATGTTAAAAAGTATGGCTCCAAATCCAATTGTGTTTGCTATGGCTAATCCTGATCCAGAAATAGATTACAATTTGGCTATAAAAGTACGTTCAGATGTTATTATCGCCACAGGAAGGAGTGATTATCCCAATCAGGTTAATAATGTATTAGGATTTCCTTATATATTCAGAGGAGCATTAGATGTTCATGCTAATGTAATCAATGATGAAATGAAACTTGCTGCAGTACATGCCATTGCATCTTTAGCAAAAGAACCTGTTCCAGAACAGGTAAATATTGTTTATAATAAAAAAAATATTTCTTTTGGAAAAGAATATATCATTCCGAAACCTTTTGATAATCGTTTAATTACTCGTGTAGCTCCTGCAGTAGCAAAAGCCGCTATGGATTCTGGAGTCGCAAGAAATCCTATTTTAGATTGGGAAATCTATCAAGAAAAGTTACTCGATAGAATGGGGTATGAAAGTAAAATGCTTAGAATGATTCAAAATAGAGCCCGTACAAATCCTAAAAAAGTTGTTTTTTGTAATGGAGAAGAGTACGATATTCTTAAATCTGTTCAAATTCTTCATGAAGAAGGAATAGTTTCTATTCCCATAGTTTTAGGAAATGAAGATAGGATCAACCGTTTGATTAATGAAAATAATTTAGATCTTGAATTAAAAATTATAGATCCAGAAAAAGAAGAAAATATAAAAAAAG
Organism: Blattabacterium cuenoti; assembly: GCF_014252015.1. Classification (NCBI taxonomy): domain Bacteria; kingdom Pseudomonadati; phylum Bacteroidota; class Flavobacteriia; order Flavobacteriales; family Blattabacteriaceae; genus Blattabacterium; species Blattabacterium cuenoti. The sequence goes on from NZ_CP059206.1 coordinate 244,298, forward strand.
TAGAAAATTTTGCTCAAATACTTTGGAAAAGAAGGAATAGAAAAGGTTTAACTTTGTATGATTCCAAAATTCGTATGCGGACTAATGATCATTTTGGTGCTATGATGGTCGATCAAGGAAAGGCAGATGCAGTTATTACGGGATATTCTAGAAGTTTTTCATTAAGTTTACGTCCTATGTTAGAAGTTATAGGTAAAGCTAATTCTGTTCAAAAAACGGCAGGAATGATGATTTTATTAACGAAACGTGGTCCTCTATTTTTAGCAGATACAGCTGTCATTCTAGATCCAACAAGTCAAGAATTAGCTAGAATAGCTCTCATGGCTTCTAATGTAGTGAAAAATTTTGATATTGAACCACGTATAGCCATGTTATCTTTTCAAAATTTTTCATCTGATTCAAAAACATCTTATAAAGTTTCTCAAACAGTAGCCTTTTTACATAAAAAATATCCAGATTTGATAGTGGATGGAGAAGTACAGCCTGATTTTGCTTTGAATGAATTTTTATTATCTAGAAAATTTCCTTTCTCTAAACTTGTTAAAAAAAGAGCAAATATTTTCATTTTTCCAAATTTAGAATCAGGAAATTTAACTTATAAATTTATTAGAGGATTAGGAGATGTGCAAACTATTGGCCCTGTCATGTTAGGAATGCGTAAACCGGCACATGTTATGCAAATGCAATCAAGCATAGAAGAAATAGTTAATCTCACTACTTTAGCTGTAATAGATGCACAAATTAGACAGAATTAAAAACATGTGTTTTAAATAATACTTTTCTTCCAAAAAGAATTCGTACTTTTTTTTCAAAAAAAAAGGGAATAGAACTAGATGTATAAAAAACAGGAAACCTATTCCAGTTAGGATGGAGGCATAATAATTTTTTTTCACTTAATTTTTCTTTTATTTCTTGTACTACTATTTTTTGTATATCAATTAAATGAACTTTTCCGAGAAAAAAATTTTTTATTTCTTGTTTCAAAAATAAATAATGAGTACAAGCCAGTAATATTGCATCTATTGATTTTAAATCATTTAAATAATTTTTTATAATAGGATTTATTTTTTTCATTTCCCAACCATTTTCTATAACAGGAGCTAATAAAGGAGTAGATATTTGAACTAAATCTAAGTTATGATAGTATTTTTTAATTTTTTTTAGATAAAAATTTGAATGTATAGTAGCTGGAGTCGCGATGATTCCTATTTTTTTATAAGAAAGAAAAACTTTATTGTTTACAACAGGATCTATAACATTAAATATTAATATTTTTCTATGAAATTTTTTTTGAATCAAATCCAAAGCATTAGATGTAATAGAATTACATGCTATGACTAAAGCTTTACACTTTTTTTGATAAAGAAAAGAAGCTATTTTTATAGAATTTTTTCTAATAAATTTTTTAGATTTTTCCCCATAAGGCATATTTTTGGTGTCTCCAAAATAAATAAAATCTTCATTAGGCATTTGAATTTTAATTTCTTTAGCTATAAGAAGTCCGCCAATTCCAGAATCAAATATTCCTATTGGAGATAATGGACTTATTTTCATATTTAATTTGAATTAAAAGGAAAACGAATCATAAAAGTTAATACAGATAAAAAAAATAAAAATAAAACTGTACGAGTAATTTTTTGATATGGTTGATTTTTATATAATTTTTTGTATAAAAGAATAAATATAAAAAATCCAATTATCATCATAATTGGATGTTCAATCAATTTGAAACGAATTTTTTTTTGTTTGAAAATTTCAACAATATCAACTCCATTTTTGGATAAAAAAATAAAGTTAAATAACATTAACAGTGAACCAATAAAAATTTGAACACAAATAATGAATACTGTAAAATTCAATACTACTTTAAAAAAAAAATACGCTTTTTATTTTTGAACATTTTTTACAGTATAAAATATATATCATTTCTATGATTAGAAAAATCATAAACAAATAAGCTATATAATGATGAAGTTTTAATAAAAATTTCATAAAAAATTAAATTAATTATAAAATATTTTACTCAATTTTCTCTTAAATCTAGCTGCTTTATTCACATGTATAATATTTTTTTTAGCTAATTTATCTATCATGGAAATAACAATAGAATATTGTTTTTTATTTTTATCTATTAACAATTTTTTTATAGCTGTCTTGGTACTTTTATACATATATTTGTTACGTAAGCGTCTGGTATGATTCTGTCTTATTCTTTTTAAAGAAGATGAATGATTTGCCATAAAAAATAATTATAGCCCATAGGGGAATCGAACCCCTCTTTCCAGGATGAAAACCTGACGTCCTAACCAATAGACGAATGGGCCTTTTATAAAAAAATTAATGACACAAATTAAATTTTTTTTATATTTAATACAAGTATTTTGTTTACATTTGATCATCTCTTTTTTTTCATCTGGATTGTTTATTAAATCTTAAACAAGAAAAAAAGCTTATCATCAATTCTAAAATTATTTTACTTATAATTTTTTATTATCATCTTATTTCTACTTCATTATATGGAAATGTAGAATGTAAGAAAAAATATGAAAAAATTTATTTCAGAAAAAAAAAGTTATATAAAAATAATTCAAAAATTTATTTTCAATTTTTGAATCAAAAACTTTTTTTTCAAGAAAAGACAGAATGTATTATAGAAAATGCTAAAAATTATATGTATACTCCATATAGGTATGGAGGGAGTACTAAAACTGGAATAGATTGTTCTGCTTTTATAAAAAATATTTTTGCTTCTTATCATATATTTTTACCACGTATTTCTTACAATCAAGCTAAAAAAGGTTCTTTTGTACCAAAAGGTAAAATAAAAAAAGGAGACTTATTATTTTTTGCAACAGGAACATCTAAAAAAATAAATCATGTAGGTATGGTGATAAATGCTAGCAATAATAATATATTTTTTATTCACGCATCTACATCCAATGGGGTAGTTATATCTCAATTATATCAAAAATATTGGAATCATAGATTCATTGTGGCAAGAAGAATTCTTTATTCTTCATAAGAATCAATTAAAAAACCTAAAGATTCTAAGTCCTTCCAAAAATTAGGATATGACTTTTCTACAACATTTGGATTTTCTATTTCTATAAAATTAGAGCATAATCCAAATGTAGAAAAAGACATTCCCATTCTATGATCTTGATAAGTTTTAATTCTTATAAAAGAATCAATTTTTTCTCTATAAAAACCTGTTATTTCTAAACAAGAATCTGTAATTTTTGTGATCACTCCAAATTTTAAAAGCTCTTCTTTTAATGCTTGCAATCTATCAGTTTCTTTAATCTTCAATGTTTCTAATCCTTTTAATTTACATTTTATACCAATAGCAGCACAAGTAACAACAATAGTCTGAGCAAGATCTGGTGTTTTATTTAAATTTAATTCAATAAATTTTGGTAATACGAAATTTAATTTTTTATTTAATGTTATTACATTTTTATCAAAAATAGTAGAAATTCCAAAATATTTATCATATATATAAGAAACTTCTTTATCTCCTTGCAAACTAACATTGTTATATGATCGTAAAACAATATTACTTTTATTTACAATAGCAGCCATAGAATAATAGTAAGAAGCAGAACTCCAATCTGATTCTACATAAAAATATTTTTCCCCCTTATTTTTTACTGGATAAATATGGATCATTCTTTCTTTCCAATTTGCTTTTATTCCGGCTAAAGTCAATAAATCAAAAGTCATTTTTATATAGGGAATAGATGTAATATTCCCTTTTAGAAAAATTTTTAACCCCATTTTAAATTGACTAGCTATTAACATAAGAGAACTGATATACTGACTACTAATTTTTGCATTCATATCTATTTCTCCTCCTAAAATTTTTTTACCAAAAATTTTTATCGGAGGAAAGCCTTCTTTTTCTAAATAATCAATTTCGGATCCTAGCTTTCTTAAAGCTTCTACGAGTATAAAAATAGGTCTTTCTTTCATTCTATCTGATCCTGTTAATATTACTTTTTTTCCTTCTTGTATAGATAAATAAGAAGTTAAAAAACGCATAGCAGTTCCAGCATGATGAATATCCAATATATTAGAAGTACTAATTAAACTTTTTTTTAATACTTCTGTATCTTCACAGTTAGAAATATTTTCAATATGAATATCATTTTTATAAATAGCTTTTAAAATTAAAAGACGGTTAGATATGCTTTTAGATCCCGTTATAGATATAGAACCATATAAAGAACTTCTATTTTTGTAAATTTTAATGTAAGAAGACATATTTTTATTTTAATTTTTTATTTTCATGATGTCTAGCATGATCTCTAATTTCCTTTTTTTTTAGTTTTTTATAAAAGGATTTTTCTAAATCAATTCCAGTCTGATTTGCTAAACAAGCTATAATAAATAAGACATCTGATAATTCTTCTCCAAGATCTTCATTTTTTTTACAATTTTTTTTTTTAGATTGTTCCCCATAATTTCTAGCAATTATACTAGAAACTTCACCTACTTCTTCAGACAAAAGAATTGTGTTAGTTAACACATCAAAATAACGAATTCCATGATTTTCTATCCAATCATGAACTAATTTTTGTAAATTTTTGATTTCCAAAACTTATATTTTTTTTTGTTTATTTTTCAAAACAAATTGTACATGATTTATAATGGAATCACGATCAATATTATATTTTTTTAAAAGTTCCATAGGTTTTCCACTTTCTCCAAAAGTATCATTAACAGCTACTATACTTTGAATAACTGACCATTTTTTATTGTGTGTGGTCAATACTCTTGCAATACTTTCTCCTAATCCCCCCCAATAATTGTGTTCTTCTGCAGTTACAATACATTTTGTTTTATTAATAGATTTCAAAATCGTATTTTCATCTAATGGTTTTATTGTGTGAATATTAATTACTTCACATTCTATTCCCTTTTTTTTGTATAAAATTTTAGATGCTTCTAAAGATTCCCATACCAAATGTCCTGTGCTAACAATAGTCACATCTTTTCCTTCTGTTAAGACTACGGCTTTTCCTATTTCGAATATCTGATTTTCATCTGTAAAATTAGCTACAGCAGGACGACCAAAACGTAAATACACTGGTCCTAAGTAATTCGATATAGCTAAAGTAGCTGCATAAGTTTGATTATAATCACAAGTATTAATAACAGTCATCCCAGGTAACATTTTCATCATTCCTATATCTTCTAAACTTTGATGTGTAGCTCCATCTTCTCCTAGGGTCAACCCAGAATGAGAAGCACATATTTTTACATTTTTGTAAGAATAAGCAATAGATTGACGTATTTGATCGTAAACACGAGATGTCGCAAAATTTGCAAATGTTCCAGCAAATGGAATATATTGACCTATGCTAAGTCCAGCTGCTATTCCTATCATATTAGCTTCTGCTATTCCTATTTGAAAAAATCTTTCAGGAAATTCTTTAGAAAACTGATCCATAAATAGAGAGGTAGTTAAATCCGCACATAATGCGACCACTTTATTATTTTTTCTTCCCAAAAAAGTTAAAGCTTTACCAAAGCCTGCTCTAGTTTCTTTCAGCCCTTGATTTTTATATTGTTTCATAATATATATTTTTTATAATGGATAATCTTCTAAAGAAGTTTCAGGAAGTTGAGATAAAGCTTTTTCTAATTCTTCTTTATTAGGATACTTTCCATGCCATGCATTATTTCCCATCATAAAATCTACACCGTACCCCATTTGAGTATATAATATGATTAAAACAGGTTTACCTTTTCCAGTTTCATTTTTGGCTTTATTTAAAATATTAATCACTTTTTCAACATTATTTCCTTCTAATTCTTCTATAACTTTCCAATCAAAAGATTCAAATTTTTTTTTCAAATTACCTAGAGGTAATACTTCATCTGTTGTTCCATCAATTTGTTGACCGTTATAATCTACAGTAGCAATGTAATTATCTATTTTTCTAGACCCCGCATACAAAACAGCTTCCCAAATTTGTCCTTCATTTAATTCTCCATCTCCATGTAAACTGTAAATAATACTATGAGATTCCTTGTTAAGTTTTTTTGATAAAGCAGCACCAATGGATACAGACATTCCTTGTCCTAAGGAGCCAGAAGAAATTCGTATTCCAGGAAGTCCTCCATGTACTGTAGGATGTCCTTGCAAACGAGAATTTAATTTTCTGAAGGTAGATAATTCTTTAATCGAAAAAAATCCAGAACGAGCTAATATGCTATAATAAACAGGAGATATATGTCCATTAGATAAGAAGAAAAGATCTTCCCCTATTCCATCCATATAAAATTCACTTGGATTATAATGCATAATTTTTTGATATAAAGCCACAAAAAACTCTGTGCATCCTAAAGATCCGCCAGGATGTCCAGATTTCGCATCATTTACCATACGTAAAATATCTCTTCTCACTTGAATACACAAATCTTTTAAATAACGTACATTCATTTTTTTCAATTTTTGTGTTTGTATATCTTTGTATTTTCGTTTGACTATTTCACAAAAATAACGATTAATTATGAGTATTCTAAATAGAAAAGCAAGATTTAGGTATCATTTCTTGGAACATTATATAGCTGGAATACAACTGTTTGGAACAGAAGTTAAATCAATAAGACAAAATAAGGTCAATATAATGGAAAGTTTTTGTCAAATGAAACATGGAGAGTTATATTCTATTAATATGTATATAGCTGAATATAAATTTGGAACCAATTGGAATCACTCAAGTGTAAGAGAAAGAAAATTATTATTAAAAAAACAAGAATTAATAAGAATAAATAAGAAATTGAAGAATCCAGGTTTAACTTTAATTCCCATAGAATTATTTTTTAATGATAAAGGATATATAAAAATCAAAATAGTTTTAGCTAAAGGAAAAAAAACATATGACAAACGTGAATCTTTGCGAAAAAAAGATTTGATTAGAGAAATCAAGCAATCTTTTAAATTAAAAAATCGTATTTAATTTATTTTTAAAATCAAATTATTTTTAAAATCAAATATTTATATTTGTTTAGATTTAAAGAAATTATAGTTTTATGAAAAACGTAAATTTTTTTATTGTTGTTTTATTTGCTTTTTTTTCGTCTGTCTTTTCCCAAGATTCGAAAGAAAAATGGTTTATTCGAATAGGAGCACATGACATCAATTATCATCCTATAACGTCTCCTTTTAAAGATTTTTTTCTTAAAAAAAATAATAGTTTTAATCCTGTTATTTCTAGTATAGAATTAGAACATAATATTAAGAAACATATAGGTTTGTATTTAGATGCTTCATTAGGTATGGTAGATAATATGAGATGGCTGGTAGAAAACAGTTTCTTTCTAAAGTTAAGTCATGGGGTTAATTTATATATTTTACCTCATTACAAGTTTGATCCTTATTTAAGATTAGGAGGAGGTTATCATAAGTTCAATAATTATATAAACAGAGAATTGAGAATTTCAGAAACAAAATATTTTAGAACGAATAAGAAAAACTTCTTTTTGTTAGATGGAGGATTAGGGTTAAATTTATGGTTGGTATCTAATTTTGGGATTAACTTACAAAGTACTTATAATCATGTATTTGCAAAACAATCGAAAGATTATTTGAATTTTTGGAAACATAATGTAGGATTGATTTTTCGTTTTGGAAATTTAAAAATTAATCCTGATCATAAAATCGTAGCAGAAACAGAAAAAGATACTTATTACGAGGAAAAGGAAAAGAAAAAAAATGAAGAAAAACATTTTGTAGAAGAAAAAGAAAAGAAAATTTGTTGTGATAATCAAGAAGATTCAGATAATGATGGAGTTTTGAATAAAGAAGATTTGTGTCCAAATGAATTTGGATTAAAAAAATTTAAAGGATGCCCTGATACAGATTCAGATAATATTCCGGATTATGAAGATAAATGTCCTCAAAAATTTGGAAAAAAAGAAAATAAAGGATGTCCTGATGTAGTTTTTAACCCCATTTTATTTGATTTGGGTAAATTTTCATTATCTTCTCGTTCCTTAAAAATTATTAATGAAATTGCTGAAATCATGAGAAACTATCTTCCTAATTCTAAATTTTACATAAATGGATATACAGATGCTAATGGAAAATCCTATTATAATAAAATTTTATCTGTGAAAAGAGCTCATGCCGTATTTGAAGCTTTAGTTTCTAAAGGAGTAGATTCTTCTAGAATAGAAGTTAGAGGATTAGGAGTAGGAAAGAAAAAAGGACGACGTGTTGAAATCACAATACGAAAATCATAACATATACAATACAACAAATAAAAAAGTCTCTTGATCAAGAGACTTTTTTATTTGTTGTTTGTGTGAAAAGATATGTATACACTTACTTGATAAAGTATTAGAAGAGGAATTAATACGATAATTGTACTTAAAATATCTCCAGGTGTTATAGCAGAAGCTATAACTAACATAATCATAAAAGCATGTTTTCTGTATTTTTTTAAAAATGTATAGGATATTAATTCCATTTTAGTAAGAAAGAATATAAAAAATGGAAATAAAAAAATAATTCCCATAGAAAGCACTGAATGAACGATTAAAGATATGTAATCTGATAAATCGAATATGTTTTTTGGAACATGACTTATTCTAAAAGAATATCCAAAATGAATTAAAAATGGACATAATATAAAATAACCGAAAAAAATTCCTAATAAAAATAGAAAAGATACTAACATCAGTATCCATATAGAATATTTTTTCTCTTTTTCCGAAAGAGCCGGTTCTATAAATTTCCAAAATTCATAAAAAACATAAGGAAAAGATAAAATTACACCTCCTATAAAACAAGTCCATACATAAATATTGAATTGTCCGAATATTTGTCTATTTTGTATCTCTAAATTTTTATACAGAAAAGAAGAAGAAACGGAACTAAAATGGATACCTAAAAAAGAATTTGTCAATTTGTAAAATATACGGTAAGTAATAAAATCTGTTTTTGCTGGACCAAAAATAATGCAATCAAATATAATTTTTCTATTGTTCATTAAAATAATCATAGCAATGACTATTGCACAAAAACAATGGATTATATGTTTTCTTAATTCATCAATATGTTTCCAGAACGGCATTTTATTTTCGTTCATTCATAAAAAAAATTAAATTTTGGTAAAATAATATTTCTTTTCGATAAAAATTGTAATTTTCATCAGAAAGAAAAAAAATGAAATGTGGAATTATAGGTCTTCCAAATACAGGAAAATCAACATTTTTTAATTTGATTTCTAATTCTAAAGCTTTATCAGAAAATTTTCCATTTTGTACCATAGAACCTAATTATGGAATTACAAAAGTTCCAGATGAAAGACTGCATGAACTCAAAAAAATCATTAATCCTACAAAAATAATTCCATCCGAAATAAAAATAGTAGATATAGCTGGATTAATTAAAGGATCGCATAAAGGAGAAGGTTTAGGAAATAGATTTTTATCTCATATTCGTGAAACCAATGTCATTATTCACATGATACGTTTTTTTAACGATATAAGTGTGATGCATGTAGAAGGATCCGTTAATCCTATTAGAGATAAAGAGATTATTGATATGGAATTGCAGTTTAAAGATCTGGAAACAATAGAAAAAAGATTAAAAAAAATTCATACAAAAAATAAAGTCAATAAATCTACACATATATTGAAAAGTATTTTTTCTTTTTTAAAAAAAGGAAAAAACATTAGAATGTATCCATTTCAAAAAGATGATAAAGAACATATCAAAGATTTACAGTTATTAACTGTTAAACCTATTATTTATGTATGTAATATAGATGATGAGTTAAATTATACAACCAATTCATATATAGAAAATATGAAAAAAATGGTAAAAATGGAAAATTCTACTTTGGTAATTCTATCGTTGAAAAAAAATTATATAGGAATTGATAAGATACTAAAAAAAACCTATAAGTTATTAAACTTACAAAGTTTTTTTACGGTAGGAAAAAAAGAAATTAGATCTTGGTCTGTTCCTAATCCATGCACAGTTTATGAAGCCTCTTCAGCTATTCATACAGATTTTAAAAAAGGATTTATTAGAGCAAAAGTTATTCATTATGATGATTTTATCAAATATAGATCTGAAGAAAATGTTAAAAAAGCAGGAAAAATATTATTAGCAGGAAAAAATTATCTCATTCAAGATGGAGATATCATTCATTTTCGATTCAATCAATAAAAAATTGATTATTATTATTAATTGCTTGCAAAGTTTCAAAAATTAGTAATACAGCTTGTTCTACATCATTTTTATGAACCATTTCTACTGTGGTATGCATATATTTTAGAGGAATGGAAATTAAAGCGGACGATACCCCCTTATTGGAATAAGCAAAAGCATCTGTATCTGTTCCCGTGTATCTAGATGATACTAAACGTTGAAAATGTATTTTTTTACTGTTAGCTGTGTTAATAATTAATTCTCTAATATTTTTATGTATTGAAGGTGCATATACAATTACAGGTCCTAATCCAGATTTAATATCACCTTGTATTTTTTTTTCAATCATAGGACTATAAGTATCGTGTGTAACATCTGTAACAATAGCCACATTGGGTTTTATAGTTTGAGATATCATTTTAGCCCCTTTTAATCCTACTTCTTCTTGAACTGAATTCACGATATATAATCCAAATTTTAAATCAATATCATTTTCTATTAGCATTTTTGCTACTTCTGCTATAATAAAACCTCCTATTTTATTATCTAATGCTCTAGATACAAAATAATTGTTATTCATAACAAAAAATTTATCAGGATAAGTAATCACACAACCTACATGAACACCCATATTAATTACTTCCGTCTTACAGGAAGCACCAATATCTATAAATAGATTATCTACACTAGGAGATTTTTCTTTTGAAGGTTTTCTTGTATGAATAGCAGGCCATCCAAATACTCCATGTACGAATCCTTTTTCTGTATGAATAATTACTCTTTTAGATGGAGCAATTTGGTGATCAGATCCTCCATTACGAGAAACATATATTATTCCTTCTTCTGTGATATAATTAACGTACCATGATATTTCATCAACATGAGCTTCAATAATTAATTTATATGGAGAATTAGGGTTAATAATCCCTACTGCTGTCCCATATAAATCGGTTTGTACTTTTTCTACATAAGAACTAATATGATTCATCCAGATTTTTTGCCCTTCATTTTCACATCCTGTTGGAGAATATTCATTCAAATATTTCTCTAGGAATTTAATAGAATCACTATTAATTGAATAATTACTCATTTTTTTTTCTATTTATTAATTAAAAATTAAATAATAATGTATCCTTTAAATATAAATTTAACATGTCCAATTAAGGAAACATTTTTATATTCATTTTTTGTTTCCGTTAGTGAAACCCATAATTTACCTCCAAGAGTTTGAACTAAAATCTCTCCTAGATTATTTTTTATTTTATCCGTTTTATATGCGGCAATTACAGAAGCAACAACTCCTGTTCCACAGGATAAAGTTTCATTCTCTACACCTCTTTCATAAGTACGTACTTGTAACGTATTATTTTCAAGTACTTTTACAAAATTAACATTGACTCCTTTTTTCAAGTAAGGACTTTGAAATCTAATTTTTTTACCTTCTTCAGATACATTTTTTTCTTTTATATTTTCTACAAATTGAATATGATGTGGAGATCCTGTATTTAAAAAAACGTATTTTTTATGAATTTCTATTGTATTTTTATCTACATCAAGTAGTTTTATAGAAACTAAATCCTTAGTTTTTATTATAAATCCATCATGATATCCATCTATAGCTCGAAAATGAATTTTATTTTTTTTTATGATTCCTAATTTATAAGCAAAAGAAATAGCACATCTTCCCCCATTTCCACACATTGTACTTTCTTGTCCATCGGAATTATAATATTTCATATAAAAATCACTTTCATCTTCATCATCATTTTTAACTAAAATAATTCCATCGGCTCCAATACCAAAATGTCTATCACACAATTTTTTGAACAAAAAAGGATTTCCTATTTTTTCTTTTTTTTTTCTATAATCTAGAAGTATGAAATCATTTCCCGTTCCTTGATATTTATAAAAATCTAATTCCATAGCAACGAAGTTAATATTATTTTTAGAACTATAAAATTATTAATTTCCATATATTTGTTTGTTTTAAATCACTAATATATATGAAGAAAATAGTTTTTTATATTGTACTAAGCAGTATTATGAGTTCAATAATAACTATTGCTGCATATAAACAATACACTAAAGAAGAACCTATACTTTTTCCATACACATCATCTTTATCAAAAACAAAGTTCACCTCTTCAGATACTTCCCCATTGGTTAGTTCTGCAGGATTTCCTGACTTTACCAGAGTTGTATCTAAAACTATACATGCAGTAGTCAATATAAAAAATTATTCAAAAAAATATAATAATCAGTTTGATCCATTTGATTTCTTTTTTGGATTTCCTGATGATTTTGGAAATAATAGAGGAAGAAAACCTCAAAAAAATGATATTCCTGGACTTCATGGGTCTGGGGTCATCATATCCCCTGATGGATATATTGTAACTAATAATCATGTCATAAAAGATGCAGAAAAAATAGAAATTTCTCTTAACGATCAAAGAACTTATAAAGCTAAACTAATAGGAACAGATCCTAGTACGGATATTGCTTTATTAAAAATTAATGAAAAAAATTTACCTTTTATTTATTTTTCGGATTCCAATAAAGTACAAGTAGGAGAGTGGGTTTTAGCGATAGGAAATCCTTTTGATTTAAACTCTACAGTTACAGCAGGGATCATAAGCGCAAAAAATAGAAGTTTGGGGATATTAAGAGGAGAAACACAATCAGCTATTGAATCTTTTTTTCAAACAGATGCAGCTGTAAATCCTGGAAATAGTGGGGGGGCTTTAATCAATACTAATGGAGAGTTAATTGGAATTAATACTGCCATTTCTTCAGCATCAGGAAGTTTTATAGGATATAGTTTTGCAGCTCCTTCTAACTTGGTAGCAAAAGTGATACAGGATATAAAAAAATACGGAACCGTACAACGTGCATATTTAGGAGTGAAAGGAATGGATCTTTCTAAAACAGAATATCTAAAAGCTTATAATAAAGAAACACATCAAAATATAAAATCACAACCGGGTTTTTTAATAGGAGAAGTTTTTGAAAAAAGTGGAGCAGCAGATGCCGGACTTAAAAAAGGAGATATTATAAAAAGCATAGATGGAAAACCTATACAAAATGTTGCAGATTTATCATTTATTGTCGGAACAAAACATCCAGGGGATAAAGTAAAAGTGAATATTATACGCAATAGACAGAAAAAAACTTTTCACGTAACTTTGAAAGATTTGCAAGGAAGAATAAAAATAAGGACTAAAGAGGAAATTACTCCATCTGAATTATTAGGGGCTATATTTGAACCACTTAGTAAAGAGTCTAAAAAAGAGTTTGGTATTGGTTATGGGATTAGAATTATAGAGATAAGAACAGGTCGTTTAAGTGCTATAGGTTTGGAAGAAGGAGACATAATTTTATCTATTAATGGAGAAAAAATGAAAAAACCTAATGATGTTGATAGAGTTTTAAAAAAATATTCAGGAGATGTTACCATAAAATCTATTAAACAAAATGGACAAGTATATATAGCAGGATTTGAAATGAATTAATTCATACTTCTATTCCAATAAAAAAACAATGTAATTATTCCATAAATAATATTAGGAAGCCAAACAGCTAAATAAGAAGGAATGTAATCTTTGTTAGAATATGTTTTTGTTATTTCTATAAAAAAAACATAAAAAAAAGCTAATACAATTCCTATAATAATATTATAAGCAATTTCTCCTTTTTCTCTTTTTGTAGATGTAGATATAGATAATCCCAAAAGGGTAAATATTAAAGTAGAAAAGGGTAAACTTGTTCTTTGATAATATTCATTTAAATGTATGTTCATATTTTTTTTGTCTTTTTCTATATCAATAAATTTTTTCAATTCATGAATATTCATTGTTTCTGCTATATATTCCTCTGGTAAAAATTGTTCAGGGGTTATGGGGAATTTCTTAATCTTATAATCTCCTACAGTTAAAAAATCATGATTTTTTTTTATTATAGTTTCTATGTAATCAAATAAAATATATATTCTATATTTTTTAGACCAAAAAATAGTTCTACATTTTAGAATGTATATTAACTTTTTTCCATTATATTTCTGATATACACATTCTTTTCCTATATTTTCTTTTTTTGAAAAATTTCTAATAAAAATATATTCATTTTTTGAAATTTGAGTACTTATTGTTTGATTTTTTTCATATTTATTTTTGTATTTTGGACTTAAAAGATATTGATAATGAAATTCATTTTTTTTTTTGTTAGCCACAGGTAAAAAATAATAATTTGTTATTAAAGCTAAAATTCCTATCACAATAGCTGACATTAAGTAAGGAAAAGTCAATCTTCTAAAACTAATTCCACTTGATAGAATCGCTATGATTTCTGAATTATGGGTTAATTTAGATGTGAAAAAAATAACAGACAAAAAAACGGAAATAGGATAAAAAGTATTAATTAACCATATGGACCAAAAAGGATAATAAAAAATTAAAGCTTCTTTAATTGATCCTTGATTGTTTTCTAAACGATGCATTCGTTGAGAAATGTCTATCAACACAGATAATAATTGCAGTGAAATAGTAATAAATATGAAAGTACCAATGAAATTACGAATAATATAACGATCAATAATTTTCATATTTATAAACGTTTTTGTAATAAAGGAATCATTGATTTTTTCCAAGAAAAAAATTCATTATGCATAATATGAATTTTTGCTTCTTGAATAAGATTAAAATAAAAAGAAAGATTATGAATAGAAGCTATTTCTTTTGCTAAATTATCTTTAGACAAAAAAAGGTGTCTTACATAAGATTTACTATATAATTGATCTACATAAGAATTTCCGAATTCATCTAAACAAGAATAATCTTTTTCCCATTTTTTGTTTTTTATGTTCATGATTCCTTTCCATGTAAATAGCATTCCATGACGTCCATTTCTTGTAGGAATAACACAATCGAACATATCTATTCCAAGAGCAATTCCTTCTAAAATATCTACAGGATTTCCTACTCCCATTAAATATCTAGGTTTTTCTTTAGGTAAAAAATCTGTTAATAAATCAGTAATAGTATGTGTTTGTTCTTTTTCTTCTCCTAAACTTAAACCCCCTATAGCATACCCTTCAGCTTCTAACAAGGATATCTCTTCTGCAGAATATTTTCTTAGATCTGTATAAATACTTCCTTGTATAATAGGAAAAAAACTTTGTTTATAATTATATATTTCTGGATTTTTTTCTAAATAAGAAGAACATTTTTTTAACCAATGATGTGTTTTTTTTAGAGATTTTTTAGCTTCTGTATGACTACAGGGAAAAGGGGGACAATCGTCAAAAGCCATAATAATGTCTCCACCTATGAAACGTTGAATTTTCATAGATTTCTCGGGAGAAAAAAAATGATAGGATCCATTTATAATAGATTTAAATAAAACTCCGTCTTCAGTAATTTTATTTAATTTTTTCATAGAAAAAATTTGAAATCCTCCACTATCTGTTAATATAGATTCCTTCCAATTCATAAAAGAATGAATTCCTCCAGCTTTATGTAATACTTGAATACCGGGTTGAAAATGTAAATGATAAGTGTTTCCAAGAATTATTTTAGATATTTTATAAAGTTCATGTATTGGAACAGATTTTACATAACCCTTTGAAGCGACTGGCATAAAAATAGGGGTTTCTATTTTACCATGATCCGTTTTTAAAATCCCTATTCTTGCTTTGGAAGAACTATCCGTTTTAATTAAGTTAAATTTCATTTTTTTTAAATTTAAATGACATATGCAACATATAATTATAAAACATAATTTCGTCCTTATAGGAATATAGATAAGATAAAAAATGAATTTTCAATACCATCATAAATCAGTTCTTATAAAAGAAAGTATAAAAAATTTAATTACAGATCAAAACGGTATTTATGTAGATGCTACGTTTGGTGGAGGAGGGCATTCTTATGCTATTCTAAAAAAATTGAGTAGAAAAGCAACTTTAATAGCTTTAGATCAGGACAAGGAATCCATAAAAAGAAATTTTATTAAAGATAAACGTTTTCATCTATTTCACAATAATTTTATTCACATACGTGATATTTTGAATCAAAATCGCATTGATAAAGTATCAGGTATATTAGCAGATTTAGGGATTTCATCTTTACAAATAGATAATCCTGCAAGAGGATTTTCGAATCGATTCAATTGTGTTTTGGATATGAGAATGAACCAAGAATCTTCTTATTCTGCTCAAAATGTTTTAAATGAATGTTCAAATAAAGAGTTATTTCATATATTTTATGAATATGGAGAATTTAAAAATGCAAGAAAAATTGCAGATAAAATATTAAAAAAACGTTTTAAAAAAAACATTACTACTACTTTGGATTTAGTTGATCTTTTTTTCATAAAAGGATCTTTTAAAAAGAAAAAAAGATTTTTTTCTAGACTTTTTCAGTCTATACGAATAGAAGTTAATAATGAAATAAATGCTTTAAAGAATTTTTTATTAGAATCTTCTAAAATTATCTTACCAGGAGGAAGGATAGCCGTTATTTCATATCATTCTATAGAAGATAGAATCATAAAATATTTTTTTAAAAAGGGTATTATAATAAATGAAATTAATTTTAAAACTATACCATTCAGAATGATACATAAAAAAGTCATTAAACCAAGTTTTCAAGAGATCATAAATAATCCACGATCTAGAAGCGCTAAATTAAGAATTGCAGAAAAGGCTTAAAAAATAACAAAAAAAAAAATGAGAACGAATATACAAGATATCCTGAAAGGAAAATTTTTAGTAAAAGAAGATGCTTATCGTAGTTGGAATTTTATTGTTTTTCTTACAATACTATCTTTAATTAGTATTACCAGTTCACATATGATGGACCGAAAAATTAGAAAAATAACTAAAATTAGTGAAGAAATAAAGGAATTAAAATCTGAATATGCAGATATACATAGTAAATGTATGAAAATGCAATTAGCCTCTTTTATAAGAAAAAAATTGGTGAATGGATTAAAACATTTAGAATCTCCTCCATACGAATTAATCATAGAAGACCAAAAAGTACAATAAAATAAAGAATGAAACAAAAAAGATATACTTTATTATATAAATCTTACTTAATTGGTTTTTTATTCATATTTATTGCCGCACTAATTATTTTCAATTTATTCTATATTCAAAATTATTCAGAAGGATATCAAAAATCTTTTATAGAGAGAACTATTAGAACCAATTTAATTAAGGCTAAACGTGGAAATATTTATGCGTCAGATAGTAGTATTTTAGCCATGTCTGTCATTAGATATGATATTCACATTGATTTTAGATCTATATCTGAAGAATTGTTTCAAAAAAATATTTATTCTTTATGTCATTCTTTAGAATCTTTATTTAAAAAACCAAAATCTTTTTTCTATAAAAAATTTCAATATGAAAAAAAAAAGGGAAATAGATATTTCTTATTGGCAAAAAATTTAGATTATCCACATTTTAAAATATTACGAAATTTTCCCATTTTCAATAAGGGACAAATACGAGGCGGGTTTATTGTAGAAAAAAAAATATGTAGAATTCATACACTGGAAAATATTGGAAAAAGAATATTAGGATATGATGATCATAGAGGAAAAGCCGGATTAGAAGGAGCCTTTAGCAAATATTTGAAAGGAAAAGATGGAAAAAGATTAGAACAACGTATTAGTTTCAAAATATGGAAACCATTAAAATCAGAAAACGAGATTAATCCAGAAGATGGAAAGGATGTTTATTCCACTATAGATATATATTTACAAGATATAGCCTATCATGCATTACTTCAAGAATTATTCATTTCTCAAGCAGATCATGGATGTGTTATTTTGATGGATGTAAAAAGTGGAGAAATTCCCGCTATGATTAATCTGGAAAAAACAAAAAAAAATACTTACGAAGATTTAAGAAATTTTGCAGTATGGGAAGGAAGTGAACCTGGATCTACTTTTAAAACTATGTCTATTCTTGCCGCTTTAGAAGATAAAAAAATAGATGTGGATATGATTGTAAATACCCAAGGCGGAGTCATGAAATTAAGAGGAAAAAAAATACGCGATAGTCATTACAATGGATATGTTAAAATAAATCCCAAACAAATTTTAGAATTATCTTCAAACGTAGGCATAGCAAAAATTATTTATGAAAATTATAAAGAAAATCCGGAAAAATTTATAAAACACTTATGTAAATGGAAATTAGATAGAAAAATAGGGATAGATATTCCGGGGGAAAGTATGCCTTTTATACCAAAACCTGGAAAAAAAAATTGGAGCAGCATTACCTTGCCATGGATGACTTTTGGATATAATATTAAACTAACTCCTTTACAAATACTAACTTTCTATAATGCTATAGCAAACCAGGGAAAGATGATTAAACCTCTATTTATTAGAGAGATAAAACATCATGGAAAAAGTATAAAAAAATATACCAAACCTATCGTAATGAATCCTTCTATAGCTGAAAAATCTTCTTTAATTAAAATTCAAAATATGTTAGAAGGAGTAGTAAAAAATGGAACAGCTAAAAAATATTATAATCCAGAATATCCTTATGCGGGAAAAACGGGAACAACACAGTTAAATTATTGGATAAAAGGAAAACCTTTATCTTACAATAGTTCTTTTGTAGGATACTTTCCTGCTAAAAACCCAAAATATTCTTGTATTGTAGTTATTTCAAAACCAGAAAAAGGATACTACGGTATTGAAGTGGCTGTTCCTGTATTTGACAAAATAGCCAAGTCTATTTATCCAAGAATAGAAAAAAAAACACTTTTAAAAAATCAAGAAAATCTATTAAATAAAATTATAGAATCAAAAAATTTTTTTATCGATAAATGGATTATGCCTAATATCATATCTGTTCCTGGAAAAGAAATCATACCTATATTAGAAAATAGGGGGTTTAACATACGATATGAAGGAATAGGAAAAGTAATTACTCAATCTGTTAAACCAGGAAAAAAATTGAAAAAAAATCAGATTATATTTTTGAAACTAGAAGAATGAAAAAATTATTAAAAGATGTTTTAAAAAAAGTACATGTGTTAAAAATGATAGGCAAAAATACTTCTAAATTTATAGAAGGAATTTCTATTAATTCAAAAATAGTACAGGACAATATGATTTTTGTAGCCAAAAAAGGAAAAATAACAGATGGACATAAATTTATTATAGATGCTATACAAAAAGGTGCTAGTACTATAATTTGTGAAAAAAATCCTTTTTATATTCATAAACATATCACTTATGTACTCGTTCCTGATTCCATGGAAGCTTTAGGGATTATATCATCTAATTTTTATGATCATCCTACAAAAAAAATAAAATTAATAGGAATTACCGGAACGAATGGAAAAACCTCTGTAGCTACTATACTTCATCAGTTATTTTCTAAAATGGGAGAAAAAAATATTCTGATTTCTACTATGGGTATAAAAATATTATCTAGAAAATATCCTACTACACATACAACTCCGAATATTATTGAAATTAATAAATATTTAAATATTTCAATACAAAAAGGATGCAAATATGCTTTTATGGAAGTAAGTTCACATGGAATACATCAAAAAAGAGTTGCAGAATTGTTATTTAAAGGAGGAGTTTTTACTAATATAACACATGATCACTTAGATTATCATAGATCTTTTGATCATTATTTATCTACCAAAAGGCTTTTTTTTGAAAATTTATCTAAAAAAGCTTTTGCATTAATTAATTCCGATGATGAAAATTCGCATAAAATAATAAAAAAAACTTTAGCTAAAACCTATTTTTATAGTATAGAAAAAAATTCAGATTTTAAAATTAAAATTATAAAAGAAAATATTCATGGAAATCAATTCCTAATTGATGGTCATAAAGTTTTTACCCATTTGATAGGAAGATTTAATATTTATAATCTATTAGCTAGTTACGCTACAGCCATCTTATTAGGTAAAAAAAAAGATAATATTCTGAAACAAATACAATATATTAAACCCATAAAAGGACGTTTTGAGCAATTTTTATCCAGTTCAGGAATTCATATTATTGTAGATTATGCACACAATCCAGATGGATTAAAATCCATTTTGAATACTATTAAAACAATCAAAAAAAATGATGAAAAATTAATTTGTGTCATAGGTTGTGGAGGAAATAGAGATATAAAAAAACGTTCTTTAATGGGTAAAATTGTTTATGAAACATGTGATATCTCTATTTTTACATCCGATAATCCTAGAAATGAGGATTTAAATAAAATATTCAATGATATGAAAAATTTTAAATCATATCTAAAAAAAAAATCTATTTTAACCTTTGTGAGACGAAAAGAAGCTATTCAAACTGCAATTCAAATTGCCAAAAAAAAAGATATTATTCTAATAGCTGGAAAAGGACATGAAACTTTTCAAGAAATTAAGGGAATACGTTATTCTTTTAATGACATGAAAATAGCTAAAAATTTGTTAAAAACTTACGATAAGTAAGATGATTAATTTTTTTATCAATAACAATTCTGTTTTTTACAGAGCTATTTTAGCTTTTTTTTTATCGTTTTGTATGGCTTTGATTTTGTATCAAAGAATTATATGTTGGAATCAAAAAAATAGTATTATAGGAGAAAAAATACGAGATCTTGGACTTTTTGGTCAAAAAGAAAAAGAAGGGACTCCAACAATGGGAGGTGTTGTTCTTATATTTTCCACATTAATTTCTACAATATTTTTTTCTACTTTGAATAACATATATGTATTAATGTTGATTATGACTACATTGTATATGGGTTGTATTGGATTTATAGATGATTATATTAAAATAAAATATAATAAAAAAGGACTTAGTATTATGGGTAAAATATTAAGTCAGATTCTGTTAGGAATTTTTATTGGAAGTATTATGTACTTTAACACAAACATTTCTATTCAAAAGGAAAAAATAGAATCAAAAAATTCACACTTTTTTCAAGAAAAAAAATATGGATTCAAAACCACTATTCCCATTTTTTATTCCATATATCATAATCATGAATTTGACTATGCTTATCTTTTAAATTGGTATAATAAAAAATGGGAAAAATATGCCTGGATTGTGTTCATTCCTATTGTTATTGTCATTATTACATTTTTATCGAATGGAGCTAATCTAACTGATGGAATAGACGGTTTAACAGCTGGAATTTCTTCTATTATTTTTGCTACTTTATCTTTATTATCTATAATTTCCAGTAATGAAATATATTCTTCCTATCTTAATTTTATATATATTCCTCATTTAGAAGAAATCATCATATTTTCTTTTTCTTTTTTAGGATCTTTAATAAGTTTTCTTTGGTATAATACTTATCCAGCTCAAATTTTCATGGGAGATACTGGAAGCTTAACTATAGGAGGAGTCATCGCTACACTAGCTATTATAAATAGAAAAGAATTAATATTGCCTATTTTATGTGGAATTTTTTTTATAGAAAATATTTCTGTAATCATACAAGTATTGTATTTTAAATATTACAAAAAAAAATATGGCATAGGAAAAAGAATTTTTCTCATGGCACCTTTACATCATCATTTTCAAAAACTAGGATATCATGAAAATAAAATTTTCAATCGTTTTATTATTATACAAATGATGCTTTCTATGTTAGTATTTATTTTATTAGTTATATAAAAAAAAAATAAAAATAAGCAATGAAAAAAAAATTCATAGTTATATTGGGTGGAGGAGAAAGTGGAGTAGGAGCAGCTTTATTAGCTAAGAAAAATGGGTTAAAAACATTTTTATCGGATTCTGGAATTATTATAAAAAAATACAAAAAAATTTTAATAAAAAATAAAATTCCTTTTGAAGAAAAAGGACATACAGAAAATATAATCATTAAAAATGCTATTAAAGTGATAAAAAGTCCTGGAATTTCCAGAAATAATCCTTTGATAAAAAAAATCAATTTTTTAGGGATCCCTCTACAATCTGAATTAGAATTTGGTAAAAGTTATATTGAAAATTCTTATGTAATAGGAATTACAGGAAGCAATGGAAAAACAACAACCTGTTCCATTCTTTATCAAATACTCAAAAAAAAAGGAATAAATGTAGGAATAGCAGGGAATATTGGCCATAGTTTTTCTAAAAAAGTCATAAAAAAAAAGATGTTTATATATTAGAAATGAGTAGTTTTCAATTAGATGATTGTTTCAATTTTCGTTCGAATATTGCAGTCTTATTAAATATAACAAGAGATCATTTAAATAGATATGATGATATTGAAAACTACATCCATTCCAAATTTAGAATCGCAATCTTTCAAAAAAAAGAAGATATTTTCATTTATAATCATGATGATCCTATTATAAGAGAAAGGATAAAAAAATATCCTATTATGTCTCATTGTATTCCTTTTTCTATAAAGAAAGAATTACGTATGGGTGCTTATGTGAAAGATAACAAAATATTTATTAGAAATCAAAAAAATAAGGAAATATGTTTTTTAAATGTAAACAATATTCCTTTAATAGGAGATCATAATCTCTATAATATTATGGCTTCATTAATTATATCCGAAATATTAAACGTAAAAAAAGAATCAATAATTTCCATCTTATTGAAATTGAAACCTATAGAACATCGGATGGAAAAAATATTAAATATAAATGGAGTACAATTTATTAATGATTCTAAAGCCACTAATGTCAATGCAGTTTTTTATGCATTAAAAAGTATAAATGCGCCTATTATATGGATAGCAGGAGGAGAAGATAAAGGAAATAATTATATAGAATTAATTCCTTTGGTTAAAAAAAAAGTGAAAGCTATAATTTGTTTAGGAAACAACAATGAAAAAATTTTAAATTTTTTTAAAAATATCATTGATATTATTTGGGAAACAAAAAATATTAAAAAAGCTGTTTATATGGCTTATATATTATCTTCTCATGGAGATAATGTTTTATTCTCTCCTGCTTGTTCTAGCTTTGATCTTTTTAAAGATTATAAAGAAAGAGGAAACAAATTTAAACAAGAAGTAAGAAAACTAATTGATGAAAATTTCTGAAAAAATAGATCTATTTTTAAATAGATATATAAAAGGAGATAGATATTTATGGGCATTCATATCTTTGTTGGCTATATTTTCCTTTTTGCCCGTTTATTCTGCTAGTACAAACTTGGTAACTACATATGGAGGAACGAATACAGTATTTCGTTATTTATTAAAACATGCTCTTTTTTTGTTAATTGGCTTTTGTATACTTTTTTTCACTCAATTTATAGACTATAAATATTTTTATCGCATGTCTATTTTTTCTATGCCTATAGTTTTCGTTTTATTAATTTTTACTATGAGTCAAAGAAAAGAATTAGATGGGGTTAATGCTTCTCGTTGGTTATATATTCCTATTATTAATATATCTTTTCAAACTTCCAGTATCGCTGGATTAGTCCTTTTCATTTATTGTGCCAGATATTTAGCTCAAAAAAAGAAAGAACGAATAAATTTTATAAATTCTTTTTTTCCCTTGTTATTTCCAATATTTTTTATCACTGGACTGATTTTTCCCGCTAATGGCTCTACTGCTGCTATTGTTTTTATATCTGTTTTAATTTTACTATTTATAGGAGGATATCCATTAACAAGTGTTATAGGAGTTTTTTTAATGGGTATTTTATTTTCAGGAATATATATTTATTCTGTTATAAAATGGGGAGATAAAAAACCTATAAATAGAGTTTACACATGGAAAAGTCGTATAGAAAAATTTATAGATCATGAATCTGAAGAAAGTTATCAAATGAAACAATCTAAAATGGCTATCGTTTTAGGAAATAAATTTGGTCGTGGTCCTGGAAAGAGTGTTTTAAAAGCTTTTCTTCCGCAATCTTCTTCAGATTTTATATATGCTATTATCATAGAAGAATATGGATCTGTTGGAGGAATAATACTTTTATTTATTTATATACTAATTTTAATGAGAATTATGATAATAGCTACGAAAGTTCAAAATTATTTTTGTTCTTTGTTGGTCCTTGCTGTAGGTTTACCTATTATCAATCAAGCACTCATTAATATGGGAATAGCTGTTGGTTTATTTCCAGTTACAGGACAAACTTTGCCGCTGATTAGTGCTGGAGGGACTTCTATGTGGGTTACTTTTTTTAGTTTTGGCATTATATTAAGTATCAGTCGAATGATATATAAAAACTCGACTAACACCATTCAAATTATAACTCATCATGAACCATAATATTTATCCTAGAATAATTATTGGAAGTGGAGGGACCGGAGGTCATATATATCCGGGAATAGCTATTGCTAATGAACTTAAAAAAAAAATTCCAAAAACCGATATTTTGTTTATAGGATCTAAAAATCATATGGAAATGCAAGAAATTCCAAAATTCGGATATTCTATTGAAAAAATTTGTATTTCAGGTGGAAAAGATAAATTTTTTTCTATATCAGGCTTTACTGTCTCTATACAATTAATATATAGCTTTTTTTTGGCAAATAAAATTATTAAAAAATTTTCTCCAGATATAGTTATCGGAACAGGTGGATTTGTTAGTTTTCCTACCTTGTATGCTGCAAAAAAAAATAAAATACCTATCTTGATTCAAGAACAAAATTCTTTTCCTGGATTAACCAATCGAATATTTTCTCGTTACGCGAATAGGATATGCATAGCTTATGAGCAAGCAAAAAAATATTTTCCAAAAGAAAAAACAATCATAACTGGAAATCCAGTAAGATCTGAAATATTACAATTGCCTAGTAAAGAAAAAGCCTGTATTCATTTAGGATTAAAAGTAACAAGACCTATTATTTTATCTATAGGAGGGAGTCAAGGTTCCAATAGTATAAATAATGCTTGGATAAAAGGATTAAAAAAATTAATAGAATTGGACATTCAACTTATTTGGCAGGTAGGAAAATTAGATTTTCATAAGATTAAAAAAAATAAAATTTCTCATCATTCTAATATTATTTTCATGGAATTTATTGAAAATATACCGATATGTTATGCGGCTGCAGATATCATTGTATCTAGAGCTGGAGCTTTAACCATATCAGAAATATGTTTAGTAGGAAAACCATATATATTGGTTCCTTTTCCTTGGTCTTCAAATGATCATCAAAATCAAAATGCTAAAATATTAGAAGGAAAAGAGGCAGCTTTAATTATAAAAAATGATGAAATAGAACAAAAATTAGTGGATTCTGTTATACAATTAATGAATGATTCCATCATGAAACAAAAAATGAGTAAAAACATATTAGAATTAGGAAAACCTAAAGCAACAAACGATATTGTAAACGAGATTTTACAAATTATTTTATGAACTTAAACCAAATTGATTCTTTTTATTTTATAGGAATAGGAGGAATTGGAATGAGTTCCCTCGCTAGATATTTTAATCTTATGGGTAAAACTGTTTATGGTCATGATCAAAAGAAAACCTTTTTAACAAAAGAATTGGAAAAAGAAGGAATATCCATCAATTATAATGATAGTATAGAAATTTTACCCAAATGGGTGTTATCTAAACAATGTTTGATTGTATATACACCAGCAATTCCTAGTCATCATAAACAATGGATATACTTAAAAAAGTATGGAAAAAATATAAAAAAACGTTCTCAAGTACTAGCTTTAATTACAGAAAATGAAATTTGTATAGCTATAGGAGGAACACATGGAAAAACAACTACTTGTACCTTGTTAGGACACATTTTATATAGTGTTGGAATGAATGTAACTGCTTTTTTAGGAGGAATTTCTGAAAATTATCAATCCAATTTGATATTGAATAATGTATTGAATGGAAAAAAAATTTTTTTGGTGGAAGCTGACGAATTTGACCATTCTTTTTTGTATTTATCTCCTAATATAGCATGTATAACGTCTTTTGACCAAGATCATGTAGACATTTATCCAAAAAAAGAAGCCTTGAAAAAGGCTTATATAGCTTTCTCCAAGAGAATAAAAAAACCATATAAAAAAATATTTCTTTGCGAAGAAGAATCTTTTCTATCCAATAACGCTATATATTATTCCGTGATAAAAAAAGAAAATTATTATTCCCATCATCTTTATGTAAAAAAAAATAAGTGGTATTTTGATTTTCATACTCCTACAGAAATATGGGAATCTTTACCTTTACCTATTCCAGGTATACATAACTTAAAAAACCTTACTGCAGCATTATCTATATCTGACTATCTAAAAATTCCTAAAGAAGAAATCAGAAAAGCTTTATTTTTATTTAAAGGGATCAAAAGAAGATATTCCATTCACTATCAATCTTCAAAAAAAATATATATAGATGATTATGCACATCATCCTACCGAAATCAATGCTTTGATCGATACTGTAAGAAAATGTTTTCCAAATAAAAAGATATTGGGAATTTTTCAACCCCATTTATTTAGTAGAACTAAATTTTTTGAAGAATCTTTTGCAAAAAGTTTAGAACATCTTGATATTTTAATTTTACTAGATATTTATCCAGCTAGAGAATTCCCCATAAATGGGATTAATTCCAATAGTTTATTAAAAAAAATAAAAATGAGTTCTAAAGAAGTATCTACTATACCTAAAGTTTTAGAAAAAATTGAAAAAAAACATTTTGATATTATTTTGACAATAGGAGCTGGGGATATAGATTCCTTAATTATTCCTATAAAAGAATGGTTGTATAAACGATATGGATAAATATAAATAAAAATAAATGAGAAATAATAAAACATTCTTCATCCTTATTTTATTATTATATATGATTTGTATCATATCGCTTTTTTATTTCTCTAAAAAAATACATCAAAACAGAACTTTAAAAAAAATTAATATTGTCATTGATCCCCTATCTAAAGATCATTTTGTAAATGAAGAAATTATTAAAAATATTCTATTTTATAAAACAGAAAAAATTGAAAAAAAAATCGGTCAATTATGTATATTGAGAATGGAAAATAAATTAAATAATTACCCTTTTATAAAAAAATCGGAAGTGTTTCTCAGTGTAGATGGGACCCTTAATATTAAAATTTGGGAAAAAGAACCCATATTAAGAATCAAAAATGGAAATAAAGAATATTATCTTACTAAAGATGCGGAAAATTTAGAACTTTCTTCTTTTTATTCATCAAAAGTTATCTTAGCAAAAGGACTTTTTTTGAAAAAAGAAAAAAAATATTTAACGAATTTAGTCAAATTCATAAACTCAGATGAATTATTAAAAAACCAAATTATTAGCATAAAAAAAAATAATAAAAATTCATTTGTTTTGATTCCAAAAATAGGGAATCATTATATTATATTAGGAAATATAAAGGATTTTAAAAATAAATTGAATAAATTAAAAGCATTTTATAAGCAATACCTAAATAAAATAGATATTAACCAATATAAAAGTATTGATTTACAATATAAAGACCAAGTAGTCGCAAAAAAAAGATAAGTTTATGGAATATCAAGATATAGCTATAGGTCTTGATGTGGGAACCACGAAGATTGTAGCTATGGTAGGAAGGAGAAATGAATATAATAAAATTGAGATCTTAGGCATAGGGAGATCTAAAAGTATAGGTGTGCATAGAGGAGTTGTAAATAATATAACTCAAACCATTGAAGCTATTCGTGAAGCTGTATCTGAAGCAGAACAGAGTTCTGGTTTAAAAATAAAAGAAGTTATTGTTGGAATAGCAGGACAACATATTAGAAGTCTACAACATAATGATTATATTACTAGATTAGATTTTGAAAATGTTATTAGTCAAAAAGATATACAAAAATTAATAGATCAAGTTCATAAACTGGTCATGCAACCAGGAGAAGAAATAATTCATGTTCTTCCACAAGAATATAAAGTCGATAGTCAAGCCGAAATAAGGGAACCTATAGGAATGTATGGAAGTCGTTTAGAAGCAAATTTTCATGTAGTAGTAGGACAAATTTCTTCAATACGGAATATTGGAAGATGTGTAAAAGCTGCAGGATTAAATTTATCTGGAATGACCTTAGAACCTTTAGCTTCTGCTGAAGCTGTATTAAGCACTGAAGAAAGAGAAGCAGGTGTTGCTTTAGTAGATATAGGAGGAGGAACTACGGATATTGCTATATTTAAAGACAACATTATCCGTCATACTGCCGTTATTCCTTTTGGAGGAAATGTCATCACTGAAAATATAAAAACAGATTGTTTAATTATTGAACGGCAAGCAGAATTATTAAAAATAAAATTTGGATCTGCATGGCCAGGAGAAAATAAAGAAACAGAAATTGTTTGTATTCCTGGATTACGAGGTCGTGACCCTAAAGAAATTTCTTTAAAACACCTTTCACAAATTATTCATACACGAGTATGTGAAATTCTAGAACAAGTAAATGTAGAAATAAAAAATTATGGGAATGAAGAACAAAAGAAAAGACTTATTGCAGGATTAGTCATGACAGGTGGAGGTTCTCAACTTAAACATGTTCGTCCATTAACAGAATATATTACTGGAATGGACGTTCGTATAGGTTATTCTAATGAACACATAGCAGGAGATGAAAACGGTCTTATAAGTAATCCAGAATATGCCACGTCTATAGGATTAGTCATTAAAGGACTTGATGATAAAAAAAAATATCTTTGTACTACCGCAGATATGGGACATAAATATGGACATGATGAAAATTTTGAGTTTATTTCTACAAAATTTTATGATAAAAATCGTAGATTAAATTATGATGAGGATCATAAAAAGAAAAAAAATAAAACGAAATCAAAATCTTTTCTTGAAATTTGGGCAGATAAGTTCCGTCAAATATTGAATGACTCAGAATAATAAACCATGAAATGAAAAAAGAAGATTTTATACCAAAAAAAGAAAACCCTCAATTTGGATTTTCAAAAAATCGTTCAGCTGCAATCAAAGTAATTGGAATAGGAGGAGGAGGAAGTAATGCTTTAAGTCATATGTTTGAACAAGGAATTACTGGTGTAGATTTTATAGCGTGTAATACGGATGCACAAGCATTAAATAATAATCCAGTTCCTATAAAAATTCAATTAGGAGCTTCTATTACAGAAGGATTAGGTGCTGGAGCAGATCCAGAAGTAGGAGAAAAAGCCGCATTAGAAAGTTTGGAGGAAATAAAAAGTATTTTAGATTCTAATACGAAAATGACCTTCATTACAGCAGGAATGGGTGGAGGTACGGGAACTGGTGCAGCTCCAATTGTTGCTGGAATTTCTAAAGAAAAAGGAATTCTTACTGTAGGAATTGTAACAATTCCATTTCATTTTGAAGGAAAAATGAGATTACAACAGGCTCAAAAAGGAATAGAGGCATTAAGAAAAAATGTGGATTCTCTCATTGTTATTAATAATGATAAATTGAGAGAATTATATGGGAATCTAGGATTTAAAGCCGGTTTTGCAAAAGCAGATGAAGTTTTAACAACTGCAGCTAAGGGTATTGCAGAAGTTATCACTCATCATTATAAACAAAATATAGATTTAAGAGATACAAGAACTGTTCTCAAAGAAAGTGGAACGGCTGTTATGGGTTCTGCTATTGCTGTTGGAGAAAATAGAGCAAAGGAAGCTGTAGTACAAGCTTTAGATTCTCCATTATTGAATGATAATAAAATTACAGGGGCCAAGAACGTTCTTCTTCTTATTGTTTCAGGAAAAATAGAAATTACTATAGATGAAATAGGAATTATCAGTGATTATATACAAGCTGAAGCAGGGAATAATGCGAACATTATTATGGGGATAGGAGAAGACGAAGATTTGGAAGAAAGTATTTCTGTTACCATAGTGGCTACAGGTTTTCCTACGGAAATCCAACGGGCTATTAATCACGAAGAAAAAAAAATATTTCATAAATTAGAAGAACCTTATGAACAAAGATTAAAAAAAATGGAAGAAATTCATTCTTATTCTAAACGTATAGATCCTTTTTTTTCAAAAAATTATTCTAAATCAAGTCATTTAGAACAACATTATAATAATAATAAAAAAAACGATTTTACATTGAATCAAAAGCAAAATATTTTTGATCAGTCTATAAATTCAAGTTTTTTTATAGAAAAAAAACATAAAAAATATATGCTAGAAGATAGTTTTGATCTTCCTATTTCATACAAAGATGAAAATGAAAAAATAATACAAAATAGCATTCGTAAAAAAGAAAATAATACAAATAAAGAATTCAATTGATGCTTCCTAATATTCCCAAAGGGACCAGGGATTTTTCATCCATTGAGATGAGTAAGCGAAATTATTTAATTCAGACTATTCGAAAACAATTTGAGCTTTTTGGTTTTTATCCTATAGAAACACCTTCCATTGAAAATCTTTCCACTCTTGTTGGAAAATATGGAGAAGAAGGAGATTATTTAATGTTTAAATTGCTCCATTCAGGTAATTTTTTAAAAAAAAATTTTTTGGATTTTTTAAAAGAAATCAAGAATAATAAAAAAACGGTTCATGTTGCAAAATGTTTAACTGAATATATATCTAATAAGGCACTGAGATATGATTTAACGGTTCCTTTTGTCCGTTATGTAATGATGCATAAAAATGAAATTGTTTTTCCTTTTAAAAGATCCCAAATTCAACCTGTATGGCGTGCAGATAAACCTCAAAAAGGAAGATGGAGAGAATTTTATCAATGTGATGCGGACGTGATCTCGTTATCTTGGTCTTTATGGGAAGAAATAGAATTAATTCAACTTTGTGACGAAATTTTTACTAAATTAAATTTTCCTATCATTATCTATATTAATCATAGAGATATATTAGGAGGATTAGTTGAAATGGCTGGTATAGAATATAATTTATGGAAAGATTTTACTACATCTTTAGATAAATGGAATAAAATTGGACGAAATTTAGTCAAAAAAGAAATGCTTTATAAAGGGATTTCATCTAAATCATTTGATAAAGTAGCATTTTTTTTCGATATGGAAGAAAATTTCTATAATAAAGAAAAATATTTGACTGTAGCCTTACAAGATTCTGAAAAAGGAAAAAAAGGGATCCGAGATCTGAGTTTTATTTATAAAAATATAAATAATATTTCTTTACAAAAGACAAGATTGGAATGGAATCTTTCTTTAGCCAGAGGAATGAATTATTATACAGGTACAATACTAGAAATTGTTCCATTCAACAATAGAAACTCTATTTCTATTGGAGGAGGAGGTAGGTATGATACATTAGCTAATTTATTTGGAATGAACAATATTTATGGAGTAGGAATTTCTTTGGGTTTGGATAGAATTTATTTAGCAATGGAGCAAGAAAATTTGTTACAAACTATATCTAATTATACTTCAAAAGTATTGTTTATTAATTTTGGAAATGAAGAGGTTTTATATGCATACAAAATAATAAAATTTTTGAGAAAAAAAGGAATTTATACTCAATTATATCCTAATGCGGATAAAATAGGAAAACAATTTAGATATGCTAATGATAACAATATTCCATTTGCTATTAGTATAGGAAAAAATGAAATCAATAAAAATAAAATCAAAATGAAAAATCTTAAAGAAAGAACAGAAAAAGAATACGATAACATTAATGATATTGTAAATCAATTAACAAAAAGATTATGATAAAATTTGATTGAGTGCTTTTTTCTTCCAAATAAAAAATCCTACTATAGCCAATAGAACAAGAATTATAAATAAAATTCCTGTCAATACCAAACCCTTAAAAAAATAAAGAGGAACGGAAATTCCGTTTCCAATTATCCAAAATATCCAATTTTCTACTTTTTTCATAGCCATTTGATACATTCCGGAAAAATAAATACCCGTTGTAAGTACATCCATCCAATCAAAATGAGATTGAAGTTTTCCATAAAAAAAATAAATCATCATACTGAAAATACAAGAGAATATAAATAAAATAAAAGTGTAAAAATAATCTTTTTTATTGCAAAAAGTAATAGGTATTTTTTGATTTTTATCCTTTTTATACATCCATGCATACCATCCATAAAAGCTCATCAACGTGTAATACAAATTAATAATAAAATCTCCATAAAGAGAAGTTATAAAAGTTAAATAACTATATATGGTAGTGCTGACTATTCCTATTGGATATACCCATATATTATTTTTTTGAGCAAAAAAAACACTAAATATTGTAAATGCTACAGCTGTAAATTCTAAAATTATGTGAAAAAAACTATTATTATAATAATAGGGAGATAAAATATGATCTATCCAATCATTCATCAGATTCATATTCATTTGTCTATAATATAAACTAAATAATATTTTTCTATTTTTCTATAGAAAGCAGAAAACCGCTTACTATAGGAATTTTTTATAATCCAGCATGATACACAAGAATTCTTTTGAAGGCAAAAAGGAGAAACTTTATAATGATCTAAAAAACTATAGAAAATTCCTCCTTCTAGTTTATACAAACTTTCTTTAATTCCCCATATAATATGTAGATAATCTTCTTCATAATTTGTATGAATAAAAAGAGATTCATCATCTCTAATAAATTTTTTCTTTATTTTCACTATTTTTTTATCTTTTCGTAATTTTTCTATGTCTATTCCTATATGATAAGAACTTATAGCTATGGCTATTTTTTCAAAAGAATGACTTAAAGAAATATGTTTTCCTTCAGGATAAAGAAAAGGTTTTCTTTTTTCATCATAAAAAATATTCATTTTTATGCCTATATATTTCAAAGCATAACGTATCCCTAAAAATTCTCTTTTTCGTTTTTCTGATAATGATAAAAAAAACATCTTATCCTTATCTGAAAGAAAAAGTTTTCTTAAAAACATAGTGTTAAAAAAATGTTTCCATTTAAAAACTATGATTATCGTATGATAGTTACGAAACTTATAGGTCCCAAAATTCATTTTTTTAACACTCTATTTTTATTTTATAATTTCTTTAAATCTAACCATTTTTTTTTGTACTATTGCGAATATATGATGTATGTATATATGAAAAAAAAAATTGAAAAAGCGTTAGAAAATGTTTTTATTGTTGATAATAAAAATATTGTTGAATCTGGTTTGGTAAAAAAAATAGATTTATTAAATAATAAAATAACAATCTATTTGAGTTTATCCAATCCTGCTATGCATATAAAAAATAAACTCATCAAAGATATTACCAATTCTATAAAAAATAAAAATATTTCAGATACAATACGCATAAAAATAGAAGTAAAATCAGATAAAGATAAAAAAATAGAACCTGTAATAAAAAACATAATAGCTATAGCTTCTGGAAAAGGAGGTGTTGGAAAATCCACAATAGCAACAAATATAGCTGTTTCTTTAGTTAAAATGGGTTTTCATGTTGGATTATTAGATGCGGATATTTATGGTCCTTCTATTCCATTAATGTTTAATATTAATATTGAAGAAAAACCTGTTAATTTACAACATAAAAATGGGATTATGAATCCTATTACTAGTTATGGGGTAAAAATTTTATCTATAGGTTTTTTTTCAAAATATGGACAGGCTATTGTTTGGAGAGGGCCCATGGTCACTAAAGTTTTGAGACAATTTATGCATGAAACAAATTGGGGAAATTTAGATTTTTTAATTGTAGATTTGCCACCAGGAACAGGGGATATTCATCTATCTCTTTTGCAAGAAATTCCATTAAAAGGAATCGTTATAGTAAGCACATCTCAAAAAATAGCCTTATCGGATGTAAATAGGTCTGTAGGAATGTTTCGTATTCAATCTATTTATGTTCCCATACTTGGAATTATAGAAAATATGTCTTATGTTCTTTCAAAGAAAACTAAAGAAAAATGCTATTTTTTTGGAAAAAATGGAGTATTAAATTTTTCCAAAGAAATGAATATTTTTTTTCTTGGAGAAATTCCTATGTTACAAAAAATACGAGAATATTCAGATTTAGGAATTCCTATTGTTCTAAAAAACGAATATATTAGAAATATTTTTCTAAACATTACGAAAAATATTATCAATCAATTGCATGAATGAATATTTATTGTTATAAACAAAGTTTTATAAATTCTTTTATTATTAATATTAGAAGAGATATAGATTTTTCTATTTCTTGACAAAATGGCTTTAAAAATTCATCTGAATTATATCCCTTATCCTTAGGTTTTTCATATAATCCCATTACAATAGATATAGCAAAAACTCGTAAATTCATACATCTGGCTGTTATGACATCTTTTACTATATTCATGCCTACACAGTCCCCTCCCATAGATCGTATCATAGCATACTCTGCATAGGTTTTATAATTAGGATAAGGAGAAGCAACATATACTCCTTTCTGAATAATGATATTATGATTCATCGCAATATTTTCTGCAATTTCTATCATTTTTTTATCATATGGTTCTATAATTTCAAAAAATCTATTTTTTATAAATTCTTTTATATTAGGACTTTCTGGAAAAAAATTAATATGATCTTTAACCAACATAACATCTCCCATTTTGTAGTTTGGATTCACCCCACCAGAAATATTAATCAATATTAATTTATCTATTCCTATATTTTTACACAATACAATAGGGAAATTGTTGGTTTTACTTTTTTCATAAAAAGGTTCTATTAAAAAAACTACATTTTTATCTTCTATTTTACCGAATAAAAATTTTCCATATAAATTATTTTTTGAAAAAATAGGTATTTCTTCATAAGAAATGCATATAGGATTTTTTATTTCCTCTATCAGTTTATCGAATTGACTTCCTAATAATAAAATTCCAAAATCAGGTTTTTCTTTGATTTTGTTTTGTATGTATTGTTTTGATTTTTCTAAAGTCATAGTCATTGACATAAATTCAAGTTTTTATCAAATTACACTAACCCCCCACCCCAATTAAAAGGTAAAAATAAAACAAAGGTAAATTGTTTCATTATTTATTTTTTTATCATTTGATTCATTTTGACTTATTGTATGACATTTACTTCTCTTGATAAAGGAATACCGAACTTTTTTTTTATATTTTTCGTTATTGTTTCTGAAAAAGAATATATTTCCATTCCAGTAGCTTTTCCATAATTTACTAAAATGATAGGTTTTTTTTTATATATTCCTACATTTCCAATTTTTTTTCTTTTCCATCCTATATTTTCAATTAATGAGTTAGCAGATAGTCTAATTTGATTATTAGAAATGTTATAGCCTGTAATAGTAGGATGTTTATATTTTAGTTTATTAAAATCCAATATCCCTACTACAGGATTGATAAAAAAACTACCAGCATTTCCAATTTTTTTTGGATTAGGAAGTTTTCTATGTCTAATATTAAAAATAGCCTGACTTAAATCATTAATAGTAGGCATTTTAATATTCATATTTTCCAATTCTTTTTGAATTTCCACATAAGATGTATTTAATTGTTTATATTTCTTTCTTAAAAGAAAAAAAACAGATAAAATTATAAATTTATTTATACAATGAGGATGTTTAAAGAAAGAATCACGATATTTTAGTTGACATTCTTCAAGTGTAAATTCTCTTATTTTTCTATTATATGTTTCATATGCTTGTACTTTTATCAAAGTATCTTTTACTTCTGTTCCATATGCTCCAATGTTTTGAATAGGGGCAGCCCCAACTGTACCAGGAATAAATGATAAATTTTCTAAACCACCAAATCCTTTTTTGATCGTCCAGTTTACAAATTCATTCCAATTTTCTCCAGCAAAAGCTTGAACAATAACTTGATAATCATTTTCTTGAATGACTTTTTTTCCTTTAATACCCATTTTCATTACTAGTCCCGGATAATAATTCTTTAAAAAAAGAATATTACTTCCATTTCCTAAAAAAAGTTTTGGAATAGATGGATATATATTCAAAATTTTTTGAATTTCTTCTATTCTTTTCACTTTTACAAAATAACGAGCATAAACATTTATTCCAAATGTATTAAATTTTTTGAGAGAAAAGTTTTGTTTAATGAACATGTAAAAAATATTTCATAAATACATAAATACAATTTTGAAAGTTTTGTTTAATGAACATGTAAAAAATATTTCATAAATACATAAATACAATTTTGTATGTAAATATTGTATGATTAAATTTATCCGTAGTAAAAGTAAAAATATAAAATTATTATTCTTTATGAAAAAAGGAGGAAGTTTTTTTTGGGGAGTTATTCTAGGAACCATAGCTGGTTTAATAGTGAGTGTGATATTAGCTCCAAAAAAAGAGGATAAAATCAAAAATATACTAGAAAAAAAAACAGAAGAACTCAGAGATAACTTACAGGAAATTGGTAAAAAAATTGGAAAAAAAGTGCATAAAATTAAATCAAATTTTGAAGCTAAGTGGAAAAAAAATAAAATAGAAAAAATGGATCAAGTAGAAGATGAATTAGGAACTTAAAACTTAATATAATAAGTTATTTATTGTTTTAAAATGTTCATTTTTATTAGAAATTTTATTCATAAGAAATGGTGTATTTTTAGAAATGAAGTCATTAAAATATTGATTTCCATTATGACAGAGGTTTTTTTGAATTTTTTATTATTGATATTTTGCATTATTATTTTTTTTTTAGTCAGCCTTTCTTTATGCTTTTTTCTTTCTTTTTATTTTGGAAATTATGTTATAGGATTTGGAATTCTAACTATTTTATATTTGATAATTTTTATTATCATATTTTTTTTTGGTAGAAATATGACACGATTTCTTATAAAAAATTTATTGAATAAATCTTTTATTAAAATTTTTGATAAATAATCTATTATGAAAAAATTAGAAATTGTTTATGGAATACATCCATTGATAGAAGCAATTCTAGCTAAAAAAACTATTAGAAAGATTTTTTTTCAAATAGGATCAAAACAAGAATCAAATGCTTACAAAAAATTAATAAATCTTTCCAAAAAAGAGCATATTCCAATTCAAACCGTTTCAAAACAAAAATTTTATCAATTGAAAAATAAAAATCATCAAGGAGTTTTTTCTATTCTTTCTCCTATAGAAACTTATCATATAGAAGATTTGCTTCCTATATTTTATGAAAAAGGGAAAAATCCACTTTTGATCATTTTAGATAGGATTACAGATGTAAGAAATTTTGGATCTATAATACGTACTGCTGCATGTGCAGGAGCAGATGCTATCATTATTCCAAAAAAAGATACAGCGATGATTGGGTCCGATTCTATAAAAACTTCTTCAGGTGCTTTATTTAAAGTTCCAATATGTCAAGAAAAAAATATATTGAACACAATAGAATTTTTGATAAACTCTGGATTGAAAATCGTTTCTGCTACAGAAAAATCCAATATATATTGGTACAATATTGATTTTTCAGGTCCAACAGCTTTAATATTAGGAAATGAAGAAAAAGGAATTTCTTACAAATATTTAAAAATTTCCTGCGAAAAAGCAAAAATTCCAGCAATGAAAGGAATATCGTCTTTAAACGTGTCTGTAGCTTGTGGCATTATTTTATATGAGATTTTTAGACAAAGAAAAATATAAATCTAAAACTCGCTTTTAAATTGTCTTAAAAAACGAATATCATTATCAAAATAAATTCTAATATCTTTTATTTGATAAATTATTAGAGCTAAACGTTCAATTCCCAATCCAAAAGCAAATCCAGAATAAATTTCTGAATCAATATTTACGTTTTCCAAAACTTGTGGATCTATCATTCCACAGCCCATGATTTCTAACCATTCACCATTACAATATATATCTACTTCAGCACTCGGCTCTGTGAATGGAAAATAAGAAGGACGGAATCTGATTTTTACTTCTCCAAAAAAAGAAGTAATCAAATAATGAATCGTTTGTTTTAAATCTGAAAAAGAAACTTTTTGATCTATATAAAATCCTTCCGCTTGATGAAACATGAAATTGGAACGTGATGATATGGTTTCATTTCTATATACCTTTCCTATAGATAATACACGAAAAGGCGGACTATGTTTTTTCATATACCGTATTTGTACAGAGGAAGTATGTGTACGTAATAAAATATCTGGATTTTTGCACAAAAAAAATGTATCCTGCATATCTCTAGATGGATGAAATATAGGAATATTTAAAGCCGTAAAGTTATGCCAATCATCCTCTATTTCAGGTCCATCTACATAAGTAAATCCAATTTTGATAAAAATATCTATGATTCTATTTCTTATAATAGACAGGGGATGTATGGATCCTATTTCTATAGATTTTCCCGGTATAGTAGGATCTAATTTTAGTACTTTTTCATTTTTTTGAATATCATTTTTTGAGTTAAAAATCTTTATTTTATTTTGAACTTCTTTTTTTAAATCATTAATAATTTTTCCATAAATTTTTCTTTTACAAATAGTAATTTTTTTTAACTCTTTAAATAAAATTGTTACAATTCCTTTTTTTTTACCTAAAAATTTAATTCTGAATGTTTCTAAATCATTATATGTTTTAATGTGAAAACATTTTATTTCTTTTTTAATATTTTCTATTTCTTTGTCCATATTTAATTTATTCAATAATATTTTCTTCATTCATATAACGAATAATAGCTTTTTTAATTAAGAATAATTGTTCTTCTTGGTTAAAAGGAATCTTATTTTTCAATATATAATGAGGCCATCCTTCCTTATCTTTTCCAATAAACAAATAATAACCAAAAGGTTCTAGTATTCTACATATTGCAATATGTAGAATGTTGATTTTATCTTCTCTATTTAAAAATTGATTCTTACCTTTTCCTAATTCTTGAATTCCTATTAGATAAATAATTCCAATTATATCAATTTTTCCTTCTATAGAAAAATTATTTTGTATATATGACATGACTTTATTCCATTTGATATGAAATTGTTGCATAAATTTTTTTTCCATTTTATTTAGTATATAGTATATATAAAAAAATAGTTATGTTAGATATAATTATTATAATTTTAGTCTTATATGGTGGATACCATGGATATAAAAAAGGATTAATTTCTCAATTATTCATATTTATGATATTTTTTATATTGATTTTCAAAGGTTTTTATGTTTATGATTTTGTAAAAGAAATCTTCAAAGAAGTCAATATAGTAAGCCAAAAATCCTATATTTTTATAATTTATTCTTTAATAATTTCTCTAATTTCTATTATTTTTTTAGCTTTTATAGCTAAAAAAATAATAGAAATTATAATGATAATCACATGGATGAAACCCCTAGATAGATTAGGAGGTGTAATATTAGGTATGATTAAATATTTTTTTTTTCTTTCAATATGTATTCTTTTTCTAAAAGAAGCAAATGAAAAAGTAGATCTCTTTCCTTATAACTTTTTTAAAAATTCCTTTGAAAAAGAATTTCAATTTTTTTTCTATAAAAAAGGATCTTTATTGAATAAATTGAAAGAATTGTATTTTAAATTTTATGAATTTTAAAAAAAAGATTTTTTCTATATTATCAAAAAAAGAATTTGATAATTTGACATGGGATATATTCCATTATCAAATTAAAAATAACAAAATTTATAAAAATTATCTAAAATTTTTAGATGTAGATCCATTTAAAATAAAAAATATTTCTAAAATTCCTTTTTTACCTATTTCTTTTTTTAAAACGCATCGTATTTGTAGTAGTAGGTGTTACGATGTCATTTTTAACAGCAGTGGAACTACTGGGATCAAAAGTAAACATTATGTAAAAAACTTAAATGTATATATTGATAGTATTAGAAAGGGTTTTGAGTTTTTTTATGGTCCAATAGAAAAATTTAAGTTCTTAGGATTTTTTCCTACAAATAGAAAAGATTCTTCTTTAATTTATATGATAAAATATTTTATACAAAAAACCTGTGAAAATGGAAGTCATTTTGTGCCTTATACTTCTTATCAAGATGTACGTATTGTTCCTGCTCAAAATGATAAAAATATTTTAATTTTCGGACTAAGTTTTTCTTTATTGGATTTTATAGAAAAAAATAATCATATGAAACAAAATGAACATCAAAACAAAGTCATTATTATGGAAACAGGAGGAATGAAGGGAATAAGAAAAGAAATCATTAGAGAAGAATTACACAATATTTTAAAAAATTTTTTTTGTGTAAAGGAAATTCATTCGGAATATGGAATGACAGAATTGCTTTCTCAAGCATATGCAAAAAAAAATGGGATATTTCAATGTCCTCCTTGGATGAAAATATATATAAGAGATCCGGAAGATCCTTTTATACATGTAGATAATAATAAAATAGGAGGGATTGATATTATAGATTTATCGAATTATTTATCTTGTCCTTTTATTTCTACCGAAGATCTAGGAAAAAAAATCAATGATAATGAATTCGAAGTATTAGGAAGAATAGATTTTTCAGACATGCGAGGATGTAATCTCATGACTATTTATTAGAAAGCCAAAAAGGATGCGTCTTTTTTTGTTGATTCAGATGAAATATGGGATAATGTATCGTTATACAATAGAATGATCTCTTCTATATTTTCCGTAATTTTTTTTGATTGTAAAAGAATATCCAACATTAAAAATGTGTTTTTTGTTCCATATTTATTATGGATAATTCCCATCACCTGTTGATTCATTTGTTCCTCAATTTTTTTTATAATTTTATTTTTTATAGTGTATTGAATTTTTTTACAATTTCTATCATTTGTTATTCTTTTTATAATGTTGAAATGTTCAATCATAAGATGCTCAAGTGTTAGTAAATTCTTTTTTTGTCTATATTTTATAGGATTATGGCTATTGATAACATGAAACAATGTATGATTCGTAATAATATCTGAAGATTCTATGATTTCTTTAGTTTTATTGTATATATGTAGATAAAAGATTCCAGCAATTGGTTCGCTATTCTTCGTTTTTCTAATCACTTTAATTAAAGAATGATGTATATTTGTAAAGTTTTCTTTTACTTTTAAAAAATTATTTCGACTCTCTTGAAGTATTTTTAAATTTTCTTGAGTAATTCCTTCTATACTTTTTTTGTAAATACTTTCAATATATTCAAGTATAGGTTTTATAATATCTAAGGTATTACTTAAAGTCGTCTCTAAAGTTAAATTCACTATACCAAAAAACGGTTTTTCTTCTATTTTTTGATATTGCATTTTATTATAGTTTTTATAACTTCTATAAAAAACAAATAAAATTAAAAAAATAAGAAAGGATAAAGCCCATGCTTTCAAAAAATATAAAAAAGTAGCTGTAATTCCTGCCATGGTAAAGGCTATTAAACCTGTTAAAAACCATCCTCTTATAACTTTTAAAACACCTGAAACTCTATAAACAGCACTTTCTCTGTCCCATGCTCTATCTGAAAGAGAAGTCCCCATAGATACCATAAAAGTAACAAAAGTGGTAGATAATGGCAGTTTTTGAACTGTCGCTATAGATATCAATATACTGGATATAGTCAAATTAGCAGAAGCTCTAACAAGATCAAAAGCAACGTTTTCTTCTTTTTGTTTTTGCTTAAAGTTTCTTTCTATTTTAACTAGAAGTCTTTTAGGAAAAAATTTAAATAAATGATATCCTAAATATAAAAAAAATCTAACAATTCCTCTAGAAAAAGAATTGGATAAAAACTTTTCTGGTCCTTCATTTTGTCTACTTAAATTAATTTCTGTACTTGTGATGTTTTTTGTTTTTTTGGAAAACCAAAGAGTGAATATCATAATCATTCCTGCAAAAATTAAAATAGAAGATGGAACCTGTACATTTCCAGATAAACTTTTCATATTGAATTTTTCGGCAGGAGGACTTCCCGATTCTTTCCATATATTATAAGATTGTATACTAGCTATAGGAATACCGATAAAATTGACTAAATCATTTCCTGCAAAAGCCATAGCTAAAGAAAAAGTCCCATATAATACGACAAATTTTAATATATTGTATCCTAAAGAAACAAATATTTTTGCTATAATAGTCCACGTTGATAATAATATCAACAAAAAAACAAAAAAATTATGGTGAATCCATTTTATGAAATGTTGAATGAATAAGGAAAATCCTGTTAAATTTTCATCAATAAAACCCTGTAAAGTACTATGTAATCCTCTTACAATAAGAAAATAAGTCATACTGCTCAATGAAATTGCAGCCCATATTACCCCTACATATTTTAATCTACTTTTATATTCAAAACTGAATAAATAACGAATAAAATAGTGAATGAAAGCACCGGAAGTAAAAGAAATAATAATAGATAAAAAAATACCTATACTAATGGTTAATGTTTTTTCAGCTTTAATGTATAGAGTTAAATGATGAAAGGGTTCATTATTAAATGGAGAAGTCATTTTTATCATGGCTATACTGAAAGCCGCGCCTAATAAACAAAAGACCATAGAGACTGTAGTAGAAGTGGGTAATCCTAAAGTGTTAAATACATCCAGTAAAATAATATCGGATATCATAACCGATAAAAAAATAAAAATAATATCTGAAAAATAAAAATAGGAAGGATCGAAAACTCCTTTTCTTGCTACTTCCATCATTCCACTAGACAAAAAAGCTCCTAATAAAATACCCAAACTAGCAAAAATCATGATAGTTCTACGAGATGCTACTTTAGATCCAATAGCAGAATTTAGAAAATTAACAGCATCATTAATTAAACCAACAATAAGATCAAATATAGATAAGAAAAAAAGAACCACTATAATTGATGGATAAAAAAGTTTCATAATAAGAGGTATTATTGAATTAAAAAAAAACAAAAGTATTTTATTCAAATTTGTTTTTTATAAGTGAATAATTTTTATGATTTCACAATTTTTTTTAAAGATTCTTTAATAAGATTTTCTACAGAAAATTCTGGATTTTCATCTAAAATATCATCCAAAACTTTTTGATATTCTTGAGAAGAAAATCCAAGCACCCTCAAAGCACTTAAAGCTTCTTTTTTTATGAAATAAGATGTATTTTCCAAAATTTTTACATTTTTTCCTTTTTTAGGATCTTGAATAATTTTATCTTTTAGTTCAATAATAATTCTTTGAGCTGTTTTTGTTCCAATTCCTTTAACTTGGTTAAACATTTTTATATCTTCTTTAGATATAGATTTTTCGATTTCATATGGAGTAAGAGATGATAATAACATGATAGCAGAACTTGGACCAATTCCATTTACGGATATCAAATAAGAAAATATTTTTCTTTCTTTTTTGTCAAAAAAGCCATATAAAACATGTTGGTTTTCTTTTATCAACAGATAAGTATGTACGCAAATATCTTTCCCTTCCTTTTCTAACAAAGAAGAATAGGTATATGAGGATATATGAATATGATATCCTACTCCATGACAATCTATAATTAAATAAGATTGATTTTTTTCTATTAACTTTCCTCTTAAGTGTGTTATCACGATATCATCAATAGATAATAAATCCTATTATTTTTTTCTAAAAAAAATTTGTATAGGAACTCCGATAAAATCAAAATGAGAACGAATTTGATTTTCAACAAATCTTTTATAAGATTCTTTTATGTGTTGAGGAAAATTAGAAAAAAAAATAAATTTTGGCGTGCATGAAGGTAATTGAGTACAATATTTTATAGTTATGAATTTATTTTTTTTATTAGGAGTAGGAGGATTTTTTTTTAAAATTGGTAACATAATTTTATTTAAAATATTCGTTTTTAATCTGTTTTTACGGGATTTTAAAACCTGATAAGCCATGGGAAGAATATTGTGTATTCCATCTTTATTTTTAGCGGATATAAAAATAATGGGAACATTATCAAATGGAGAAATTTTTTTTCTTATAAATAATTCGTAATCTTTTTGTGTATAAAAATTTTTATTATAAAATAGATCCCATTTGTTAATAAGAATTATAATACCTTTATGATTTTTTTTCACTAGTTTAAAAATATTCA
This sequence comes from Blattabacterium cuenoti, assembly GCF_014252015.1. Lineage (NCBI taxonomy): Bacteria > Pseudomonadati > Bacteroidota > Flavobacteriia > Flavobacteriales > Blattabacteriaceae > Blattabacterium > Blattabacterium cuenoti. The sequence goes on from NZ_CP059206.1 coordinate 288,302, forward strand.
TATCCTGTTTTTCCCATCCACGATACGCATCTACCATTAAAAGACAAACATCCGCATGTTCTATTGTTTTAAACGTTCTCATAGTAGAATAAAATTCTATGTTATCTCTGATTTTGGATTTTTTTCTAACTCCAGGTGTATCTACTAAAATGCATTCATATTCCCATTTATTGTAAAATACATCTAGACTATCTCTGGTTGTACCCGAAATATTTGTCACAATATGATGGTTTTTATTTAAAAAAGAGTTAATCAAAGTTGATTTTCCGACATTAGGACGTCCTACGATTGAAAAACGAGGAATAAATTCGTTTTTCAATATTTTTTCTTTTTTTTTCAAAAATTTATGTTTGAATATTTCTATTAATTTATCTAACAATTCTCCCGTACCACTCCCATTTATAGCAGATATATAATAATATTTTTCAAATCCTAAACGAAAAAAATCTGTATCAAAATATACATATTTTCCGTCATCTACTTTATTTACAACTAATAAAATTATTTTTTGACATTTTCTTAATATTTTAGCAATTTCTATATCTTCATCTAAGATTCCTATTTTTATATCTACCAAAAATAAAATAACATCAGATTCTTTGATAGCTACGAAAATTTGGTTTTTGATTTCCTTTTCAAGGATATCATTTTTTGAAGTAGAAAAACCACCAGTATCCACCACAGAAAATTTGATTCCATTCCATTCTGAATTTCCATAAATACGATCTCTTGTCACTCCACTTGTTACATCAACAATAGCCTTTCTTCTTCCTACAAGCCGATTAAATAAAGTTGATTTTCCGACATTGGGACATCCTATTATAGATACGATATAATTCATTTATAAAAATTATTCACAAAGGTAGAATTTTTTTATTAGTTTCATTCTTAGATTATTAGTCAAAGTGTATATTAATGAAAAAAAATAATGCATTGCGTATAGATATTGTTAGTGTAGTCCCTGAAATTCTTTATAGTCCTTTTTCCAATTCTATTATTAAAAGGGCAATTAATAAAGGTTTAATTGATATTCATATTCATGATTTACGTAAATATGGTTTAGGAAAACGAAAAAATATAGATGATTATCCTTATGGAGGTGGAGCAGGAATGGTAATTAAAATAGAACCTGTATATCAGTGTTTTTCCAAACTTTTATCAGAAAGAGATTATGATGAAAAAATTTTTATGACTCCTGATGGAAAGTTATTTTCACAAAAATATGCTCAAAATTTAACTGATAAGAAAAATATTATTATTCTTTGTGGACGCTATAAAGGAATTGATCAAAGAATTAGAGATCACTTAATATCCAAAGAAATATCTATTGGAAATTATATTTTATCTGGAGGAGAATTAGCTGCTGCTGTTGTTGTAGAATCTGTAGTTAGATTATTACCTGGAGTCATACAAAATCAAGAATCCATTCTTACAGATTCTTTTCAAAAAGAATCCTTCATAGCTCCTCCTATTTACACTCGTCCAGTGGTTTATAAAGGATGGTCTGTTCCAAAAATACTTTTGTCTGGACATCATAAGAAAATAAAAGATTGGTTGTATAAAAAATCTATACAATTCAAACGAAAATCGGATTATTAGAGGATTCTTTAAAATGAATTTTACTATAAATTAAACGTTTTATAACTTCATTTATTTTATCAAAATCAAACTCTTTTATTATATCTTGCATCAAATTTCTAATTTGTGTATTACATAAATTTCCTATACTTCCTTCATGAGAATAACAACTCTTAGTAAAAGGTTTGAAACATCCATTTTGGATATCTAAACCTACTTTTTGATAAGCTTCCCTAAAAGAATATCCTTTTTCAATAACCAGCTGGTTCACGACTTCTACACTAAACAAGTATTTATATTTATCATCCTTAAGGATATCCTTTTTCACTATAATATGATTCAACATATATTTAAATATATAAAAACATTTTTTCATTTCTTCAAAAATAGGAATAAATCTTTCTTTAATAATTTGAAAATCTCTATGATATCCGGAACATAAATTAGAAGAAATCAAAGAAATTTCGTTAGGTAACGAAGTTATTCTATTACATTTAGCTCGTATAATTTCAAAAACATCTGGATTTTTCTTATGAGGCATAATACTAGATCCGGTAGTAAGATGATCAGGAAAACTAATGAAATTAAAATTTTGACTTAAATATAAGCAAATATCTTGTGCCATTTTACTTAAAGTTCTTGCCATAGAAGCTAGGGATTCTGAAACAATTCTTTCCATTTTTCCACGTCCCATTTGAGCATACACCACATTATAATTTAAATTTTCAAAACCCAATAAATAGGTTGTCATTTTTCTATTTAAAGGTAAAGAAGATCCATAACCTGCAGCAGAACCTAAAGGATTTTTGTTTACGATACGATATGCGGTGCGCATTAATAATAAATCATCTATTAAACTTTCTGCATATGCAGCAAACCAAAGACCAAAAGAAGAAGGCATAGCTATTTGATAATGAGTATAACCAGGTATTAATATATTTTTGTGCTGTTCACTTAATTTTAATAATAAATCAAAAAAAGAATAAGTCATGTAGACGATTTCCTTGATTTCTGTACGAACAAAAAGTTTTAAATCTACCAAAATTTGATCGTTTCTGGATCTCCCACTATGTATTTTTTTTCCTACATTTCCTAAACGATTGGTTAACAAAAATTCTATCTGAGAATGAATATCTTCTATTCCTTCATCAATCTTAAATTTTTTATTTAAAATTTCGTTAACATAAATGTTACGCAATTCTTGAATTAAAATTTTTAAATCTTTTTGATTTAATAATCCTATACTTTTCAACATAATAATATGAGCTATGGTCCCTATAACATCATGTGGTGCTAAAAGTAAATCTATTTTTGAGTCCTTACTTGAAGTAAAATTTTCTATTTCTTTATTTAAACTAAAATTCGTTTTTTTTTCCCAAATTTTCACGGAATAATATTTTTTCTATATTTGATCAATTCTGAGATAAAACTATAAATTTTATGTAAATAATAAAAATTTACAATAAAAATAAAATTAATGGATTATGAATAAAAAACATAATACAATGAAAGATTATACAGCAGATAGTATTCAATCTCTTGAAGGAATAGAACATATTAGACTCAGACCTTCTATGTATATTGGAGACGTAGGAATTAGAGGATTACACCATTTAGTTTATGAAGTCATAGATAATTCTGTAGATGAAGCTTTGGCAGGTTTTTGCAATAAAATATGGGTAACTATTCATAAAAATGGATTTATAACTGTCTTTGACAATGGTCGTGGAATTCCAATAGACATTCATAAAAAAGAAGGAAAATCGGCTCTAGAAGTCGTTATGACTAAAATTGGTGCAGGGGGGAAATTTGATAAAAATTCATATAAAGTTTCTGGAGGGTTACACGGTGTAGGAATTTCTTGTGTTAATGCACTGTCTAAAAAACTTATAGTTACAATTTATCGTAACGGAAAAATTTATCAACAAGAGTATTTAAAAGGAAAACCCCTTGACTCTGTCAAGTGTTTAGGAAAAACCAATATGCAAGGAACAAAAATTTATTATCTTGCTGATCATTCTATTTTTAATTCGATTATATACAATTATGAAATTTTAGCTAATAGATTAAAAGAATTATCTTTTTTAAATAAAGGTTTGTACTTATTTTTAAAAGACGAGAGAGAAAATATAAAAGAACATTTTTTCTCTCAAAACGGATTGAAAGAATATTTAGCAATTTTAAATAAAAATCAGGAATCTTTAACTAAAGAGATCCTTTTTATTGAAGGGGAAAAAGATAACACTATTGTAGAAATTGCAATGCAATACAATACTTCTTTTAAAGAAAAAATTTATTCTTATGTTAATAATATCAATACTTCTGAAGGAGGAACACATATTTCTGGTTTTCGAAGAGCACTAACAAGAACGTTAAAAAAATATGTGGATGGATATGGTATTTTATCTAATAAAAAAATAGAATTAACTGGAGATGATTTTAGAGAAGGAATTACGGCTATTATATCTGTTAGAGTAATGGAACCTCAATTTGAAGGACAAACTAAAACCAAATTAAGTAATCATGAAGTAGGAGGTATTGTGGAAAAAATTGTAGGAGAGACATTGTATAGTTATTTAGAAGAACACCCTAGTGATAGAAAAAAAATTATTGATAAAATTTTATTAGCAGCTAAAGCGCGTCAAGCAGCTAAAAAAGCTCGTGAATTAATACAAAAAAAGACTCCTATAAGTAGTATTTTACCCGGAAAATTAGCGGATTGTTCTTTCAATAATCCAGAAAACTGTGAAATTTATTTAGTAGAAGGAGATTCTGCCGGAGGTACAGCTAAACAAGGAAGAGATAGAAATTTTCAAGCCATTTTACCTTTGCGAGGGAAAATACTAAATGTTGAAAAAGCGATACAATATAAAATATTTGAAAATGAGGAAATAAAAAATATATTTACTTCTTTAGGAGTTTCTATTGGAACAGAAGAAGATCAAACCATTTTGAACATAAAAAAACTTAGATATAATAAAATTATCATTATGACAGATGCAGATATAGATGGAAGTCATATTTCTACTCTAATTTTAACATTGTTTTTTCGTTATATGAAACCTTTAATAGAAAAAGGTCACATTTATATTGCTACACCTCCACTTTATTTAATTAGAAAAGGAAATCATTCTCAATATGCTTGGAATGATCAAGAAAGAGAAAACATTATCCATAAATTAGGAGGAAGAAAATTTATCAATATACAACGTTACAAAGGATTAGGAGAAATGAATGCAGAACAACTTTGGGAAACGACGATGAATCCCAAAAAAAGAACTTTACGTCAAGTGAATATAGACGATGATTCGGAAGCAGACAAAATTTTTTCCATTCTTATGGGAGACGAAGTTCCCCCACGAAGAAATTTTATAGAAAAAAATGCTATACATGCAAAAATTTATGTTTAGTTTTTAAGTAAAATCGATTATATCGTTATGAATTATATTCAATCAATCCTATTAGGGATTATTGAAGGGATTACAGAATTTTTTCCTATTTCTTCTACAGGACACATGATCTTTGCGGCTTACACAATGGGAATACTAAAAAATAAAATAACCAATTTATTTCTTATTTCTGTTCAGTTTGGAGCCGTTTTATCTGTAATTTTTTTGTATAGAAACAAGTTTTTTTTTCAAAAATTGGATTTTTATCTAAAAATTTTTGTAGCCAGTTTTCCTATAGGTATTTTGGGTTTTTTATTGAACAAAATAACCAATTTTTTTTTAGATAAACCACTCATAGTTGCTTTATCTCTTTTGATAGGAGGATTAGTTCTTTTGAAAGTAGAAATTTTTTATGAAAAAAATTTTTATAATAGAAAAAATAGTATTACTTATTTGAAAGCTTTTATTATTGGATTATTTCAATGTTTAGCTTTAATTCCAGGAGTTTCTAGAAGTGCTACCACCATTGTTGCTTGTATGCTACAAAATGTCAATAGAATAAAAGCTATTGAATTTTCTTTCTTTTTATCTGTTCCTGTTATTGGAATTGCTACATGTAAAAAATTATTTGACTATTATTTTCAATTAAATTCTTTTACATTTAAAGATATAGAATTGTTGTTATTAGGAAATATCGTAGCTTTTTTAACTGGAATAATAGCTATTAAATGTTTCATAAAATATTTAAATAATTTTAAATTATTTGGATACTATAGAATTTTTTTAGGAACTTTTTTTCTTGTTGTACATTATTTAATAAAACCGATTGGAAAATTTTGAATCAAAATTTAATTTATTAGAATTTAAAAATGGAAAAATATTGTTAGTAGATAAACCATGGGGATGGACTTCTTTTGATATTGTTAAAAAAATAAAAAGCTATATTCTCACTGATGCTATAAAAAAAGAAAATTTAAAAATCGGACATGCAGGTACTTTAGATCCTTTTGCTACAGGTTTATTAATTGTATTAACAGGAAAATATACTAAAAAAGTAAATGAAATTCAAAATTATAAAAAAGTTTATACAGGCATTATAAAATTAGGTTGTGAAACCTTATCTTTTGATTCAGAAACAGAAGAACATAATTTTTCTTCCATTTCGCATATTACTCCTCAATTGATTAAAAAAATATCTAAAAAATTTTTGGGAGAAATAGATCAATATCCTCCATATTTTTCTGCCTTAAAAACAAAAGGAAAAAGATTTTATGAATATGCTAGAAAAGGTAAAAAAATAGTTCTAAAATCTAGACGTGTAAAAATTTATAAATTTCATATCCTAAAAATAGGAATTCCTTATATAAAATTTTTTATAGAATGTGGAAAAGGGACTTATATTCGATCTATAGCTCAAGATTTTGGTAAAGCGCTTCAAAGCGGAGCTTATATCCTTTCTTTAAGAAGAGAACGGATAGGAAATTTTTATATGAATAGTTCTTCTATGAATATGGAATTAAATATTTCAAAAAAATTTACATGTTATTTACTAGATTAAATTTTGTATTTCTTGTACCACATATGAAACTTTTTTTGATACTCTTCATGAGTAAATGCACCCTTTTTTACTCCTTCTAATAAATGTTTTTTCAATAATATTCCGGTTTTAGAAAAAATGGATTTTACCGTATTGGTAGGTTGTGCCCCTTTCATTAACCAGGACACAGCATTTTTTATTTTTAATACAGTTGAAGGAGGGTCCGTATGAGGATTATAAGTTCCTAGCTTTTCAATAAACTTTCCATCTCTAGGAGCACGAGAATCAGCTACAACTATATGATAAATAGGTCTATGTTTTTTTCCAATTCTTTTTAAACGGATTCTTACGGACATAATTTTATAAATTTATATTATATATGAAACCTTGAAAGGTTTTTTTAGAGTAAAGTAGCCCAAATTTAGATATAATTATCATGTTTTTGAAAAAAAATGGTATATATTTACATTTTTCATAGATAGACCCGTTGTGTAACGGTAGCACAGCAGATTTTGGTTCTGTTAGTTGGGGTTCGAGTCCCTACGGGTCTGTTCCCTACCACATTGGTATAGTTTTTTGATTGGATTCTTTCTTTGAGAATAAAATGAGTATTGGAATGAAAATAAAAAAAGAAAAAGTTTTATTAATAGCTTTTTTAAGTGTTTTGGCATATATCTTTATTCATTTATCCAAATCCTTATTAGGATTAGATAAATCTGCTCTTTGCATATTAAGATGTTCCGTAATATCTCTTTTCATATTATATGCTTTTATGAAAAAAGATTTAACTACTTGGATTTTATTATCCATTATCATAGGAATAGAAATGGGATTGGATATCCCAAAATTTGCTATAGAACTCAGATTTTTATCTCAAATATTTTTGAGATTGATCAAGACTATCATTGCTCCAATATTATTTTCAACTCTAGTAGTTGGAATAGCAAGTCATTCTAATATTAAACAATTAGGTAGTATGGGATGGAAATCCCTGCTATATTTTGAAGTGGTGACAACTTTAGCTTTGTTTGTTGGTCTTATTGCTATTAATGTATCTCAAGCTGGAGTAGGCATTGTTATGCCTTCAGGAATAACGGAACAACAATTACCCAAAGTAGAAAGTAGAACTTGGCAAGACACAATTCTTCATGTATTTCCGGAAAATTTTATAAAATCCATATATCATGGAGATGTATTACCAATAGTAGTATTTTCCGTTATATTTGGTATATCCATGGTTTTCTTAGAAGATAAAAAACGGAGTCCTATATTGCAATTTGCAGAGAGTCTTTCAGAAATCATGTTTAAATTTACTAAAATTATCATGTATTTTGCTCCTATAGGAGTTGGGTCTGCCATTGCTTATACAGTGGGGCATATGGGTTTGGATATTTTATATAATTTATTTCAATTATTACTAACTCTTTATATTGCTTTACTGATTTTTTTGATAGTTGTTTTACTTCCTATTCTTTTGTGGATTAAAGTTCCTTTAAAAGGTTTTGTCAAAGCATTAACTGAACCAGTATCACTTGCGTTTGCGACCACAAGTTCAGAATCCGCCTTACCTTTACTGATGGAAAATTTAGAAAAATTAGGTGTTCCCAGAAAAATTATAGCTTTTGTGATTCCTACAGGTTATAGCTTTAACTTAGATGGGACTACTCTTTATTTATCTTTAGCTACTGTTTTTGTAGCACAAGCTTCTGGTATTCCTTTGAGTTTTAGTCAACAAATATTTATAGGACTGACGTTAATTTTAACGAGTAAAGGAGTTGCTGGAGTTCCTAGAGCGTCTTTAGTCATTCTTTTAGCTACTGTGGCTTCTTTTGGATTACCGACTTGGCCTATATTAGCTATTATAGGGATAGATGAATTAATGGATATGGCTAGGACTACCGTAAATGTTATAGGTAATGGATTGGCTAGTTGTGTAATAGCTCGTTCTGAAGGAGAATTGGACGATAAAAAAATGTTGGATTATATCAAAAATGAAAATGATTTGTAATTTAATTTTGAAAACCCATTGTTTTTTTTCTATAAAAAAAAATATTCTATAGACTCAAATGGAGTAGTAACAAGGAAGAGTCATTCCAATATCGCTTTAATTAAATATTGGGGAAAACATAAGAATAAAATACAAATACCATTGAATTCATCTATTAGTTATTCTTTGGGAGAAGTATATACGGTTACACGATTAATTTATCAAAAAAAAAAAAAAAGGAATTTATCTGTAAGAGTTTTTTTTTCAGGAAAAGAAAAAACTAGTTTTCTTCCAAAAATTTTAGAATTTTTTAATAGAATTTCATATTATTGTTCCTATTTACGAGATTATAATTTCATTATAGAAACTTATAATACTTTTCCACATAGTAGTGGAATAGCTTCTTCTGCTTCTTCCATGAGTGCTTTAGCTTTATGTATCATGGAAATAGAAAAAAAATTAGTATCTTCTTTAAAAGAAGATTTCTTTTTCAAAAAAGCTTCTTTTTTAGCTAGATTAGGTTCTGGAAGTGCTTGCAGATCTATTTATCCTGGACTTGTTGTTTGGGGATATCATCAATCTATAAAAGGAAGTAATAATTTTTATGCTACACCATATCCATATAAAGTACACTCCATTTTTACAAAAATAGAAGATACTATTTTAATCATAGATGATGAACCTAAAAAAATATTGAGTTCAAAAGGGCATCAATTAATGCATCATCATCCTTATGCTAGAGAGAGATTTAAATGTGCTAATAAAAATATGAATAAACTTATATCTATATTAAAAATAGGAGATTTCCAAGAATTTGGAGAGTTGATAGAACATGAAGCTCTAACTCTTCATGCCATGATCATGACCTCTAGTCCCTATTTTTTATGGATGAAACCAAATACTCTTAAAGTAATTCATACGGTATGGGATTTTAGAAAACAGAGCAAGAAAAATATCTATTTTACACTAGATGCAGGTGCCAATGTTCATCTTTTATATCCTGTTCAAGAAAAAACATCCATCCTAAAATGGATATATAGTGATTTATTTTCTTATTGTAAAAAAATTATAGAAAGTTTTTGTTTATAGAATTTATAGAATTAATTATCTTTGTCCTTTGTTTTGGTGGACGTAGCTCAGTTGGTTTAGAGCATCAGATTGTGGTTCTGAGGGTCGCCGGTTCGAATCCGGTCGTCCACCCACCCCACCTTATAATTATTTTAATGCCTTTTTAATTCTTGTAAAGGCTTCTATGATTTTATTTTCTGATGAAGCGTAAGAAATACGTAAACATTCATTATCACCAAAAGCACTTCCACTAACGGTAGCTACTTGAGCTTTTTCAAGTAAAAATTCAGAAAATTCATCTGAATTTTGTATCGTTTTTCCATATAATTTTTTTCCAAAAAAATCTGAAACTTTTGGAAAAATATAAAAAGCACCATTTGGTTTAGAAAATTGAAATCCATCAATTTCTTTTATCAGATTCAAAACTAAATTTCTTCTTTTTTCAAACTCTTTGATCATATATTCTATTCTATCAGGATGAGCGGATAATGCAGTAATAGCAGCTATCTGTGCAATAGAATTGGCACAAGAAGTCATCTGACCTTGTATTTTATCACAAGATTGAGCAATCCACTCTGGAGCTCCAATATATCCAATCCTCCAACCTGTCATTGAAAAAGCCTTAGATAATCCATTCACTGTGATAACTTGATGATGAATATCAGGAAATATAGCAATACTAGTATGTTTTTCTGAGTAACAAATATGTTCATAAATTTCATCAGCAATAATCATAATTTTTGGATGTTTTTTAAAAACATCCGCTAAATTTCTTAGTTCTTTATAAGAATAAACACTTCCTGTGGGATTAGAAGGAGTACTAAAAATAAATAATTTTGTTTTAGATGTAATAGCTTTTTCTAATTGTTCTGGATTAATCTTAAAATCGTTATTCATCGTTGTTGGAATTATAACAGGAGAAGATTCACAAATATTTACCATTTGTAAATAACTAACCCAATAAGGAGCGGGAATAATAACTTCATCATCTTTATTAAGCAAAGATAAAAGAACATTCATTATAGCTTGTTTTGCTCCTGTAGAAACTACAATTTGAGAAGGTGTGTATTTCAAACGATTATCACGGTATAATTTTTCACATATTACTTTTTTAAGTTCTAAATATCCGGATACGGGAGTATAATAATGATACCCTTCATCTATAGCTTTTTTTGCAGCGGATAAAACAAAATTAGGAGGATAAAAGTCGGGTTCTCCTAAACTCAAGTTTATAACGTCATAACCTTTATTTTTTAATTCTCTAGCTTTAGCTGACATAGCTATGGTTTGTGAATAAGATATATTCTGTAAACGATGGGATAATCTATTTTTTTTCATCATAGATATTTATGAAACTATTTTAAATAATTACAAATCTAAATAAATTTGGTTATAAGTTTATTTATCCATTTATGGAATTAATTAAAAAATATTTTCCAAATCTATTGGATCAACAAATCTATAGATTATCTTTTTTAAAAAATTTATATGCGTATTGGAATACACATGTCAATTTAGTTTCTAGAAAAACATTTCACAATTTTTATCAACAGCACGTCCTTTTTTGTTTAGGAATAGCTAAAGTATTTTCTTTTTATCCTGGATCATGTGTTATGGATTTAGGTACAGGAGGAGGATTCCCTGGAATTCCTTTATCCATAGTTTTTCCTCATACAAAATTTATATTAGTAGATTCTGTTAGAAAAAAAATTAAAATTATAGAACAAATTATATATAATCTTCATTTAAAAAATGTGCATCCTATTTGTATACGTGCAGAGAAACTAGAAAATAAATTTGATTTTGTGGTCACTAGAGCTGTAAACAAAATAAATATTATCGATAATTGGATAAAAAATAAATTTAAATACAAATCTAATTCTCAAATAAAAAATGGAGCTTTATATTTAAAAGGAGGAAATCTTCATGATGAATTAAAAGAATTTCCTCATGCAATAGAATATCCTTTAAATCATTATTTTGAAGAACCATTTTTTATAACTAAAAAAGTTATTTGGATTTCCAACATTTAATTTATAGAAACCGATTAAACATGAATCCTAAAAAAATTTTTGTAGAAAAAGTAAAAGAAAAAGGTGGCTGGGTCAATGCTCATGCTCACTTGGATAGAGCTTATACACTTACAAAAAAAAATTTCAAATACTCTTATTATCCCATTCAAAAAAAATGGTATTTGGTTGATGAAATGAAACGTTTAGCTACAGAAGAGGATATTTATATCCGTATGGAAAAAGCTTTAGAATATTTTTTAATGCAAGGAACACAAGCTTTATGCTCTTTTATTGATGTAGATGAAGTGATTGAAGATCGTGCCTTGAAAGCCGCTAAAAAATTGAAAAATAATTATGGAAATTCCATTCATATTTGTTTTGCCAATCAAGTTCTTAAAGGTGTATTGAATAAAAAATCAAAATATTGGTTCGATCAATCAATAGAATTTGTGGATATTATTGGTGGATTACCCGCTACAGATTATGGAAAAGAAGATGAACATCTAGATATTTTATTACAAACAGCTAAAAAAAAAGGAAAAATTGTGCATGTACATGTAGATCAATTTAATACTAACGAAGAAAAAGAAACTGAAAAATTAGCAAAGAAAACGATTGAGCATGGATTGCAAGGAAAAGTAGTAGCTATACACAGTATTTCTTTAGCCGCACATGATAGAAATTATCGTTATAAAATATACCAATTAATGAGAAAAGCTAATTTGATGGTAATATCTTGTCCCATTGCTTGGATTGATCATACCAGAAGTGAACGTTTAACTCCTAGCCATAATTCTATCACTCCAGTGGATGAAATGGTTCCTGAAGGAATTATAGTGGCTTTTGGTACAGATAATATTTGTGACATATATAAACCTTTTTCTGATGGAAATTTATGGATAGAACTACGAGTTATGTTGGAAGCTTGTCATTATTATGATATAGATCATTTGGTAAAAATTGCTACAATCAATGGATTAAAAGTATTAGGATTAGATTAGGATAGAAATAATTTATTTTTTACCTCCTTTTTCTGGACGCATTTGTGGGAAAAACAGAACTTCTTGAATCGATTTTGTTTTAGTAAGTAACATCACTAAACGATCTATTCCTACTCCAATCCCTGCAGTGGGAGGCATCCCAAATTCTAAAGCACGTATAAAATCTTTATCAATAGATATGGATTCGTCTTTTGTGTTTTTTTCGGATAACTTCATTTGTTCTCGTAAACGATCAAGTTGATCGATAGGATCATTAAGTTCTGAATAAGCATTAGCAATTTCTTGTCCATTTATAATGAGTTCAAAACGTTCTGATAAATTTTTTTTATAACGATGTTTTTTGCTTAAAGGACACATTTCTAAAGGGTAATCAATAATAAAAGTAGGATGAATGTAATTTTTTTCGCATCTTTCCTCAAAAATATTCTCAATAAGTTTAGCTTTACTCATTTTTATATTTTCTTCTATATGCAATTTTTTACAAACTTTTCTTAACTCTTCCAACCCCATTCCTTGAATATCAAATCCAGTATATTTTTTAATAGAATCCAATATGGGGATACGAGGAAAAGGAGTTTGAAAATTAATATGATTATTTTCTTTTTTTTGAAATTTATAATAGATCCATTTTATCAATTTTTCTGTAAAATTCATCATCCAGTAATAATCTTTATAAGCGACATAAAGTTCTAATACAGTAAATTCTGGATTATGGATCCGATCCATTCCCTCATTTCTAAAATTTCTAGAAAATTCATATACAGCGTGAAATCCACCAATGATCAATCTTTTCAAATAAAGTTCATTAGCGATCCGTAAATACAATGGAATACCCAATGTATTATGATATGTTTCAAAAGGACGAGCTATAGCCCCTCCAGGAATGGATTGTAGAATAGGAGTCTCTACTTCGAGATATCCTTTATCATCCAAAAAATTTCTGATTTTTTGGATGATACGAGTACGTTTTAAAAAAATATCTTTTATATGATCATTAACAATAAGATCTACATAACGCATACGATAACGTTGTTCTGTATTGGAAAAAGCATCATATGTTTTTTTATTTTTATCCACTTTTACTTGTGGTAAGGGTCGTATAGATTTGGATAATAAAGTTAACATATGAACATGTATAGTCATTTCATTCATTTTTGTCTTAAATAAAATGCCTTTTATTCCAATAATATCTCCTATATCTATAAGTTTTTTTAAAAAAATATTGTATATATCTTCTTTTTTTATTTTTATTTGATCAGAAGATAAAAATAAATGATCTTGAGTAAAATATATTTGCATATAACCCGTATGATCTTTAATCTCTCCAAAGGAAGCTTTTCCTAAAATACGCAAACGCATTAACCGTCCAGCTATGCTTATCGTTTCTTTTTCTGTAAAATTTTTTTGTATATTACAAATAGTAGTGGTTACTATATATTCTTCTGATGGATAAGGATTGATTCCCAATAATTTCAGTTGATCTAGTTTTTTTCTTCGTATAATTTGTTGTTCTGATAAATAGGTCATAGACTGATTTGTGTGGATGTCCCCCATATAAAACTAACGAATTGAATAAAACGAAGGTACAAAGGTACATTTGTTTTTTTTATTATATAAATTTTTCAAAGACTATGAAAAAAAAAATACTTTTTTTCGAAGATTTAGGAAAAAAAGAATATCAAGAAACTTGGAAATATCAGAAAAGATTATTTGATGATGTCATACAAAAAAAAGTCAATAAGATCCATTCTAAAAAAGCTGGATATTTTCTATTTGTAGAACACCCCCATGTATATACTATAGGTAAAAATGGTAAAAAAGATAAACATTTGTTGATTTCGTCAGATTTTTTAAAAAAAATAAATGTTTCTTTTTATCAAACAGATAGAGGAGGTGATATCACTTACCATGGACCTGGACAGTTGATAGGATATCCCATTCTAAATATGGATTATTTTTTTACGGATATTCATAAATATCTACGTCTCCTAGAAGAAGTGATCATTCATTTCTTATGGAAAAATTATGAAATCAAGGGAGAACGAAAAAAAGGAAAAACAGGAGTTTGGTTGAATGTAAAAAACGGAAAATCCAGAAAAATATGTGCAATAGGAATTAGAATGAGTCGTTGGGTTACTATGCATGGATTTGCTTTAAATATCAATACAGACTTACAGTATTTCAATCATATTATTCCTTGTGGAATTTATAATCAAGAAGTAACTTCTTTAAAAAAAGAATTGAAAAAAAATGATATCTCTTTTCAAGAGGTTAAACGTATGGTAAAAAAATCTTTTCAAGAAATTTTCGATGTAGAATTCATTAACATGCCTAAAAAAGAATTGGATTTTTAATTTATAGGTTCTGCAATCATAATTCCATCCTTATCTATTTTTTTAATGAATACATCTTGTAATGTATTTTCATATGTAGAAGAATTGTATGAATTTAATAACATTTTAGTTCTAATATAATTTTCTGTATATCCATATAAATATTCTTTATTATGGGAATTTTTTTCGAATAATACGGTTTTTTTAGTATCAATTTGCCTTTTACAAAAAAAACGATATTTTTTATTTGAAAGGACTCTCAAAACTTGATTTCGCTTCCTTTGTATTTTTTTAGATACATTTTCCTGTATTGTACTGGATTTTGTATTGGGTCTAGAAGAATAGGTAAATATGTGTAAATATGAAATTTCTAATTTTTTCAAAAAATGATAAGTTTCCAAAAAATGTTTATATGTTTCTCCAGGAAAACCAACAATAAGATCTGAACCGATATAAGCATCTGGCATGAAACATCTAATTTTGTTTACTTTTTCTTGATAAAATTCTCGTCTGTAACGTCTATGCATTTTTCCCAATATATAATTGCTCCCAGATTGTAAAGGGATATGAAAATGAGGGACAAAATGTTTGCTTTTAGACAAAAATTCAATACATTCATCTTGAAGCAAATTAGGCTCTATAGAGGATAAACGTATTCTTCCTTTTTCTTGTATTTGATCTACAGCTTGTATTAAATCAAAAAATGTATATAACCGTGTATTTTTTCCATAATCTCCTATATTGACACCTGTTAACACGATCTCTTTTACTCCTTTATTAAAAAGAAATCTAATATTTTTCAATATATTTTCTATACTCTCAGAACGAGAGGGGCCTCTTGACATAGGAATAACACAATAACTGCATTTATAATCACATCCATCTTGTATTTTTAAAAAGGAACGAGTTCTATCTCCAACAGAAAACGATGGTAAATAAGTTTTTTTAGAAATAATTTTTGTATAATCTTTTTTTTTTAAGAACCATTTTCTATTAATATAATCTATAATTTTAAATTTTTCTTCATAGCCTAAAACGAGATCTACTCCAATAATAGAAGACACTTCTTTAGGATTCAGTTGAGCATAACATCCTATGGCTACAAGAAAAGCTTTTGAATTTTTATTCCTAGCAGAACGTACAATATGCTTAAATTCAATTTCTGCATTTCTTGTTACAGAACAACTGTTGATCACATAAATATCTGCATAACTTTTGAAAGGAACATGTTGATAATATAAGTTAGAAAACTTTCTTGCTATGGTAGAGGTTTCTGCGTAATTAAGTTTACACCCCATGGTATAAAATGCTACTTTTTTTTTCCCCATTTATTCTTGTCTATCTTTCATTTTCATTGTACAATTATCTTATTCTCTACTAAACTAAGATGAAAAATAATCTTCAATCCCACTATGACTAGCTTTTATAGCTTTTTTTCCTTTTGTCCAATTTGCTGGACATACTTCTCCACTTTTTTCATAATATTGAAGAGCATCTATCATCCGAATAGCTTCATGTACATTTCTTCCTAAAGGAAAATCATTAATTAAAAGATGTTTTATTATTCCTTCTTTATTTATCAAAAATAATCCTCTATAAGCAATAAGTTCTCCCGTAGCTTTCAATCCTTCATTATTGCAAATCCAATCTCCAGACAACACTCCATAGTTATGAGATATAGTCTTATTAATATCAGAAACAATTGGGTAAGTTATTCCATGTATTCCTCCTTTTTCTTTTGGCATCTGCAACCAAGCCCAATGAGACTGTTCTGTGTCCGTAGAAACAGCAATAATTTGTACATTTCTCATTTCAAAATCCTTAATTTTTTCTTGAAATGCATATATTTCTGTGGGACAAACAAAAGTAAAATCTTTAGGATAAAAGAAAAGTAAAACATATTTACTTCCTTTAAATTGTTCTAAAGTAAAATTTTGGACAATATCTTTCCCATTTAATACCGCACTAGCCGTAAAATTAGGCGCTTTTTTTGAAATTAATGTATTCATTTTTTGCGTGTTTATATACACGAATTTACCAAAACTTAAAAAAATAAAAAAATAATTTTTCTAGTAAAACTAGTAAAAAAAAGAATCACACATATCTGTGTAATTTTTTATAAAGTTCATTTTTTATGTTTGTTAAATGCATAATTTTTTTTAGGAAAGCTTTTCTATCCTCATCTTTTGCAAGATAATTCTGATAATGTATGATTTCTTTTTGAATCAATTTAGAAATATATAAAGATTTATATATCAATAAAATATCACTAATATATTGATTCATGTGATCTTCTTGATAGGAAACTTGTATTCCTTTCCTATCCCATTTGGATAATGAATAGAATTTTGTTTTTTTTTTATAAAAGAATTTCGATAGATCTTTTTTTTTATTTTGTAAACAAATTTGATCAAATATTTCTTGATTCTTCTTCAAAGAAAAATGTAAATTCCAGCATTTAAAAACGTGCGATATTTCTTCTAAAACCGTTGTGTTGTGTTCTTTTTTTTTTATAATTTTATTTCCATGATTTAAAATCAATTGAATTAATTCTTCTTCAATAACAAGAAGAATATTTTTTTTTTTTGAAAAAAACGTTGGATCTCCCTCGACCTTAATTGTACTAAGTTTTTTTTCATTTTTTTCGTTTATTCTTTCCAATTCAGAAATCAAAACTTTTTGACGAATATTTAGTACTTTAGAAGCTTCTTGCAGATATAATTCCTTTTGAATAACATTGGATATTTTTGAAATACTATTCAAAATATTTTTGACCAAAAATGATTTTTTTATGGGATCATCTTTATGGAATTTTTCATATATTTTTTGTTTAAAGGAAACAAAATTGTAACTATTTTTTGCTACAAAATTTTTAAGTTGAGAAAAAGAATATTTTTTGGAGATAAAATCTGGATCTTCTCCGTTATAAATAAATAAAATGCGTAAATTCATTTCTTGTTCTAGCATCATATTAATTCCTCTTAAAGAAGCTTTAATTCCAGAACGATCTCCATCATAAAAAAGAATAATATTTTTTGTAAATTTTTTTATTAATAGGATTTGATCCACGGATAGTGAAATGCCAGAAGAAGAAACTACATTTTTTATACCAGATTGATGTAAAGAAATAACATCTGTATATCCTTCCACTAAATAACAAAAATTCTCTTTTAGAATGTTTTTCTTAGCTTGAAACAAGCCATATAAAATTTTACTTTTTTGAAATATATTACTTTCTGATGAATTGATATATTTAGTGTAATATCTAGAATCAATATTCCTACCTCCAAAACCTATAACCCTTCCTGATAAATTGTGTATGGGAAACATTATACGTTGACGAAAACAATCAAAAAAATGATTGAATTTACTGAAAACAGTAAATCCAGATTTTTTTATATACCGTATTTT
This sequence comes from Blattabacterium cuenoti, assembly GCF_014252015.1. Taxonomy (NCBI): domain Bacteria; kingdom Pseudomonadati; phylum Bacteroidota; class Flavobacteriia; order Flavobacteriales; family Blattabacteriaceae; genus Blattabacterium; species Blattabacterium cuenoti. The sequence continues at coordinate 306,618 of NZ_CP059206.1, forward strand.
AAATCCTTTTTTTAATGCTGTTTCCGTAAATATATTCCAAGAAATAGGGGCATAGCCTAATTCAAATTTTTGAATTATTTTTATATGAAAGCCTCTTTTATGAATCAAATAATTCAATCCATTCTCCTGTCCTTCTTTGGTAGAATGCAATTGATTAATAAAAAAACGTTTTGCATAATCTTGTATCAAGTATAATTTTTCATATTCTTCTTTCTCTTTTATATTTATATGATCAATCTTAATATCATATTTTTTGGCAAGAAAATGTAATGACTCCACATATGTCAAATGTTCATGTTCCATAATAAAAGTGATAATATTCCCTCCTTTTCCAGAACTAAAATCTTTCCATATTTTTTTTGTAGGAGAAACTATAAGAGAAGGTATCTTTTCATTAGAAAAAGGACTTAGTCCTCTATAATTAAGACCACTTTTTTTTAATTCTACAAAATCTCCAATCACATCTTCTATGCAAGAAACAGAAAGTATTTTTTTTATAGTTTCTTTAGAAATCATAATAATATTTAATTTCCTAATTTCATTCTATGAATAATTTCTTTTGGGTTAGAATCAGAAAAAATAGCAGTTCCTGCTACCAATATATCTGCTCCATTTTTGAATAATGAAGAAGCATTTTCTAAATTAATTCCTCCATCTACTTCTATGAGAGCAGAAGAATCTTTTTTTAAGATTAAATCTTTAGTATCTTCTAATTTTTGATATGTTTGATGAATGAATTTTTGTCCACTATAACCAGGATTTACACTCATTAATAAAACAAAATCTATATCTTTAATAATGTCTTTTAAAAGAAAAACTGGAGTATGTGGATTCACAGCTACACCTACCTTCATTCCATTTTCTTTAATAGAAGAAATTGTTCTGTTTAAATGAATACAAACTTCATAATGAATATGTAAATGATCGGCTCCACAAGCTTTTAATTGTTTTATATAAAGTTCTGGTTGTAAAATCATTAAATGAACATCCATAGGCTTATGGGCATATTTTTTTACATATTTAGTAAACAAAAATCCAAAAGAAATATTAGAAACAAAAGAAGAATCCATTATATCAATATGAAACCAATCTGCTTTACTTTTATTTAACATTTCTATATCACGGTATAAAAAAGCTAAATTTGCTGAAAGTAAAGATGGAGCTATAATTTTTTTCATATTTTATTAATAATTAAGAGTTTGTTAAGATATATAAGAATTTGAGAGGTATATTTTTATGAAATCATAGCTTCACTAATTCCAGTATGAGAAAAACCTCCATCATGATATAAATTTTGCATGGTTACTTTTCTTGTTAAATCTGAAAAAAGTGTAATTATATAGTTAGCGCAATCTTGTGCAGAAGCGTTTCCTAACGGAGACATTTTTTCAGATAATATTAAAAGTTGATTAAAACCTTTAATGGCTTTTGCTGATCGTGTTATACTAGGAGACTGTGATACGGTATTGACCCTTACTTTTTCTTTGATTCCCCAATGATAGCCAAAATTACGTGTAATACTTTCTAAATAAGATTTATAATCTGACATATCTCCATAATGTGGAAAACTTCGTTGAGAAGCAATATATGTTATAGCTACAATAGAACCCCATTTATTCATCGCTTTTTTATTCCAAGCTGTTTGCATAATTTTATGATAAGATACAGCAGATATTTCCCATCCTTTTCTTAAAAATTCATAATTCAAAGAGGGATAAGTTAAACCCTTTCGTATATTCATAGACATAGCTATGGAATGCAATAAAAAATCTATTTTTCCTCCAAAATGATCTAATGTTTTTTCAAATAAAATATTAAGATCTGATATAGAAGTGGCATCTGCTGTAATCACCATAGATTTTGTTTTATGAGATAATTCGTGAATTTTTCCTATTCTTAAAGAAGCTGGAGTATTGGTTAATACGAAAGATGCTTTTTCTTCATAAGCACGTTCTGCTACCTTCCAAGCAATAGAATCTTCATCCAAGGCACCAAATATAATTCCTTTTTTTCCTTTCAATAAATTGTAAGACATAGTTAAAATGTTTAACTAAAAATACCTATTTTTTGAAATATTAAATATATCCTTTATAACGGACAAATAGTCCAACTTTTCCCATGTAAAAAGTTCTACTTCTTGTTCTTTTTGATTCCCTTCTATATCCAAAAAAGACTTATACACTTTTTTTGGAGTTTTTCCCATATGTCCATATACAGATGTTTCCTCATACATCGGTTGACGTAATTTTAATCTTTTTTCTATAGCATAAGGACGTAAATCAAAAATTTTTTTTATATTCAATGCAATGTTTTCATGATCTATCTTTGATTTACCATAGGTGTTTACAAAAATCCCTATGGGTTCTGCGATCCCTGCAGCGTAAGATATTTGTATAAGCAATTCATTTGAAATTCCTGCTGCCACCAAATTTTTAGCTATATGTCTAGCGGCATAAGCTCCAGATCTGTCCATTTTAGATGGATCTTTTCCAGAAAAAGCTCCTCCTCCATGAGATCCTCTTCCTCCATAAGTATCCATTATAATTTTTCTTCCGGTCAAACCAGTATCCCCATGAGGTCCTCCCGTGACAAATTTTCCTGTTGAATTGATGTAATATTTTGTTCTATCCGTAAATAATTTTTTTACGTTTTTTATTTTTATATTATTTATAACTCTCGGAATAAGAATATTTTTAACATCATGAACTATACGTTGATGCATTTTTTTTTTCGTATCAAATTCATCATGCTGAGTTGAAATGACAATAGCGTGAATATGTACCGGATCATTAGCATCAGAATATTCTAAAGTTACTTGAGATTTTGCATCTGGACGTAAGTAAGTCATTTTTTCTCCTTCATTTCGAATCTGGGAAAGTTCCCTTAATATATGATGTGATATTTCTAATGATAAAGGCATATAATTTTCAGTTTCTTTCACCGCATAACCAAAAATTATACCTTGATCTCCAGAACCTTGTTCTTCCTTTTTTGATCTTTGAATCCCCTCTAATAGATCTAAAGATTGTTCTTGAATAGAGGAAAGAACTCCACAAGAATCTGCATTGAATCTATATTCATTTTTAGTGTACCCTATTTTTCTAAGAATGTCACGAGCTATTTTTTGAACATTAACCCAGGTCTTAGAATTAACTTCTCCAGCTAATATAATTTGTCCCGTGGTGACTAAAGTTTCTATAGCTACTTTTGCATCTGGATCACACGCTAAAAAATGATCTAATATAGAGTCAGATATTTGATCTGAAATTTTATCAGGATGACCTTCTGAAACAGATTCGCTGGTAAATAAATAAGCCATTTTTAGGACTAAGAAGTATTTTTTTTATATAAATAATGTAAATTACCTAATTTTTATTCTGAATTTTAATAGATTCTTTATGTAACATTTTAAAAATTCCTTCAAGCAATTCTTCAGAAATTCCTAAACTTTTTCCAAAGTTAATAGATTTTTTCAAAAGATCTTCCCATCTACTGGGCTGCAAAATCGCAATATCTGAATATTTTTTCAAAACGCCTAATTTTTTGGAAATATTCATTCTTTCTGCTAAAAGCGTAATAATATTTTCATCTAGTTCATCAATTAAAATCCTAAAAGAATCTAAATCTCTTTTACTTTTTTGATCACATTTCTTGATACATGTTAATTCTTCTAACATTTCCAAAAGATTTTCTGGAGTAATTTGTTGTTGAGCATCGCTCCAAGCATGATCAGGATCACAATGACTTTCTATCATTAATCCTTCACATTGAAAATGATAAGCTTTTTTTGTTATATCCAAAATACCTTCTTTATTTCCACAAATATGTGAAGGATCACATATAATAGGAATTCTAGGTAGAAGGCTCCTAAAATTTAACAAAAGATTCCAATTAGGTTGATTACGATATTTTGAGTTTTTGTAGGTATAGAATCCACGGTGTATGACTCCTAATTTTCTAACTCCTTTATCCGACAAACGTTCTAAAGCTCCTATCCATAATTCTATATCAGGATGAATAGGGTTTTTTACCAAAATGATTTTATTATTTTCACCTTCCAAAGCATCTGCTATTTCTTGAATTGTAAAAGGACTAGCCGTGCTTCTAGCTCCTATCCAAAGAACATCTATTTCAAAAGAAATGGCTAATTTAACATGTTCTGCATTAGCTATTTCTGTAGCAACCATTAATCCCGTATTTTTTTTTACCTTATGAAGCCATTCAAGTCCTATTTGTCCAACTCCTTCAAAAGTATTAGGTTTAGTTCTAGGTTTCCAGATTCCAGCTCTAAATACTTGTACATGAGAAGGATTCAACCTATTGGCAGTTTCTAATATTTGTAGTTCACTTTCTGCGCTACAAGGTCCAGATATAATAAAAGGTTGATTCCATTTATCAATCCAAGATCTATCTATACTATTATTTAATTTTTCCATCACAATACATTTAATTTACACATATTTTTTATCTTTTATATTTTATATCATTTGCCTTTTTCATATATCGATCTATTTTTATAAATTCTTTGTTTATTAAATGATTACGAAATTTATTTAGATGATCAATATAAGAATTGATAGCTTGAATCATATTTTTTCTATTCGCAATAAAAATGGGCAACCATGTTTCAGGTTTACTTTTCGCTAAACGTGTAGTTGAATCTAATCCACTTCCCATCATATTATTAAAAATTTTTTCTTCATTTTTAAATTTTGTTAAAACTGTACTAGCTAAAGCAAAGGAAACTACATGAGGTAAATGAGATATATAAGCAATATATAAATCATGTTCTTTAGAGGTCATATAAATCATACGCATTTTCATAATAGAATAAATTTTTGTAACGACAGACATTGCATCTGGAGCACTAAGTTCAGAATCACAAATGATGCATTTTTTTTGATAAAACAAATCAGAATGAGCTGAAATAGGTCCAGAATTTTCAATTCCCGCAATCGGATGTGTAGCTACAAAGCGACTCCTTTTAGGATGAGATAAAATTCTATTACAAATATCATATTTAGTCGATCCCGTATCTAAAATAACTGTATTATTACTGATTTTATCCAAAATATTTTGAAGTATTTTATCTATTCCATCTACGGGAATAGATAAAACAATTACTGAAGATTGCATAATAAGATCCTGTAAAGGAATTATTTCATCTACAATTCCAAGTTTTACAGCATGTAAAGCATTTTCTTGATTTGAATCTGTTCCTATAAATTTATCTCCAAAATTGGATTTTCTCAATCCTAAACTAATAGATCCACCAATCAATCCTAATCCGATTATTCCAATATTCATGAAAAAATTCTATTTTTCGCCTGTTCCAAAATTTTTACGGGACAACACATAGAAAACCTTACATATCCTTTTCCATTATTTCCAAATACTCTACCAGGAGTTACAAATATGTGATAAGTTTTGAGGAACTTTTCGGACCACATACTATCATTTTTATCTGCATCAGTTATTTTTGCCCAAACAAATATTCCAGAACTTTTTTTTGCATATTTTAAATTTAAATAATCACATATTTCCCATATAATTTTTCTTCTTTTAATATATTCTGTATTAAGTTTTTCAAACCATTTTGAATCATGATCATGATTCAAAGCTTCTATGGCTCCAATTTGTATGGGATAATACATACCAGAATCCATTTGACTTTTTATTCTCAAGATATTCTTAATAAATTCCTTTTTTCCTATTATCATTCCAACACGCCATCCAGGCATATTGTAACTTTTACTTAAAGAATTTAATTCTAAAGCTATATCTTTAGCCCCTTTTACGTTAAAAATACTTAAAGGCCGTTCCTTATTCAAGATAAAACTATAAGGATTGTCATGAACGAGTAAAACACAATTTTTTTTCGCAAAAAGAACGATTTTTTCTAATTCTTTAAAAGAAATTGTTGCTCCCGTAGGCATGTGAGGATAATTAATCCACATGATCTTTGCTTTTGTTCTAGATAGATTTTCCAATATTGGAATCCAATTTCCATACTCATCAAGATCATAATAAATAATTTTTGCTTCCAAAAGTTTTGATACAGAGGAATAAGTAGGATATCCAGGATCTGGAATTAATACCTCATCCCCTTTATCTAAATAAGACATGCTTATATGCATTATACCTTCTTTAGAACCCATTAATGGTAAAATTTCATTTTTAGGATCAACATCCACTTGATATACTTTTTTATACCAATTAGAAATAGCATTACGTAGTGTTTCTATTCCAATATAACTTTGATAAGTATTAGCGTGTTTTAATTCTGACGCTTTTTTCATTTTACGTATAACCCCATATGGAGGAATAAGATCAGGGTTTCCAATTCCTAAATTAATGATTTTAATTCCACTTTTTTCAAGATTATGAATTTCCTTCATTTTTTCGGAAAAAAAATATTCCGATATTTGATACGTTCTTTTTGCTGCTACAATCATTAGGATTTTATTCTGCCATTTTTATATTCTCCCATAATAGACAATTGGTGAAGACAGGGAATTTGATGTATTTTTTTTTTCATTTTTTCATAATCTTTTATATTATTGAATATAATATCCACATAAAATGAATATTCCCAAGGTCTTTGTATAATAGGAATGGATTGTATTTTCGTCATGTTAATTCCAAGACTAGATATAATACTCAATATCTTAGATAAACTACCAGTAGTATGCAATATTTTGAATATTAATGAAGCTTTATTAAAATAATCATTTTCTTGTTTATAACAATTTTTAATAATGAAAAATCTAGTAAAATTACTTGTAATAGTTTGTATATTTTTGGAAATGATTTCCAGACCATATTCTTTAGCCGCATTTTCAGATGCTATTGCAGCTAAACCTTTTTTTTTGCATATAGAAATATATTTAGCAGCAGCAGCTGTATCTGAATATTCAGATATTTTTATATAAGGATGTGCATCTATAAATAATTCACATTGTAAAATAGCCATAGGATGAGAATATATCTCTTTGATATCTTCTATATTTTGTCCAGGATTAGCCATGAGATGATGCTGTATAGGCATATATATTTCTCCCACTATTTTTAGATTATATTCAGATAAAAGACTGTAATTGGTCAATATCGTACCTGCTATGGTATTTTCTATAGCCATAACTCCAATATCTACATTAGATTTGGCAACGGAAATAGCCAATTCCCTAAAAGAAGAACATTCCATCAACTTATAATGACATCCTTCAAAATATCTGGAAACAGCGGCATGATGAAAACATCCCTTAACCCCTTGTATCGCTATTTTTTTCATGAAACCAAAGAAAGATTGAATCACTATCAATCCAGCGAAAAAATATAAAGCAAATTTAGACAATTTTTTTAATTTTTCACAATTGAAATGATCAAATATGAGTTAAAAGATTAAAACGGTTAACTTTATGTTTTCGTATTCTACTATTTCATTTTCATTATGCAAAAGAAAAAATTTTCAGGATGGAGGAATGAAAACAAGCATCCTTCTCTTTCGGAAGTTTTTTCTTCCGTTTCTGTTTCTAAACAGAAAGGAATATGGAAAAAACTTTTTGCTTTTACTGGTCCAGGATTATTAATTGCTGTAGGATATATGGATCCAGGAAATTGGGCAACAGATATTGCTGGAGGGGCTAAATTTGGTTATATGCTTTTATCCGTAATTTTTATATCCAATTTATTTGCCATTATTTTGCAACATTTGGCTTTGAAATTAGGAATTGTTTGTGAGAGAGATTTAGCACAAGCTTGTAGAGATCATTATCCTCCTTTTATTAGTTTTATTCTATGGATATTATGTGAAATTGCTATTGCAGCTTGTGATTTAGCTGAAATCATTGGTTCTGTACTAGCTCTAAAATTACTTTTTGACATTCCTATTACATGGGGTGTATTAATTACAGCTATAGATGTTTTAATTATTTTGTTTTTTCAATATAAAGGTTTTAGATATATTGAAAGTGTAGTTGCAGCTTTGATTTTTACAATTTTAGTTTGTTTTAGTTTTGAAATTATCAATTCCAAACCTGAAATTTTTCCCATATTAAAAGGAATTGTTCCTAATCCTGAAATTATGAAAAATTCACATTCTTTTTATATATCTATAGGAATATTAGGAGCTACGGTAATGCCTCACAATCTTTACCTTCATTCAAGCATCATACAAACCAGAGATTATCCACGTACTATTGAAGGAAAAAAAATGGCGATAAAATATGCGACCATAGACAGTACCTTATCTTTATCTTTAGCCTTTTTTATTAATGCAGCTATATTAATTATATCTGCAGCCACTTTTCATAAAACTGGACATACAGAAGTTGCAGATATTATGGATGCACATAAACTTTTAACTCCTATACTAGGTTCTAGTCTTTCTGGAGTTTTTTTTGCATTAGCTTTACTAGCGTCAGGACAAAATTCCACATTAACTGGAACTCTAGCCGGACAAATAGTCATGGAAGGGTTTCTTAATATAAAATTAAAACCTTGGATTCGAAGATTAATCACAAGACTTATAGCTATTGTTCCAGCTATGATTGCTTCTATGATTTATGGAGAAAAAGGAGCAACTAAATTATTAATAATTAGTCAAATCATTTTATCAGCACAACTAAGTTTCGCTATTATTCCATTAGTTAATTTTACAGGAAATTCTGAAAAAATGGGACCATTTGTCAATGGGCCTATTTTAAAAATATCAGCTTGGTTTATTACCATCATCATTGTACTGCTAAATTTGTTTTTATTATATGATTCTTTATTTGGAAGAAGATAATATTTCAAAATTTAACGTAAACTCGCGTTTCCTATGTAAGCGGATACTTGCCTGATGTTTTCCTATTGTTTTAATTACTTTATTTCCAGGAATTCTAATAAATTTTTTATCTATAGAAATACCCTCTTTATTCAAAACTTTCATCAGGTATTGATTATTAATAGAGCCGAACAATTTTCCTCCTTTACCTACCTTAACTGGGATTTTAATAGTTAATTTGCTTAATTTTTCTTCTATTTCTTTAGATTTTTCAATTAAAAAACTTTCTTTTTTAGAACGTTGTTTCAACACTTCACGAATATTTTTTATAGTTCCAGGTAATGCTAAAACAGCATATCCTTTAGGAATTAGATAGTTTCTAGCATAACCAGGTTTTACATCTAATTCATCGTATTGAAACCCTAAATTTTCTATATCTTTTTTAAGAATAATTTTCATTTTTATCTTAAATCATCTGTAACAAAAGGTAAAAGTCCAATCTGCCTACATCTCTTGATAGCTGCATTTAATTTATTTTGATTTTTTTGTAAAGTACCTGTGATACGACGTGGTAAAATTTTGCCTTGTGCATTAAGAAATTTTATTAAAAATATAGGATCTTTATAATCTATATATTTTATATTTCTTTGTTCAAAAAAACAATATTTTTTTTCTACTTTAGTTTCTATTTTAATAGGAGATAAATATCTTAATTCATTATCTACTACTTGTTTTTCATGTTGATGGGTTTCCTCTAATATCATAATGATTCATCTTTTTTTAATAATTTCTTTCTTCTCTTTTCAGCATATTCTATTCCATATTTACTTAATTTTACAGTTAAAAAACGTAGAATACGCTCGTCTTGCCTTAATTTTAATTCAAAATCATAAACTAAATCAGAATTTAACAAAAATTCAAATAAGTGATAACAACCACTTTGTTTTTTTTGAATAAGATAAGCTAGTTTTTTTAATCCCCAATGTTCCTGATGAACGATACTCCCTTTTTTTTGTATGATATAATTTTCATATTCTTTTGCTGTCTCTTTTGCTTGATCATCAGATAATATAGGAGTTATTATTATAATATTTTCATAATGTTTAAGCATTGAATTTTTTTTAAAAAATGTAAATCTATATTTTTATGTTCTTTTTTCAAAAAGATTCTATATTTTTTCTTTGATTTTATAGATAAGTTTTTCTATGCGTTGTATACTTTCTTCTTTTCCTAGCATTTCTAAAATTATGAAAATGTCAATTCCTTTTAGAACTCCCACTAAAGCTAAACGAAATAATTGCATAATTTTATGTTTATTTTTTGTTTTTTGAAACAATAATCTCAGATGAACAGACGTAAATTGATTCATATTATATAATAATATTTTGGCATTCTCTAATTGAGAAATAGTATTTTCATGACATATTTTATTGAAAAAATTAGCTTCATAAGAACTAGGATAAATAAAAAAATAAAAAGAATGTTCCCATATTTCATGAATAAAATGAATCCTATCTATTGTTAAATGGATGACTTTACATAAATAATCTTTTTTGCATGAAATAGAACGTTTTTTTATTTCTTCGAAAAGAAATGAAAATATTTTTTCCTTATTTAAATGTTTTTTATTGAACCAATTCGCTTTTTGGATATCGAAATAAACACCAGATTTTTTTATTTTTTCTAAAGAAAATAAATTGATTAATTCTTGTAAAGATAAAATTTCCCTTTCTACTCCTGGATTCCATCCTAATAAAGCTAACATATTCACGAATGCTTCTGGTAAATAACCTAATTCCCTATATCCTGGTATAATAATTTGGGTTTTTGGAATTTTCCATTGTATAGGATATATAGGATAATTTAAACTATTTGTATTTCTTTTGCTAATTTTTCCTTTTCCATTCTTGTTTAAAATCAAAGGTAAATGTGCAAAATGAGGAGGAGTCCAACCCAAAGCTCTATATAACAATATATGTAAAGACGTAGATGGTAGCCATTCTTCTCCTCGGATCACATGAGTTATTTTCATTAGATGATCGTCTATTGTATGAGCCAAATGATAAGTAGCAACTCCATCCGATTTTAACAAAATTTTATCGTCTAAGTGATCTGTATCAATTATTATATTCCCACGTATGATATCATGCATCTTCAATTTTTTTCCAGGTTCTATTTTAAATCTAATTACATAAGAACAAGATCGTAATTTATCATGTAATTCTTTTTCCGTCATAGTTAAAGAATTATTCAGATTCATTCTAATTCTAGAATTATAAGAAAAAGTCAATCCATAATTATTATATTCTTTTCTTTTTTTATCAAGATCTTGATCTGTATCAAAAGCATAATAAGCATACCCTTTTTTTAACAATTTATTGATATACATACGATAAATATGATATCTTTTAGATTGAGAATATGGAGAATAAGGCCCTCCATATCCTACTCCTTCATCAGGTTCTATATGGCACCACTTTAATGTTTCCAAAATATATGATTCAGAATTTTCAACAAATCTTTTTCGATCAGTATCTTCTATTCTAAGGATGAATGTTCCTCCATGTTTCTTAGCAAAAAGATAATTATATAAAGCCGTTCTCATTCCACCTAAATGAAGTGGACCTGTAGGACTAGGAGCGAAACGAACTCTTACAGAATGTTGTGACATAATTTATAAATCTTATTTTCCAATGCAAAATTTTGAAAAAATATTTTTGAGTAGATCTTCGCTTGTTATTTCTCCCGTAACTTCTCCTAAATACCGTAATGCCTCTTTAATATGGATTGATACTAAATCAACTGAAAATCCTTGATTTAAAACATTATGTGCTAATGAAAGTTCTTTTAATGAGAGTTTAAAAGCTTCATAATGTCTGTATTGAGTCACCACCATTTTTTTTTCTTTTAATTTATTTAAAAATAAAGAACTCAAAGCATCCAGAACTTTTTTAACTTCATGATGATTTTTTGCAGAAATTTTAAAAAAATAAGGAACATTCGATTTAAAATATTCAAAATCATGAAAATAGGATATATCTGATTTATTTGCTATGGTAAAAATATTTTTTAATGGATATTTTTTGTGAATTCTTTGAATATCACTAATAATTTTTTGTTTTTTATCATTTGAAGAATCAAAAATATATAATATAACTTGAGCCTCTTCTATTTTTTTCATAGTTTTTTCCACTCCTATAGTTTCTATAGGATCTTTGGTTTTCCTAATTCCTGCTGTATCCAAGAAATGAAAAAGAATTCCATTTAAAATGATTTCTCCTTCTACACAATCTCTAGTTGTTCCTTCTATATGGGATATAATGGATCGGTCTTCCTGAATCACCTGATTAAAAAAAGTAGATTTTCCCACATTGGGTTCTCCAATAATGATAACAGAAATTCCCTTTTTTATAGCATTTCCTAATGAAAAAGATTCAATTAAATCTTTTAAGGCACCTTTTAATTCTTGTAAAAAAGAAAAAAGTTCTGATCTTTTAGCAAAAATCACATCCTCTTCAGAAAAATCCAATTCCAATTCTAGTAAAGATGCAAAATCCAATAATTTCTTTCTTAAATTATTAATCGTGTTAGCCAATGTTCCTTTTATCTGTTGTAAAGATATTTCATGACAGATTTTATTTTCAGATACAATTAAATCAGCGATTGCTTCAGCTTGTGATAAATCCACTTTTTTATTTATAAAAGCACGAAATGTAAATTCTCCAGGACGAGCCAAACGAATTCCTTTTCTAATGAGCAATTGTAAAATCTGTTGTTGTATATAATAAGATCCATGACAAGAAATTTCTATCATATTTTCTCCTGTATAAGAAAAAGGATATTTAAAAATAGAAACTAAAACTTGATCCAGAAAATCATGATTTTCCGATACAATATATCCTAAATGAATAGTATGTGTAGATTGGTTTTCCAGTTTTTTTCCAGGTTTAATAGAAATAAAAATATTTTCAACAATAGATATGGAATTTTTTCCAGAAATACGAATAACAGAAATAGCACTAGATCCAATAGGTGTTGCTAATGCAACAATGGTATCATCATCTAAATCTAACATAAAAAAACGCAATAAAATTATGTTTCATAAAATAAGTATTTTTTTTGAACTTCGTATCATCTTAATTTTGTAATACATATGGGATCTTTTCAAAAATTTTACCGTATTTTTCAAAACACTCTTAAAGATTTATATCCGGAACCTAAAGAGTTAGAAAGTCTCTTTTTTTTACTTACTACCCATGTTTTTCAATGTGATAAAACAACTATATTATTGCGATTAAGTAAAAAAGAAAAAATAAATTTTTTAACTTATGATAAATTAATCAAAAAATTATGGGAATTAAAACAAAATAGACCCATACAATATGTAATTGGTCATGCCTATTTTTTTGGAATGGAATTCGTGGTTAATGAAAAAGTATTCATACCAAGACCAGAAACAGAAGAACTTGTATACTGGATACTACAGGATTATAAAGATTACAATCATAATAATCTCGTTCAAGTATTCGATATTGGAACAGGAAGTGGATGCATTAGCATTACTTTAAAAAAGAAGAAACCTGAAATTGTACACATTCATGCTATTGATTCTGATCAAAATGCACTTGACATAGCTCGTAAAAATGCGAAGTTACATAATGTAAAAATTTCATTAAATAATGTGGATATCTTGAAAAATGGAATATCTATTCCAAAAAAAATGAATAAAAATTATGTTAACATTATTGTAAGTAATCCTCCTTACGTCAGACTATCTGAAAAAAAATTCCTACATCCAAATATTGTTCAATACGAACCTTTTCAAGCTTTATTTGTTCCTGACGATGACCCATTGATTTTTTATAAAAAAATATCTTTTTGGATAAAAAAAAAATTGACTGGATTCGTTTATGTTTATTTCGAAATAAACCAATTTATTTATTTAGATATTATTGATTTTTTGAAAAAAACAGGATTTTTCAATATAGAAATAAAAAAAGATTTTCAAGGCTTTTTTAGAATGGTTCGTGCAGTTTATTATGCAAACGGAGAATAAATCATAAAAACAATATGTATAAAAAAATACAAAAAAAAATCTCTAAACTTAGAAAAGAGTTGTTAAAATATAATGATCAATATTATAATTCTGATATTTCAGAAATATCAGACTATCATTTTGATAAAAAATTAAAAAAATTATTTTTTTTAGAAAAGAAATATCCTGAATTACATGATCCTACTTCGCCTACAATGAAAGTAGGAGCAACAGTTCATGAAATAGAAAGAGATTCAATACCTCCTGTTCATCATAAATACAAAATGTACTCTATTCAAAATACCTATTCTAAAAAAGAATTAATGATTTGGAAAAAAAAAATAAGTAAATCAATTCATTCTTTATCTTTTGTATGCGAACCTAAATATGATGGAGTATCTATTAATTTAATTTATCAAAACGGATCTTTAACCAATGCGGTAACTCGTGGAAATGGAGAAAAAGGAGAAGATGTAACAGAAAACATAAAAACAATAAAATATATTCCTTTCAAATTAAGAGGAAATAACTATCCTACGTATCTTGAGATACGTGGAGAAATTTTCATTCCCATAAAAAATTTTATAAAAATCAATAAAGAACGTATAAAAAATGGAAAAATTCCTTATGCCAATCCAAGAAATACGGCTAGTGGAACGCTTAAAATTCATGATCATCAAGAAGTACGTAAAAGAGATTTATTTTGTATAGCATTTCATGTTTTAGGCAATAATTTACCTTTCGATACACAAGATGAAGCGATGAAATACATAAAATATTGGGGCTTTCAAGCACCGGAAAAAGCACGTTTTTGCAGAAATATGAAAGAGGTATTCCATTTTATAGATTTTTGGAAGATATGGCAAAATAAACTTCCTTATCAAACAGATGGAATAGTTATTAAAGTAAATGAATATCAAAAACAATCCATTTTAGGATTTACCAATAAATACCCACGTTGGGCTATAGCCTATAAGTTCAGACAAAAATTATCTGAAACTAAATTATTAAGTATTACCTTTCAAGTAGGACGTACAGGAATCATTACTCCTGTAGCCAATGTAGATCCTGTTTTAATTGCTGGAACTACAATCAAAAGAGTTACACTTTATAATGATAGTTTTATACAAAAAATGGGAATTCATTATGGAGATACACTTTTATTAGAAAAAGGAGGAAATATCATTCCAAAAGTAACAGAAATAAACGTAAAAAAAAGATCTAATCAAACCTTTCCTGTATTTTTTTTTAAAAAATGCCCATCATGTAATAACATTTTAACGAAAAAAAATAAATTATTTTACTGTACTAATCAAAACTGTTATTCTCAAAAAATAGAAAAAATAATACATTTTGTAAATGTTATGAATATAAAAAAAATTGGAAGTAAAATGATAAATAAACTATACAAAAAAGGTTTTTTATATAGTTTGTATAATTTATATGAATTAAAAAAAGAAGAATTACTTCAAATAGATGGAGTCAAGGAAAAATTGGCATATGCCATATTGAATAATATAAATAAATCTAAAAACAATCCCTATTGTAGAGTCCTATTTTCCTTAGGAATCCGTTATGTAGGAGAATATATTTCAAAAAAATTGACAGAAAATTTCTTGGATATCAATTCTTTGATACATGCAAATTATAATCATTTAATTTCTATTTCTGGCATAGGAAAAAAAATCGCAAAGAGCATCATGACTTATTTTTCAATTACGGAGCATAAACACATAGTGAAAATGCTTGTTCAATATGGATTACATCTTTCAAAAGATTTTATTATGAAAAAATATTCTTTTATTGAAGGAAAATCTTTTGTATTTACAGGTAAATTATCTTGTATGACCCGTAATGAAGCTAAAAATATGGTAGAATTTTTAGGTGGAAGAGTATATAATACTGTCAATAATAAAATTAACTTCATAGTAGTAGGAAAAAATTTTGGTTCCAAATTAAAAAAAAGTATGAAAAAAAATCATGTCAAAATTTTGACAGAACATATTTTTTTGGATATGCTTCAAAAAGAAAAAAAAGAAAAATAAATCAATCTTTTAACGATTATCAGTAATTAATTTAAGTACGTATAGATGGTTTTGTTTTTCATATAGAAAACAGTATATTTAATTTATAAGTGATGATTGATTATGAGTTAATCCATCATTTAAGTAAGAAATCTATTTTTTTATGTTATTAAAAAATATATTTACAGAATCTGGATTTGAGTCTGAAGCTGAGTTTATACCCTTAATGAGTCAAGATGAAGAAGATCAGTTACTTAAAGACGATATTCCTGAACAATTATGTATCTTAACAGTAAGAAATATGGTTTTATATTCTGGAATTGTTTTTCCAATTATAGCAGGAAAAAGTGGATCCATACAATTGTTACAAGATGCTTATGGATTAGATAAAACAGTTGGAGTCTTAACACAAAAAAATTCTGGAATAGAAAATCTTAGTGAAAAAGATTTGTATTCTATTGGTACGGTTGCTAAAATATTGAAATTATTGAAAATGCCTGATGGAAATACAACCGTTATTTTACAGGGAAAAAGAAGATTTAAAGTCAATCGTTTTATTCAAAATGATCCATATTTTAAAGCAGAAATCATAGCGTTAGAAGAAAATAAACCTTCCTGCAAGGATAAAGAATATCTAGCTCTAGTAGAATCTATCAAGGAAATAGCTATAAAAATTATTCAAGATAACCCCAATATTCCATCAGAAGCTAGCATTGCTATTCGTAATATAGAAAGTCCTTCTTTTTTAATAAACTTTGTAGCAGCTAATATGAATTTAGCTACTAGAGATAAACAAAAATTGTTAGAATACGATGATTTGAAAAAAAGAGCAATGGAAACATTGCGTTTTCTAAATGTAGAACATCAACAAATTAAATTAAAAAACGATATTCAATCTCGTGTTCGCAGTGATATGGATCAGCAACAGAGAGAATATTTTTTACATCAGCAAATTAAAGCTATACAAGAAGAACTAGGAGATATTTCTTATGAAAAAGAGATAGATGAAATGCGTGCTAAAGCTTCCAGAAAAAAATGGCCAAAGGAAGCAAAAAAACAGTTTGATAGAGAATTGCTAAAAATGCAAAGAACTAATCCTCAAATGCCAGAATATACGGTACAGAGAAATTATCTTGAATTGATGATTGATCTTCCTTGGGGAAAATATTCAAAAGATAATTTTGATTTAGAATATGCACAAAAAATATTAGACAGAGATCACTATGGACTGGAAAAAGTAAAAGAGCGTATTATAGAATATTTAGCTGTATTAAAATTAAGGGGAGATATGCGTTCTCCTATTCTATGCTTTTACGGTCCCCCTGGAGTAGGAAAAACTTCTTTAGGAAGATCTATAGCTACTGCATTGAAAAGAAAATACGTTCGTATTTCTTTGGGAGGATTACATGATGAATCAGAAATACGTGGACACAGAAGGACTTATATAGGAGCCATGCCTGGTAGGCTATTGCAATCTATTCGAAAAGTAGGAACTTCAAATCCTGTTTTTGTTATAGACGAAATAGATAAAATGGGTATAGGAACAAATGGAGATCCTTCTTCTGCCATGTTAGAAGTTTTAGATCCGGAACAAAATACCTCATTTTACGATAATTTTTTAGAAATGGGTTACGATTTATCAAAAGTATTATTTATTGCTACAGCAAATTCCCTTTCCCATATTCAACCTGCTCTAATAGATAGAATGGAGGTTATAGAAATGAATGGATATACTGTAGAAGAAAAAACGCAAATTGTAAAAAAACATATTTTACCTAAACAACTGAAAGAGAATGGATTAAAAAAATCAGATTTGATACTTGGCACAAAACAAATAGAAAAAGTCATTGAAAGTTATACAAGAGAATCTGGATTGAGAACTTTGGAAAAACATATTGCTAAATTAGCACGTTATGTAGCTAAACATATTGCTATGAAAAAAAAATATGTTAAGCATTTGAATGTAGAAAAAATAGAAAGCATTCTTGGAATCCCAAATGATCCAGATCGTTATGAAGGGAATAATGTTCCAGGTGTGGTTACAGGTTTAGCTTGGACTCATTTTGGGGGAGATATTTTATATATTGAATCCAGTTTATCTAAAGGAAAAGGTCATTTAAGTATTACTGGTAATTTAGGAGAAGTGATGAAAGAATCTGCTACAATTGCCTTACAATATATTAAAGCTCATTATAAAGAATTTAACATAGATCCTATAATGTTGGAAGAAAAAAATGTACATGTTCATGTTCCTGAAGGAGCAGTTCCTAAAGATGGTCCATCTGCAGGAATAACAATGTTAACATCTTTAGTATCAAGTTTTACTAAAAGAAAACTAAGACCTCATTTAGCTATGACAGGAGAAATTACTCTAAGAGGTAAGGTTCTTTCTGTTGGTGGAATTAAAGAGAAAATTCTAGCAGCTAAACGTGCTAATATAAAAGAAATTATCCTTTCTCAGGATAATAAAAAAGATGTAGAAGAAATTAAACCCGAACACTTAAAAGGATTAACCTTTGATTATGTTAAAAATATGAATGATGTGATTCATTTAGCTTTATTGTAAATTATGATGCGTGAATTAGAAAATAAGAGCTATCCAGCTCATAATCATAAAGAATACTTAATTAAACTGGCCAAAAAATATGGAACTCCACTTTACGTGTACGATTCTTGCAAAATAAAGAAACAATATATAAAGATGAAAAATGCTTTTAGTGGGATAAAGAATTTAATCATTAATTATGCCTGTAAAGCGAATACCAATCTGAATATATTAAAATTTTTGCAAAAATTGGGAAGTGGATTAGATACCGTATCTATTCAGGAAGTAGAACTAGGATTAAAAGCAGGTTTCCATCCTAAAAAAATTATATTCACACCGAATTGTGTTTCTATTCAAGAAATAAAGAAAGCTGTGGGTTTTGGAGTTAGAATAAATCTAGATAATCTGTCCATTTTAGAACAATTTGGGGAATATTATCCAGATTATGCTATAGGAATCAGAATTAATCCGCATATTATGGCAGGAGGAAATTCAAAAATTTCAGTAGGTCATATTGATTCTAAATTTGGTATTTCTTACTATCAAATTCCTCACATGAAAAGAATATTAAAAAATACCGGACTCAAAATAGAAGGATTTCATATGCATACAGGATCTGATATATCAGATATAAAAGCTTTTTTATCAGGAGCAAAAGTATTGTTTCAAACAGCTATAGATTTTCCAAATCTTGATTATATTGATTTTGGAAGTGGTTTTAAAGTTCCATACACAAAAAATGATATAAAAACGGATCTGAATTCTTTTAGCTCCTCTATGACAGAAAAATTTGAAACTTTTTGTAAAAATTATGGAAGTAAAATTACTTTAATCTTTGAACCAGGTAAATTTTTAGTTAGTGAATCGGGATATTTTTTAGTTAGTGTAAATGTAATAAAACATACTACTTCTACTGTATTTGCTGGAGTGGATTCAGGATTCAATCACTTTCTTCGTCCTATGTTTTACAATGCTTATCATTGTATTGAAAATATTTCTAATCCCAATGGTCGTTTTCGTTTTTATACAATAGTAGGATATATTTGTGAATCGGATACCTTCGGCTTTAATAGAAAAGTTAAAGAAATCCGTGAAGGAGACATTTTATGCATTAAAAATGCGGGAGCTTATTGTTTTTCTATGTCTTCTAATTATAATTCTCGTTATAGACCTTCTGAAGTTATGATTTTTAAGGGAAAAGATTTTCTTATCAGAAAAAGAGAAACTATGCAAGATCTTATGAAAAATATAATAGAAATACACATGTAACATGTAACCTGGAGAGATGGCAGAGTGGTTAATTGCGGCGGTCTTGAAAACCGTTGAGGGTGATACCTCCGGGGGTTCGAATCCCTCTCTCTCCGCAAAGATTATAATCATCATTGTATTTTTTCTAATTTTTTCATCTGTTTTTCAATACTTTCGTTAGTTATTTTTTTAAATAAAAATGTAGTTTTACCTAAAATATGTCCAGGACATAAAATTTCTTCTACATTTTTTATCTGATTCCAAAAAAAAGTTTTCAAACGAAGCATTTCTAACAATTTTTTTGCCGTATGTGGTAAAAAAGGTTCCGATAATTGAGCTAGCATTCCAACAATTTGCATCGATACATAAAGTATGGTGTTGACTCTTTTTTCTTTTTTTTTATTCCAAGGTTCTTCTTCTGTTAAATATTTGTTTCCTAGTCTAGCTAAATCCATAAAACATGCTAAGGATTCTCTAAATTGATAAGATTCAATTAAATTTCCTATATATTCTGGATAATTTTTAATTTTTGTTAAAATGTTTTTTTCCTTTACAGATAACATTCCAGGATCAGGAATAATACCTTTATTGTACTTTTGAATTAAAGTAAGACTTCTATTTACAAAATTTCCTAATATAGCAACCAATTCCGTGTTATTTTTTCTTTGAAAATCTTTCCAATTAAAATTATTATCTTTTTTTTCAGGCATATTAGCTATGAGAATATAACGAAGTGTATCCTGTTGATTTGGAAAATCTTTTAAATATTCATGAACCCATACCCCCCAATTTTTAGAAGTAGATATTTTTTTATTTTCTAAATGAAGAAATTCATTAGCCAATATTTTATCTGGAAGGATATATCCATTATTACATGCTTTAAGTATAACTGGAAAAATAATGCAATGAAAAACAATATTATCTTTTCCTATAAACTGAATTAATTTCGTTTTTTTACCTTTCCAATAAGGTTCCCAATCTATTTTTCTTTGTCTAGCCCACTCTATGGTAGCAGAAATATATCCTATAGGAGCTTCAAACCATACATACATAACTTTACCTTTATCGTTTGGAACGGGGACTCCCCAATTCAAATCTCTTGTTATAGCACGAGGTTTTAATCCTTGATCTAACCAAGATTTTGCTTGTCCGTACACGTTCACTTTCCAATCTTTTTTATGATTAATTAAAATCCATTTTTTCAAGAATTTTTGATATTGATTTAAAGGAAAGTACCAATGTTTAGTTTTTTTCCAAACTGGAAAGCTTCCACTTATAGTAGACTTTGGACATATTAAATCTTCAGGAACTAACGTCGTCCCACAATTTTCACATTGATCTCCATAAGCTTCTTTATTTTTGCAATAGGGACATGTACCAGATATATACCTATCCGCTAAAAATTGTTTAGCTTCTTGATCATAATATTGTTCAGATACTTTTTCAAAAATTTTTTTTTTTTCATGAAGTTTTTTAAAAAAAGAAGTAGAAATTTCGTGATGAATTTTTGTAGAGGTTCTGGAATAATGATCAAACTGTATCCCAAAATTATTAAAACAATCTTTAATCATGTAATGATACTTATTGACTATTTCTTTAGGAGTTTTTTTTTCTTTTTTAGCCTGCATAGCAATAGGCACTCCATGTTCATCCGAACCACATATAAAAATAACATCTGTTTTTTTTCGTCTAAGATAACGAACAAAAACATCTGCAGGCAAATAAACCCCTGCCAAATGTCCTATATGAATTGGTCCATTTGCATAAGGTAAAGCAGCCGTTACTGTGTATTTATTTGATTTTTTCATAATATATTAAAATAAATAAAAATTGATATATGAATAAAAAATTATTTTTAATTGACGCATATCCATTGATTTATCAGAGTTATTATGCTTATAGATATAAACCCCTTTTCACTTCTAAAGGACTTAATACTTCGCCTATCATAAATTTTACATATTTTTTAATGAAGACATTAAATGATGAAAAACCATCTTATATGGCTACTGTTTTTGATGACAATAAAGGATCTTCTTTTAGAAAAAAAGAATATGACAAGTATAAAGCACATAGAAAAAAAACACCGGAAGCTATTTACATGGCTATTCCTTATATTATAAAAATTTTAAAAACCTTTCAAATTTCTTTTTTTTATGCTCCCAACGGATATGAGGCCGATGATTTTATCGGAACAATAGCTAAAGAAGCAGAAAATAAAGGATATATTATTTATATCATCACTTTAGATAAAGATTTTTTTCAATTGATAACAGAAAATATTAAAGTTTATATACCCCCTTTCAAAGGAAAGGCAAAAAGGATTTTGGGAATAGAAGAAATAAAAAAAAAATTTGGGGTAAATCATCCAAAACAAGTTATAGATTTATGGAGTATGATGGGAGATCCTTCTGATAATATTCCAGGATTACCAGGAATTGGAAAAAAAAACGCCACAAAATTTATTAAAAAATATGGAAGTATTGAAAAATTATTAAATTCAACTCATGATCTTAATGGTAAGATTAAAAAAAATATAGAAAAAAATAAAAATTTAGGTCTTTTATCAAAAAAATTAATTACTATTGTTACTAATATTCCTTTTTTTTCTTTTCATGAAGAAAAATTTTATGTAAAAAAACCAGATTGGCATTCCATAAAAAAAATATTCGGAGAACTTGAATTTATAAGATTATTAAAAAAAGCTCATGAATATTTTAAATTTAAAACGAAAGAATAATTTGACTTTTTTAAGTTAGATATAAAATTTATATTTATTAAGATAATTCCAAACTTCTGCATGAAGCATCGGTTTCATGTTTTTTCCTTCTTGAATCGATTTTCTAATAAAAGAAGAAGATATTTCAATAATTGGAGCTTTTAAAAAAATTATGTTATCCTGTTTTTGTTTAAAAATAGGATGAGAAAAAGATCCAATTCTAGGGTAAACCAAAATATCATACTTATTTAAAATAAATTTATAATTTTTCCATTTTCTTAAAGAAGAAAATGAATCTTTTCCCAAAATAATAGAAAATTGATATATAGGATATTTTTTTTCTATCTTGTAAAGTGTATGAATTGTATAAGAAGGAAAATATCCAGATTCAATATCCAAAACACTCATTTTTTCATAATCATAAACAGCCCTTCGAACCATTTCTATTCTATGTCTATAATCTAAAAGATTCTTTTTTTTTTTAATGGATTTTGTGGAGATACCACAAACCAAACAGAATCTATATATAAGAATTCTGTTATATGATTAGCAATAATTGTATGTCCTAAATGAATAGGATTAAATGATCCAAAATAAAGTCCGATTTTCATACTGATCAATAAAATCAAAAAACCAATATAAAAAAAAATATCGAGCCTAGCCTATATCTCGATATTTTATGATTTTTTAAATCATTTTAATACGATAGTTAAATCCTAAAACTATAAAATGATTATTATTATTTTCTTTTTGAATTTTATCTAAACTGTAGTTTATTATTTGGTTTTTATACGAAAAATAAAAACTAATATCATCATTTTTTATGATAGGAAGAAATTCTACTCCTCCATAATAAGTATATACTTTTTTAAGCGATTGATTTACTCCAAAAAAATCATTATTTTTAGAGGTTCCTATTTCATATACTCCTTTAGCAATGAAATTCCATTTTGGAAAAAAGTTATATTTTAATTTGACTAAATAAGTTCCATATTTTATAGAAGCAACATAATAATGATAATCAGGACTCCATGATCGTAAAATTTCTGTTATATTTCTATTTTTTTCTTTATCTTCATCGCTTAATATATAGTCTGCTTCTATGGAAAAAGGTTTCAAATTTAGTTTGCTTCCTAAAGCTAGGAATTTCCAAAATTTTTTCTTCTCATTTTCTTGAAAAAAAGAATAAGACCATCTATTTTGTATAATTTTATTCCAATTCCAATTCCAATTCACAGAATATCCTATAGGATGCTTTATTTCTTCAGGGATCAATATATTTTCTTCCTTTTTTTTTATGCCATTGACTACTTGAAATTGTAACTCATGATCTTTTATAGGAATATAAATAAAACTGAATCCAACAGGATTTTCCTTATATTTGTATACATCCGGATAACGGTATACATGTTCATAGAAACTATTAGCATATTCCATACTTCCAAAAGAGAAAGGTTGTTTTCCAACCAAAAAATAAAGTTTATTGTTCCACTTATATTTTAAATAAGCTAAATCAATTATTTCAGAATTTTCTGTTTTTTTAAACTGTTTTACAAAACGATAACTGATTTTATCATTTGCTTTTCCTATTACTTCTAAATTTAAATTATCTTCAGAAAAACGAGTGCCTTCATAAAATTCTTTATTGACTGTAGAATTAAAACTACTAGAAAGATCTAAAAATATATGAGGATTTTTATCTGTTATCTTTTTTTGTTTTATAATTTCTGCTATTTCTGCAAAGCTATAAAAAGGATAAAAAAAACCTAAAAAGAGAATAAGAAAAATAATTTTTGTTTTTTTCATTTTTTTAATTTTATTATATAATATGATATAATATAATAAAATTTTTCAGTATAAAAATTTTTTTTAAATCAAAACAAATAGTTTATTTTCCATAAATATAAAAAAAATGGACAAAGAAAAAATAAAAAAAAAAGGAAGAAGAAATAAAAAGAAAACTATTCAAACCATTTTTGGATTTTTTTTATTAGGAAATAGTCTTTTTTTATTTTTAAGTTTTTTTTCTTTCCTTTTTCATTGGAAAAATGATCAAAGTCAACTCGAAAAACTTTTTGATAAAGAAATCATAGCAGAAAATTTACTTGGAAAAATGGGAGCTATCGTATCTCACCATTTTATTCATCAGGGAATAGGAATTAGTGCTTTTTTTATTCCTATGATCCTATTTTTCACTGGATTAAAAATTCTTTTTACTAGGAAAAAATTATTAAATAACTTTTACAAATCCATAATATATAAATTGCTATTCTTTAGTGTATGGTTTCCTATTTCTCTTTATACTATTGTTCCTGATAAAGGTATATTAAGTGGGATTTTTGGATTTGAAATAGGGAATTTTTTGATTCATTTATTTGGAAAGGTAGGATTGTATATGCTTATTTTTACGAGTATCATTTTTTACTTTATCATCATTTTTCATATTAGTGCTCCAACTATAGAAAATGACATGAAAAAAAAAATACAAAATATTAACAAAAAAATAGATACAAGATTACAATTTTGTAATTTTTTAAACACACCAATTGTACATATCCCCAAGATAAAGATAGATTCTTCTTTTAGTGAAAAGAAAAATATCCTTCATTCTATTCTAAAGAAGGAAAATTTTTTATCCGTTGACTTGAAAATAGATTTGGAATCTAATAAGAAAAAAATAGTTCAAATACTGAACTATTATAAGATAGAAATATGTGAAATAAAAGCGAGGATAGGACCTACTATTACTTTGTATGAAATATATCCTAAAGTGGGAACACGTATTTCAAAAATCAAGAACTTAAAAAATGAGATTGCCTTAAATTTATCCGCTACATCCATAAGAATTATAGCTCCCATACCTGGAAAAGGATCTATTGGAATAGAAATCCCCAATCATCAGCGTTATCCCGTTTATATGAATGATATTCTTTTTTCAGAAGAAAGTAATAAAAAAAGTCATAAAATGGAGCTTCCTATTTCTTTAGGAAAAACCGTGTTCAATGAGATTTTTATTATAGATTTAGCAAAAATGCCCCATTTACTTATAGCAGGATCAACAGGACAAGGAAAATCCGTAGGATTAAATGTTATGATTATTTTTCTATTGTTTCAAAAAAATCCAAAAGATATTAAGTTTATTTTAATTGACCCAAAAAAAGTAGAATTATCAATATATAAAAATATTTCCAAATCTTATTTTGCTACACTTCCGAATTCTATAGAACCTATCATTACAGATTTACATAAAGTAAAAAATATATTAAATTCTTTATGTAAAGAGATGGATCAAAGATATGCTCTTTTAGAAAAATATAAGGTTAGAAATATTAAAGAATATAATAATGTAAAATATAATAAATGTCATTTACCTTATATTATATTAATTATTGATGAATTTGCTGATTTAAATATTGATAATCAAAAAAAAGAAATAGAAATATATGTAACTCGGTTAGCACAGCTTGCTCGTGCTGTAGGGATTCATTTGATTATAGCAACACAACGTCCATCAGTAGATGTAATTACAGGATTAATAAAATCCAATTTTACTGCAAGAATTGCATTTAGAGTCAGTTCTAAAATAGATTCTAGAACTATATTAGATTGCACAGGTGCTGAACAATTAATAGGAAAAGGAGATCTGTTATTTTCTAATAAAAATGAGTTGATCCGATTACAATGTCCATTCATAGAATTATCAGATCTGAAAAAGATAGTTGATTTTTATAAAAATCAAAATAAAAAAAATGAATACTTTTTTTTGCCAGAACCGGATACGATAAAGATAAATGAATAAAATTAATCATGATAATAAAAAAACTTGATTTATACATGATTCGTTTATTTATAGCTCCTTTTTTAATTATTTATTTTACAATCTTTATCATTTTTATGATTCAATTTTTTTGGAGTCAAATAGATGAACTAACAGGTAAAAACATTAGTGTTTTCATAATATTAAAATTTATATTTTATTTTGGTGTATCTATTATTCCATTAGTAACTCCCATTGTCCTATTATTAACTTCTATTATAATATTTGGTGATCTTTCAGAAAATCAAGAATTGATCGCTATAAAATCTTCTGGAATATCTCTTTTCCGTGTGATGATTCCTATTTTATGGATAACCTTTTTTTTATCCATTGGATTGTATTTATTTTCAGATTTTGCTATTCCGAAAGCAAAAATAAAAGTTAAAAAATTAGGATATCAAATATCGTATACTTATCCATCTTTAAAATTAAAGGAAGGAATTTTTGTAAATATCTTCCCAAATTTTTTCATAAAAATAGATAGAAAATCGAGTAATTACTTATATAATATATTTATTTTTTTTTATGATCAAAATTCATTTGTGAATACGATTCTTTCTCAAAGAGGAGTTTTAATTCCCAATAAAAAGGATGAATCTATTCAATTGAAATTAATGAATGGAATTTTATATAGTGAAAGTTCTAATGAAACTAAAAAAGAACAATACTCTTATCATATTGTAGAGTTTGATACTTTAATTAAAAATTTTAAAATTCCTTCAGGATCAAAAATAAAAAATTTAGATGATTATGATTTTTATCAAACCTTAAATACAAAAAATATCATAAAAAAAATTAATTTTTTCAAGAAAAAAAATTATAAAACAATCAATGTATACGAAAATAAAATATACTTAGCCAAGTTGCAATTAGAATTGCAAAAAAAATTTACATTTCCAGTAACATGTATTATAATGTTTCTTACTGGAGCACCATTAGGTGCTATTATTAGAAAAGGAGGAATAGGTTATCCAACCATGATAGCACTAATTATATTCATCGTTTATTATACTTTAATAACCATAACTCAAAATAAAGTAGAAAAAGCTGAAATATGTCCATGGATAGGAGCTTGGATCCCAAATTTTATTTTTTTTCCAGTAAGTATATGGATGACTTATAAAACTGTCATGGATGATTTTTACATATAATTTAATAAATAAAATAGATATGGTTTTTGATTCTAATCAAAATTTTAATGAAATTGAAGAAGCTATACAGGATATCCAAAATGGAAAAATTATTATTGTGGTTGATGACAAAAATCGTGAAAATGAAGGAGATTTTATAGTATCTGCTGAAAAAATAACTCCTAAAATTGTAAATTTTCTCATTACTCATGGTAGAGGATTAGTTTGCGTTTCCTTAACAGAAGAAAAATGTGATCAATTAGAACTTCAAATGATGGTAAAAAATAACACAGATCCTAGAAAAACTGCATTCACCGTTTCCGTAGATTTACGAGGTTATGGGGTTAGCACTGGTATTTCTGTTTCAGATAGAGCTAAAACTATTGTTTCCCTAGTTCATGAAGTAAAACCAGAAGCGTTCAATAAACCAGGACATATATTTCCTCTTCGCGCAAAAAAAGGAGGAGTTTTAGCAAGACCTGGACATACAGAGGCTGCTATTGACATCACCAGAATGGCAGGATGCATTCCTGGTGGAGTTTTGGTAGAAATACTGAATAAAAATGGATCTATGGCACGTCTACCACAATTGATTCAGATAGCCCAAAAATTTCATATGAAAATTATATCCATAGAAGATCTTATTAAATATAAAAAGAAATACAAAAAATAATGCGGTCTGGACGGGATTTGAACCCGCGACCCCATGCGTGACAGGCATGTATTCTAACCAACTGAACTACCAGACCCAAAAAAAATTATGAAATAATTAAAGCATTTAATTTTTTTCTTATATCTTCTTTAGAAAGAATTCCAATATGGATATCTTTTTTTTCTCCATTTTTAAAAAAAATCATAGTAGGAATACTACGTATGCCATATTTAGAAGAAGTTTTCGGATTATTGTCTACATTTAATTTAAAAACTGACACTTTGGTATGATATTCAGAAAATATTTCTTCTAATAGAACAGATAAAGCTCTACATGGAGCACACCATGGTGCCCAAAAATCTACCATAATAGGTTTTTCCGATTCAGAAATCAACTTTTCAAAAGTTTCATCGTTTATTTCTTGTAACATACTTTTTTTATTTTAAATAAAAAAAAACATAACAAATTTACCTTTTTTGTTTCAAATTCAAAAGTGAAAATCTTTCAATAAACAGATATAAATATCTATTCCCTCCATGATTTCTGAAATCAAAACGTATTCATTAGGCGTATGAGAACGAACGCTATCTCCTACTCCCATTTTAATAGTAGAAAAAGGCATAATACTTTGATCTGAAAGAGTAGGAGATCCATAAGTGTTTCTTCCTATCAATTTAGCCTTTAAAACAATAGGATGCATAGAATTTATGAAAGATGAATTTAAATGTGAAGAACGCGGTTCCATTTTAGAATAAATTTTTCTTTGTATCATATCAATCAGTTCCTCATTCTTATATAATTCATTGGTTCTAACATCTATAACAAAAGAACAAATATCAGGTATAACATTATGTTGTATTCCTCCTTGTATTTGAGTTACATTTAAAGTAGTAAAACCTAATAAATCAGATTTTCTATCAAAAGAAAAATTTCTTAAAAATTCTATATCTCTTATGGCTATATAAATAGCATTTATTCCTGTGTTTCTTGCAGAGTGTCCTGTTTCTCCTTCAGCTATACAATCTAATACTATTAATCCTTTTTCAGCAATAGCTACTTGCATTTGTGTTGGTTCTCCCACAATTCCTAAATCTATAGATCCTAATTCAGATAAAATTGATCTTACACCTAAAGAACCAGATATTTCTTCTTCTGCAGTAATAGAAAGTATTAATCTATAAGATAATTCCGATAAACTACTTAAATATATAAAAGTAGATATCAATGAAACTACAGATGCTCCAGCATCATTACTGCCTAATCCGATTAGTTTATCTTTTTGTTTTATAGCAGTAAAAGGGTCTGTAATCCAATTTTTTCCTGGTTTTACCGTATCATGATGAGAATTTAATAATATGGTTTGTATATCTTCTTTTTCAGAATAATTATTATTTTGAGTCCATATATTATTAAATTTTCTTTTTACATCAAATCCATATTGATGGAGATAATTTTCTATCATAAAAGAGACCTGACTTTCTTGTTTTGATATAGAAGGCGTATTGATGATCTGTATCAGAAGTTGTATAGCTTCTTCCTTTAAAACTTGTAAATTGACTAGAGACATAGTATCGTCTTATTATTAACATCATTTAAATAGTTAGGTAGGCCTATACTAACCTTATGGACTCCATTTTGTAATGCAAAAAAAGCATTCTCTAATTTAGGAATCATCCCTTTTGTTATGGTATGATTTTGTTTTATTTTTTGAAATAAATGAAAATTTATTTCTTTAAAATAAGATTCAGAATCCTGCAAATTTTGTAAAACTCCTTTTTTTTCAAAACAAAAATGTAACTCTACTTTACAATCTTTTTCCTTAGCTAAGGACATAGCTATATAAGCAGCTATTGTATCTGCATTCGTGTTTAGTAAATTTCCTGTTCCATTGTGTGTAATAGAACATAATACAGGAATGATATTATTTTTTAAAAAAAATTTTATTAAATGTGTATTCACGCTTTTTACATTAATATCACCCACATATCCATAATTAATATTTGTTGTTTCACGTAAATATGATTTAATACAATTTCCATCTGCTCCACACAAGCCTAAAGCATTACAATGATAAGATTGTAATATAGCCACAATATTTTTATTGATAATTCCTGCATAAGTCATCACAACTATATCCAAAGTTTCTTTATCTGTTATTCTTCTTCCTTGTATCATTTTTGGTGAAATACCCATTTTTCTTGAAATAAAATCTGCATTTTTTCCTCCCCCATGAATTAATACTTTATATCCTTGTAGTTTACAAAAAGCTTCTAAAGAATCATAAAGAGTCTTACGATCATTAATTAAATGACCTCCAATTTTTACTATATGGATTTTCATGATAAAGATTGTAATAATTTTAGAAAAATTATTTGCGAAGCGTAAACTCTATTTATTGCTTGTTGCAATACAATAGAATATTTACTATCTAAAACCGCATCTTCCACTACTACATTTCTTCTTACAGGCAAACAGTGCATAAATTTAGCTTGATTGGTTAATTTCATTTTACTTTCAGTTATCATCCAATCTGAACTTTTACAAAGTATTTTTCCATAATCTAAATAACTACTCCAATTTTTAGCATAAATAAAATCTGCATTGATAAATGCTTTATTTTGATTATGTGTAATATAAGCTTCATTAGCAAATTTTTTATGTATATTGTATCTTTCTGGACACGTAATAGTGAAATCTATTTGTTCTATTTTTGATATCCACTGAGAAAAAGAATTCGCTACGGAATGAGGTAATGATTTTACATGAGGAGCCCAACTTAATACCACTTTACATCTTTTTTTAAAAAAAGATGTAAATTCTGCAATGGTCATAACATCTGCTAAAGATTGTAAAGGATGCAAAGTAGCACTTTCCATATTAACTACTGGAACTATGGAATAATTTAATATTTTATTAAAAACAATTTCTTGATAATCATAATCTTTATCTGAAAGATTCGGAAAAGTTCTTACTGCAAGAATATCACAGTACATATTCATTACAGAAATAGCTTCTTTAAGATGTTCTTGTGTGAAATTCATGACACTTCCATCATTCATTTCTATTGTCCAAGAATCCTTATGGATATCTAATACCCAAGTATTACATCCTAAGTTAAAAGCTGCTTTTTGACAACTAATTCTTGTACGTAAACTAGGATTAAAAAAAACTAATCCTATTGTTTTATTTTTTCCAATATGTTGAAAATCATATGGATTCTTTTTCAAAAGAAGAGCATCTTTAATGAGATCATGTACATCGATAACATCTTCTACGCTAAAAAATTTTTTCATAAACTTATTTATAATTCATATTCATCCCAAGCTTTTATAAATAATTGATCTATAGATAAATTACAAAATGCTTGTATAAAAGCTTTTGCTAAGCGCGTATTAGTCAGTAGAGGGATATTAAAATCTACGGCATAACGTCTGATAGCATAATCATTATCCAATTCTGATTTACTTAAATTCTTTGGAATATTAATAATAAGATCCAATTTTCTATTTTTGATTAACTCAAGAACATTTGAATATTTTTTAACATTAGGCCAATAAACTTTTATTGAGGGGATTCCATTATGGGATAAAAAACTATTGGTTCCTTCTGTAGCAAACAATATATACCCTTTTTTATGCAAAAGCCTTACAACTTCTAAAAGATCTAATTTAGATTCAATAGGACCTCCAGATATCAATATATTTTTTTTTGGAACGGTGTAACCTACAGAAAGCATAGATTTTAAAAGTGCTTCATCAAAAGTATTCCCTAAACATCCCACTTCTCCTGTGGAAGCCATATCTACGCCCAAAATAGGATCTGCATCTTGTAAACGGGAAAATGAAAATTGAGAAGCTTTTATCCCCAAAAAATTTGTAATAAAAAAATTAGGTTCTATTTTATTTTTATTCTTTCCGAGAATAACTTGAGTCGCTAATTCAATCATATTAAAATGAGATACTTTTGATACAAAAGGAAAACTTCTGGAAGCTCTCAAATTGCATTCAATTACTTTTACTTCATTATTTTTAGATAAAAACTGAATATTGAAAGGTCCAGATATATTAAAATATTTGGATATTTTTTCAGATATACGAATAATTTCTTTTAATGTAGATAAATATAAATTATGGGGAGGATACACCAATGTTGCATCTCCTGAATGTACTCCTGCAAATTCTACGTGTTCTGATATAGCATAATACAAAATTTCTCCATTTTGAGAAACAGCATCCAATTCAATTTCTTTTGCATTTCTAATAAATTCTGTAATAATTAATGGATATTCAGAAGATATAGATCCTTTTTCACGTAGATAATGTTGTAGCTCTTCTTGATTAGAAATAACATTCATATCTGCACCAGAAAGAACATAAGAAGGTCTAACCAATATGGGAAAATCCACTTCTTTTATAAATTGATAAATAGCATCAAAATCGGACAATTCTTTCCATTTAGGTTGTCTAATTTTTAAATAATCCATAGCATTAGAAAATTTATATCTATTCTCTACTTTATCTATGGAAACAGGAGAAGTCCCTAAAATTTTTACCTTTTTTTCATAAAGTTTTAAAACTAAGTTATTGGGTATTTGTCCTCCCATAGATACAATTGTTCCTTTAGGTTTTTCTAATTCAATAATATCTAATACACGTTCTAAAGTAAGCTCTTCAAAATACAATCTATCACATACATCAAAATCAGTGCTGACAGTTTCCGGATTATAATTTATCATTATAGATCTATAAGATTCTTTATGAATCGTATTTAATGCATTAACACAACACCAATCAAATTCGACACTACTACCAATCCTATAAACACCAGATCCTAATGTTATGACAGATTTTTCATCTTTTTCGTAAATAATATCATGTTGAATTGCGTGATAAGTTAAATACAAATAATTTGTATATGCTGGATATTCAGAAGCTAAAGTATCAATTTGTCTCACATATGGAAGGATATTTTTTACTTTTCTATATTCTCTGATTTCTTGTTCTAAATTAGAAATATTGTGATTTCTATTTTTTTTAAAAAAAATACTAGCTATTTGTATATCAGAAAAACCTTCTTTTTTAGCTTTTCGTAACAATTCTTCCGGTACATTTTTCCAATTATCAAATTGATCTATCTTTTTTTTTGTTTGAAAAATATTATCAAGTTGATATAAAAACCATGGATCAATTTTTGTTAAATGATGTATTTCTTTTATAGAAAAACCTTCTTCTAAAGCCTCTTCTAAAAAGAAAATTCTTTGATCTGTAGGTTTCTTTAGATATTCTTTCAGCAATCGAGCAGATTTGGATTTTTTATTATCAATAATATTAATAAATCCTTGCTTTCCTATATCTAACATACGAATTCCTTTTTGCAAGGCTTCTTCAAAAGAACCTCCAATAGCCATAACTTCTCCTACACTTTTCATACTACTTCCAATTCTATTAGAAACACCATAGAATTTCTTTAGATCCCATCTAGGAATTTTACATACTACATAATCTAATGCAGGTTCAAAAAAGGCAGAAGTATTTTTAGTTACAGAATTTTTCAATTCGTGCAATCCATATCCTAAAGATAATTTTGCAGCAACAAAAGCTAAAGGATAACCTGTAGCTTTAGAAGCAAGAGCACTAGAACGAGAAAGACGTGCATTTACTTCAATAACACGATAATCTTCTGAACTAGTATCTAACGCAAATTGAACGTTACATTCTCCTACTATAAGAAAATCTCTAGCTATATGTATTGCTAATTTTCTTAAATTATAATATTCAGAATTTGTTAAGGTTTGCGATGGAGCTACAACAATACTTTCTCCTGTGTGAATTCCTATAGGATCAAAGTTTTCCATATTACATACAGCAATGCAATTATCATATTGATCTCTAACTATTTCATATTCAATTTCTTTCCATCCTTCTAAATATTCTTCTACAACAATTTGAGATGAGTAAGAAAAAGCTTTATTTACTATTTTCTTCAAATCATTAACATTTTTAGCCAAACCACTTCCTAAACCTCCAAGGGTATAAGCTGATCTAATAATAATAGGAAACCCTATTTCTAAAGAATAGGAAATTGCATCATCCATAGAATGGACTACAAAACTTTTTGCCGTTTTTATGTTAATATGAGTTAATCTATTTTTAAATAAGTTTCTATCTTCACTGTGAATAATAGATTCTATAGGTGTTCCTAAAACTTGAATTTTATATTTTTCTATAATCCCTTCTTGAAAAAGCTGAATTCCGCAATTTAATGCAGTCTGTCCTCCAAAAGACAATAAAATTCCTTTTGGTTTTTCCTTATCTATAACACGTTTAATAAAAAATAAAGTCAAAGGAAGAAAATAAACTTTATCAGCAATTTCTTTAGAAGTCTGAACTGTGGCAATATTCGGATTGATCAATATAGTATAAATTCCCTCCTCTTTAAGAGCTTTTAATGCTTGTGTTCCAGAATAATCAAATTCACCAGCTTCTCCTATTTTTAATGCACCTGATCCCAGGATGAGTACTTTATCTATTTTCATACTAATTTTGTAAGATTCTTTAATTATTTATTTTTTTAATTGAATCTATAAAAAGATCGAACAAAAATTCGGTATCTTTAGGTCCACTTGAAGCTTCTGGATGAAACTGCACCGAGAAAAAAGGTTTATAATTATGTATGATCCCTTCACAAGTATCATCATTTAAATTTTTAAAAAATATTTTCCATTCTCTGGAAATATTTTTTGCATCTAAAACGTATCCATGATTTTGTGATGTAATAAAACTTTTTCCTGTTTTTAATGACAAGACTGGTTGATTATGACTCCTATGTGCATATTTCAATT
Source organism: Blattabacterium cuenoti (assembly GCF_014252015.1). NCBI lineage: Bacteria > Pseudomonadati > Bacteroidota > Flavobacteriia > Flavobacteriales > Blattabacteriaceae > Blattabacterium > Blattabacterium cuenoti. The sequence goes on from NZ_CP059206.1 coordinate 341,396, forward strand.
TATAAGTATCTCCTCCTGCCGCTATACCCAAAAGTTGATTTCCCAAACATATGCCAAATATAGGTTGTTTTTTTTTCATAGCTATACGAAGATAATGTATAGGCTTTTCATAAATTTTAGGATTTCCAGGGCCATTAGAAAGAACCAATCCATCATATTCTTCTTTCGTAAAATCGTAATTCCATGGTACTCTTATAATAGAACAATCTCTTCGTAATAAACAACGTAATATATTATTTTTTAACCCAAAATCTACAAGTAATATTTTGTGTTTTCCATTTCCATATATAATTTTTTTTTGTATCGATACTTTTTCAGAAAGATTATCCTGATTCGGATCATAAAAAGGCAAATCTTCACTTTCCATTAAAATTTTACCTAACATGGATCCTCCATTTTGTCTAAGTTTTTTTGCAATAAATCTAGTATCTAAACCATATAATCCTGGAATTTCATTTTGATACAACCAATTCGATAAGGTTTGATTCATATTCCAATGATACGGACGATTAGAATAATAAGAAATAATAAGACCGGATACTTGAATTCTATCTGATTCATAGAATTCATAAATAGATTCTTCACTGAAAGAAGAAGATGGAATTCCATAATTTCCTATTATGGGATATGTATAAGTTAGTATTTGACCTTTATAAGAGGGATCTGTTATACTTTCTGTATAACCGGTCATAGCTGTATTAAATACAACTTCTCCGGATGAGGATTTTGGAGCACCAAAATGATAAGCTTCATATCTAGTTCCGTCTTCCAATACAAGTATCGCTTTTTTCCCTTTTTTATTATTTTCCATTTTTTAGATACATTAAAGCTTTCTTTAATTTTTTCAGGAATAATTTTATATGATTTTCATTAATATTTAATGGAGGAAGTAATCGTAAAACATATGGATTATTAGATGTACCAACAAATACTTTCTCTTTATAAATTAAAATGTTTTTTAAATCCTGAATAGGAAAATCAAATTCTAATCCTAGCATAAGTCCTCTTCCCCTGATTTTTTTAATTTCAGGAAAAATACGTAATTTTTGTAACAATATTTTTCCCATTTTTTTTGCATTTTCAATTAAATTTTCTTTTTGAATAATTTCTAATACAGCAATACCAGCAGTGCAAGCTAAATGATTCCCCCCGAAAGTTGTCCCCAACATACCATAATATGGTTTAAATTTAGGATGTATAAGTACTCCTCCTATAGGAAATCCATTCCCCATACCTTTAGCTACAGTAATTAAATCTGGTTTTACAGAATACAATTGGTGAGAAAAAAAAGATCCTGTTCTTCCATATCCACTTTGTACCTCATCTACAATTAATACTGTATCATATTTTTTGCAAAAACTTTCAACTTTATAAAAAAAATCTAAACCGGGATCTATAATTCCAGATACACCTTGTATTCCTTCAGTAATTATAGCACAAATATCTTTATTTTTTAATTTCTCTTCTAGAGAATCAAAATCTTGATAATCTATGAATATAGTTTCATGTTGAGTATTCACATTAAAAGGAGATATCAATTTATAGTTATCCGTTACCGATAGACTTCCACTTGTTCTTCCATGAAAAGAACCTTTAAAAGCAATTACTTTACTCTTTCCTGTATGAAAAGATGCTATTTTCAATGCATTTTCATTAGATTCTGAACCTGAATTACATATAAACAATGAATAATCTTCATATCCAGAAATATTTCCAAGTAAATGAGCTAATTTATTTTTTTGATAAATATAAACGCTATTAGAATAATAGGATATTTTATCAATTTGTTCTTTCAGAGCTTGAACATAATATGGATGCGTATGTCCAATAGAAATCACGGCATGTCCTCCATAAAAATCTAAATACATATTTCCTTGTACATCAAAAACATAAGATTCTTTACTCTTACTTAATTCTATATCTAGAATAGGATAAACGTCAAATAATTTCATTTTTTAGAAACGAACGGATTTTAATTTTAAACCACAAGTTTCATCCAAATCAAACATAAGATTCATGTTTTGTATAGCTTGACCAGAAGCTCCTTTTATGAGATTATCTATGATGCTTATAACAATCAGTTGATTTTTCTCTTTAATAAGATATAAAATACATTTATTAGTATTAACAACTTGTTTAATATCAATATTAAGATCGGAAATCTTTACAAATGGATGATCTTTATAAAATTCTTCATACATTTCTTTATTTCTTTCCAAAGAAAGAATAGAATGAGTATATGAAGTAGTTATAATTCCTCTAGAAAAATTACCTCTGTAAGGTACGAAATAAATTTTAGAATAAAAATTGTTTTGTACTTGATGAATGATTTGTTCAATTTCCTGCAAATGTTGATGTTGAAAAATTTTATAAGCAGAAATATTATTATTTCTCCAACTAAAATGATTAGTGTCACTCAGTCTTCTTCCAGATCCTGTAGAACCTGTTATAGCACTAATATGAATATCTTTTTTTAATAATTTATTTTTAGCCAATGGGAGAATTGCCAAAAGAATAGCTGTGGCAAAGCATCCAGGATTAGCTATATTATCCGATTTATTTATTCTTTCTTTTTGCAATTCTGGTAATCCATATACAAAATTTCTATTATTAAAAACGGATTGATTCTTGATTCTGAAATCTTGACTTAAATCAATCACTTTTATATTTTCTGATATATTATTCAATTCTTTTCTAGATTGTCCATGTCCAGAACAAAGAAATGCAATATCTATTTCTTTACTTAAATCACGAGTAAACTTTATATTTTCTATTTCACCTTCTCCTAATAAATCTTGATGAATCAAATGAATGAATTCTCCTGGATGACTTTTACTAACTATATTTTTAATTATTGTTTTTGGATGATGAATGATTAATCTAATCAATTCTCCAGCAGTATATCCAGTTCCTCCTATAATCCCTATTTCAATCATTATTCTTTTTGTTTAAATTGTGATACATTTTCATTTGATTGCTTAAAATTTTTGTAAAACCCTTAACATCTTCTGCTGTCCAAGCATAATTCATTTCTCCATATTGAGCCATACTAGAATTAGAAGATGTCATTAAATCAAATTTAGATTTGATCCCTACTAAATGAAATCTGTAAGGATAAAGAATGATATATACAGTTCCGGTTAATCTTTCTTGTGTACTTTTTAAAAACTTTTCTATGTCACGCATGACAGGATCTAAATATTGAGCTTCATGAAGTAACATGCCATACCAATTGGACAATTGTTCTTTCCAATACAGTTGCCATTTTGTAAGAATATGTTTTTCTAATAAATGATGAGCTTTTATAATAATAATAGCAGCTGAAGCTTCGAATGCTACTCTTCCTTTAATCCCCAAAATAGTGTCTCCTATATGAATTCCTCTTCCTATAGCAAATTCTGAAGCTATCTTTTCAATTTTGATTATATTTTTTACAGCTTTTCCTTTTTCTTTATTAACACTTACTAATTCACCCTTTTCAAACTCTAACTCTAAATTCTCACTTTTTTTTCTACTTAATTTTGTTGGATAAGCCTTTTCCGGAAAATCATGATAAGAAGTAAGGGTTTCTTTTCCTCCTATACTAGTTCCCCAAATTCCTTTATTGATAGAATATTTAGCTTGATTCCAACAAATAGAAACCCCTTTATTTTTCAAATATTCAATTTCTTCTTTTCTAGATACTTTCATATCTCTTATAGGAGATAAAGTTATTTTTTCTGGACAAATAATTTGAAAAGCTATATCAAATCTAATTTGATCATTTCCAGCTCCCGTACTTCCATGTGCAATTGCTTTTGCTTGAATATATGTGGCATATTGTGCTATTTTAATAGCCTGAAAAATTCTTTCGGAACTTACTGAAAGTGGATAAGTATTATTCTTAAGAACATTTCCAAATATAAGATATTTTATACAATTTTGATAGTATTCTTCTATAGCATCAATAGTTTTGTGCGAATTAGATCCAATACTTAAAGCTCTTTCTTCAATTTGGTCTAATTCATTTTTATTAAAACCTCCTGTATTAATAATAACTGTATGAACTTCATAGTTTTTCTGTATTAAATATTTTAAACAATAAGAAGTGTCTAAACCCCCACTATAAGCTAAAACAATTTTATCTCCAATAGATAGATAATTTTTATCTTTTTTGTATTTATAGCTATGATTATTATTATTACCTGTATTCGGATTATATAAAAGACCTGTACATAAACACATTTTTCTTTGGTTTCTGGTTAAAATATCAAAATTTGCACAACTTTGGCATCCTTTCCAAAATTCCTCGGATTGAGTTAATTCACTAAAAGCAACAGGCTTAAAACCCAACTCTGTATTAATTTTAATAACTGGATTACTTGTTGTAATACTAAAAATTTTAGAATTTGGAAATTTTTTTCTAGAAAGTTTGAAAATTTCAATTTTAATAATTTTAGCTAATCCTTGTTTTCTAAATTCTGGAAAAACAATTAAACCGGAATTAACAACATATTTTTCATTCTGAAAAGTTTCAAGATAACTAAACCCCGCTAATTCTTCATCACAAAAAGCAATTACCGCATCTCCATGAATCATTTTTAATTTAATATATTCTGGATCTTTTTTGGCTATTCCAGTTCCCCTTATTTTTGCTGATTCCTGAATTTTTTTACAAATTAAGAAAGCATATCTTGTATCCTTTTCATGAGATACTCTAACTTTTATTTTCATTTTTATAAGAAACCACTAAAAACTAAGATAAAAAATAAATGCATTGTACCGATTGTATTGGTAGGAAAGTAGTAAGTAGTATGAATAATGCTTCATATATTTTGCTTTTCTGTGCTCAAATACAAATTTAATAAAGTCTTTTTAATTAATTTAATTTCAGTATTTATAGTTTTTAATCTTAAGAAGTTCTAGTTTAAACAAAAATCTAATCCTTTTATTTCTTCCAGTTTTTTTAAAAAATTTGAATTAATATTAATTTCATATTTTATAGATTCAAAATTTAAAAAAATTTTATCTACTTTATCATAAAGAACTATATTTAATTTTTTATTTCCTATTTGTTGAGAAAAAAGTTTTTCTATATTTCTAATAAATATGTTATTCAAATTATTTATGTTTATTTTTATTGTCAATTTATGTACCAATTTTTTTAGAACATTTTGTAAATATTCTATATATAAAATATTTATTTTATATTTTTGATATTTTGATTTATCAATAGAAATACATAGATATAACGGATTATTGTGAATTAAAAGAGGCTCATATTTCAAATATTGTTGTCCATAAATTCTGAATTCCTTAGATGAATTATAATCTTCTAATAAAAAAACTCCATATTTTATTCCATTTTTTATATATGTTTTTTTTTCTATTTTGGATAAAATTCCACATACATATATTTTCTTTCCTATAAGTAGAGATTCCTTCTTGTTTAATTGTTCTAAAGATATATTCGTAAAATATTTCATTTCATAATAAAAATCATCTAAAGGATGTGCAGAAGTATAAATACCTAACACCTCTTTTTCTCTGGATAATTTATATATATTATTCCATAAATCACATCTTATAATGATAGGTTTTTCTACTTTATTTTTTGTTTTTTGTAACTTAGATCCAAATCTAATAATTTTTTCTAAAGTGCTTAATTTATCATCAGATTCAATATGAAAATATTGTTCTCTAGAAATATGGAAACTGTCTAAAGATCCGGATAAAATTAAACTTTCTAAAGTTTTTTTATTCACTATACGTAAATCTATTCTTTTAACCAAATTAAAAATAGAAGTATATGGTCCATTTTTTTCTCTTTCTTGAAGAATAATTTTAACAGCATTTTTTCCAACTCCTTTTATTCCGGCTAAACCAAACTGAATACGATTGTAATCAGTTACTTTAAAAAAAGAATCACTTTCATTTATATCCGGACTAATTACAGATATATTCATTTTTTTACATTCTTCTATGAAAAAAGTAAGCTGTTTAATATTATGCATATTATTACTTAATACAGAAGCCATATATTCACATGGAAAATGTGTTTTTAAATAAGCAGTTTGAAAAGCTATATAAGCATAACATGTAGCATGAGATTTATTAAAAGCATAACAAGAAAAATATTCCCAATCTTTCCATATTTTCTCTAAAATGTTTTTAGAATAACCTTTATTGATAGCTTGATTAATAAAAAAATATCTCATTTTATTGAGTCTTTCTTTTTGTTTTTTACCCATAGCTATTCTAAGAATATCAGCATATCCTTTACTAAAACCAGCTATTTTTTGAGCTATTAGCATGACTTGTTCTTGATATATTGTTATCCCATAAGTTTCTTTTAAAAATTCTTCCATCTCTGGTAAATCATAAGTAATGGCTTCTTTTCCATGTTTTCTGGATATAAAATTAGGAATATATTGCAAAGGACCAGGTCTATACAATGCTGTCATTGCTATTAAATCATCAAATTTATCAGGTTTTAGTTGACGCAAATATTTTTGCATCCCTGTAGATTCATATTGAAAAACGGCTATAGTTTCTCCTTTTTGAAAAAGATGATAAGTTTCCTTATCTTCTAAAGGAAATGTCTCTTCCGTAAGACTAATATTTTGATGTCTTTTTTTTATAAGGTTCATTGCTTCTTTAATAATAGTAAGTGTTTTTAATCCCAGAAAATCCATTTTTAATAATCCAGCACATTCTACCACATGATTATCAAATTGCGTAAGCAATAAATTTGATTCTTTTGATACAGATACAGGAATATATTCTTGAATATCATATGGACAGATGATGATTCCACAAGCGTGTACCCCAGTACTTCTTATAGTTCCTTCTAAAATTTCTGCTTGTTGTAAAACTTTGCCCTCCAATGTATTTTTATTTTCCGCAATTTTTATCAATTTTTGAATGTTATTCTTTTCTTCTTGATTGATCTTTTCTATCACATTTTTTTTAGATAAAATTGTTTTTAATGAAAGCATATTAGGTACCATTTTGGCAATTCTATCTGTTTCTTTTAGAGATAAATTTAATACACGTCCAATATCTCTAATGGATGATTTAGCTCCCATGGTTGCATAGGTTATAATTTGAGCTACTTGATGTTTTCCATATTTTTTAACGACCCATTCAATAATTTTTTCACGTCCTCTATCATCAAAATCAATATCAATATCTGGTAAAGAGATCCTATCAGGATTTAAGAATCGTTCAAAAAGCAAACGATATTTCATTGGATCTATATTGGTTATTTCTATACAATAAGCCACAATAGATCCAGCAGCTGATCCTCTTCCAGGTCCCACTGAAATATTCATTTTTCTAGCTTGAGAAATGAAATTATGAACGATGAGAAAATAACCAGGATAGCCAATTTTTTCTATTGTTTTTAATTCAAAAAGAATTCTTTCTTGAATTTCTTGGGTAATATTTTGATAACGTTTTTTGGCTCCATCAAAAGTTATTTTTTTTAAAAAACGATTTTCTCCTCTATTTCCTCCATCTATTTTGTCTATAGGATCTTCAAATGATTTTGGAATTTGAAATTTTGGAAGCAATATTTTATGCGAAATATGATAAGATTCAATTTTATTAACCAATTCTTCTAAAAAATCAAAAGATTCTGGAAGATCAAAGAAAATATCTTTCATTTCTTCTGTACTTTTAAAATAAAATTCATGATTAGGAAAACCAAACCTATAACCTCTTCCTTTTCCTATAGGGGTTAACTGTTTCACTCCATTTTTTATACAAAGTAAAATATCATGAGCATTTGCTTCTTTTTTATCTAAATAGAAAGTATTGTTTTGTATAATATATTTTACATGATATTTTTTAGAAAATTTAAGTAATATATTATTTACATAATCTTCTGCTTCTAGACCATGACGCAATAATTCTATATAAAAATCATCTCCAAAAAGATCTTTCCACCATAAAAAAACTCTCTCCGCTTTTCTTTCTCCATAATTTAAAATAGTATATGGAATTTCTGCATTTAAATCTCCAGTAAGAGCAATCAGATTTTCCTTATGTTTTTCTATTAACTTTTTTCCGATTCTAGGAATTCCAGCATAGAAACCTTCTGTAAAACCTAATGAACAAAGTTTTGCTAAATTATGATAACCTTTTTTATTCTTGGATAAAAAAACTTGTTGATATCGTTTATCCGGTTCTTCTTTAGTAAATTTATTTTGCAAATAATTATCTGAAATAAAAACTTCACAACCTATAATTCCTTTGATTGATTTTTTTGGATAATATTTTTTATTTATAGAATGAATAGCATCTAAAAAATGAAAAGAACCCATCATGTTTCCATAATCGGTGATACCAACAGCTGGCATATTTAAATGTATAGCTCTTTCTACTAAAGATTGAATGTTTATAGTTGAATAAAGAATAGAAAAATAGGTATGATTATGAATATGAGAATACTTTTTTTTTTTTAATTTTTCCTTATTTTCGAAATAAATTTTTTCTTTTTTTTCTTCATTTTCACTCCCTTTTTCTAAATCTATTTTTAAATCTAAAAAAGAATGATCATCCTTAAATAAAACTATAGAATAAGGAATTTTTGTACAATATTTACTTCTGAATTCTAATATAATGTCTTTTTTTACCCCTATATCTTCATGTGATATTATTCCGATACGTAATAGTTCTAAAAAAGAACGTGCGGTAGCTTTTACATCATTTGCTGCATTATGCAAATTTTTAATTTCTTCTTCAAAAAGTTTTTTATACAATTCAGATAACGTAGGCCATTTAAATCTTTTTCCACTTCCTGATAATTTGCAATAAGAAACAGAAATCTCTTTAGTATCCAATATTTTTTTATTTTTAAAGGAAATTTCTTTTTTTTTTCTAAAAAATTCACATTCAATAACTTTAATATCAAATTCTAAATTATGTCCAATTAAGCATTGAGATTTATCAAGAGTTTTTTTAAACTCATGAAGAACAAAATTTAAATCAACTCCATATTTTTCAGCTTTTTCATTAGTTATTCCATGAATTTTAAAAGCATTAAAAGGAATATCATAATGATCCGGTTTTACAATGAAATTTTTGAATTCTATTAAATCACCTATTACATCATGACTTTGCCATGAAATTTGCACTATTCTTGGCCAATTATCTACATGAGTAATTGGTAAATTATAGGAAATAGGCAATCCTGTTGTTTCGGTATCAACAATGAGGTACATTTTATTTGAATTAGTAGAAAAAGTTACTGAAAAATTATTAGTTTTGTATTACCTGTTTTTTTTATTAATAAAATAAACAAACGAGAACACTAAAACTGCTATGTTCTAGTTTATCTGCCCATGTATGTTTTTTAATGGATAGATAGAAAATAGTGAAAAAATAATAAAAATTATGTCTAATCAAACCGAAGAAATAAAAAAAAAATCATCCTCTTTATATGAAATACAAAATAAGAAACTGAAGGATCAGGTAAATCTAAAAACAAGTTTCGATTGGACGAAATATGAAACTCATTTAAATAATGAGATACAAGAAGAAAGAAAAAAATTTGAAGAAATATATACAAAAACTTTACCAAAAGTTCAAGAATTAGAAATATATCAAGGAATTGTAACACATCTTTCGGATAAGACTATTATTGTAGATATTGGATTTAAAGCAGAAGGGGCCATTCCTATAAATGAATTTAGAGAAAATTTTAATATTCAAGTTGGCAGTAAAATAGAAGTAATGGTTGTCAAAATGGATTATAAAGGACAATGTATTCTTTCATATGAAAAAGCAAAAATGCTAAGAAACTGGCAACGTATTAATGAAGCATATGAAAAATCAGAAGTAATATTAGGTTTTGTTGCAGCTAGAACAAAAGGAGGACTAATTATTGAAATATTTGATATAGAATGTTTTTTACCTGGATCACATATTAATGTAAAACCTGTTCGAGATTATGATACTTATGTAGGAAAAACTATGGAAGTAAAAGTAGTTAAGATTAATCAAAAAACAAAAAACGTTGTTGTTTCTCATAAAGTATTAATAGAAAGAGATATTGAAGAACAGAGAAAAGAAATGATCTCAAAATTAGATAAAGGTCAGGTATTAGAAGGTAAAATTAAAAACATTCTTCCTTATGGTGCTTTTGTAGATTTGGGAGGTGTAGATGCATTGCTTCATATTACCGATATGAGTTGGCCGCATATTAACCATCCTACAGAAATAGTTCAGTTAGAACAGGAATTAAAATTTGTTGTATTAGGTGTAGATAAAGATAAAAATCGCGTACAATTGGGATTAAAACAATTACAACCTCACCCTTGGAATTCTTTAGATAAAGATTTAAAGGTAGGGAGTAAAGTAAAAGGAAAAGTAAGTGTTTTAGCCGATTACGGAGCATTTATTGAAATTATTCCAGGTGTAGAAGCGTTATTACATATTAGTGAGATGTCTTGGTCTACAGATTTATCTTCTACTCAAGATTTTGTACAAATAGGAGATGAGTTAGAAGCTGTTATATTAACCATAGATCGTCAAGAAAGAAAAATGTCTTTAAGTGTGAAACAATTGACTACAGATCCTTGGATTAATATCCAAGAAAAATATCCTATAGGATCAAAATATATTGGATTTGTAAGAAAATTTAAAAATTTTGGAGTTTTTTTAGAATTGGAACAAGGAATCTATGGAATTATTTACACGAATGATCTTTCATGGGTAAAAAAAATTAAACATCCTTCTGAATTTTGTAGTATAAATGATAAATTAGAAGTAATTATCCTTGCTATAGATACTCAAGCAAGAAGATTAAATTTAGGACATAAACAATTAAAAGAAAATCCATGGAAGAAATATGAAAATATTTATTATGTGGGAAGTATTCATAATGGAATAATATCAAATTTATTTGATAAAGGAGCTTTTGTCAAATTTACAGAAGATCAGGAAATAGAAGCTTTTGCTCCATTACGTTTTTTGGAGAAAAAAGATGGGGCTACTTTAAAAAAAGGAGAAAAAACCCATTTTAAGGTTATTGAATTTAATAAAGAAACTAAAAAAATTGTTGTTTCTCATACATCTATTTATCGCGATAAAGATCAAAAAAAAGAGCAACGTATGAGAAACAGAAAATTTGAGAGATCTACTCTCGGAGATATAGCAGGATTAGCTAAACTCAAAGAGCAAATAGAAAAAGAAAAAAACAAATAGTTCTACGATAATGGAAACACACCCTATTGCAGAAAAAGAAGGATGGCAAGTAGGAAAAGATTTTCCTATTTGGGCTAATAATGAATTATATTTAACTACAATTAAAGGTGGATATTTATTAGATGGAGAAACTCCTTTTGAAGCGTACAAAAGATTGGCAAAAAATGCAGCAAAAATTTTAAAAAAACCGAAAATAGAAGGAGAGTTTTTTAATATTTTTTGGAAAGGATGGCTTATCCCTTCTACTCCAGTCATGGTAAATCTTGGAACAGAAAAAGGTTTACCTATTAGTTGTTTTTCAGGAAGAATTGGGGATAGCATGTATGAAATATATAGAAAAAATTTAGAAATGGCAATACTCAGCAAACATGGAGGAGGTACTTCTTATGATTTTAGTTTAGTTAGACCTATAGGGAGCTCCATAAAAAATGGAACATTAGGAACTTCTGATGGAATTATTCCTTTTATTAAATCATATGATAGTGCTATAGTAGCAAGTAAACAAGGAAGAACACGTAGAGGAGCTGTCGCTATTTATTTAAATATAGAACATAAAGAATATCCGGAATTTTTAAAGATTAGAGAACCTAAAGGTGATATTAATCGTCAATGTCACAATGTTCATCAAGGAGTGATAATTTCTAATTCTTTTATGGAAAAAGTATTAAAAAAAAATGGAAAAGAACGAATTTTATGGATTGATACTCTTAAAGAACGTGTTCAAACTGGAGAACCATATCTTTTTTTTAAAGAAAATGCTAATAAAAACATTCCAGAAAATTGGAAAAAACACGGGTTAAAAATACATCATAGTAATCTTTGTTCAGAAATAATGTTGCCAACAGATGAAAATCATACTCTTGTATGTTGTTTATCTTCTTTAAATTTATATAAATACGTAGAGTGGAAAAATACAAATACTGTCTTTTATGCTATTCTATTTCTTGATGCGGTTATGCAAGAATTTATTGATAAAGGAAAACATATACAGGGAATAGAGGATGCAGTTCGTTTCGCAGAAAAAAGTAGAGCTTTAGGTTTGGGAGCTTTAGGATGGCACTCATATTTACAATATAATATGATTCCTTTTGTATCTGTTAAATCTGAAATGCTAATACATAATATATTTAGGAATATACAATTAGAATCTCAAAAAGCTACTAAATATTTGGCTAAAGAATATGGAGAATCGGAATGGAATGTAGGAACAGGAAGAAGAAATTTAACTTTAATGGCGATAGCTCCTAATAGGAGTTCTGCAAAATTAGCGGGGGGTCTTTCTCAAGGGGTAGAACCTTTAGCTGCAAATATATATGTAGATGATGATTCAAAAGGAATGCATATTCGTAAAAATCCTTATTTGGAAAGAATACTCACAAAAAATGGATATAATATTCCGGAAGTTTGGGAACAAATAGCTAATGAAAAAGGATCCTGTCTTGGATTAACTGCTCTTGCTCTTAGTGAGGAGCAAAAAAATGTTTTTAGATGTTTTAAAGAAATTAATCAATTAGAATTAATTAAACAAGCGAGTATTCGACAAAAATATATTGATCAAGGACAAAGCATAAATCTTTCTTTTCATCAAAATGCTCCAGCAAAATATGTAAATAAAGTACATATTGAGGCTTGGAAAATAGGCTTAAAAAGTCTTTACTATTATAGAAGTGAAAGTATTCTTCGTGCAGATACCGGAAATCGAGATTTATATTCGGAAAGTCTGTTATAAATATATAAATAAGGGCGGCGACTTACTCTCCCGGAATAAACCAGTACCATCAGCGCTAATGTGTTTCACTTCTCTGTTCGGAATGGAAAGAGGTGGGTCCACATTGCTATAACCACCCATTAAAAATTTAAATAAAAAGACATAACATAATATACATCATGATAGATTAAAAGCTTACGGGTAATTAGTACTACTCAGCTATGATATTACTATCTTTACACTTGTAGCCTATCAACGTTGTCATCTTCAACGACCCTTAAAAGAAGCCTAATCTTGTGGAGAGTTTCGCACTTATATGCTTTCAGTGCTTATCTCTTCCGAACATAGCTACTCAGCGATGCACCTGGCGATACAACTGATACACCAGAGGTTCGTCCAATTCGGTCCTCTCGTACTAGAATCAGGTCCACTCAAGCTTCTAACGCTCGCAATAGATAGAGACCGAACTGTCTCACGACGTTCTGAACCCAGCTCGCGTGCCACTTTAATGGGCGAACAGCCCAACCCTTGGGACCTTCTTCAGCCCCAGGATGTGACGAGCCGACATCGAGGTGCCGAACCTCCCCGTCGATGTGAGCTCTTGGGGGAGACTAGCCTGTTATCCCCGGAGTACCTTTTATCCTTTGAGCGATGGCCCTTCCATGCGGAACCACCGGATCACTATGCCCTACTTTCGTACCTGGTCGACTTGTTGGTCTCACAGTCAAGCACCCTTATGCCATTACACTCTACACACGATTACCAAACGTGTTGAGGGTACCTTTGGGAGCCTCCGTTACTTTTTTGGAGGCGACCACCCCAGTCAAACTACCCACCACGCAATGTTCTCAATTTTTTTTGATTGAGTTAGATTTCAATTAAAAAAAGGGTGGTATTTCAAGGACAACTCCACATTATCTAGCGACAATGTTTCAAAGTTTCCCACCTATCCTACACATTTTTTAATCGAAATCAATACGAAGCTATAGTAAAGGTTCACAGGGTCTTTTCGTCCCATTGCGAGTAATCGGCATCTTCACCGATATTACAATTTCACCGAGCTCACGGCTGAGACAGTTTCCAGATCGTTACACCATTCGTGCAGGTCGGAACTTACCCGACAAGGAATTTCGCTACCTTAGGACCGTTATAGTTACGGCCGCCGTTTACTGGGGCTTCAGTCAAAAGCTTTGCCAAAGCTAACTTTTTTCTTTAACCTTCCAGTACTGGGCAGGTGTCAGACCCTATACATCATCTTTCAATTTAGCAGAGTCCTATGTTTTTGATAAACAGTCGCCTGGATCTCTTCGCTGCGGCCTTTTTTAAAAAAAATTAAAAAAGGCTACCTTTCTTCCTAAGTTACAGGTTCATTTTGCCTAGTTCCTTAGCCGTGAATCACTCGAGCACCTTAGGATTCTCTCCTCAACTACCTGTGTCGGTTTTGGTACGGTTTACTTTTATCTGAAGCTTAGAGGCTTTTCTTGGAAGCTCTTACCTGCACTATCCACTCCCCCGTAGGTTCGTGGTACTATCGTAGATCAGCAAAATATACGGATTTTCCAATATATTTTATACCTAACTACTTTAACGTACACATCCGTCCGTACGCGACAGTTTCATTGCTCCGTCCCCCCTATCGCAATAAAAGCAAGTACCGGAATATTAACCGGTCTTCCATCGATTACACCTTTCGATTTCACCTTAGGATCCGACTAACCCTCAGCTGATTAACATGGCTGAGGAAACCTTAGTTTTTCGGTGTGCGGGTTTTTCACCCGCATTATCGTTACTTATACCTACATTTTCTTTTGTAAAAGCTCCACTATATCTTACAATATAGCTTCTATGCTATTACAATGCTCCCCTACCGATTGATAAATCAATCCCATAGTTTCGGCGATATATTTATGCCCGATTATTATCCATGCTCAGTCACTCGACTAGTGAGCTGTTACGCACTCTTTAAATGAATAGCTGCTTCCAAGCTAACATCCTAGCTGTCTCAGTAACTGAACTTCGTTTATTCAACTTAATATATACTTGGGGGCCTTAACTGATGGTCTGGGTTGTTCCCCTCTTGGACATGGACCTTAGCACCCATGCCCTCACTACCGTGAAACATAATAACAGCATTCGGAGTTTGTCAGGAATTAGTAGGTGGTGAAACCCCTTCATCCAATCAGTAGCTCTACCTCTGTATTATTTAACACGATGCTGCACCTAAATGCATTTCGGGGAGTACGAGCTATCTCCGAGTTTGATTGGCCTTTCACCCCTATCCACAAGTCATCCGAAGACTTTTCAACGTCAACCGGTTCGGTCCTCCACTATGTGTTACCACAGCTTCAACCTGCTCATGGATAGATCACTCGGTTTCGCGTCTAATTCTTACGACTATATACGCCCTATTCAGACTCGCTTTCGCTACGGCTTCATAGCTGAACTATTTAACCTTGCCGAAAAAATTAACTCATAGGTTCATTATGCAAAAGGCACGTCGTCACTTCACGAAAAAGCTCCGACAGTTTGTAAGCGTATGGTTTCAGGATCTATTTCACCCTTCTATTCGAAGTACTTTTCACCTTTCCCTCACGGTACTAGTTCACTATCGGTCTCTGAGTAGTATTTAGCCTTACCGGATGGTCCCGGCAAATTCAGACAAGATTTCTCGTGTCCCGTCCTAATCAGGTTACTACACATGTAATTTTTTTATTTTGTATACAGGATTATCACCTTCTATGATTGATTTTTCCAAATCATTCTACTATAAAAAAATAGTCATTTATTGTAGACCTATAACCCCACTATAGCCTAGACCATAATGGTTTGGGCTCTTCCGTTTTCGCTCGCCACTACTAACAGAATCACTATTGTTTTCTTTTCCTCTAGATACTTAGATGTTTCAGTTCTCTAGGTTAGCTTTACATAAAAGTAATATTATACTGTTGTATAATAGGTTTCCCCATTCGGAAATCTGCGGATTAATTTGTATGTGCCAATCCCCGCAGCTTATCGCAGCTTATCACGTCCTTCTTCGCCTCTCAGAGCCAAGGCATCCACCATACGCCCTTTATTAGCTTTTTTCATGAATTGTATATTATGTATGTCAAAGAACTATAAATACTATAAAAATGGAGAATATCGGGATCGAACCGATGACCTCCTGCGTGCAAAGCAGGCGCTCTAAACCGGCTGAGCTAATTCCCCTAAATAGTCTCGCGCGGAATTGAACCGCGGACCTCTACATTATCAGTGTAGCGCTCTAACCATCTGAGCTACGAGACTGATTCTTATCATTCTTATCCTTATCATCAATTTCTCTACTCTCTTACCATTTTTCATATAGAAAGCTTCCAGCCTAATAACTAGGTTTTTTTTAATAAGTTTTTCAATTGATTTATAAATAAGAAAAAACTCTAAAAAAAGAGATGTTCCAGCCGCACCTTCCGATACGGCTACCTTGTTACGACTTAGCCCCAGTTATCGATTTTACCTTAATCAGCTCCTTTTACGGGCACCAATTTCAGGTATCCCCGACTTCCATGGCTTGACGGGCGGTGTGTACAAGGCCCGGGAACGTATTCACCGCATCATGGCTGATATGCGATTACTAGCGATTCCAACTTCATAGAGTCGAGTTGCAGACTCCAATCCGAACTGAGATCGGCTTTTAGAGATTAGCTTCTGATTACCCAGTAGCAACCCTTTGTACCGACCATTGTAGCACGTGTGTAGCCCAAGGTATAAGAGCCGTGATGATTTGACGTCATCCCCACCTTCCTCTCGACTTACGTCGGCAGTCTTGCTAGAGTCCCCGACATTATTCGTTGGCAACTAACAACAAGGGTTGCGCTCGTTGAGGGACTTAACCCAACACCTCACGGCACGAGCTGACGACAACCATGCAGCATCTTGTACTCCGTCCGAAGACTAAACTATTTCTAGCTTATTCGTAGTACATTTAAACCTTGGTAAGGTTCCTCGCGTATCATCGAATTAAACCACATGCTCCACCGCTTGTGCGGGCCCCCGTCAATTCCTTTGAGTTTCAGCCTTGCGACCGTACTCCCCAGGTGGATCACTTATCACTTTCGCTTAGTCACTGAAATAAATCCAACAACTAGTGATCATCGTTTACGGCGTGGACTACCAGGGTATCTAATCCTGTTTGCTCCCCACGCTTTCGTGCCTCAGCGTCAGTATAGACTTAGTAACCTGCTTTCGCGATTGGTGTTCTGTGTGATATCTATGCATTTCACCGCTACACCACACATTCCAGTTACTCCAGTCTCACTCAAGTCTATCAGTATCAATAGCAATTTTAACAGTTAAGCTGCAACATTTCACTACTGACTTAATAAACCGCCTACGCACCCTTTAAACCCAATAAATCCGGATAACGCTTGTGTCCTCCGTATTACCGCGGCTGCTGGCACGGAGTTTGCCGACACTTATTCGTATAGTACATTCACAATTCTTATCACGTAAGAATTTTTATTCCTAAACAAAAGCAGTTTACAACCCGTAAGGCATTCTTCCTGCACGCGGCGTGGCTGGTTCAGAGTTTCCTCCATTGACCAATATTCCTCACTGCTGCCTCCCGTAGGAGTCTGGTCCGTGTCTCAGTACCAGTGTGGGGGATCACCCTCTCAGGCCCCCTACCGATCATCGTCTTGGTAAGCCTTTACCTTACCAACAAACTAATCGGGCGCACGTCCATCTTTTGCCGCATTTCTGCTTTAATAATAAAATCATGCGATTTTATTATACTATAGAACATTAATCTAAGTTTCCTCAGGCTATTTTCTAGCAAAAGGTAGGTTACGTACGTGCTACGCACCCGTACGCCGGTCGCCATCAAAATCTATGAATAGATTTCATGCTGCCCCTCGACTTGCATGTGTTAAGCCCGCCGCTAGCGTTCATCCTGAGCCAGGATCAAACTCTCCGTTGTGAAAAAATTAATATCAAATACGTAAAACTTTATTAAAATCCCGATGTATCAGGCTTAGAAGCTTCTTTATGCAAAGAACAATAAAACAACCATTCTCGAAAATGCAAGTATACGTCTTTTTTTTTAAAATAAAAAAGTTTTCAATCAAAAATTGAAAAAAAAATAAATTATATATATATTTTTCTAGAAAAATAAATAATCTAATTTTATACAATTAAAATATTAATTTACTAATTCATCAGACATGAACATGAGAACTTCAGATTTTGATTTTATATCTCCTTTAAATCTTCTTGCTAAATATCCAAATCAAGAAAGAGATGAATCTAAATTAATGATCATTCATAGGAAAAATCAAAAAATAGAACATAAATTATTTAAAGACTTACATGAATATTTTGAAGAAGGAGATTCTATAATTCTCAATAATACCAAAGTTTTTCCAGCAAGATTATTTGGAAATAAAGAAAAAACAGAAGCTAAAATAGAAGTTTTTTTACTTAGAGAATTAGATTCAAAAGATAGAACATGGGATGTATTAGTTGATCCTGCTAGAAAAGTAAGAGTAGGAAATAAATTAAATTTTGGATCTGGATTAACAGGTGAAGTTATAGATAACACTACTTCTAGAGGAAGAATTTTACAGCTTAATTTTAATGGAAATCATGAAAAAATTATAAAAAAAATAAAAGAGTTAGGAAAAACCCCTTTACCCAAATACATGAATAGACAACCAGAAAAAAATGACGAAAAACGTTATCAAACAGTATATGCAAAAAAAGAAGGATCTGTAGCTGCACCTACAGCAGGATTACATTTTTCAAAACACTTATTAAAAAAACTAGAAATAAAAGGGATCAATTTAGTGGAAGTAACTTTACATTTAGGATTAGGAAGTTTTTTACCTGTAGAAGTAGAAGATATATCAAAACATAAAATGGATTCCGAAAAATGCTTTATAGATGAAAATACATGTAAAATAATCAATTATACCAAACAAAAAAAAAAACGAATTTGTGCTGTTGGAACTTCTTCTATGAGAGCTATTGAAAGCTCAGTTTCTTCTAACAAAAATTTAAATCCATTTTGTGGATGGACTAATAAATTCATTTTTCCTCCTTATAACTTTAGTATAGCTAATTCTATGATTACGAACTTTCATATGCCAAAATCTACATTACTTATGATGACAGTTGCTTTTGCTGGTTTTGATTTAATAATGAAAGCATATCGAGTAGCAATAGAAAAAAAATATAGATTTTATTCTTATGGTGATGCTATGTTAATATTATAAAACACTATCAAAAAAAACCATAAGATATTATGAAAATAATCCTAGATAAAGTAAAAACTATCATAAAAAAAGAAATAAATGAATTTGAAAAACAATTTGTAGATATAATTAAAAGCAATGTTCCTTTAGTTAATCAAATTACTCATTATATTATTCATAGAAAAGGAAAATTAATTCGTCCTATATTTATTTTTTTAATTGCTAAAATGTTAGGAAATGTACAAAAAAAAACATATCATACCGCTTGTTTAATAGAACTAATCCATACAGCTACACTTATACACGATGATGTGATAGATAATAGTTTTCTTCGTCGTGGTTCTTTTTCTATTAATGCTATATGGAAAAATAAAATAGCTGTTTTAATAGGAGATTACTTACTTTCTAAAAGTCTTTTAATTGCAACAAATAATAATTATTATGATTTACTCAAAATTGTGTGTAAAACCATAAAAAATATGAGTGAAGGAGAATTATTGCAAATGGAAAAATCTAAAAAATTAAATATCACTGAAAAAATTTATAATCAAATTATTTATCATAAAACAGCAAGTTTAATTGCTGCTTCTTGTGAAGCAGGAGCACGATCGGTCAATGTAGACGAAAAAACAGCTTTAAAAATGAGAAAATTTGGAATTTTTACAGGTATAGCTTTTCAAATAAAAGATGATTTATTTGATTATGATGAAAAAAAAAATAATTTTACTGGAAAACCTATAGGAATAGATCTAAGAGAAAAAAAAATAACACTTCCACTTATTTATACTATTCAAAATGCTTCTGAAAAAGATCAAAAATATATATTAAATTATATAAAAAATTATGACGAAAAAAAAAGATGCCAAATAATTAATTATGTAAAAAAATATGGAGGGTTAGAATATGCCACTAAAAAAATGATAAAATTTCGCAATAACGCATTAAAAATATTAGAGTTTTATCCGGAAGGTACAATTAAAGAAACGTTAAAAATAATGGTAAATTTTATTGTAGAAAGAAATCAATAAATTCGAAATAAAATGAAAAAAAACTTAGTAATTGTGGAATCTCCCACTAAAGCTTGTACAATACAAAAATTTCTTGGAAAAAATTACTATGTAGTATCTAGCTATGGACATTTCATAGATCTACCAGAAAAAGAAATAGGTATTAAAATTAAAGATAATTTTAAACCAAATTATGTAATACTATCTAAAAAAAAAAAATTGTTCAAAATCTTAAAATATTAATAAAAAATTACGAAATCATTTGGTTAGCTTCTGATGAAGATCGTGAAGGAGAAGCTATAGCTTATCAAATTTATAAAACATTCAATATTCCTAATGAAAAATATAGAAGAATAGTATTTCACGAAATTACGAAAGAAGCAATTTTTTATGCTATAAAAAATCCAAGATCTATTGATTATAATTTAGTTTATGCTCAACAGGCTAGACGAATTATAGATCGATTAGTAGGATTTCAATTATCTCCTATTTTATGGAAAAAAATCAACTCTGGTCTTTCTGCAGGAAGAGTTCAATCTGTAGCAGTAAGACTTATAGTAGAGCAAGAAAAAAAAATTCAAAACTTGATTCCTTCACCAGTTTATCAATTATATGGAATTTTTACTAATTCTGAAGATAAAACTACTTTTAGTGCTAAGTTGGAAAAAAAAATAGAAGATAAAAAAAAAATGAAGAATATTTTAACATTATGTTCAAATAGTACTTTTGTAGTAAAAAAAATTGTTGTAAAACAAGAGAAAAAATGTCCACCTCCTCCATTTACTACATCATCTTTACAACAAGAAGCTTGTAATAAGTTAAATTATTCTATATCCAAAACAATGTTTTTAGCTCAAAAATTATATGAAAAAGGATTTATTACATATATTAGAACAGATAGTACAAATTTATCAAAAAAAATATTAGTAGAAATTAAAAATTTCGTTCTTTCTTCATATGGAAAAAAATATCTATATATAAAAAAATTTTATAAAAAAGAAAATAAATTATCTCAGGAAGCTCACGAAGCTATTCATCCTACAGTTATTAATTTTAATAAAAATTATTTAGATTCTTTAGATATATTTCATAAACGTCTTTATAAACTTATATGGAAACGAACAATTGCAGGACAAATGAAAGATGCTATTTTTGAAAAAAAAGATATTTATATTCAACCTTCTCATTTTAAAAATTTTTTTATTTGTACTAAAAAAACTGTTTTGTTTGATGGTTTTATGAAGATATTCAATATTGAAAAAAAAGAAAAATATAACATAGATATTTTAGAAATAAAAATAAAGAAAGATTCTTTTCTAGAAAAAAAAGAAATTATAGCTAAACAAACTATTAAAAATCATATACGAAGATACAATGAAGCCAGTTTAGTAAAAAAATTGGAAGAATTAGGAATAGGTAGACCTTCTACTTATGTACCTATAATTTCCACTATTCAAAAAAGAAATTATGTTAACATACAAAAAATTTCAAAAAAAATAGAAACACGTGAAATTTTTATATTGAAAGGAGATTCAATTATTAAAAAGAATGATCAAATTTCTGAAACGGAAAAAAATAAATTTTTTCCAACAGAAATGGGTATTTTAACCACTAATTTTTTAAAAGAAAATTTTTATGAAATAATAAATTATGATTTTACTGCAAACTTAGAAGAAAAATTTGATAATATAGCTAAAGGAAAACAATCTTGGATTGAAATTATTGAAAATTTTTACAGTAAATTTTATAATAAAATACAATATGTTAAAAATAATGTCAATAAAATTGATAAAAAACGTTTTCTTGGAGAAGATCCAAAATCTGGTAAAAAAATTTTTGTAAAAATAGCAAAATATGGTCCCATTATTCAAATGGGAGAATTTAATAATAAAGAAAAGCCAAAATTTGTTCCCTTATTAAACAAACAAAAAATAGAAAAAATTTCTCTTACAGAAGCTTTAAAAATACTTGAACTTCCAAAGTTATTAGGTGTATTTGAAAAAAAAGATATTTTACTAAAAATAAATAAATACAATATTTATATTAAACATAATAGCAAATCGATTCCAATTGATGAAAAAATATTTTTGAATAATTCACTCAATTTAGAAGAAGCTGTTAACATTATAATTAATAATAGGAATAATTAATTAACTATCAAAGTATCTTTGATTTAAATAAGTAGTTGGATAAGCTTGATCATGTCCTGTACGTTTTACGTGATCTAAATATTTAGGAATATAAGATAAAGCTTTAACTCTATCAGATAAAGACATACGATTCCAAATATTTTCAGCCATTCTTTTTTTTCCAACTTTATATCTATAATCTGTCCAAAAACGACTAAAAGATAAATCAGCAGGAATTTCTTCTATAGAAAAAGCTGATCTAGCATTTTTCATTTTATTTATAATAGATTCATTGTAAGGTAAATATTTACCTATCCATACATAATGCGAAAAAGAAAGTCTTTCAGGAAAAATAACCTCTCTCAAAAAACCATTCAAATCATACTTAAATATAATATCTCCAGATACTAAATGACTTCTAAATATATATTGTTTTCCTCTCATTATTATTGATTTCATCAGCATTAATTAATTTTTTAATGCATTAACTCAACTATTATATTATATTATTAATTATAAATAATTATTTTATTTGATGATGAAATATTAATTTAAAAAAAAGTATTTCACATAGTCTAATTATTTTAATTTGAATGATTAAAAATTTTTTACAAATATTTTCCTAAAATTTTATGATAGAAGTTATGGATTTTTATTTTTATAATAATAGATTTATTATATCTTTTTTTTATATGATTTTTAACATTTTTTAACATTGTAAATTATAATATGTTATATATTGTACCTACTCCTATAGGAAATCTTGAGGATTTTACTTTCAGAGGATTACGAATATTAAAAGAGGTAGATTTAATTTTAGTAGAGAATTATAAAACTTCCAAAAAATTATTGAATTTTTATAATATAAAAACTAATGTAAATAAATATCATATTTATAATGAACATAAAATAATTCCCTATATTATAAAAAAAATTAAAAAAGGAAAAAAATTAGCGTTAATATCTAATGCAGGTACTCCAAGTATATCGGATCCAGGTTTTTTGTTAATAAAATCTTGTATTCAAGCTTCTATTACTATAGAATGTTTGCCTGGTCCTACTGCATTTGTTCCAGCATTAGTTTGTTCAGGAATGTCTACTAATGAATTTATTTTTATAGGTTTTTTACCCAAAAAAAAAAGAAAAATTAAATTAGAAAATCTATCTAAAGAAAATAAAACTATTATATTATACGAATCTCCTCATAGATTATTACAAACATTAAATGAAATGAAATATTTCTTTGGTTCAGAAAGAAATATTGTCGTATGCAAAGAAATATCTAAATATTTCCAAAATATATCAAGGGGAAATATAGAAAAAATGATTTTATATTATCAAAATTCAAAAAAAATATTAGGAGAATATACTCTTATAATTGAAAAAAATTTTGAAAAATAGTTAAACATATTTTTTTCTTATTAAATGTTCAGCAATTTGAATAGCATTAGTAGCTGCACCTTTACGAAGATTATCTGACACGATCCAAATATTTATAGAATTTGGAAATGAAAAATCTTCTCGTATTCTACCAACAAAAACTTCATCTTTTCCATTTGCATATAATGGCATTGGATATCCATTTTTTTTTGGATTATCTTCAACTATTATTCCTTTTGTTTTCGATAGTATTTCATATATATGATTTATATTAGGTTTCTTCTTAAATGTTATATTAACACTTTCTGAATGCCCCCCTGTAACAGGAACACGGACAGCTGTTGCTGTTATTGATATGTTATAATCATTTATTATTTTTTTTGTTTCATTTATTAATTTCATCTCTTCTATTGTATATCCATTATTTGTAAAATGATCACAATGAGGTAATACATTTTGATAAATAGGATGTGGATATACTTTTAAAGAAAAATTTCCATCCTTTTCTTTATATAGCTGATCCAAAGCTTTTTTTCCAGTTCCTGTTACTGATTGATAAGTGGAAATAATAACTCTACTAAGTCCATATTCTATATGCAATGGAAATAAAATCATAACTAATTGTATTGTAGAGCAATTTGGATTAGCAATAATTTTATCTTCTTTACATAAAGAAGTCGCATTGATTTCAGGAACAATTAATTTTTTGCTGGGATCCATCCTCCATGCTGAAGAATTATCAATAACTGTAGATCCTTCTTTTGAAAATTTTGGAGCCCATTCTTTTGATATATTAGATCCCGCTGAAAATAAAACAATATCAGGTTTGTTTAAAAATAGATCATATATACTAATAATTTGATATACTTTTTTTTTAAAAAAAAATTCTTTACCAATAGATTTATCAGAAGCGGAAATATATAACTCTTTTAATGGAAAATTTCTTTTTTCTAGGAGATCAATCATCACACGTCCGACCATTCCTGTTACACCTACTATTCCTAATTTCATATCACATAAATTTTTATAAAAACTTTATTTTCCATGATATTAAATAAAACAAAGTTAGATAAAATAATGAAAAAAGGAAAAATGATTATTTTATCAGGTCCTTCTGGATCTGGAAAAACTACGATTTCACATTGTTTACTTTCAAAATTTCCAGAACTAAAATTTTCGGTTTCATGTACTACACGATCAATTCGAAATAATGAAATACATGGAAAAGATTACTATTTCTTGTCTATAAACTCTTTTTTTTCTAAAATAAAAAAGTATCAATTTGCAGAATGGGAGGAGGTTTATCCAAAATTATTTTATGGAACTTTAAAAAATGAAATTTATAAAATTTGGAAATCAAATCAACATATTTTATTTGATATAGATGTAAAAGGAGGATTAAATCTAAAAAAACAATATCCCAATAATTCTTTATCCATATTTATAATGGTAAATTCTATAAAAGTTTTAAAAGAAAGACTTATTACAAGATATCATAAAAACTATGAAAATGATGAAACAAACATAAATATTCGTTTAAAAAAAGCAAAAAAAGAAAATAATTATGCTAAATTATTTGATTTTGTTTTATTAAATATTGATTTATTTCAAACAAAAAAAAAAGTAATTCAGATAGTTTCTAATTTTATTTATGGAAAATAACAATTGAAATAACTGTATTTAAAACTAATTCACATGTAGTTTTATCGGAATAAGCTCCTCAGGCTGGATTCGAACCAGCGACCCCCTGATTAACAGTCAGATGCTCTAACCAACTGAGCTACTGAGGATTTGTAGGTATTTTTTTTATTCTTATTTTGTGTCTTCCTCCTTCAAAATTTGTTTCTAAAAATATTTCTACAATTTCTATTATTTCATTTTTTTTTATGAAACGTGCTGGTAAACTAATGATATTAGCATTATTATGTTTTCTTGCTAAAATTGCGATTTCTTTTTTCCATACTAAAGCTGCACGAATTTTTTCATATTTATTAGCTGTCATAGCTGCGCCATTTCCACTTCCACATATGATAATTCCAAAATCAGCTTTTCCTTCATTTACAAAATTTGCTGTAGGATGAATAAAATCTGGATAATCAACTTTTTTTCCTTGTTCTGAAAATCCAAAATCTTTGATTTTGTATCCTTTTTTAATTAAAAAATTGTTTATCGCATATTTATAATATACCCCTGTATGATCAGAACCTATTGCTATTAGCATTATATTTTTGCAAAAAAAAGAAACAAACAATAAATATACATTAAAATTTTACAATCCATTTATGTTTTAAATATTATAAATTTAATTCGGTAATTTTGCATAATATGAATATGATAAAGGAAATAAAAACTATTAACAATTTTAATTTTGAAAATCAAATTGCTTTAATAAGAGTTGATTTTAACGTTCCTATAAACAAATCTTATAAAATTATAGATGATACACGTATTCAATATAGTATTCCTACCATTAGAAAAATTATTTCTGAAAAAGGAAAAATTGTTCTCATATCTCATTTTGGAAGACCAAAAGGAATTCCATCCAAAACATATTCTTTAGAATTTTTAGCTCATTATTTATCCAGAAAATTAAATGTTTTTGTAAATTTTTTTGGAGATTGTATTGGAGATTCTGTGATAAAAAAAGTTAATGAATTGAAAAATGGTGAAATTTTATTATTAGAAAATTTACGTTTTTACAAAGAAGAAGAAAATGAAGATGAAAATTTTGCTCATGAATTATCAAAATTAGGAAATATTTATGTTAATGACGCTTTTGGAGTAGCACATCGCTTACATTCTTCTATTACCATTCTTCCCAAATTTTTTGGAGAAAAAAAATGTATTGGTTTTCTTATGAAAAAAGAAATAGAATTTTTAAACCAATTTTTATATGGAAAAGGAGAAAAACCTATTACAGTTTTATTAGGAGGAGCAAAAATTTCTTCTAAAATAGAGATTATTGAAAATATTATAAATTTCGCAGATTACATTTTAATAGGAGGAGGAATGTCTTATCCTTTTATAAAAATGAAAGGTGGAAAAATAGGAAAATCTATGATTGAAGAAGATAAAGATCAAACTATAGAAAAAACATTAAAAAAAATTTTTCATAAATATAAAAAAAAAACAAATATTATACATCTACCGGAAGATGTATTGATAGCCGACTCATTTAAAAATGGAGCCAACACTAAAATTAGCCCTATTTATTCCATTCCAAATGGATGGATGGGATTAGATATAGGTCCTGTTTCTATAAAAAATTTTTGTAAAATTATAGAAAAATCTAAAACGATTTTATGGAATGGACCTGTAGGTGTTTTTGAATTTCCTAATTTTTCTTTAGGAACTAGATCTGTAATAAAAGCAATTGCAAATGCAACTGATAAGGGTGCATTTTCTTTAGTAGGAGGTGGAGATTCTATAGCTTCATTAAAAATGGAGAAAAGTGAGAAAAAGATGAGTTACTTATCCACAGGAGGTGGTGCTATGTTATATAGTTTGAAAAAGAAAATACTTCCCGGAATAAATGCAATAATATTTTAAATTAAATTTTAATACCAAGGTTTTTAATTATATTTGTTTTCTCAAACATATTATATTCTAAAAAAAAAACTATGTCATTTAAATTACCGAAACTTCCCTATTTATATGAGGATCTCGAACCTTACATAGATAGAAAGACTATGGATATTCATTACAATAAACATCATGCAACTTATACTAATAATCTAAATAATTCTATTTCAAATACAAATATGTTGAATTTTTCTATAAAAGAAATTTTAGAAAGAGTTCATGTTGAATCTTCAATAATACGTAATAATAGTGGAGGTTTTTACAATCATAATTTATTTTGGGAAATATTGATTCCTCATATCAAATATACTCATCCAAGTCCAGATTTTCTTGAAATTATTCAAAAAAATTTTAATTCTTTTGAATCTTTTAAAGATAACTTTTCTAAAGTTGCAGCTAATCATTTTGGATCCGGATGGACTTGGTTATGCGTAAAAGAAGAAAAATTAACAATTTGTTCCACAGCCAATCAGGATAATCCTATTATGTTCGGAATGGGTTGTGAAGGGATTCCAATACTTGGACTAGATGTTTGGGAACATGCTTATTACTTACAATATCAAAATCGTCGTTTAGATTATATTTCTTCTTTTTGGAATATAGTAAATTGGATAAAAGTAGAAGAAAATTATAAAGAAGCTATGAAAAAATAATATTTTTTTCATGGGAAAAATAGTGTTAGAAAATATTAAATTATTTGGATTTCATGGATGCATGCCAGAGGAAAAATATGTTGGATCTCATTATACAATTAATCTAGAAATTGAAATTGATTTTCATCAAGCATCTGTTAATGATGATTTATCTAAGACTATTAACTATGTAGATTTGTATCATATTGTAAAAGAAGAAATGAATATTAATTCTAAATTGATTGAACATTTAGCACAAAGAATAATTAAGAGAATAAAAAAATATAAAAAACCTCTAGTAAAATATACAAAAGTAAAAATTTGTAAGGAAAATCCTCCATTACAAGGAAATGTAGATAGAGTATGTGTTATTTTAGATGATTGAAGATGGCACTGTGGCCGAATGGAAAGGCAGAGGTCTGCAAAACCTTTTATAGCGGTTCGATTCCGCTCTGTGCCTTTTTTTTATTTTTATATTAATTTTATGTATACATTTTAAACTTTAAAATTCTGTTATACAAAAAAAAGGATGAAAATAAATAATATTCTGATTTCACAACCTCTTAGTGGTGGTTCTAATGCTCCATACATAGAACTTAGCAAAAATAAAAATGTGAATATTGATTTTCGATCTTTCATAGAAGTAAAAGGGGCATCATCCAGTGATGTAAGAAAACAGAAAATCAATTTTTCAGATTTTACCGTCGTTCTTTTTATTAGTAAAAAATCTGTAGATCATTATTTTCGATTAGCAAAATCGATGCGTTTCAAAGTTCCCATTTCCATGAAATATGTATGTCAAACAAATACCATAGCTTATTATTTACAAAAATATATTATTTATAGAAAAAGAAAAATTCATATTGGAAATATGTCATTTAAAGATATACTTCCTTATATTAAAAAACATTACAAAGAAAAATTTCTTTTACCTTCTTCAGATATATTAAAGTCAGAAATTCCTGATATGTTAAATAAACTGAATATTTTTTGGAAAAGAGCTATTTTATATAAAACAACTTCTAGTGATTTATCTGATTTAAAACATGCATGTTATGATATTTTAGTTTTTTTCAACCCAGCAGAAGTCAAATCTTTATTTGATAATTTTCCTAATTTTGATCAAAATAATACAAAAATTGCTACTTTCGGAAAAAATACTTTAGATGCGGCTTGTAAGGCCGGATTAAAAATTGATATAAAAGTACCAACACCAGAATTCCCTTCTATGGCTATGGCTTTAGAAAAATATATTAAAAAATCAAATAGAATCAGATATTGAAAATATTTATTTTTAATTATTCATTAAATATTCTTATAAAAAGAAAATATAGTTATTCTACTGTGACTGATTTAGCTAAGTTTCTTGGTTGGTCTACATTTTCTCCACGTATATAAGCAATTTGATAAGCTAATAGTTGAAGTGGTATTACTGTCAACAACGGACTAAATACTTCAGAAGTATCTGGTATTTTTATCACATGATCTGCTAACATATTAACTTGAACATCACCTTCATTAATTATAGCTATAATCTTTCCTTTTCTAGCTTTTACTTCTTGAATATTACCAATAATTTTATCGTAACATCCTTTTTTTGTAGCAATAATAACTACAGGCATATTCTCATCAATTAAAGCTATGGGACCATGTTTCATTTCTGCAGCAGGATAACCTTCTGCATGAATATAGGATATTTCTTTTAGTTTTAAAGCACCTTCTAAAGCCACCGGAAAATTAATTCCTCTACCTAAATAAAGAAAATTATTTACATCGTAGTATACTTGAGATATTTTTTTTATAATATTATCTATTTTTAATGTTTGATCAACTTTTTCAGGAATAGAACCAAGTTCTTTACATAATAATTTATAACGACAATCATCGATTGTAGATCGATGTTTTCCTATGATTAAGGCTAACAAAATAAGAACTGTGATTTGTGCAGTGAAAGCTTTTGTTGAAGCAACTCCTATTTCAGGACCCGCATGTGTATAAGCACCTGCATCTACATTTCGTGCAATAGATGATCCAACTACATTACAAATTCCAAATACAAAAGCTCCTTTATTTTTTGCTAATTTCAAAGCAGCTAAAGTGTCTGCGGTTTCTCCTGATTGAGATATTACAATAATTACATCTTTTTTTCCTATAATAGGATTTCTATACCGGAATTCAGATGCATATTCTACCTCTACTGGAACACGCGCTAATTCCTCTAGTAAATATTCTCCAATTAGACTAGCATGCCATGAGGTTCCACATGCTACTATAGTTATACATTTAGCATTAACAAAAATGTCTTTATTAGATTCAACTCCATCAATACAAATAATCTTTTCCGGTATTAATAATCTACCTCGTAAAGTATTAAAAATCGTTTTAGGTTGTTCATATATTTCTTTTAGCATGAAATATTTATATTTTCCTTTTTCAATTTCTTTTAAATTGATTTGAAGTTTTTTAATAATTGGATTCAATCTATGATTATCTATAATCTTTCTAAGATCTAGTTCTTTACCTTTTTTAAGAATAGCCATCTCTCCATCTTTTAAATAAATGACATTCTTGGTATAATCTATGAAAGAAATTGGATCAGATGCAATGAAAAATTCTTTTTCATTTATTCCCAAAGATAAAGGACTTCCTAACTTTGCAATAATGACTGTTTCAGGACGAGATTTTTCTACTACAGCAATAGAATAAGCTCCTACAATTTCATTTAAAGAAATTCTTACTGCCTCTTCCAAAGATAATTTATTTTCTTTTTTAAGATATTCAATTAAGTTAACAAGAACTTCTGTGTCTGTTTTACTTTTAAAAGTAAATCCGTTCTTTAACAAAATAATTTTAATAGCATAATAATTTTCTATAATTCCATTATGAATTATAATGAGTTCATTGGAATTAGAAACATGAGGATGAGCATTAATATTATCTGGAATTCCATGAGTGGCCCATCTTGTATGACCTATTCCAGTAGTCCCTATCATTTGTTTTTTACAAAAAGAAATTTTTTTTTCTAATTCATAAACCCTACCTTTAGTTTTATATAAATTATATCCATTCTCATAAAAAATAGCAATACCAGAACTATCGTATCCTCTATACTCTAATTTTTTTAATCCACTAATAATAATAGGATAAGCTTCTCTATAACCTAAATAACCAATTATACCACACATTCTAGATAAAATTAGAAGTTTTTATCTATTTTATTTAATTTATCTGTTCTAAAACAGTTTCTTTATAAAATTGTTGATAAACGGTTTCTATTTCTTCTACAGGATAATATTTTAATACTAATAACTTAGTTATTTTTATATAATTTTCTATTTCCTCGGGGAAAAAAAGATCTCCTTTTATAATAGCATCCGAGAAATACATACATAATTTTATTATATTAAAATAATTTGGATTTTCTAACAATTTTAATTTTCTAGATTTTATACCATCTAGTTTTATTTTTTTAATAATATCTTTATTTAAAGATCCTTTGAAAGGATTATTATAAATAGATACAACAATTTTTACATTTTGATATACGGGATCATTTTTATAAAAATTTTTAATATATAAAGGGATAAAAGAACTGATCCATCCATATATATGGATAATATCAGGTTTCCAATTTAATTTTTTTACAGTTTCTAAAACTCCTTTTGTAAAAAATAAAGCTCTTTCATCATTATCTTGAAAAAAAATACCATTTTCATCTTTATCTATAGCTTTCCTCTTAAAATATTCATCATTATCTATAAAATAAACTTGCAATCTAGCATCAGGAATCGATGCCACTTTTATTAATAAAGGTTGATCTATATCGTTAATTACTAAATTCATGCCTGATAAACGAATAACTTCATGTAATTGATGTCTTCTTTCATTGATGACTCCAAAACGAGGCATAAATATACGTACATCGTTTCCTATTGATTGCATAAATTTAGTAGCTTTCAATACAGATAGAGAAACCGGATTTTCTGAAGAAAAAGGAAATAAATCCGAAGAAACATATAATATACGTTTATCTGTCATCTTAGAGTTATTTTATTTTTATATAATAGTAAAAAAATGGATCATTGCAAATATAATAAATAATATCCTAAGTTTAATAAAAAAAAAATGATTTTTTATCTATAATCTTTAGATTGTAGATTTTTTAACTCTTTATAGATATGTTTTTATCATGAAAAAAGAAAGAAAAACAAAAAAGAAGCATTGTAATAATTCAGCCACAGGATTTATTAATATTACTAATCATGGATATGCATTTGTTTATATCAAGGAATTTAAAAAAGATATTTTTATTCCTAAAAATAAAACAAATAAAGCTTTAGAAGGGGATTTAGTAAAGATTAGATTTTATAATAGTAAAGGAATAAAAATGGAAGGGGAAGTACTAAAAATAATTAAAAGAAAAACTAAACAATTTATTGGAATATTAAAATTAAACGTTCCACATTATGATAAATTTGGAAGAGTGCATAGTAATAATCTTCATGTGGATATATTAGTTCCAATACAAAAATTGGAAAAATGTTATCATAATAATAAAGTTTTAGTTCAAATTATATCATGGCCTAAAAAGTTTAAAAATCCTTTGGGGAAAATCGTAAAAGTATTTGGAGCTTCTGGGGAATATAAAACAGAAGTTTTTTCTTTATTAGAAGAATATGGAATATCCTATAAATTTTCCCCAAAAATGGAAAATGAAGCTAAGCAAATTTTTTATAAAGAAATTTTAGATATAAACTTTAGAAGAGATATGAGAAATGTTAATACTTTTACCATAGATCCTTTGGATGCTAAAGATTTTGATGATGCCTTATCTATTAGAAAATTAAGTAATGACACTTGGGAAATAGGAGTACATATATCTGATGTTTCTCATTATATAAAAGAAGGAAGTTTATTAGATAAAGAAGCATATTCACGTGCCACATCTATTTATTTTGTAGGAAAAGTTATACCTATGCTTCCAAAAATATTATCTAATGATCTTTGCTCTTTACAACCAAAAAAAGATAAATTAAGTTTTTCTTATATTTTTAATATAGATAGTAAAGGAAAAATATTGAAAAATTGGTTTGGAAAAACAATAATACGATCTGATAGAAAATTTACATATGATGAAGTTCAATCTATTATAGATCAAAAAAAAGGAGACTATTATGAAGATATTTACACATTATTTTCATTTTCTAAAATATTAACTCAGAATCGATTAAAAAATGGATCTATTTATATAGAAAAAGTGGAAGTAAGATTTCATTTAGATGAAAAAAATAATCCAATTTCTTTGTATTTGGAAAAAAATAATGATGCTCATCATTTAATTGAAGAATTTATGTTATTAACCAATCGAAAAATTTCAGAATTTGTTAGCTTAAATTTGGATGGAAGGCTTTCTAATAAACTCTATATTTACAGAGTACATGATGAACCTGATTATCAAAAAATTTTTTTGATAAAAAAAATAATAGAACCTTTAGGTTATTTTTTAGATTTAAAAAATTTAAAAACTTCTATTAATCATTTATTAAAACAAACTAGAGGAAAACCAGAACAAAATATGATTGAAAACTTAATTCTTCGTGCTATGAGCAAAGCTAAATATTCTATAAAAAATATAGGACATTATGGATTATCTTTCATTCATTATAGTCATTTTACTTCTCCTATAAGAAGATATTCAGATATAATAGCTCATCGTTTGTTATATTATTATTTAACTGAAAATACAAAAGGAAAAAATAAAAATAAACTTAATCCAATAGAGTTTTATGAAAGACAATCTCAATATTGTAGTTATAAAGAACGTTTAGCTATAGATGTAGAAAGAGAATTTTTAAAATATATGCAGGTTAAATATATGAAAAAATTCATAGGAAAAGAATTTGATGGTATTATTACAGGATTTACTGATTGGAGTGTATTTATTGATTTATTATTATTTCAAACAGAGGGTATGGTACGATTACGTGATATAGAAGAAGACTCTTATATTTTAAATTCTAATAATTACAGTATAATTGGTAAAAAAAAAAGAAAAATTTATCAAATAGGAGATAAAGTGAAAGTAAAACTTGTGGATATTAATATGGAAAAAAAACAAATTATTCTTGATTGGATAGCTAATATCTGATGAGCCTTTATTGAAACAATTTATCTTTTTTCTTCTTTCGAAAAATCCCATATATTTTATAATCTAACAGAAGAAGGAACAAACATGGTGTAATCTCCACCATTTTTTATAATATCTCTTACAATATAAGAACTAATATGGGATTTTTCGAAAGAAGAAAAAAGATAAATTGTTTCAATAATATGTTTTTTATCTAACTCTTTATTAATGAAAAATATATTTTTTTCAAATTCAAAATCCAATTGATTTCTAATTCCTCTTAATAAAAATCTAGCTTTTTTTTTTATACAAAAAGAAATAGTTAATCCATTAAATGAATCAATTTCTATTTTTTGTGATAAACTTAAAAAAGTTTTTTTTATCCATTGTTTTCTCTTTTTAATAGAAAACATATTTTTTTTTTCAATATTTTTTCCAATAGCTATAATAATTTTATCAAATAAATTTAAAGCTCTAATAATAATATCATAATGTCCTAAAGTAATAGGATCAAAAGATCCAGGAAATACTGCTATTTTTTTATTCATATTTTAGAATATATATTTATATTTTTATCAAAATAAGAAACATAATTTATTTTTGTTTCTAAAACTTATTATATTATTAATGAACAAATCATGCTCTGATTGTTTAAATAAATGTGCAAAAAAAGAAAATATTTTAAAAAAAAAATCATGTTGCAAATTTGCATTAGATTGGTTATCCAATATTCAATCTCCTTTTGAATATCAAAAATATGATATTGTAGAAATACAATTTAAAAAAAATAGAAAAGAATTTTTTTTGAATCAAGAAAAAATATCTCTTGATCAAGGAGATATTGTAACAGTAGAACCTAAATATGGGAAAGGGTATGATGTAGGCATGGTTTCCTTAACTGGAGAATTGGTTAAGTTACAAATAAGAAATCAAACTGTGAATTCAAAAACTTTTAAAAAAATATATAGAAAATCAACATATAAAGAAATAAATATTTGGAAATCTTTTAGAAATAAAGAATTAACTACTCTTTTAGAAGCTAAAAAAATAGCTAAAAATTTAAATCTTTCTATGAAAATTTGTGATATTGAATATCAAGGTGATGGAGAAAAAGCTACTTTTTATTATACAGCTGAAAATAGGGTTGATTTTAGAAAATTGATTAAAGAATTAGCTTTACATTTTCACATACGTATAGAAATGCGTCAAATAGGATATAGACAAGAAGCTGCGAAAATTGGTGGAATAGGTTCTTGTGGCCGAGAGCTTTGTTGTTCCACTTGGTTAAAAAATTTCAAAAGTGTGACAACTAATTCAGCAAGATATCAACAACTTTCCATAAATATTCAAAAATTAACTGGACAATGTAGTAAATTAAAATGCTGTCTTAACTATGAATTAGATGCCTATTTAGATGCTGTAAAAGATTTTCCTGATTTTAACAGCAAAATTTACACTAAAAAAGGAATTGCTCAATGCATGAAAATTGATGTTTTTAAACAAGAAATGTGGTTTTCTTATATAAAGAATCCCAATACATGGTTCAGAATAAAAGTAAAAAAAATTAAAGAAATTTTAGAAAAAAACAAAATAGCTCCCCCTTTGGAGGAATTATCAACTGTAAATACTATTCAAAAAACAGAATTAACATTTAAAGATTTATCTATATAATTAACAAATTATATGATAATAAAATAATTTTTTTTGCGTGGATAAAAAAAGTATAAAAATAAATTTTTATTTCCGTAGACTTATTTTTTATTTTTGGTTTTTATTTATTATAGGAATAAGTAGTGTTACTATTATTTTTTATGCGGCTTCTAAAGGTTATTTAGGAACTTTACCTAATACTGATAATATAGAAAATCCTGCCATGAAAGTAGGTTCAGAGGTATATGATTATAATGGAATATTATTAGGAAAATTTTTTTCTGAAAATAGAACTTTAATTACTTATCAAGAACTTCCAAGGGATCTTGTAAACGCACTTCTTGCAAAAGAAGATATTCGTTTCAAATTTCATTCTGGAATTGATGCTAAATCTTTTCTTAGAGCAATTCTTTCTTTAGGAAAAAAAGGTGGAGGAAGTACTATCTCACAACAATTAGCAAAACTTCTTTTTACAGGAACATCTGCAAAAAATAAATTACAAAGAATCCATCAAAAACTTTTAGAATGGGTAATGGCTATTGAACTTGAAAAACGTTATACAAAAGAAGAAATTATTACTATGTATTATAATAAATTTGATTTTTTGTATAATGCAAAAGGGATAGAAACAGCTGCTCATACTTATTTTAATAAAAAGGTTTCTGAGTTAAATTTAGGTGAATCTGCAATATTGGTTGGAATGCTAGAAAATCCTTCTTTATATAATCCCAAAAATTATCCTGAAAGAGCAAAAAAACAAAGAAATTTAGTTTTACATCAAATGATGAAATATAATTTATTAAACATATGTAGATATAAAAAAGAAGTAGAAAAACCTATAAAAATAAATTTTAAAATACAAAAGAAAGATTTTGAATTGCTTACTTATTATGGTGAGTTTTTAAAAAAAGAAATTCAAGAAGCTTTAGATGAACATGAAGATAAAACTGGACAAAAACTTAATCTTTATTCTAGCGGATTAAAAATATATACATCTATTGATGCTAAAATGCAGGATTATGCAGAAAAAGCTGTAAAAAAACATCTCAGTCAATTACAAATTTTGTTTAATCATTTTCAAAAAAAAAATAAAAATGCCCCATTTTTAAATATTTCTCCAGAAAAAACAAAACGAATTCTTATATCTGCAATGCATAGAACTACTCTTTACCAAGATTTAAAACAAAAGGGGTTAACAGAAAAAAAAATTACAGAAGAATTTAAAAAACCACAATTAATCAGATTATTCACTTGGAATGGTGCCAAAAAAGTATTAATGTCTCCATGGGATTTTATTCGTTATCAAAAAAGTATTATTCAAGGTGGTATGTTGTCTGTAGAATCTTCTACTGGATTTATTAAAGCATGGGTAGGAGGGATAGATTTTAATTATTTTCAATATGATCATGTAGCAAAAACACAACGTCAAGTTGGATCTGTTTTTAAACCTATTTTATATGCTGCTGCTATTAATGAATTACATTATAATCCTTGTACAAAAATTTCAAATGAAAAATTTCATTTAGGAAAATGGAGTCCTAGAAATTCAAATGGAAAATACGGAGGTTTTCTTACTTTAAAAGATGGATTAGCTTTTTCAGTTAATACTATTTCTGCTCGTTTAATATCGCAAATTACTCCAGGTCCAGTTATTAATTTAGCAAAAAAAATGGGAATAGAATCTATAATTCCTGAACATCCATCTATAGCGCTTGGTTCTGCTGATCTCACTTTATATGAAAT
Source organism: Blattabacterium cuenoti (assembly GCF_014252015.1). Lineage (NCBI taxonomy): Bacteria > Pseudomonadati > Bacteroidota > Flavobacteriia > Flavobacteriales > Blattabacteriaceae > Blattabacterium > Blattabacterium cuenoti. Next base: position 378,771 of record NZ_CP059206.1, read on the forward strand.
GACAGGTGCATTCAATACATTTACTAATTATGGAATTTATGTTAGACCCTCTATTTTAGTAAAAATAGAGGATGAGAATGGAAATTTAATTAAAGAACATATAGATTTTAGTAGGAGACAAGTTTTTAGTGAAGAAATAGGGTATATTATGTTAAAATTAATGCAAGGAGTAATTAAATATGGAACGGCGAAAAGATTACAAAATTACAATTTTATAGGAGATATCGCTGGAAAAACAGGAACAACTAATGAAAACTCAGATGGATGGTTTATAGGTATGATTCCTAATTTGACTACTGGAATATGGGTAGGTTGGGAAGATAGATTTTCTCATTTTGAGAATATAAAACTAGGACAAGGTGCAAATATGGCTTTACCTATATGGGCTTATTATATGAAAAGTTTATACAAAAATATAAATTTAATTTATCATGATAAATTATTTTTTCACAAACCTAAAAATTATCAATCTCATTGGGATCATTGCAATGAAAACCGGATTAAAGAAGAAAACATAATAAACGAAGAAAACATAATAAATGAAGAAAACATGATAAATGAAGAAAAAAAAGAAAAAGAAATTATAGATTTTGATGGATACTTAAACTCAGAAAATAGTAATGATTATGATAAATGAAATGATAAAAAAAATACTAATATTGGATAAAAATCATCCTTTTATTATATACAAACTAAAAAAAGAAGGATTTATTTGTGATGAAAATTATAATGATTCAACAGATAAAATTAATATATCTACATATGATGGAATTATTTTAAGAAGTAGATTAAAAATAGATAAAAAGTTTCTTGAAAGAGCTATAAATTTAAAATTTATAGCTCGTATTGGATCTGGAACAGAAAATATAGATAAGGATTATGCTATAAAAAAAGGAATCACTTTGATTTCTTCTCCAGAAGGAAATAAAGATGCAGTTGCAGAACATGCAGTAGGAATGCTTCTATGTATAATGAATTATATCATTCATTCACATCAAGAAATAACAAAGGGAAAATGGAATAGAGAAACTAATAGGGGAATAGAAATTATGGGAAAAACAATAGGAATCATTGGATATGGAAATACAGGAAAAGCTTTTGCAAAAAAACTTTCAGGTTTTGATGCTAAAATATTATGTTATGATATTTTACCTAAAGTAGGAGATATTTACGCAAAACAAGTGAAGATGAATACGATTTTTGAAAAATCAGATATAATCAGTTTACATGTTCCTTATACTAAAAAAACTAAAGGAATAATAAACTATAATTTTATAAAAAAATTTTTTAAACCTATTTATTTGATAAATACTTCCCGTGGTGGATGTGTAATTACAAGTCATTTAGCAGAAGCATTGAAAAATGGAAAAGTATGTGGAGCATGTTTAGATGTATTAGAATATGAAAATGTTTCCTTTAATAATATTTTTCATCATCATAACTTTTCTAAAAGTTTTCTTTATCTTATTCATTCTAATAAAGTAATATTTACCCCACATATTGCAGGATGGACCAAAGAATCTAAATACAAAATGGATAAAAAAATTGTAGAAAAAATTATTTTTTTTACTAAAAAAATAATTAAAATTAATTAGTAAAGATTAACTAATTGGATATTTTATCATATGAATCAATATACATCTTTCAAGTATCTTCCTTCTTTTTTCATTTTTTTTATGAAAAATTTTGAATCACATTTTCCTACTTTTTCTATAACACGACAAATCATTTTTTCTACATCTAAACTCATAGGAATTCTATTTCCACAAATATAAACATAGGCTCCATTTTTTATCCAATCAAAAAATTCTATTCTATTTTCCCATATTTTATTTTGTACATAAATTTTTTTTTCTTGATCTCTCGAAAAAGATAAACTGACATAATGAAGAATTCCTTTTTTTTTCCAATTTTTGATTTCTGTTTGATATAAAAAATCTGTATTGGAGTATTGATCTCCAAAAAATAACCAATTTTTACCCGTAGCTTTTCTTGCTTCTCTTTCATATAAAAAAGAACGAAAAGGAGCTATTCCAGTTCCAGGACCAATAAGAATTATATCTTTATTTAATTTGGGTAATTTAAAAAACGGATTTTTATAAATAAAAAAAGATAATTCATCTCCCATTTTAAGTTTAGATAAAAAATCAGAACAATGACCGTATATGGTTTCTTTATTTAATTTAAAACGATGACGAGATACTGTAATATGGATTATATTACCATGAGCTATAGGAGATGAAGATATAGAATATAGTCTAGGTTTTATGGGATCCATTATTTTTATTAGATCTTTTAGAGAATATTTATTTTTTATAGGAAATTTTTTTAAAAGATCGATAAGTTTCCATTTATGATTTAAATCAATATTTTTTTTTTCTGATAAAAAAGAGTATTTATTCAAAAAATTTTCGGATAAATAAAAAATATTTAGATTTTTCTTAAAAAGATTAAATATCTTATTTTTTTCTTCATATTTATATTTTTTCAATTCTTCTTTCTTATTTTCTTTTATATACTCTATAAGATGATCTACTTCATTACAAGAATTTTCAGGAAAAATACCTATAGAGTCTCCAGGAAGATACTCTATTTTATTTGGAACAAAAATTTCTATATGATGAATTTCTTTGTTAGACCCTTTTTCTTGATCATTTAAAATTATATTATTTAAAATTTTTCCATATATTCTTTGGTTTTTAATTTGATTTTTTTTTTTTTTAAAAAATTCATAATTTCCGAAAACCATTTTTTTGCTTGGGTTTCATAATCAACGTCACATTTATGTAATGGAACTATTCTAGTCGCTCCTATATCATGTAAACGTTTATCCACATCTTTACCTGCTTTACAAAAATAAGTATATGATCTATCTCCCAATGCTAAAACGCTGTATTTCATATTTTTTAGAAAAAGGTTTTTATTATAATGAATAAAATCAAAAAAAGACTTTGCAGAAGATGGAGGTTCACCTTCTCCATGAGTACTCATTATAATGAAAAAATAATCTTCTTTTTCTAAATTTTGCATAGAATATTGATCTAAACTAATTAATTTAATTTTAAATTTTTCTTTTTCAGCTTTTTGATAAATATTAAAAGCTAAATTTTTAGCATTTCCTGTTTCTGTACCATAAACTAACGTAATTTTTTTTTCTTCCTTTTTTATAAATTCTTTTAAATTTTTTTTAGAAAGCAATAATCCAGACATATAACCACACATCCATATAATTTCTTCTTGAGTAGATTCTTGTATTAACTTAAAAAATGTCTTGTTATTTGATTCAGATAACATCTTAATTTTTTTTATAAAAACACTACTATAAAAATAAAATATTAAAAATAACTTTTTTTATTATCACATAAAAAGATTATCAACAGATAAATATCTTTCTCCAGTATCATAATTAAACGTTAATATTATAGATTTTTTTGAAAATTTAGATAATTGTTTTTCTATAGCAGATAATGAAGCCCCAGTAGATATTCCAACAAGAATTCCTTCTTTTTTTGCCGTTTTTTTAACATAAGAAAAAGCTTCTTCTTTAGATACCAAAAAAGAGCCATCTAATATTTTTACATTTAAAATAGATGGGATAAAACCTGCACCTAATCCTTGTAAAGCATGAGAATTTGGTGTTCCTCCAAATATAACTGGAGATTCTATAGGTTCCACAGAAAATATTTTTATATTTGGAAACTTATCTTTTAATACTTCTCCTATTCCAGTAATATGACCCCCCGTTCCTACTCCTGTAATGAAATAATCTATCCCCTTAGGAAAAGCATCTATAATTTCTTTTGCAGTTGTATTTTTATGTATATTGGGATTTGAAATATTATCAAATTGTTTAGGCATCCAGGAATTTGGAATAGTATCTATTAATTCTTCTGCTTTTTTAATTGCTCCTTTCATTCCATCTTCTCTTGGAGTAAGAACAAATTTTGCTCCAAAAATAGAAAATAATTTTCTTCTTTCAATACTCATAGACTCTGGCATAACTAAAATAAGACGATAACCTTTTACAGAGCAAACTATTGCCAATCCTATTCCTGTATTTCCCGAAGTAGGTTCTATGATAATATCACCTTTGTGAATAATTTCTTTTTTTTCTGCATCTTCTATCATAGATAAAGCTATTCTATCTTTTATGCTTCCTCCAGGGTTATTTCTTTCCAGTTTTATCCATACTTGATGATTAGGAAATAATCTTTTAAGATGAACATGAGGTGTATTTCCTATAGTTTTTAAAATACTATCAACTTTCATTTTTATTTTTTTATATCATAAAATTAATGGGATCAGGAAAAGGACTATTATTTCTCATTTTTATTTCACTTTTTTGATAGACTATAGAAAAAGGAGGTACACTTTTTGTAACCCAAACATTACCTCCTAGCACACTATCATGACCTATTATAGTTTCTCCTCCTAGAACAGTAGCTCCAGCATAAATTGTAACTTGATTTTCTATTGTAGGATGACGTTTTATATTTGCTAATTTTTTATCTACATAAATAGCCCCTAAAGTAACTCCTTGATATATTTTAACTTTATCTCCTATTTTGGTACTAGATCCTATAACTATTCCTGTTCCATGATCGATAGCAAAAGCTTTTCCTATTTCTGCAGATGCATGAATATCCACTCCAGTTTTACTATGTGCATATTCTGTAATCAATCTTGGAATAATCGGAATTTTTTGAATCCATAATTGATGTGCTATTCTATATAATGCAGTGGCAAAGAACCCAGGATAAGAAAGGAAAATTTCTTCTATAACTGTTGCTGCGGGATCCGATTTAAGTATTGCATTAGCATCTATTATCAAAGTTTTATAAATATTAGGTACTTCTTTGAAAAAAATTCGAGTAAAATTATCAGAATCTTTTTCATTTATATTCAATTCAATGAAAATTTCGTATAAAAGTTTTTGTAAATTTTCATAATTTTTTTTAAAAAGAATTGCATCATCTAAAATATTTTGATCGGGAGTAAATAAAGTATGAAATAATTTTTTAACAAAATCTTCAGATTTTTTTTTATCAGGAAAAATATTTTTATTTCTATTATTTTCAAATATGGTTATTAAAAAATCTAACATGTATTTTTTTTTTTTTGATTTTATTAACAAGATATTAGAGTAGTTTTATTTCATCTTATAAACTTTAAATATCATTTTATAAATATTTATATAGAATACAGAACCTAATGATTCAAATATGGAAAATATCCCGCATCTAAATAAAATATTTTTATGATGAAATTAAATATACGATTTAAAAATAGTAGAATACACTACTTTTTTTTCTAGAAAGAAAATAATTCTTAATTTTTCTACCACAGATACAGAAGTAAATTTAATTTTTTTTTAAAATCAGACATACATTTTTTTTCGTTCCCATGTTAAGAAGAAAAAAAATACTTCGAATTATTCAAACTCAAAGGAAGATTAATACCTAATACAACTAATATTAATATAATAATTACGCAAATATAAGAATTTCTTTTTTCTAAAAAAACATGTTATATTATAATAAATTTTTCGATTTTATGAAAAAAATTAAAGTCAACAATCCTATAGTAGAAATAGATGGAGATGAAATGGCAAGAGTTATATGGAAATATATTAAAAAATATTTTATTATACCTTATTTAGATATAAAAATCATTTATTTTGACTTAGGAATAGAAAATAGAAATATAACAAATGATAAAATAACTGTAGAAGCTGCTTATGCTATAAAAAAATATAATGTAGGAATTAAATGCGCGACAATCACACCAGATGAAAATAGAGTGAAAGAATTTTATCTCAAAAAAATGTGGAAATCTCCAAATGGAACTATTCGAAATATTATTAACGGAACTGTTTTCAGAGAACCTATTATAGTAAAAAATATTTATCGTTCGATTAAAAATTGGAAAAACCCCATATGTATAGCTCGACATGCTTATGCTGACCAATACCAAGCTACAGATTTTATTGTCAAAGGAAAAGGAAAATTATACATCTCTTTTATACCAGATGACAATAAAAAAAATAAACCAATAAAATTTGAAATTTATCATTTTATGGACCCTGGTATTGCTATGGGAATGTATAATACTGATAAGTCGATCTATGGATTTGCTCGTTCTTGTTTTAATTATTCTATATATAAAAAATGGCCTCTTTTCTTATCTACCAAAAATACTATTTTAAAAGCATATGATGGAAGATTCAAAAATATATTTCAAGAAATATATAATAATGAATTCAAATCAAAATTCGAAAATTTACAAATTACTTATGAACATCGTTTAATTGATGATATGATAGCAAAAGCTATTAAATCAAATGGAAAATTTATATGGGCCTGTAAAAATTATGATGGAGATGTCCTATCAGATTGTATAGCGCAAGGATTTGGTTCACTAGGAATGATGACATCTGTTTTGCTTACTCCAGACGGAAAGACTTTGGAATCTGAAGCCGCTCATGGAACGATAACAAGACATTATAGATTATATCAAAAAGGGAAAGAAACATCAACCAATCCTATCGCTTCTATTTTTTCTTGGACTCGTGGGCTGAAACATAGAGCTATTCTAGATAAAAATATAGATTTAAAGTTTTTTTCGGAAAAAATGGAAAAAGCATGTATAGATTTTATAGAATCTGGAAAAATGACTAAAGACTTAGTTCAACAGTCCAATGAAAAAAATAAGTACCTAAGTACTAAAACTTTTCTTAAAGAACTCAAAATATTTTTTGATAAAAAAATGAATAAAAAAATATAAAATATATTTAGATTTTTAGTTTTTTTATAATTTCTTTTCTATTGAATTTTTCAAATAAACTTTTTGTAAAAAAAGGAATAAAAAAAATATTTTTTGGTTTATAAAATTTCTTTTTTTTACTAAAAATGTTATCAGGAAAATGTAATGAAAAAGGATTTCCTTCAATAATCAATATTATTTTTTCTCCTAAAATATTATCTGGAATTGAAGATATAAAAAATCGTTTTTCACAAGGAATAAAAGAACTAATTTCTTTTTCTATTAACTCAGGAATAATTTTAATTCCTCCACTATTAATGACATTATCATATCTACCTATCCAAATAAATGTATTTTTAGATATCATATCAACAATATCATTTGTTTGTACAAATGAATTCCTACAACATGTACACGTACATGAAAAAAAAATTCTCAAGCAATTCCTATTATCTACACTCAAAGTGACATCTTGAAATGATTTATAAAAGGTTGATTTATTTGATCCATTAATTTTTTTTATAGCTATATGACCTAAAGTTTCTGTCATTCCATAAGTAGAATAACAAATTGTTGAAATATTTTGCAATTTTTTTTCCAAAAAATTTGAAATAGAATATCCTCCTATTAAAACAATTTTAATATATTTTAAATATTTTAAACTGAAAAAAACTTGTAATGGAACCATTGATGTAATATCAAAATATTCTTTAATATTTTTTAAAGGATTAGATGATGGAGGAATACAGTATATTTTCCATTTAAAAATGATAGCACGTACTAAAAACATTTTAGCAGCTATAAAATCTGGAGATAAACATAATAAACCTCTAATTCCTTTTTTTTTAAGTTTTAAAAATTCTACAGTTTTTATAGCTCTTTTATACATATGTTTTTTACATAAAAAAATATTTTTAGGTCTTCCTGTAGTTCCAGAAGTAAAAGATAAAATAGGTTTATTATCATACCAATTTTCTAAAAATGACAAAATAGCTTTTTTCCAATAAAAATCTTTCTTTTGAAGAAAATTAGAATAAAAAGAGGGGAATGTTTTTTTAGAAGAAAAATCTATCCACATTTTTTTTGATTTATTAATAATGTTTTTATTTTCCATTTTATGAATGGGTTATACCAAATAAAACCCTTTTTAATTTCTAAAGGAGAAATCCAATTATTTGCATATAAAATTCCTGTATTTAATCCATGTGTATTAAAATTTTTATTATTATATTTTTTTTGCATTTGGAAAGTCCATTGAGCTATTGCATTGATACCAATATTACTTTCTAAAGAAGAACTAATATACCATTTTATTTTTCTTTTATTAGCTTCTAATATCCATTCTTCAGATCTATAAAATCCCCCATTTACACTAGGTTTCAATATAATATATTTAGGTTTAATAATATCTAATAATTTTTTTTTTTCCTCTAATACGTTAACATTTGCTAATTCTTCGTCTAATGCTATAGGTAATTTTGATTTTTCACATATCTTTGACATATCTTTCCAATTTCCAGATGATATAGGTTGTTCTATTAGATCAATTATATTTAAATCATAAAATTTATTTAAATAATATAAAGTTTCTTGAACATCTTTAAAACAGCCATTTGCATCTATACGTATTTTAATAAATGGATATATCTTTTTTATTTTACTCATAATAATAAATTGAAGATCAATCAATCTTGTGTTGATCTTCATTTTTATATATAAAAAACCTTTGTTTATTTGGTTTTTCATTTCTTTCATTGCATATTTTATATTATTAAATGAATTCAACCACATTAAACTATTTATAGAAATGCCTTTTTTTCCATAAGTGAATTCAGAATCGTACAATATAGGAAATTGATTATTTAAACTTAAAAAAGCTTGTTCTAATCCAAATAGAATAGATGAATATGAAATGTATTTGTAATAATAAGAAATTTCTGTTTTTTTGAAAATATAAATTTTATTAAGAAGATTTTTTAGTTCTATTTCAAATTTTTTTAAATTTTTCAATGCTAATTGATCCAATATTGGATTGCATTCTCCTATTCCTATTTTGTTTCTTTTTATCAGGATAATAAACCATATAGTATTTTTTATAAATGTTTTATTGGAGTTAAATATTTCTTTTTTAAAAAAAAATGTTCGTTTTTTCAAAAAACAATTAATTTCTTTCATTTATTAAATACAAATAGTTTTTCCCTTTTCTAATAAAATTAATTCTTTTCCTTTTTTAAAAAATCTTTTTTGTGCTTGTTCTTTATCAATTCTGATATCTTCAAAAGTATCATAATGAACCCCTAATATTTTTTCGGATTTTAAAAAATCCGAAGCTATTATAGCCTCTTCTACGTCCATTGTATATTTTCCACCTATTGGTAAAATAGAAAGTTTCAACTTTCCAAAAGTGGGGATAAGATTCATTTCATATATTACAGAAGTATCTCCTGATATATATATATTTCCTTCATCTGTATGTAAGAGAAAACCTCCTGGATTTCCTCCATAAGTTCCATCGTTAAAAACACTAGAATGGGCAGCCCAAATATATTTTAATTTTCCGAAAGGAAAAGATATAAAAGAGCCATAGTTAATTCCACATGTTTTTATCCCTTTTTTATTAAAATAATTAGATATTTCATAATTAGAAATTACTAAAATATTATTATACTTACGTGTAAGTAATTCTACATCACATACATGATCATAATGCGCATGAGTCAATAAAATATAATCTATTTTTTTAAATAATTTGAAAACATTTTCATTCCTAAAAATAGGATTTTCAGATAAAAAAGGATCTATTAATAAATATTTTTCATGTACTTTTAACATGCATGTACTATGTGAAAAAAAAGTAACTTTCATAAGATTAATTTAAAAACTAATTCCTATACTAAATCCATATAAAAAAGTAAGTATAACTAATTTTTTCAATTCATAATTGAACAATTCTTTTTCTTTTATATTAATTATATTTTTTATATGTAATATTAAGAATATAACAAAAAATATAAAAAAAAACCATTGATAAACGGTTTTTTGGTTTAAAAAAATAAAATATCCACCTAAAAATATTGAATTCAATACAATAAATATATGATATAATTTTGCATATTTAATACCTAACCATACAGCCATGGTATATTTTCCATTTTCATAATCGTTATCTATATCTCTCATATTATTAATATTCAAAACTCCTACGTTTAAAAATCCTATAGATAAAGAAAGAAAAAACATATCTGTACATAAAGTATGTGTATACAAGAAATAACTTCCTTCTACCGAGAGAATTCCAAAAAAAATTATAACACATAAATCACCTATTCCTGCTATATATCCATAAGGATAACGTCCGATAGAATATTTTATTGAACAGTATATACATATAAAAATTCCTATAAAATATATAAAAAAAATAAAAACATTTTCCCATAAAATAGTATTACAAAGTAATAGAAATCCTGAAAAAAAAGATAATACAGAAAATATATAGATCGCTTTTTTCATTTCTGATAAAGAAATAAAACCACATTGAATTGTTCTTTTAGGACCTATTCGTTTAAAATTATCTACTCCTGTTATACTATCTCCATAATCATTTGAAAAATTAGCCAATATTTGTAATAATAATGCAGTGATAATACATAAAACATAAGAAGTAAAACTAACATTTGTTCTTGATTTAGATATAAGAAAACTTGAACTTATACCAGAAAAAGATAAAGGTAAAGTATGAATACGAGCTGCATAAATCCAATATTTTAATTTCATAAAAATTTAGGAAATTTTTTAAAATTTGGAGATCTTTTTTCCAAAAAAGCTCTTTTCCCTTCTTTAGATTCTTCCATTAAATAATACATTAAAGTAGCATCTCCTGCTAATTGCATTAATCCATGTTGTCCATCTAATTCAGCATTTAAACTACGTTTTATCATTCTTAAAGACATAGGACTTCTTTTTTGTATAATCTTACACCATTCTATGGTTTTTTTTTCCAATTCATTTTTTTCTACAACTTTATTAATCAATCCCATAGACAAAGCTTCTTTAGCCGTATATTCTTTACATAAAAACCACATTTCTCGTGTTTTTTTTTGTCCAATATGACGAGCCAAATATGAACATCCAAATCCACCATCAAAAGAACCTACTTTTGGTCCTACTTGACTGAAAATAGCATTATCAGAAGCTATTGTTAAATCACAAACGACATGTAAAACATGGCCTCCTCCTACTGCATAACCATTAACCATAGCTATAACTGGTTTAGGTAATTCTCTTATTCTTTTATAAAAATCTAAAATATTTAATCTTGGGATTCCATCTTTTCCTAAATATCCACCTAAACCTCTTGTAGTCTGGTCTCCTCCAGAACAAAAAGATTTATTTCCTGATCCAGTTATGATTAAGACATCAATATCAACTCTATTACTACATATGTTTATAGCATCTATCATTTCATTAACTGTTTCTACACGAAATGCATTATGACACCATGGTCTATTAATCTCTATTTTAGAAATGCCTTCTCCAAAAAGAAATAATATATCTTCATATTTCTTAATCGGGGTCCAATTTATAGTATAATTCATAATAAAAAAATTAAAAATTGATGTTTATTTTTACAAAATAGATTTCATCATGTTATGTATCGTAATATGTTATCAGTATCAACTGGAATTGTGATAAGTATTGTAGAAATATTTTTTTCTATTAAATTTTTGAAAAAATGGTTTACAAAAATACAATTTATTCCATTAAAAAAATTTAAGTACATTTTGATTGAAGCTCCTACTGAATTTTTTATAATTCTAATTTTTTTTTATGCTTTTAGCGGTTTATTAGGAGGAATTGTAACTGCTTTTTTTGCAAAAAATGCAAAAAAAGCTTATGCTATATTAACGGGTTTTATTTTATTTCTTATAACATTATTTCACATGTTTTTTTATCCATTTCCATTATGGTTCAAGATAATAATACTTCCTATTTTTTTTCCTTTTTCATATATAGGAGGAAATTTTATAGAATTCTTACAAAGAAAAAAGTGGATAAATTAATAAATAAAGAAATCCAGATATATATCCTATTAAAGCAATCCAACTAATTTTTTTGAAATACCAAAAAAAATCTATTTTTTCCATGCTCATAGCTGCTACGCCTGCAGCCGATCCTATAAGAAAAATACTCCCACCTGTTCCAGAAGCATAAGCTATAAAATGCCATAAATCATGATTTATTGGATAAGAAAACATAGCTATAGTAGCTGCTACTAAAGGAACGTTATCCATAATAGAAGAAATTAATCCAAATAAGAAAGTTGTAATCTTCCATGTATAAACATTTTCATTTATCCAGTGAGATAAATTATATAACTTTCCCAGAGATTCTAAAGAAGAAACTGAAAGTAAAATTCCTAAGAAGAATAAAATACTAGATAAATCTACTTTTTTAAAAATATCATATAAAATAAATTGAGACTTATATTTTTGGGATACTATAAAAAGTATAACAGCCAAAGAAAACATCATAGCCATATACGGTGGTATTCCTATAATAGTTTTTAAAACTGGAACAAGTAACATTAAAAATAAACCTATTTTTAACATAAAAAAACCTCTGTTTATATGATCTTTTGAGAGACCACTTTTTTTTATTTGAATATATCCATTAAAAATAGGTATGTAAGAAGCTATTAAAGTAGAAATAACCATACATAATATAGATGGAATGAATATTTTTTTTATAAGATGAATTGTAGTTACTTTATTGGAAATCCATAACATAGTTGTAGTAATATCACCTATTGGAGACCAGACTCCTCCCGCATTAGCAGATATAATTACTAATCCTAAATAATATAAACGATCCTTATAATTATAAACTGTTTTTCTTAAAAGAGAAATTAAAACCATAGTAGCAGTAAGATTATCTATTATGGCAGATAATAAAAAAGAAACTATACTTATAATCCATAAAAATCTACGTTTTGTATTTGTATAAAATAATTCTTTTAAAGCTTCAAAACCTGAGTATTTTTCAATAATAGCAATAATAGACATAGCTCCAATAAGAAAAAAAATAATTTCAGAAGCTTTTCCTAGATGGAATAATAATAAATATTTAGGATCTTTTTTCGGAATTAAATGTTGATCTAATTCATAGACAGGAAGATTGAAAAATATAATTAATGACCAACAAATAATAGCCATTAAAATAGATGGAATGACTTTATTTACAGAAATAAAATTTTCAAGAGTAATTAATAAATATCCCAAGATAAAAATAAAAATTACCATTGATTTTTATGTTGCTCTGTTTTATCTATATTATTGAATTTTTAATTCCATTTTGAATAAAAAGAATATTTTCCAAGTGCATTTTCAATACGTAATAATTGATTATATTTTGAAGTTCGTTCAGAGCGACATAAAGAACCTGTTTTTATTTGTTCTATATTAAATGCTACAGAAAGATCCGCTATAAAAGAATCTTCAGTATCTCCAGAACGATGAGAAATAATATTTTGATATTTATTTTTTTTAGCTAAATTAATTGTCTCAATTGTTTCTGTTAGTGTTCCTACTTGATTGATTTTAATTAAAATAGAATTAGCTACTTTTTTTTCGATTCCTTCATTTAATTTATCTACTTGTGTAACAAAAAGATCATCTCCAACTAATTGTATTTTATCTCCTATTTCATGAGTTAATAATTTCCATCCTTCCCAATCATTTTCATCCATTCCATCTTCAATAGATATAATTGGATATTTTTTAACTAAATAGGACAAATAATGAACATGTTCTTCTCTTGATTTTGTTAAATTTTTTATCTTTTTTTCCGATTTTTCAAATTTAGAATAATTATATTCATTATTTTGATAAAATTCAGATGCGGCACAATCTATAGCTAGAGCTATTTGATCATAAGGTTCATAATTTGCCATATATATAGCTTCTAATATATGATTTAAAACTTCTTCAACTCCATTAAAATTAGGCGAAAAACCTCCCTCGTCTCCTACACTTGTAGAGAATCCTTTTTTATCTAAAAGATTTTTCAGTTGATAAAATACTTTATGTCCCATTTGAAGAGCTTCTCTAAATGTGTTTGCTTTAATAGGAACTATCATAAATTCTTGAAAAACAATAGAATTATTTGAATGTTTTCCTCCATTTACAATATTTATTAAAGGAATAGGAAGTCCACAAGTATAAATTCCTCCTATATATTTATATAGAGGTATATTTAATTCATTACAAGCTGCTTTTGCAACAGCCAAAGATATACCTAAAATAGCATTAGATCCTAACCTTTTTTTATTTATAGTTCCATCTAACTCTAACATGAGTTGATCAATGCAAATTTGATCCAAAACAGATTTTCCAATTAATTCAGGAGCAATAATATCATTAACATTTTGAACTGCTTTTAATACACTTTTTCCAAAAAAAATATTTTCTTTATTATCACGTAATTCAAAAGCTTCATTTTTTCCTTTTGATGCTCCAGATGGAACAGAAGCACGTCCTAATATATTATTTTCTGTTATTACATCTACTTCTACAGTAGGATTTCCTCTAGAATCCAATATTTGTCTAGCTTGAATAATTTTAATTTTGCTCATTACTCTCTTTTTTTATTTTTTTCCTGCTACGTCTTACTTTTACAGGTTTTTTTATTCTTTTAGAAATATAAATTTCATTAAAATCTACTAACTCTATGAAAGAAAGAGGAGCTTGATCTCCAAAACGAAATCCAGTTTTTATTATTCTAGTATATCCACCAGGACGTTCACGAATTTTTTCAAAAATATCCTTGAATAATTCTGAAACCGCTGTTTTATCTCTTAAATATGAAAAAATATTTCTCCTGGAGTGGATTGTATTGATTTTTGATTTTGTAATGATAGGTTCAATATATTTTCTCAAAGCTTTAGCTTTAGCTAAAGTAGTAAAAATTTTTTTCTTTTTTATAAGAGAAGATGCCATATTGGAAAGAAGAGATTTGCGATGTCCATATTTCCTTCCTAAATGATTATTTTTATTTCTATGATTCATCAATAAAATAGCTTAATCTATGATTCTTTCAACAATTTATATTCTTCTATATTCATTCCAAAATACAATCCTTTTTCCTTCATCTTGCTCTCCAGTTCATCTAAAGATTTTTTACCAAAATTCCTCATTTTCAACATATTATGTCTATTACAATTAACTAAATCTGCTATAGTAGTTATAGCTGCTGATTTTAAGCAATTTTTTGTACGAACAGATAGATCCATATCACTCAATTTGGATTTTAATAATGTTCGCATTCTAATAAATTCTTCATTATATTTCTTATTTTTATTAGTTTCTTTTTGTTTCTTTTCTCCTATTTTTTCATAAGAGAATATAGAAAAATATTGAATTAGTATTTTTGAAGCTTCCATTAAAGCTAATTTTGGACAAATAGATCCATCTGTTTGAATTTCTAATGAAAGATTTTCAAAATCAGTTTTCTGTCCTACACGACAATTTTCTATTGTATATTTTACATTTTTAATAGGAGTATAAATAGAATCTATAGGTATAGTCCCAATTAAGTCATTCCCATTTTTTTTGTTTTCTTCTGCAGGAACATAACCTCTTCCCTCTTCAATCGTAAAACTTATTTCTAAAGGTGTTAATTCATCTTTATTACAAATAATTAAATCATCGTTTAAAATTTGAAATCCAGAAATAAATTTATTTAAAATTTTTCCTGTGACTAGTTTCCCATGATTTATATAAGCATTTACTGTTTCTTGACAAGTTCCTGGTACTTTTTGTTTAAAACGAATTTTCTTAAAATTTAAAATGATTTCAGTAACATCCTCAACTACTCCTTTTATAGTCGAAAATTCATATTTAACTCCCTTTATTCTAATAGAAGTAACAGAGAATCCTTTTAAAGATCCTAATAAAACTCTTCTTAACGCATTTCCTAATGTAATTCCATATCCAGGTTCTAAAGGTTTTAAATGAAAAACACCATTATTATCCGAAAATTCGGATATTGCAATTCTATCGGGTTTTACAAAATCCAGAATAGCCATATAATTAATTTACTACTATTTTATTTTGAATATAATTCAACAATTAATTGTTCTTTAATATTTTCAGGTATTTGTGTTCTTTTTGGCATCATTCTAAATATACCAAACATATTTCTCTCATCCAAAATTAACCATTCTACCAATGGGCCTGTTTTTTTATGTATAGAATTTAATATTACAGGATGTTTTTTAGATTTTTCTTTTACTTCTATTTTATCTCCCGGTTTTAATCTAAAAGATGGAATGTTTACCATTTTATTATTAACAATAATATGTCTATGAGAAACAATTTGACGAGCAGAAGATCTAGATGGAGCAAATTTTAATCTAAAAACTATGTTATCCAAACGACTTTCACATGCTTGTAATAATAACTCTCCAGTTATTCCTTTTTTTCTTGCAGCTTCAAAAAATAAACCCTCAAATTGTCGTTCTAATATTCCATAAGTATATCTTGCTTTTTGTTTTTCTATTAGCTGAATAAAATATTCCGAACGTTTTCCTCTACGACGATTGCTTCCATGCTGACCAGATGGATATTTTCTTCTTTCAAAATATTTGTCTTCTCCATAAATGCATTCTCCAAATCTTCTAGAAATTTTAGTTTTAGGTCCTATATATTTTGCCATAATTTTTTGATATGATAAAAATAAATATCAAACTCTTCTTCTTTTAGGAGGACGACAACCATTATGTGGTAATGGAGTAATATCTTTTATCATCGTTACTACTATTCCAGAATTACTTAATGCTCGTATAGCTGCATCTCTTCCTGCTCCAGGTCCTTTTACTTTTACTTCCACTTTTTTTATTCCAGCATTGAGTCCTTCTTTTGCTACATTTTCCGCTACTATTTGAGCTGCATACGGTGTATTTTTTTTAGATCCTTTAAAATTCATTTTTCCAGCGGAAGACCATGCTACAACATCTCCTTTTTTATTTGTTAAGGTGATAATAATATTATTAAAAGTAGCTTGAATATGTGCTTCTCCAACAGAATCTACAACTACTGATTTTTTTTTACCCAATGATGATTTTACCATATTTTATTTTGTAACTTTTTTCTTGTTCGCTACAGTTTTTTTTCTTCCTTTTCTGGTTCTACAATTATTTTTTGTTTTTTGTCCTCTCAATGGTAAACCTTTTCTATGTCTGGTTCCTATATAACAACCTATATCCATCAATCGTTTAATATTGAATTGTATTTCAGATCTTAATTCTCCTTCAATTTTAACATAATCAGATATATACTTTCTAATTTTACTAATATCATCATCAGACCAATTTTCTACTTTTTTATTTTCATTTATTCCGACGTAACAAAGTATTTTTTTTGATAAACTTTTACCAATTCCATATAAATAAGTAAGTGCAACAACACCTCTTTTAGATCTTGGAAGATCTACACCTGAAATTCTTGCAGACATAAAATATATTTAACCCTGTTTTTGTTTAAATCTAGGATTTTTTTTATTAATAATACGAAGACGTCCTTTTCTACTAACAATTTTACAATTTTCAGTTCTTTTTTTCAAAGATGCTTTTACTTTCATAAAAAATTTGATTTAATATCTATAAGTTATTCTTCCTCTTTCTAAATCATAAGAGGACATTTCTAATCTAACTTTATCTCCTGGTAATATTTTTATATAATGCATTCTCATTTTTCCTGATATATGAGCTTTAACAATGCATCCATTTTCTAATTGAACACGAAACATTGCATTTGGTGATGAATCAATAATCGTACCATCAACTTCAATATGCTTTTGTTTAGCCATATACTAATTATATAATTTATTATTCATTTACACAACACATATAACATAATATACATAAAAAATTATTATCTAGTATATCTGCTACTGCGATACTTCATCATCATTAATCCATCGTAGTGATAATTTAACAAATATATATTTACTTGTTGTGAAATATCCAAAATTACTCCTACTACAATTAATAATGAAGTACCTCCATAAAATAACGCAAAATTCTGAGTAAAACCCATACGATAAACAATAGAAGGGAGTATAGCTATTATTGCTAGTAGAACCGCTCCAGGTAATGTTATCCTTGATAAAATATGATCTATATATTCAGCAGTTTCTTTTCCAGGTTTAATTCTTGGAATATGTCCTCCATTTCTTTTTAAATCATCAGCCATTTGATTTACTGGAATAGCAATAGCTGTATAAAAAAAAGTAAAAACTATAACTAATATAAAAATAGTAAAATTATACCAAAATCCATAAATGTTTTGAAATATATGAAAAAAATTTTTAATTTTTATGTTTTTTACATAATCAGAGAAAGTCAGTGGAAATAACATTATAGCTTGTGAAAATATAATAGGCATGACACCAGCTGCAGTCATTTTTAATGGAATATATTGATGTTTTTTATGAATTAATTGAGAATCTAATCCTAAGGATCTATAATGAGAAACATATTGTACTGGGATTTTCCTAATAGCTTGAATAATTATTACAGAGAATAAAATAACTAACAACCACAATAAAAATTCAAAAAATAAGACAATCAAACCACCATTACCTGTTTCTAATTTGCTAAAAATTTCTTTAGTTATAGCATCTGGAAAACGTGCTATGATTCCAGACATAATGATTAAAGAAATTCCATTACCTATTCCTTTGTCTGTTATTTTATCACCTAACCACATAGTAAACAAAGTTCCAGAAGTTAAAATCATTATTCCTATAATCCAAAATATACTTTTTCCCTGAAAACTATTTAAATCAATTAAATAAGCAGCTTTAGAAGAAGAAAAAGGAATAAACTGTTGAGTTAAAGAAATTAGATATACAGGAGCTTGAATTAAACATATTCCTACAGTTAACCATCTGGTTATAAAACTAATTTGCCTTCTTCCGCTTTCTCCATCCCTTTGTAATCTTTGCAAATAAGGAATAATTATACACATTAGTTGTATTATAATAGATGCGGAAATGTAAGGCATTATACCCAAAGCTAAAACAGATGCACGATTAAAAGCTCCTCCTGTAAAAGAGGATAAAATTTGCATTAATCCTTTAGATCCTGAATTAAATTTCTCTATAAAATCTCGAATCCCTAAAGGATTAATACCTGGAATAGGGATATAAGCACCAAAACGATATATTAACAATAAAGATAAAGTAATTGTTATTTTTTTTCGCAATTCTTTTACATTCCAAATTTTATAAAAAGTTATTATAAAATTATTCATGACAATTATTTATTCATATAAATATTGCTTCCCCACCTATTTTTTTTATAGAAGATAATGCTTTTTTACTAAATTTATATGCATATATCTTCAGTGGAATATGAAGTTCTCCTCTCCCTAAGATTTTTATAAAATCATTTTTTCTAGCTAAATTGTTTTTCAAAAAAAATTTATTATCGACAACATAGTTTTCTTTTTCTTGTCTTTCACTAATTTTAGTGAAATGATTTTGAATCGTATCTAAATTAATTATAATAATATTTTTTCTTAAAGTTTTACTTTTAAATCCAAATTTAGGTATTCTTCTTTGAAGAGGCATTTGCCCTCCTTCAAATCCTTTTTTTTTAGAAAAACCAGATCTAGATTTTGCTCCTTTATGTCCTCTACCACAAGTTCCTCCTTTTCCTGAACCTTGTCCTCTTCCTAATCTTAATTTTTCTTTTTTAGATCCATTATTTGGACGTAAACAATTAATGTTAATATTTGAATAACTTTCATCCATTATATACTTTTTTTATAGTAATTCCTCTTTGTTTTGCTATAATGTAAACATCTCTCATATTGCTTAAAGCTTTTATAGTAGCTTTTATAACATTATGATGATTAGAAGAACCTTTAGATTTAGATAAAACATTTCTCAGACCTGCAGCTTCAAGAACAGCTCTTATAGGTCCACCAGCAATTATTCCTGTTCCATCAGAAGCTGGTTTAACAAGAACATGTGCTCCTCCATATTTAGCTTCTTGTTCATGAGGAATAGTCCCATTGAAAATACATACTTTACAAAGATTTCTTTTCGCTTGTTCTCCTGCTTTATGAATAGCATCAGGAGCTTCTTTAGATTTTCCAAAACCATAACCTACTATTCCGTTTTCATTTCCTTTAATAACAATAGCACTAAAACTGAAATATCTTCTTCCTTTAGTAACTTTACATACTCTTGTCACACCAACCAATTTTTCTTTTAATTCTAATCCTGTATATTTTATTTTTTTTTCAGACATACTTTACTTAAAATTCTAATCCTACTTCTCTAATTCCTTCAGCTAAAGATTTTACTCTACCATGATATAAATATTTTCCTTTATCAAATACTAATTTTTTTATTTTCAATTTTTTTGCTCTGTTTCCTAATAATTTACCAACTTCATTAGCCAATTCTGTTTTATTTTTTTTATATTTTTGTAATTCTTTATCTTTTGAAGAAGATGAAACTAAAGTTTTTCTAGATAAATCATCTATTATTTGTGCATATATTTCTTTATTACTTCTAAAAACAGAAATTCTAGGTTTCTTTGGATCTCCAAAAATTTTTTTTGATTTTTTATTTTTCATCTTTTAAATTATTTAAGCAGATTTTCCTGCTTTTTTTCTAACTTCTTCTCCTAAATATCTTATTCCTTTTCCTTTATAAGGTTCTGGAACTCTAAAAGACCTAATTTTAGCTGCTATTAGACCTAATAGTTGTTTATCATAAGATTTTAAGATAATAATAGGATTTCTTCCTTTTTCAGATTGTATCTCTATATTAATTTCTTCAGGAAGTTGTATCATAATATTATGAGAGAAACCTAAATTCAAGTCTAAAATTTTTTCATTATAAAAAGCTCTGTATCCAACTCCTACTAACTCTAATTTTTTTTCAAATCCTTTTGTAACACCTGTAATCATATTTTTAATTAAAATATAATATAATCCATGTAAAGACCTAGATTTTTTATCTTCTTGATTTCTAATAATTGATAAATGATTTTCATTTAAATTAAATTGAAATCCTTTTGAAATTTTTTGAATCAAATTTCCTAAAGGTCCTTTGACTAAAATTTCGTTATTAATAATTTTTATACTTACATCTTTAGGAATGAAAATAGGTTTTTTTGCAATTCTAGACATTTTTTAATCATTTTATTAAAAAACATAACATAATATTTCCCCTCCTATTTTCCTATTTCTTGCTTGTTTATCTGTGATAATTCCATGAGAAGTCGAAATTATAGCAATTCCTAATCCATTTAATACTCTAGGAATATTCTTATGCTTACAATATTTTCTTAACCCCGGTTTACTAATTCTAATTATTTTTTGAATAACAGAAGTTTTTTTCTTATAATATTTCAAAGCTATTTTAATTACTTTTTTTTCTATTTTATAATCTAAAATATATCCATTTTCTAATAAAACACGGACAATTTCTTTTTTCATTTTAGTAAATGAAACTTCAAGAATTTTATGTTTCGCTAAACTAGCATTTCGAATTCTAGTTAAGAAGTCAGCTATTATATCCATAAAAATTTTTTGTATAGTTACCAACTAGCCTTTTTTACTCCAGGAATAAGACCTTGAGAAACTAAACTTCTAAAAACAATACGAGATACTCCAAATTGCCGCATATATCCCCTGCACCTACCAGTGATAGAACATCTATTTCTTAAACGAACGGGAGATGCATCTCTAGGCAATTTTTGCAATAATTCATAATTTCCAGATTTTTTCAAAATTTTTCTTTTATTTGCATATTTTAAAACCATTCTTTCTCTTTTTCTTTGCCTTGCTTTAACAGATTCTTTAGCCATTTTTATTTTTTTTAAAAGGTAATCCAAATAAAGATAAAAGAATTTTGGCCTCCTCATTTTTTTTTGTAGAAGTAACAAATGTAATATTCATACCCATATTTTTCTTAATTTTATCAATATTTATTTCAGGATAAATCACTTGCTCTATAATACCCATATTATAATTTCCATGACCATCAAAACTACTTTCTTTTACTCCATTAAAATCTCTTACTCTTGGTAAAGAGATCACAATAAGTCTTTCCAAAAATTCGTACATTCTTATTCTCCTTAAAGTAACTTTAACTCCTATAGGCATTCCTTTTCTCAGTTTAAATCCTGATTCATCATGTTTAGAATAACATAAAATAGCTTTTTGTCCTGTAATATCTGTTATTTCATTGATAGAATAATCTATTATTTTTTTATCTAAAATAGAAGAGCCTATTCCCTGATGAATTACTATTTTTTTTAGTTTTGGAACTTTCATAATAGAACTATATCCGAATTTTTCCATTAAATTAGGAACTATTTTTTCTTTATAAAGTTTTTGTAATCTAGATTGATAAATCATTTACATTTTTATTTAATTTTTATCATATTAGATAGATGTATAGGGGCTTCTTTTTCTATAATTCCACCTTTTGGATTTTTTGGAGTTCCTTTAGTATGTCTTTTTATTATATTTACTCCACGTACAATAGCTTTATTTTTTTTAGGAAAAATTTTCATGATTATTCCTTCAATTCCTTTATGATTTCCTGATAAAATTAATACTCTATCTTCTTTTTTTATTTTTGTCATATCATAAAATATTTTTTATAAAACTTCTTGTGCTAAAGAAATAATTTTCAT
The DNA here is from genome assembly GCF_014252015.1 of Blattabacterium cuenoti. Taxonomy (NCBI): domain Bacteria; kingdom Pseudomonadati; phylum Bacteroidota; class Flavobacteriia; order Flavobacteriales; family Blattabacteriaceae; genus Blattabacterium; species Blattabacterium cuenoti. The sequence goes on from NZ_CP059206.1 coordinate 401,251, forward strand.
ATATTCTTTTTCTCTTAATTCTCTTGCTACTGGTCCAAAAACTCTTGTTCCCATTATTTCTCCAGAAGTATTAATTAATACGCAAGCATTATCATCAAAACTAATATAAGATCCATCTTTTCTTCTGGTTCTATTTTTCGTTCTAATCACTACAGCTTTACAAACTTGCCCCTTTTTAACTGTACTTCCTCCAGGAACAGCTATTTTTACAGTAACTACTATTGTATCTCCCAATGAAGCATATCTCTTTTTAGTACCTCCTAAAACTCTAATAATTAAAACTTCTTTTGCTCCTGTATTATCTGATACTTTACATCTAGATTCTTGCTGTAACATTATCCATTATATTTTTCTAATACACTAACTAATCTCCAACATTTTTTCTTACTTACAGGACGTATTTCCATAATCTTTACTCTATCTCCATTTTTTGATATATTTTTTTCATCATGAACCATATATTTTTTATTTTTCTTGATACTTTTTCCATAATATTTATGTTTCACTTTCTTGATTTCAGATACAATAATAGTCTTGTCCATTTTATCACTTACTACTACTCCTTGTCTTTGTTTACGAATATTTCGAGTTTTCTTTACAGGTTTATATTCTTTTATCATTTATCTTTTTATTATATTCAGTTTTCAATCTAGCAATTCTTCTCCTAAGAAATCTAATTTTCATAGGATTTTTTATGATTTTAATATGATGATTAAATTTTATATTATGGTAATCTTTTTGATCTTTATCAATTTGTTTTATCAAATCATGAATTGATAAATTTTTTATATCTAAATTATTCATAATTTTATTTCATTAGAAGAAATAAATTTCATTTTTATAGGAAGTTTTTGAGCTGCTAACCTTAATGCTTCCTTAGCTACATTCATCTCTACTCCATCTATTTCAAATAAAATTCTACCAGGTTTTACTACAGAAACCCAAAATTCAACAGGACCTTTTCCTTTTCCCATACGTACTTCTTGTGGTTTTCTTGTAGCAGGTTTATCAGGAAAAATATTAATCCATAATTTTCCTTCTCTTTTCATGTATCTTGTAGCAGCGATTCTTGCAGCTTCTAACTGTCTAGAAGTAATCCAAGCTCCTTCTAAAGCTTTAATACCATATAATCCTCTAGAAAGAAGAAATCCTTTTTTGGCTTTTCCACGAATTCTTCCTTTTTGTTTTTTTTTATATTTTGTTTTTTTCGGTTGTAACATATAATAAAAAAAATAATCTTAATAAATTTATTTATTCTTTTTTCTATTAAAATAATGGGATTTATGACTTCTTTGTTTTCTTTGAATCCCCAATAATGGAGATAATTCTCTTTTTCCGTATATCTCTCCTTTCATTATCCATACTTTAATTCCTATACTACCATAAACTGTATGAGCTACTGCCATATGATAATCTACATCAGCGCGAAAAGTTCCAAGAGAAATTCTTCCTTCTTTATATGTTTCACATCTTGCCATCTCTGATCCATTAAGTCTACCAGAAATTTGAATTCTTATACCTTGAGCATTCATTCTGATAGCAGAAAGAATAGATAATTTAATTACTTTTTTATAAGAAATACGATTTTCTAATTGTCTAACTAATCCTTTAGCTACTAATGGAGCATCTAATTCAGGACGTTTGACTTCAAAAATATTAATCTGAACTTCTTTTTTAGTAAGTTTTTTTAACTCTTTTCTTATTGTATCTACTTCATCTCCTCTTTTTCCTATAACCAGAGCCGGTCTTGACGTTTTAATAGTAATTGTTATAAATTTTAATGTTCTTTCTATAAAAATACGAGAAACTATTCCCTTCGGAAGTCTAGCTTCTATATATCTTCTTACTTTAAAATCTTCTTGTATTCTATCTTTATAATTATTACACCAACTAGATTGCCATCCTGTTATAATACCAAGACGATTAACAATCGGATTTGTTTTTTGTCCCATAAAAAATTACATTTCTTTTTTTTTATCTAAAAAAATTATAATATTGCTTGATCTTTTTCTTATTCTATGTCCTCTTCCTTGAGGAACAGGACGTAATCTTTTTAAGGTTTTCCCTTGATTCACTCTAACTTCTTTTATGTATAAAAATTCTTTTTTTTCAGATTTTTCAGAATATAATTGATCATATTTATTTTTCCAGTTAGATAATAAAGAAAGAAGTAACTTTTTGAAAACAAAAGAAATTCTTTTTTTTCTACTATAAGTTAATATATCTAAAGCGCTATATATTTCCTTATTTCTAATTAAATTTGCTATCAATCTCATTTTTCTAGGAGAATTTCTTATTCCATTCAAAGAAGCTGAAACCATATTAGTTTCCTGTTTCATATATTCCTAATTTTTTATTTTCAATTTGCTCTTAGAACCAGCATGTCCTCTAAAAACACGAGTAGGAGCAAATTCTCCAAGTTTATGGCCAATCATATTTTCTGTTATATATACATTTATAAATTGTTTTCCATTATGAACAGCAAAAGTTTGACCTACAAAATCAGGTAAAATAGTGGAAGGTCTAGACCAGGTTTTAATTACAATTTTTTTATCTGATTTAATATTATTTAATACTTTTTTATATAATGTTTGAGAAACATATGGTCCTTTTTTTAAAGATCTTGCCATGATTATAAAATTTTACTTTTTTCTTCTTTGCAAAATATATTTATCAGAATGTCGCTTTTTAGAACGAGTTCTAAATCCTTTAGAAGGTTTTCCTTTTCTATCTCTAGGAATACCACCAGAAGCTTTTCCTTCTCCTCCTCCCATAGGGTGATCTACAGGATTCATAGCGACTCCTCGTGTTCTAGGTCTTCTTCCTAAATGTCTTTTTTTTCCTGCTTTTCCATATGTCTCTAATTGATGATCAGGATTAGAAACAATTCCAATTGTAGCCATACAAGTAACGATTATCATTCTAATTTCTCCAGAAGGAAATTTAATCGTAGCGTATTTTTCATCTTTTGCAAACAATTGAGCAAAAGACCCTGCACTTCTTGCTATTTTAGCCCCCTGTCCTGGTTTCATTTCTATACAAGAAATATTGGTTCCCAAAGGGATATCACTTAAAAAAGTAGAATTTCCTATATCAAAAGGTATATTTTTTCCAGAAATTACTTCTTGTCCTATTTTAAATCCTTCCATTGTTACAATATATCTTTTTTCTCCATCCTTATAATGAAGTAAAGAAATAAAAGATGATCGATTAGGATCATATTCTATAGATTTTATAATAGCAGGAATTCCAAATTTTCTTCTTTTAAAATCTATTATTCTATATCTTCTTTTATGTCCACCTCCAAAATAACGCATGGTCATACGACCTACATTATTTCTTCCTCCAGATTTACACTTTCCTTTTACCAAAGTTTTTTCAGAGTTATAAGTTGTAAGTTGATCAAAACAATTTACAATTCTAAAACGTTGACCAGGTGTTATGGGTTTTAATCTTTTTATTGACATTAAGTTTCTTTTTTATTTAAAAAATCAATTTTTTGATTTTCGTAAAATTGAACAATAACTTTTTTTAGTTTATTAGTTTTTCCATAAATAAATCCTTTTTTAGTATATTTAGATTTATTTTTTCTAGGACAAATTATGGTTCTTATATTTTTTATAGAAAAACCAAATAACTCCTTAATTTTTTTTTTAAGAAGAATTTTATCACAATTTATATTCACAGAAAAAATGTAACAATTATATTTTTCTATTTTGTAAAATTTTTCTGTAATAAAAGGTTTTATTAAAATCATATTATATGGACAAAAATTTATAAATTTGATTTATGGAATTTTCAGAAAAAATAATATATGTAAAATTCATTAACGAAAAAGAATCTAATTCATTAATACTTAATAGTTTAAATTTTTTTAAATTTCTAGAAGATAAATATAAATTTTTATCTTTTTCTCCGGTTATCATTAACGATTTTTGATTCGACAATTGTAATGATTTTAATAAATTTAAAATAAATTTGGTTTTTGGAACATTTAATTTAATATCTTCTATAATTAGAACTTTGTTTTGTATTAATTTTTGCTCGATAAGAAATTTTCTGACTATATTTTTAATACGTTTATTTAATTTAAAAAAATATTTTTTTGGCTTAGGACCAAAAACTCTTCCTCCTCCTCTGAAAATAGGATTTTTTATATTGCCTTTTCTAGAACCACCTGTTCCCTTTTGTCTATGTAATTTTCTAGTACTTCCAGAAAGTTCTCCTCTTTCTTTAGTTTTATGAGTTCCTTGACGTTGAGCTGATAAATATCTTTTTATTTCTAAATATACAGAATGATTATAAGATTTTTTGTAAAAAGTCTTATCATGAAATTCTATTTTTTTATCAGTATAATTTCCTTTAATATCTATGATTTTTAATTCCATTCTTTTTTTTGAATCATTAAATATGAATTTTTATTTCCTGGAACAGATCCTTTTAAGATTATTAGATTTTGATCAAAATCAATTTTCAATATTTTTAAATTTTTAATGGTTACATTTTTTTTTCCCATTTTTCCAGCCATTTTTTTTCCTTTAAATACACGTGATGGATCAGATCCAGCTCCTATTGATCCTGGAGCTCTTAAACGATTATGTTGTCCATGAGTTCTTTCTCCTACTCCTGAAAAATTATGTCTTTTTATTACACCTTGAAACCCTTTTCCTTTAGAAATTCCTTTTATATTGACTAATTCTCCTTCTTTAAAAAGATCTATTTTAATTAAATCTCCTAAAACTAAATCAGAAACTTTATTCATTTTAAATTCAAACAATTTTTTTTTCGGAGATAATCCTGCTTTTTTAAAATGGTTGAATAAAGATTTGTTAGTTTTTTTTATTTTTTTCTCATCTACACCTAATTGAATAGAAGAATAACCATCATTTTTTATTGTTTTTATCTGAACTATGTAACAAGGACCAACTTGTATAATTGTACACGGAATGTTTTCTCCATTTTCTAGAAAAATACTAGTCATTCCTATATTTTTTCCTATTAATCCAGGCATATTTTATACTTTTATCTCAGCTTCTACTCCGCTAGGCAATTCCAATTTCATCAACGCATCTACTGTTTTAGATGAAGCATTATGAATTTGTAAAAGTCTTTTATGAGTAGGAAGAAAAAACTGTTCTCTTGATTTTTTATTTACATGAGGAGAACGTAATACTGTAAATATTTTTTTTTCAGTAGGCAAAGGAACTGGTCCGTTCAATACCACTCCAGTGGGAAGCACCGAATTTACAATTCTTTCGGCCGATTTATCTAATAAATTATAATCATAAGATTTTAATTTAATTTTTATATCATGACCCATAGTATATTAATTTTTCTACTATTATTTCTTTATTTTTTTATTTCGATTTTGATTGCCCATAATTATATTATCTATTACATTTTCAGGAACAGTGTTATAATGAGAAAATTCCATAACAGAAGTCCCTCTTCCAGAAGAAAGAGTTCGTAATACTGTAACATATCCAAACATTTCTGACAATGGAACTAAAGCTTGAACTACTTTTACATTATTTTTATTATTCATATTTTGTACTATTCCTCTTCTACGATTTAAATCTCCTATTATATCTCCCATATTTTCTTCTGGAATTAAAATTTCCAATTTCATAATCGGTTCTAATAAAACAGGTTTTGCTTTTTTTGCTGCTTCTCTGAACCCTAATTTTCCAGCTAATTCAAAAGAAAGTTGATCAGAATCAACGGAATGATAAGATCCATCTAAAATGGTAACCTTAGCGCTATCTATTTCATATCCAGATAAAGGTCCATTTTTCATCATTTCTCTAAAACCTTTTTCTATAGAAGGTATATATTCTTTCGGAATGTTTCCACCTTTTATTTTATTAATAAAAACTAAACCGGATTTACCTATATTTCCGGGTTCTAATCTGAACAATATATCTGCATATTTTCCTCTTCCTCCTGTTTGTTTTTTGTAAATTTCTCTGTGTTCCACTAAATCAGTTAAAGCTTCTTTATATTCTACTTGAGGTTTTCCTTGATTTACTTCAACTTTAAATTCACGTTTCATCCTATCTACAATAATTTCTAAATGAAGTTCTCCCATACCGGAAATGATGGTTTGACCTGTATAAGTATCTGTCCTAACTTGAAAAGTTGGATCTTCTTCCATTAGCTTTGCCAAAGCTAGACTCATTTTATCTATATCTGATTTATATTTAGGTTCTATAGCTAAACCAATTACTGGATCAGGAAATAATATTTTTTCTAATAAAATTGGATATTTTTCATCACATAAAGTATCACCTGTTTTAATATCTTTAAAACCGACTACAGCTGCTATATCTCCAGCTCCAATCTTATTTACAGGATTTTGTTTATTTGCATGCATTTGATATATCCTAGAAATACGTTCTTTATTTCCTGATCTAGCATTAAAACTATAGGATCCTGATTCTATTTTTCCAGAATAAACTCTAAAAAAAGCTAAACGACCAACAAAAGGATCAGTGGAAATTTTAAAAGCCAGTGCAGAAAAAGGTTCATTTTCACTAGGTTTTCTTTTTTCTTTTTTTTGATTAATAGGATTAATTCCCACTATATCCTTTACCTCGAGAGGAGAAGGTAAATATCTACATATAGCATCTAAAATAGCTTGAACTCCTTTATTTTTAAAAGAAGAACCACACAAAATAGGAATAACTTTCATTTTAATTGTATTTTCTCGTAAAGAAAAAATAATATCCTCTTGTGATATAGAAGAATAATTTCCGTATAAAAATTTTTCCATTATTATATCATCATATTCGGATAATGTTTCAAGAAGTTGATTTTTATAATCATAAACCATATTTCTCATATTTTCTGGAATAGGAATTTTTTTATATGTCATTCCATAATTTTTTTCATCCCATATAATCGCTTGATTTTCTATCAAATCTATGACTCCTTTAAAATCATCCCCAATTCCAATAGGAATTTGCAGAGGAACAGAATTAGCCCCTAAAATCTTTTGTATTTGAGAACAAACGTTAAAAAAATCTGAACCTTGTCGATCCATTTTATTTACAAAAGCTATTCTAGGAATCCCATATTTATCTGCTTGTCTCCATACAGTTTCAGATTGAGGTTCCACTCCATCTACAGCACTAAATAAAACTACCATACCGTCCAATACCCTCATAGATCTTTCTACTTCAACAGTAAAATCCACATGTCCTGGAGTATCTATAATATTAATTTGATATTTACTCTTATTATATATCCATTCGCAACATGTAGCTGCAGAAGTAATAGTTATTCCACGCTCTTGTTCTTGTTGCATCCAATCCATAGTAGCCGCTCCATCATGAACTTCACCGATTTTATGATTAATACCTGTATAAAACAAAATTCTTTCTGTAGTGGTAGTTTTTCCTGCATCAATATGTGCTGCTATTCCAATGTTTCTTGTATATTTTAAATCTTTTTCCATAAATAAAATAACTAAAATCTAAAATGAGAAAATGCTTTATTAGCTTCTGCCATTTTATGAATATTTTCTTTCCTTTTCACAGCTTCGCCTTGTTCTTTAAAAGCTTCCCAAATTTCATATGCTAATTTGTTTGCCATTGTTTTTTCATTTCTAATAGAAGCACAGGAAATTAATAATTTCATCGCTTTTGTAATTTTACTATTAGAAGAAATAGGTACAGGAACTTGAATATTAGATCCACCCATACGGCGACTTCTAACCTCTACATGAGGCATGACGTTTTTTAATCCTTCTTTCCATATTTCCAATGCAGACTTTATTTCTTTTTCCTTGATCGTATCAATTTTTTTCATAGCATTATAAAAAATATTATAAGCTATATTTTTCTTTCCATTTTTCATTAAATGATTAACAAAACGTGTGACAAGAGGATCATGAAATTTAGGATCAGGAAAATATACTTTTTCTTTCTTTTTAATTTTTCTCATTAATAGTTTAATCTTTTTTGACTATTTTAGCTCCATACTTACTTCTACTTTTTTTTCTTCCATTGACTCCAGCCGTATCTCTAGCTCCTCGTACTACTTTATATTTCACACCTGGTAAATCTTTGACTCTACCTCCTTTGACTAATACTATTGAATGTTCTTGAAGATTATGGCCTTCTCCCGTAATATAACTAATTACTTCTCTTCCGTTTGTAAAACGAACACGAGCTACTTTTCGCATAGCGGAATTAGGTTTTTTTGGTGTGGTAGTATAAACTCTAGTACATACTCCTCTTTTTTGAGGACAAAATTCTAATGCTATAGATTTCCGTTTTTTAGAAACAGAAGTACGACCTTTTCTAATTAACTGCTGTATAGTAGGCATATCCTATATTTAAAATGCAAATTATGCTATTTAATAATAAATTACAAAACTTAATAATTAAAAAAAACTAATCAATATTAAAAATTATCAAGGTGTATTTTTTTATTTTGAAAAGAATTTTCTTCTAATGATTTAATATTAAGTTCTTTATAAATATAACGAAAAGTTGAAAGTAAACAAGGAAAACCGTCTACAATAGCTACATTATGTTCATAATGAGCTGAATTTTTTTTATCTAGGGTGGTTACCGTCCATCCATCTTTATGGAAACAAATTTGAGATGAACCAATATTTACCATTGGTTCTATAGAAAGAACCAACCCTTCTTTTAATTTAAGACCTTTTCCTTTTTTTCCAAAATTTGGTATTTGAGGATCCTCATGCATATTTTTTCCCAGCCCATGACCCACAAGGTCTTTTACTACATTATAACCATTTTTTTCAATAAAAGATTGAATTGAATATCCGATATCTCCAATCTTATTTCCATATTTACAATTGGATATTCCAATATAAAGAGATTTTTTAGAACAATTTAAAAATTCTTTTGTTTGATAAGAAACACTTCCAACTTCAAAAGTATATGCATGTTCTCCATAAAATCCATTCATATAAACTCCACAATCTATAGATAATATATCTCCATCAGATAAAGGATCTAGATTAGGAATTCCATGTACAACTTGGTGATTTGGAGAAACACACAAAGTATTTGGAAAATCATATAATCCTAAAAAGGCAGGTTTACCTCCATGATCACGAATAAAAGATTCTGCAAGTTTATCTAAATAAAGTGTATTAATTCCTGGTTTTATTTCTTTAGCTAACATTCCTAATGTTTTAGAAGCTAAAAAAGCACTTTTTTTGATTAAAATTATTTCTTCTATAGTCTTCAATTGTATCAAAATGCAATTATTTTTTGTTTATTATAATAGAAGTTCCATTCATAATTTTAGGAATAGGTAATCCCATTAATTGTAAAATAGTGGGAGCTACATCTGACAAAACTCCCTTATTTTTCAAAAAAATATCTTGTTTTTTTATATCTCTATTTAAAATAATAAAAGGAACTAAAGATGTAGTATGAGCAGTATGAGGAGTTCCGTCTATATTGATCATACAATCGGCATTTCCATGATCCCCTACAATAATAACTGTATATGAATTTTTTATAGCTTCTTCAGAACAATATTTCGCACATTTATCAACAAATTCACATGCTTTTATTGTTTCTTTCATTTTACCAGTATGTCCAACCATGTCTGGATTTGCAAAATTTAGACAAATAAAATCTGATTGTTTTCTTTTTAGTTCAGGAATAATTTTTTTTACAATATTTTCTGCGCTCATTTCAGGTTTTAAATCATAAGTAGGAACTTTAGGAGATTTACATAAAATTCTTATTTCTCGATTAAAAGGTGTCTCTCTTCCCCCCGAGAAAAAAAAAGTTACATGTGGATATTTTTCTGTTTCAGCTATACGTATTTGTTGTTTTCCTTCTTTTTCTAAAATTTCACCTAAAGTATCTGATAAATATTCTTTTTTAAAAAGAACATGAACTCCCTTATATTTAGGATTAAAACAAGTCATAGTTATATAATAAGATAAGTCTAATTTTTTCATTTCTGAAAAAGGGGTATTGTATCCTATTAAAAGCTCTGTAATCTGCCTCGAACGATCAGGACGAAAGTTAAAACAAAAAACAACATCTCCATTTTTAATTTTTGAAATAGGAACTTCATTTTCATCAACAATTACTAAAGGAGATAAAAATTCATCTGTTACTCCTTTATTATAAAATTCTTCTATAGACGAAATTATGTTTTTAGTATAAATTCCTTTTGAATTAACCATTACATCATATGCTTTTTTAGTTCTTTCCCATTTTTGATCACGATCCATAGAATAATATCTTCCAATAACAGAGCATAATGTTCCAACATATTGTTTAGTTACATTTAAAAGTTCTTTTATATAAAAAATACTTCTTTTTGGAGAAGAATCTCTTCCATCTGTAAAAACATGTATAAAAACATCTTTTATTTTTTTTTTATAAGCTATTTTAAGCAAATAAAAAAGATGATTCATATGTGAATGAACTCCACCATCAGATAATAATCCAATAAAATGAATTCTTTTTTTAGAAATAAAAACTTCATTAAAAAGAACATCTACTTTTTCTCTAAATGAATTATTTTTTATGGAAATATTAATTTTCTCTAAACTTTGAGGTACTTTACGTCCAGATCCTAAATTAATATGACCTACTTCCGAGTTTCCCATTTGTCCTTTAGGTAATCCAACATGATATCCTGATGCTTCTAATTTACTAGAAGGATAATTTTTATAGCAAAAATTAATAAATGGAGTATTAGCTTGTTCTATTGCAGAAAAATAATAATTTTGTGAAGTAGTAAGGCCCCAACCGTCCAAAATTATTAACATTAATCTTTTCATTTAATTTCAAAAATTAAATACTTACTCTTTTAAAAATATTTATTTTCAAATTTTTGTCATATTTATCTAAATATTCTTGAATAGTTATATTAGTATTTTTTATAAACTTTTGATTAAGAAGAGTATTTTCTGAAATAAACTTTTTAATTTTTCCTTGAATTATTTTTTTTATGACAGAATCAGGCTTATTTTCCTTTTTAACTTGATCTTTAATAATTTCAATTTCTTCGTTTATTAATAGACTGGGAATTTCTTTTTCATCAATAGCTATAGGATTCATAGCAGCTACATGCATTGCTATATCCTTAGCTATAGACATATTTATTTTAGTAGAAAAACCAACTAATGTTGCAATCTTATTAGTATTATGAGTATAATTTATTACAAATGGAGAATTGATTTTTTCAAAAATTTTTAATTCCAATTTTTCTCCTACAACTCCCATTTTATTTACAATCATTTCTTGTATACTATCATATTCATTATATGAACTAGATAAAAAATCGATTTTATTATTAAAAAGTAAAGATTGCTTCGAAAGTATAGATAAAAAACCTAAAAACTCAGATCCTTTGGATAAAAAATCCGTTTCACAACTAATTCCTATAATAGTTCCACAAGAATAGTTGAAATTAACAGAAGCAATAAGAGCTCCATCTTTCATTTTAAAATGAGAACGATTAATTGCTATTTTTTCTCCTTTTTTTCTCAAAATATGAATAGCTTGATCAATATTTCCATTGGAATGCATCAATGCTTCTTTACAATCCATAATTCCAATTCCTGTCATTTTTCTAAGTTTATTAATTTTATGTAGAGGGATTTTCATAAATTTTTATTTATTTTTATCTTCACGTTCATTTCTATTAATAGAAGTTCCATGTTGAATTGCTTCTGTCACAAATTTCAAAATAATATCTATGGATTTAGAAGAATCATCATTAGAAGGTATAGGATATTGAATATCATTAGGATTTGTATTTGTATCTACCATAGCAAAGGTAGGTATTTTTAGTTTTTTAGCTTCAGTTAAAGCTATTTTTTCCTTATTTGGATCCACCAAAAAAATACCGCTTGGTATGTGATTCATATTTGAAATACTTCCTAAATTTTTATATAATTTTGCATATAGTCTATCAATTAGTAATCTTTCTTTTTTAGATAAAGTATCGAAAGTCCCATTTTTTTTCATTTTTTCTATATTATTCATTTTTTTTACGGACTTACGAATTGTTGTAAAATTCGTGAGTAATCCTCCTAACCATCTTTCTGTTATGCAAGGCATATTTACACTTTTTGCATAATGATAAACTTTTTCTCTAGCTTGAGCCTTTGTTCCTACTAATAGAATTTTTTTTCCAGTTATTGCAATTTTTTTTAATTCATTACAGGCTTCTTCCAATTTTGAAATTGTTTTTGCTAAATCTATAATATGAATTCCTCCTTTTTTCATAAAAATAAAAGGACGCATATTTGGGTTCCATTTTCTTGCAATATGTCCAAAATGAACCCCAGCTTTCAATAAATCTTGAGTATTGATTTTCATTATATTTTCCTAATTTAATTTTTCTAACGTTTTGAAAATTGATACTTTTTTCTAGCTTTTTTTTGACCAAATTTTTTTCTTTCCACTTCTCTAGAATCACGAGTTAATAATCCTTCAGCTTTTAACTTTTTTCTGTTTTTTATATCATATTTACAAAGCGCACGAGATATAGCGAGACGAATTGCTTCAGCTTGACCGTTAAATCCACCTCCAAAAACTTTTATATTGATATCAAATTCATCTAACTTTTCTATTATATCAATAGGATACAATATTTTATGATGAATATATTTTGGAAAATATTGATTTAATTTTTTAGAATTAATAGTTATTGATCCATTTCCTAATTTTAAATATATCCGAGCTAAAGATCTTTTTCTTCTTCCTATGGTATGTATCATAATTTGTTTAGTTTTAATAAACTAGGGTTCTGAGCTTTATGTTTGTGTTCAGATTCTGGATACACATGTAAATTTTTAAATATTGAACGCCCCAAACGATTTTTAGGTAGCATTCCTTTGACTGATTTATATATTATATTTCTTGAATCTTTATTGAATAAATTTTTAATAGAAATTATTTTCTGACCACCTGGATAACCGGTATAATGGATATATTTTTTATCATTACATTTTTTTCCAGTAAGTTTAATTTTATTAGAATTAATAACGATGACATGATCTCCGCAATTTATATGTGAAGAAAAAAAAGGTTTATGTTTTCCCATTATAATACAAGCAATTTTAGTAGATAATCTACCCAAAATTTGATTAGTTGCATCTATTATTATCCATGATTTTGATTTTACTACGTAATCTTTTTTAGCTGAAATAGTTTTTAAACTCAAAGAGTCCATATTATTTGATTTTGGAATCAATATAAGAAATTTTAAAATTTTTAATGAATGACTTTTTGTCATAAAAAAAATTTTTTATAAAAGCTTTTTATTGTCATACTTCCTATTCCCTTTATTTATAAAGGTTTTATTTCCATTATGGCATAATGATTGGAGTGCTATTGAGTGAAATTAATATATGAAAAAACGTAATAAAAATGAGTAAAATTATAGGTATTGATTTAGGAACAACAAATTCTTGTGTTGCCGTTATGGAAATAAATGATCCTGTTGTTATTCCTAATTCAGAAGGAAAAAGAACAACTCCGTCTATAGTAGCTTTTGTAGAAGGAGGAGAAAGAAAAATAGGAGATCCTGCTAAAAGACAAGCAGTAACTAATCCGCAAAAAACTATTTTTTCTATCAAACGATTTATGGGAAGAATGTATTCAGAAGTAACTGAAGAATTGAAACATGTTCCTTATAAAGTTATAAAAGGAGGGAATAATACTCCTCGTGTTGATATAGAAAAAAGATTATACGCTCCCCAAGAAATATCTGCAATGATTTTACAAAAAATGAAAAAAACAGCTGAAGATTATCTGGGAGAAGAAGTGACTAGAGCTGTAATTACAGTTCCTGCTTATTTTAATGATGCACAAAGACAAGCAACTAAAGAAGCTGGAGAAATAGCTGGATTGAAAGTAGAGAGAATTATAAATGAACCTACCGCGGCTGCTTTAGCTTATGGTTTAGATAAAAGTAATCAAAACAAAAAAATAGTTGTGTATGATTTGGGAGGAGGAACTTTTGATGTTTCTATCCTGGAATTAGGAGATGGTGTTTTTGAGGTTCTATCCACTAATGGTGATACCCATTTAGGAGGGGATGATTTTGATCAAGTTATTATTAATTATTTAGCAGATGAATTTAAATTCAAAGAAGGATTAGATTTAAGAAAGGATCCTATGGCTTTACAACGTTTGAAAGAAGCGTCTGAAAAAGCTAAAATAGAACTATCTTCCTCAAATCAAACAGAAATAAATCTTCCTTATATTACAGCAACAGAATCAGGTCCAAAACATTTAGTTTTAACTCTAATTCGGTCAAAATTTGAACAATTGTCAGAAAAGTTGATACAACGTTCTATTAACCCTTGTTCTAAAGCATTGGAAGATGCAAATTTAACAACTAAAGATATAGATGAGGTAATTTTAGTAGGAGGCTCTACTCGTATACCAAAAGTGCAAGAAGAAGTGGAAAAATTTTTTGGAAAAAAACCATCTAAAGGAGTTAATCCAGATGAAGTCGTAGCTATTGGAGCAGCGATACAAGGCGGAGTATTAACAGGAGATGTACAAAATGTATTGTTATTAGATGTTACTCCTTTATCTTTAGGAATTGAAACTTTAGGAGGAGTTTTTACCAAACTTATTGAATCTAATACAACAATTCCTACTAAAAAATCAGAAACTTTTTCTACAGCATCTGATAATCAATCGGCTGTAACTATACGTGTAGGACAAGGGGAAAGGCCGATGTTCAATGATAATAAAGAAATAGGGAGGTTTGATTTAGTAGATATACCTCCAGCACCTAGAGGTATCCCACAAATAGAAGTAACTTTTGATATAGATGCTAATGGAATTCTTCATGTTTCTGCAAAAGATAAAGGAACAGGAAAAGAACAATCTATACGTATTGAAACCTCTTCAGGTTTAAATCAAGAAGAAATAGAAAAAATGAAAAAAGAAGCAAAAGAAAATGCTCAAAAAGATGATAAAATAAAAAAAGAAATTGAAAAATTAAATGCTGCAGATAATCAGATTTTCCAATCTGAAAAGCAATTGAAAGATTACGGAAATAAATTGTCTGAAAATAATAAAAAAAATATAGAAGATTCTTTAGATAAATTAAAAAAAGCTCATTCTAACAAAGACTTCACTTCTATTGATAATTATATGAAAAAATTGGAAGAAGCTTGGACTAATGCTTCTCAAGAAATTTATACAGGGGATACAAACAAAAATAACCCATCAAATAATAAAGAAAATGAAGAAAAAAGTAGTAAAGGAAATGAAAATGTACAAGATGTAGATTATGAAGAAGTAAAATAAAAAAGTTGAGAAAGGGAGTCTATTATAATGGAATAATAGAAATTTTAGTTTCTCCTCCAGTAACTTTTTCTCCCTTTTTCACTAAAATTATAGAGTTTAGTGGTAAGAATACATCTACTCTAGATCCAAATTTAATAAATCCAAATTCATCTCCTTTTTTTACTATGGAATTTTTTTTTGCATAAATAATAATACGTCTAGCTAAAAAACCAGCTATTTGTCGAAATAATATTTTTTTTCCTTTATTTGTTTCTACTACTGTTGTAGTATGCTCATTTTGTAATGATGATTTAGGAAGAAAAGCTATGATATATTTTCCAGTATGATATTTTACATAAATAATTTTTCCAGAAACAGGGAATCTATTAACATGGACATTAAAAGGAGACATAAAAATGGAAATACATATGCAATTTCTATTTAAAAATTCGTTTTCAAAAATTTTTTTTATATCTAAAATTTTCCCATCAGCAGGAGAAATGACTATTTCTTTATTATTATTGTAATTGTTTTCATAAATTTCATAAAAATTTCTTTTTGGATTTCTAAAAAAGAAAACTAAAAAAAGATAAAATATAATAAAACAAACTGATAAAAAAATACAAATTAATCTAGATAATAAAAAGAAAAAAATAATTATCAATAATAGTATTATTATCAATGAGTACCCTAAAAATGGAATTCCTTCTTTATGAATCATGATTATAAAATTTTATAAATAAATCATGAATATTTTTTATGATTTTATTTTCTAAATAAAATAAGACTAGTAACTATAGTAGCTATAATAGGAATAACAAAAATAAAACTATCTAATCTATCTAAAAATCCACCATGTCCAGGAAGCCAAATTCCTGAATTTTTTACACTATAAGATCTTTTAATACTAGATTCTACAAGATCTCCAATAGTAGAAAAAATAGGAACAGTAAGAGATAAAATAAACCAATATTTTTTTCCCCATATTTTGTACAATAAGAACCCTAACATTAAGCAAAAAAATAAACCTCCAACAACTCCTTCTATTGATTTTTTAGGAGAAATAGATGTAGCTATTTTTCTTTTTCCCCATTTTTTTCCTATTAAATAGGATAAAGAATCATTTGTCCATATTAAGATAAATACACCTAAAATTAATTGTTTTCCATTATACCTGTATATATAAGATGCTAAATAAAATGGAAGAGTAATATACATTAATCCAAAAATGAGATTACTAATTTGTTCTATTTTTTCTTTTCTAGAATGTTTTTTAGAAAATAATTGAATAACAAGAAAAATTATAGAATAAGGAATAAAACAAATTATATATGGAATTAATCCTTTTTCTTTTTCTATAAAAAGGTCCATAAGAATAGAAAATAAAAAAAATAAAGAAGTAATTTTAATTAAAATTGTATTTGTTTTTAATATTAATAAAAATTCGAATAAACAAAAAAAAGATAATATCATCATTACTATTCTAAAAGTTTTTTCCCCTTTTTCAATAGAAAAAATGATTGAAATAACATAAATTAAACCAGTAAAAAATCTTATTAGAAAGTCTAAATCTTTCTTTTTTTTCATTACATGAAATAAATAAAAATAATAAATCTCAAGGAGAAGATATGTTTCCAACAGAACTTAACATATCACCAATTTCATCAGGATAAGGTCTTTCTCCAAAAATTTTTTTCAAATCTTCTCTAAAGATAACCTCTTTTTCTAATAATTCATTGGCTAATATGGATAATTTTTTTTCATTATTTTTTAATATTTTTTTAGCTCTTTGATATTGCTCTGTTATAATTTTAGATATTTCTTCATCTATAATTTGAGCTGTTTTTTCACTATAAGGTTTGGAAAAAGAAAATTCGTTTTGTCCTGTAGAATCATAATAAGAAACATTTCCAATTTTTTCATTCAATCCAAAAATAGCTACCATTGATTGAGCTTGTTTAGTTACTCTTTCTAAATCATTCAATGCTCCAGTAGAAATACTACTAAAAATTATTTCTTCAGCAGACCTTCCCGCTAACAATGCACATATTTCATCTTTCATTTGTTCTGGTGTCGTTAATTGTCTTTCCTCTGGTAAATACCATGCGGATCCCAAAGATCTTCCTCTTGGAACTATAGTTACTTTGACTAAAGGAGCTGCATGTTCTAATAACCAACTAATTGTAGCATGTCCAGCTTCATGATAAGCAATTCGTTTTTTTTCATTTGGTTTTATAATTTTGTTCTTTTTTTCTAAACCTCCAATAATACGATCTATTGCATCAAGAAAATCTTGATTTTCTATTTGAGATCTATCTTTTCTTGCAGCAATAAGTGCAGATTCATTACAAACATTGGCGATATCTGCTCCACTAAATCCTGGAGTTTGTCTAGATAAAAAATCTATATCTACATTATTAGATAATATTAATTTTTTGAGATGAACACGAAATATCTCTTTTCTTTCATTTAATTCAGGTGGATCCACTAATATAGTACGATCGAAACGTCCAGGACGAAGTAAAGCTTTATCTAAAATATCAGATCTATTGGTAGCGGCTAATACAATTACATTAGTGTGAGTTCCAAATCCATCCATTTCTGTTAAAAGTTGATTTAAAGTATTTTCTCTTTCATCATTTGCTCCAGCTATACTACTTTTTCCACGAGCTCTTCCTATAGCATCTATTTCATCAATAAATATTATACACGGAGATTTTTCTTTAGCTTTTTCAAATAAATCTCTTACCCTAGATGCCCCCACACCTACAAACATTTCTACAAAATCAGATCCTGATAAAGAAAAAAATGGAACTTTTGCCTCTCCAGCTACAGCTTTTGCTAGTAAAGTTTTTCCTGTCCCTGGTGGCCCTATCAATAAAGCTCCTTTAGGGATTTTTCCTCCAAGTTTAGTATATTTTTGAGGACTTTTTAAAAATTCCACGATTTCTTGAACTTCTTCTTTAGCACCTTCTAAACCAGCCACATCTTTAAATGTTATTTTTACATTATCGTTTTCGTCAAATAATTTTGCCCTAGATTTTCCTATATTAAATATTTGACTTCCAGGTCCTCCACTAGTAGATCCTATTCTTCTAAATAAAAAGATCCAAAAAATGATTAATAATATAAAAAATATACCATAGTCAAAGAAAAATTTGGTAATGGTATATTCTTGTTGATTTTTAAAATCAATAATAGTATTTAAATCGTATTTTTTTTTATACTCTTCAAATTTTTTTTGAAAAAATTGCAAATCTCCTATTTCAAATTCATATTGCAATGGTTGAGAGATAAACCTTTTTTCATTTTCATTATTTTTAATACTATTTTGAGTAGGATTATCATCATTAAGAAATTCTTTTTTAAGATAAACATATACTATTTCTTTATGTTTTACTATAATTTTCTGAACTTTTCCTCTCGATAAAATATCAAAAAAAGTATCCTGATCTATTTTTCTTGGATTAGAAAAAGAAGATTTAAAAAAAAATATTCCTAAAAGTATAGCAAATATGACTGCATATACCCAAAAAAAGTTATTTTTACTTTTTATTTTTTTATCTATCATATAGGTTTATCCATTAAATAAAAACCTGAATTATATTTTTATAAATTTGAATTCCAAAGATCTTCTATATCATAATATAATCTTAGCTTTTTTTGAAAAATATGAACAACAATAGAAATATAATCAACTAAAATCCATTCTCTATTTTTCAATCCTTCTACATGCCAAGGTTTTTTCTGTAATTTTTCAATTGTAATTCTTTCTATAGATTGAAAAATAGCATACACTTGATTATGAGAAGATCCATTACAAATAACAAAATAATCACAAATAAAGTTTTTTCTATTTTTAAAATTTATAACAGATATATCCTTCCCTTTAACCATTTGAATCCCTTCTATGATTTGATCTAATAACAAAACAAAAATTATTTATTAATAAAATAAGTAAATATTTCTTTTATTAAATTTATTTCAAAAAACAAAAATAAGGTTTTCGTTTTAAAGAAGTTAAATTTTCCAATATAAAATATTTATAAAACATTTTGAAAAAATTTATTTGGCCTATAAATCTAATTATATTAAATGAAATTGATTCTACCAATCTGTATGCTAAAAAATATATTCATTACAATAAATATAATTGGATAGTCATTTGGACAATGAATCAAACTAAAGGAATAGGGATGAATAAAAATTCATGGTATACAGAAAAAAAAAGGGATTTGACTTTTAGTATTGTTTTTAGACCTATTAATACTTTATATATAAAAAAAATATATATCATAAATATTATTATAAGCAATGCTATGCATAAATTTTTGTCTGAATATTATAATAAAAAAAATAAAGAACAAATTTGGATTAAATGGCCTAATGATATAATCATAAATAATAAAAAAGTAAGTGGAATTTTAATAGAAAATAGTTTTTTTTTAAAAAAAGTTCATACTATTATTGTTGGTATAGGTTTAAATGTTTATCAAAAACAATTAAAAGAAGGATGGAATGCTTCTTCTTTAGAAAAGATTTTTAATATAAACTTTGATTTAGATTACCTTCTTCATAATATTATATATTTCATACAAAAAGAGTATCTCATTTTTACAAAAAATGGAGAAAAATTCATACGAGAATATTATATAGATCATTTATATTTAAAAGATATAATCTCTCTTTTTTATATTTATAAAACAAAAAATTATATTGTTGGAATAATACGATCTATAACAGATCAAGGATTTTTGGTAATTGAATTTAATAATAGATTACATTTTTTTTATCATAAAGAAATAAAATTTCTTATTATATAATATTGTTATTCTTTTTAATAAAGAAATAAAATTTCTTATTATATAATATTGTTATTCTTTTTATTTGTGATTTTTTTTATCATACTTTTCCAATAATTACGTTTTATAACTTTTTTTTCTTGAATTTTTATAAAAATTTTTTTTTCATCCAACATCAATTCTTTGATAAAAAAGAAAAATCCAATATTAATTATATTAGATATAAAATAATATAGCGATAAAGCAGATGCATAACTATTTATAAATAAAAGCATCACAATAGGCATTAAATATAATAAAAAGTTCATATCGGGAATAGAAGAACTACTATCATTTTGAGAAAAATCTTTTCTTCCGTTACTGCTCAATTTTGTATAAATTAACAATGCTAAAGAATACAATAAAGTAAGTAAACTAACATGATTTCCATAAAAAGGAATAAAAAAAGGTAATTTCAAAATTGAATCATATGAGGTAAGATCTTCTACCCATAAAAAAGATTTTCCTCTCAAATTGATTATAGTAGGAAAAAATTTAAATAAAGAATAAAAAATAGGAATCTGAAATAATGTAGAGATACATCCAGACATTGGATTAATCCCCGCATTATGATATAACTCCATTATAGCTCTTTGTTTTTTGAAAACATTTTCTCTATATTTTTGATTTAACTTATCTATTTCCGGACGAATCAATTTCATCATGGCGCTTAATTTATATTGTTTGTAAGTAATTGGTGATAATATAAGTTTTACAACTACAGTCATTAAAATAATAATAACTCCATAATTTAAATTTGTTTTCTCCAAAAATTGAAAAATTATTAAGAAAAAATATTTGTTGATCCATTTAAGAAAACCCCATCCAAATGGAATAATATTTTCAAATCCATTTTTATATTTTTTTAATAAATTTAAGTCTAAAGGACCAAAATAAAAACGAAAAGAAAAATGAAATTCCTCATTTTGAACCGTATTTATAAATGTTTGTAATTGAATTCTTTTCAAAGAAGATCCTGTAGAAAAATTTTCAGATCTAATGATAACATTTTTTAATATTTTTTCTGGAATAAATATAAAAGAAAAAAATTGTTGTTTATGAGCTATCCAATTTGTTTCAAAAATATTTTTATCTTCTGTTTTTTTCTCAGATAAATATTTTACATAAAAGGATTTATTTCTATTGTCATTAGGAATAGAATAATACACTTGAGTATAAGAATTTTCCCAATCTCTATCCTTTTCCAAAGACAAAATTTGATGTTCTAAATTTAGATAAGTTCCTTTCAGAAAAGGAAAAAAATTTTTAGTTTGAATAGAAAAACCAACATCATACTGATTTTTTTCTCCTATTGTATATATATAGTCTAAAAATCCTTTTCCATAAGGATTTTTAGCTCTCATAATAAGAGTATTAATTCCTAATTTTTTATTTTTATCTAATAAAAAAGGTTTAAAATGTAAAGTATTTGTATCAATATTTAATCCTTTCTGGTTAAAAAAAGATAATTTATATCGAAAACTAGAATCTTTTATTAAATAAAGACTTTTAGCATGATATGATGATAAAGAATCATAGGCTTTGTATTTCTTTAAAAGAACTTCATGAATTTCCCCTCCTAAACTAGATATCTTAAGTCTTAAAACATTATTTTCTAATAAAAAAAAATCATTTTTTTTTCTTTTTTCTGTAAAAAAAGTATTCTTTTTTAGGATAAATTTTTGATGGTTAAAATTTAATTTTTTGGAATTTTCATTATTATTATTAAAATAAGTAAAAATTGTTAAAACAAATAATATAAGAATTAATCCTATTATATAGCTGTAATCTAAACTTTTATCCTTCATAAGAATTATGAGAATCTGTAGATACTTGTACAAAAGTAGTAAATAAAGGATGAGGATTAGTTACTGTACTCTGATACTCTGGATGATATTGAACACCTAGGAAAAAAATATGATCTTCTAACTCTAATGCTTCTACTAAACCTGTATCTGGATTGGTTCCAACTATTTTCATACCAGCTTCGGAAAAATATTCTAAATAATTATTGTTAAATTCATATCGATGACGGTGTCTTTCAAAAATTTCTTTTTTTCCTCCATAAATAGAAAATATTTTAGATCCTTCTACAAGAGTACATTTCCAATTTCCTAAACGCATTGTTCCTCCTGTGTGAGTTAATTTTTTTTGTTTCTCCATTAAACTTATTACTGGATGAGATGTATTAGGATTCGTTTCACAGCTTTCTGCCTTTTTTAATCCTAATACATTTCTAGCAAATTCTATGACAGCAATTTGCATTCCCAGACATATTCCAAAATATGGAATTTTATTTTCTCTTGCATATTTTGCTGCTAATATTTTTCCTTCTATCCCTCTATTTCCAAATCCTGGAGCAACTAAAATTCCTGAAATTCCTTTAAAATATTCTTTTATATTTTTTTCTTTTATCATTTCTGAATAAATCCATTTTATATTAACATAAGTTTCATTTTCTGTTCCTGCATGAATTAAAGCCTCTGTAATTGATTTGTAAGAATCATGTAAAGAAACATATTTTCCAACTAACGCTATTTTCGTTTCATGTTTTGGATTTTTATATTTTTTAATAAAAATTTTCCATTTTTTTAAATCTGGAGTAATAAGAGTAGATAAATTCAAATGATTTAAGACCACTTCATCAAAATTTTGCAAATATAATAAATAAGGTATTTCATATATAATTTTAGTATCTATTGATTCAATAACATGTTTTTGTTTCACATTACAAAACAAGGCTAATTTTTTTCTAATACTATCGGATATATGTTTTTCTGTCCTGCAGACTATAATATCTGCTTGTATTCCATTTTCCATTAGATTTCTAACGGAATGCTGTGTTGGTTTTGTTTTAATTTCTCCAGTAACTGTAATATGTGGAAGTAATGTCAAATGAATAACCAATCCATTAAACTTTCCTAATTCCCATTTTAGCTGACGGACTGATTCAACATAAGGTAAACTTTCTATATCTCCTACAGTTCCTCCTATTTCAGTAATGATAATATCATAATTATTGGATTCTCCAAGTACTTTTATTCGTCTTTTAATCTCATTAGTAATATGAGGAATAACTTGGACTGTTTTTCCTAAATAGTTTCCTTTTCTTTCATTATCTATCACAGTTTTATATATTAAACCTGATGTTACGTTATTTTTTTTGGTTGTAGGTTGATT
This sequence comes from Blattabacterium cuenoti, assembly GCF_014252015.1. Taxonomy (NCBI): domain Bacteria; kingdom Pseudomonadati; phylum Bacteroidota; class Flavobacteriia; order Flavobacteriales; family Blattabacteriaceae; genus Blattabacterium; species Blattabacterium cuenoti. The sequence goes on from NZ_CP059206.1 coordinate 424,535, forward strand.
TAAAAATCGTTCATAATGTCCTAAATCTAAATCAGTCTCAGCTCCATCTTTAGTAACAAAACATTCTCCATGTTCATAAGGATTTAAAGTTCCTGGATCTATATTAAAATAAGGATCCAATTTTAATATTGAAATCTTATATCCTCTTGCTTTTAACAACATCCCTAATGAAGCAGATACAATTCCTTTTCCCAAAGAAGAGGTAACTCCTCCTGTAACAAAAATATATTTTGTTTCCATTAAAATAAAAATAAAACGAAAAAATTAAACAGGTTCTAATCTTTTTAAAAAAAAATTAATGATAAAAAATAAAAATTTATAATTTTTTTTTATATATTTACCAAACTTGGAGCAAGTCCTACACAATCAGCTCCCTATAAATCCTCCAGGGTGGGAACACAGCAAAGGAAATTAGGTAGTAGCGATGTGATGTAGTCAAGCTTGCTCCTTTTATATTATATTAAATATAATAGAAAAAATAAAAAGAACGGGATTTTATGGAAGATTTGTTAAAATGTAATTTCTGTGGAAAAAACAAAAATGAAATTACTTTTCTCATATCGGGAATCAACGGACACATTTGTAATTATTGTATAGAAAAAATTTATTCTATAGTTCAAAAAAAATTTTTGATCAAAAAAAACAATAATAAATTTATAAAAATTCAAAAACCTAAAGAAATAAAATTTTTTTTAGATAAATATGTTGTAGGACAAAATGAAGCAAAAAAAATTATATCCGTAGCTGTTTATAATCATTACAAACGTATTCAAGAGCAACATAAACATAAAAATGAAAATATAGAAATAGAAAAATCCAATGTATTATTAATTGGAGAGACTGGAACAGGAAAAACTTTATTAGCAAAAAGTATATCCAACTTTTTAAAAGTTCCCTTCACTATAGCTGATGCAACTACTCTAACTGAAGCAGGATATGTGGGTGAAGATGTAGAATCTATTTTAACAAAATTGTTACAATCTGTAAATTATGATATAGAATCTGCTGAAAAAGGAATTGTATTTCTGGATGAAATAGATAAAATTTCTAGAAAAAGCAATAATCCTTCTATTACCAGAGATGTATCTGGTGAAGGTGTACAACAAGCATTACTTAAAATATTAGAAGGATCCGTTATTAATGTTCCTCCACAAGGAGGAAGAAAACATCCAGATCAAAAAATGATACAAATCAATACTGAAAATATATTATTTATAGCTGGAGGGACTTTTGATGGTATAGAAAAAATCATTTCCGATAGAATAGAACAAATGTCTATAGGTTTTATTACTAAAAATAAAAAAAATTATGAAAAAGATTATATGAAAAATCTTCTTGCTAAAGATTTAAAAAAATTTGGATTGATTCCTGAAATCATAGGAAGATTTCCTATCATTACTTATTTAAATCCATTAAATAAAAATATGCTAAAAAAAATTTTAGTAGAACCAAAAAATGCTTTAATAAAACAATATAAAAAACTATTTGATATGGATAATATATCTTTAAATATCACAGATGAAGCGTTAGATGTTATAGTAGATAAAACCTTTGAATTAGGTCTAGGAGCAAGAGGGTTACGAATGTTTTGTGAAAAAATATTTCTAGATTACATATTTGATATAGAAAATATTCAACCCATATTAAATATAGATCAAAATATTGTGAAACAAAAACTTTTTTATTCTTAATTATTCTTTAATTAGTTTCCACAATTTTTTTATTAATTCTGATAATCCTTCTTTTGTAAAAGAAGAAATAAAAATAATATTTTCTTTTAATTTAAAAAAAAGTTCTTTTATTTTCTTTTTATTTTCACTATTTATTAAATCCGATTTAGAAACCGCTAATAAACGTTTTTTATTTAAAAGATTTGGATTAAATTTTTTCAATTCATTTAAGAGAATGAAATATTCTTTTTTTTTATTTTTCGTATCTGAAGAAATTAAAAATAATAAAACAGAATTTCGTTCTACATGTCTTAAAAAAAAATGTCCTAAACCTTTTCCTTCAGATGCTTTTTCTATGATTCCAGGAATATCAGCTACTAAAAAAGAATTGTAATCTTCTATTTTTACTACTCCTATATGTGGAGTTTTAGTTGTGAAAGCAAAATTTCCTATTTTAGGTCTGGCTTTTGTAATTACAGAAAGTAAAGTAGATTTTCCGGTATTAGGAAAACCTATAAATCCTATATCTGCTAGAATTTTTAATTCTAGAAAAATCCAGATCCCTTTTGTTTTAATTCCTGGTTGTGCATAATTAGGAGATTGATAAACCGAATTTTTAAAAAAAGCATTTCCTTTCCCTCCTTTCCCTCCTTTAAATAAAATTTTTTTCTCAAGATTTTTGGTTATTTCCATTATTATATTTTTTTTTTCATCTTTTACTACAGTTCCTATGGGGACCTCTATTAATAAATCTTTTCCATTTGCTCCAGTTAGATTATTTTTTTTTCCTGAAAAACCGGCCTGAGCTATCCAATGTTTATGATATCTTAAATGTAAAAAAGTATGAATATGGGAATTACCCATAACAATAATATCTCCACCCTTTCCTCCTGTTCCTCCATCAGGTCTTCCTCTAATTATATGTCTATCTCTATAAAAATGAATATATCCAGTTCCTCCATCTCCACTTTTACAAAAAATTTTTATAAAGTCAACAAAACAGTTTTCCATAAACTTAATATGATATGTTATTTTAATATAATAGATTTATAATATTCTTTTCTATAAAAATAGAAATTTTATCTACAGATAAAGAGGCGTTTAATCTTATTATATTATCTTTATATTTATGATTATTCCATATCATAGAAGTTTCTTCATCGTATTCTTTTATCCTCCTTTGAACCGTAATTATATCCGTATCATCATCACGGTGACTAGTTCTTCCTCTTTTTAGCAATCTATTTATTATCAAATTTTTTTGAATAAAAAAATAGAAAATTATGTTTATTTTTCCTAAGCAAAATTTTGTTAATACTTCCTCTAAAGAATAAATTTGATTTATAGTTCTTGGATATCCATCATAAATAATTCCTCTAGCTTTAAAATGTTTTTGAATTTCTGTATTTAACATATTTGTAGTAATGAAATCAGGAACTAATATTCCTTTATTAATATAACAACTTGCTAATTTTCCTAAATTAGTTTTTCTTTTCATATGATCTCTAAATATCACTCCAGTAGATAGGTGTATGAAGCCAAATTTATTTGATATGATTTTAGCTTGAGTTCCTTTTCCACAACCCGGTGGTCCAAACAATATAATATGTATCATTAAACAATAAAAATTATGAATTTCATGCAAAAAGAATATAAAAAAAGAAGTTTTTATCATACTGATTACACAAAACAATATATGTGTGGAAATATAGAAGATGTATGTTTCTTAACTTATATAAAGTTACAAATGAATTGCTTTACTATAAGCATTAGCTATAGATTCTATAATAGATTCGCTTAATGAAGGATGTGGATGGATACTCCCTAAAATCTCATAACTAGTTGCTTCTAATTTTCTAGCAACTACTACTTCTGAAATTAAATCTGTAACATGATTTCCTATCATATGACATCCTAACCATTCATCATATTTATCATCAAAAATTACTTTTACAAAACCATCAGTATTTTCATCAGATATAGCACGACCTAGAGCACTAAAAGGAAATTTGGAAACTTTTATTTGAAACCCTTTTTCTTTGGATTCTTTTTCTGTATAACCTACTGAAGCTATTTCAGGAAGAGAATAAACACATTTTGGAACATTATTGTAGTCTATTTTTTGGCAATTTAAACCTTTTATGTTTTCAACGCAATTTATTGCCTCATATGACGCAACATGAGCTAAAGAAGGTGTATTAATTACGTCTCCGATAGCATAATATCCATCTATATTCGTACGATAATTTTCATCTACAACTATAAATCCTTTTTCAGTTTGAATCCCAATCTCATCTAATCCAATATATTTGGTATTGGGAACAATACCCATAGCATATAATATAGTATCTGCTTTCAATACAACATTTTCCAATGGCGTTTTAATATCAACAATAAATTCATTACTTTCATTATTACGAGTAATTTTATTTATGCTAGAAGATATATAATTTTTAATTCCTATTTTATCAAAAGTATATTTTAAATAATCGGATATATCATCATCTCCACTAGGAAATAACTTAGAACATATCTCTATAATGATTACTTCTATTCCCATAGAATGATAAAAATAAGCAAATTCTAATCCTATAGAACCAGAGCCTATAATTACCATTTTTTTCGGTAATGAAGACAATGATAAAGCTTCCTTATATGTTATAATTTTTTTTTTATCATGTCCAAATTTTGGATCAATTTTAGGAATTGCTCCAGTGGCAATAATAATATGTGAAGCTGAATATTCTCCTACGCTTTTTTCATTCTTAAAAATTTCTATTTTTTTTCTTTTTTTTAATTGTGCATTTCCATAAAAAACATGGATTCCATTTTTTTTCATTAAAAATGAAACTCCTTTTTTTATTTGATCTACAATTTTTCTACTTTTAGAAAGAATTTTAGGATAATTTATTTCAATGTCTTCATTTTTTATTCCGAATAATTCCCCATTTTTTTTTATAGACTGTAAGATTTTTGCACTATTTAAAAGTGATTTTGTAGGAATACAGCCCCAATTTAAGCATATCCCTCCAATAGACTCTTTTTCTATTACAGCTGTTTTCATACCAAGTTGTGCTGCACGTATGGAAGCCACATAACCTCCAGGTCCACTTCCTAAAATAATAACATCGAAATGCATAAGTGTAATATAAATAAAAGATTTAAATTTACAGATTTTTCTATACTAATTATAAAAGAAAAAAACAAACAAAAGTTCTTTTTATTTATTGTACAAATATTATAAATTTGTTTATATAATAAAAACAATTATGAAATTTTTTATAGACACAGCTAATTTAAAAGAAATTGATGAGGCTAGATCATTAGGTGTGTTGGATGGTGTAACAACAAATCCATCTTTAATATCAAAAGAATCAGTTTCTAATAAAAAAGAAATTCATCAACATTATATATCCATATGCAAACGGTTAAAAAATAATGAAAATGTGAGTGCTGAAGTTATCAGTACTAATTATACTGACATGATTCAAGAGGGGGAAGAACTTGCTTTTCTTCATCCCAAAATTGTAGTAAAAATCCCTATGATAAAAGACGGAATCAAAGCTATTAAATATTTTTATAACAAAAAAATTAAAACTAATTGCACCCTTATTTTTTCTACAGGACAAGCTCTTTTAGCGGCTAAAGCTGGAGCTAGTTACGTTTCTCCATTTATTGGAAGATTAGATGATGTATCTTATAATGGATTAAATTTAATACGAGAAATAAAAAATGTATATGAAAATTATGATATTAAGACGAAAATATTAGCTGCTTCTATACGACATTCTTTACATATCATAGAATGTTCTAAAATTGGTGTGTATGCTGTCACTTCTCCTATAAATGTTATTTATTCTTTATTAAATCATCCATTAACTGATATAGGATTAGAAAAATTTATAAAAGATTTTAATAAGAAAATTAAATAATTATATTTTTATTTTTTCGTTTAATAAATATTGAATAGAAATAGATGTAGATTTTGGCAATTTTTCATAAAATTTTGATAATTCGATTTGTTCTTTATTTTCAAAAATTTCTTCCAAATTATTTTTGTTTATAATATTAAATTCTTCTAATTTCACATCTAAATCTTCTTTAATTTTATCGTTAATTTTTTTACATATTTTTTCTAATATGCATATAGTTTCATATATATTTTTACCTGATTTTTTTTCTAACTGAACTCGATCTATAGTTTCCGTGTTTATTGGAGCGTTTATATTTTTAAAAAAATTCATAAAAAGTTATAATTTTTTATATAAAACTTTTAATTTTTTTGCATTAGAAGAATACGAAAAATTTTTCATGTATTCATTATATGATTTTACAAAATCTTTTTTTCTAGAAAGTTGATATTGAGATACACAAATTTTATACATAATTTTCTCTTTAAAACGGCTTTCTGGAAAGTCAGTAATAAGATCTTGAAAGTAAATCAAAGAAGCTTGAAATCTACGCATCAAAAAATATGAATTGGCTATGTAATAATTCTTTTTTTCTATTTTTTCCAATAAATTATTAAGCAATCTATAAGCTTCTTTAATTTTTGAACTATCAGGATATTTTTCAATAAACTGATTTAAATTATTAATTGCAATGTCAGTTTTTGTTTGATCTAAATCAAAGTTTAGAGATGAAAGGGAATGACGTTTTCCCTTATAAAATAAAGCCTCTTCTTCTGAGAAAACGGATTGTTTTTCTGGTAATATAAAACATCCTTCAAAAAGAAAACTAGTAAATAATACGGTTATTATAAAAAGTAACCTAACCACAATTACAATTTTTATTTTTTTTATGAAAAGTTTTGATATCTTTATCAAATAAATACAATCCTCCTTTATCTTCTCCTATTAAATCTATTTTGTCTAAAATCATTTTACTTAAAGCTTCTTCTTCTATTTGTTCTTTAATATACCACTGCAAAAAATTATATGTAAAATAATCTTTCTCTTGCAAAGAGATTTCTACTAAAAAATTTATCTCCTTAGAGATTTCTTTTTCATGTTCAAATAGGTTTTTAAATAGTTCTTTAAGAGAAATATATGTTATATTATGAATTGATATTTTGTTTAAAATAACATTCCCACCTCTTTTATTAATGTACCTAATTAACTTTAACATATGTATTCTTTCTTCATTAGAATGATCATATAAAAACTCACATATACCCTCATAACCTTTTTTTTCAACCCAAGATGCCATAGATAAATATAATTGAGAAGATTCTGATTCTCTATTTAACTGTTTTACTAACTCTGTTTGTATTTTTTCACTGAGCATATTTTTATTATGATTATTTAATTTTATTTAGTGAATGTAACATCTTTTCTCTTAAAGATGGAGTTCCAATTAATAAAGGTAACCTTACATATGGATCACATATTCCTATTATACTTAAAAATGTTTTGATTCCTGTAGGATTTCCTTCCTCATAAATAAGATCTATTATTTCAATAATATTATAAAAAATAGAAAAAGCTTTTTTTATATTATTTTTTCTTGCTAAGGATATCATATCAGAAATCTGATTAGGAAAACCTTGAGCTATTACAGAAATTACACCTTCTCCTCCTCCTAATACAACGGGTAAAGTAATAAAATCATCCCCTGATATCAGGTTAAAATATTCTGGTTTATGTTGCAATATTTTATAAGATTGTAAAACATTTCCAGAAGCCTCTTTTATTCCTATTATATTTTTGAAATCAAAAGCTAAACGTAAAACAGTATCCGGCATAATATTAGATCCTGTTCTTTTGGGAACATTATAAAGGATTATATCTGCTTCTGTACAATTTACAATTGATTTAAAATGTTGATATATTCCTTCTTGAGAAGGTCTATTATAATAAGGGGATACTGAAAGAATAGCATAAAAATCCGATAAGTTTTTTATGCTATTTATTTTTTTTACAATATCTTTCGTATTATTTCCTCCTATTCCTAATATTAAAGGAAGTTGTTTATAGTTAGCACTCTGAATGCATTTTACGACATCATGTTTCTCTTCCTCTTTTAAGGTTGCTGTTTCCGCTGTTGTCCCCAATGCAACTAGATAATCAACATTATTATCCGTAACATATTTTACAAGTTTTTCAAGTCCATTAAAATCAATATATCCATTTCTTTTAAAAGGAGTAACCAACGCTACACCTGTTCCATATAATTTTTTCATAAATTCGTTTACTACATTTTATATATGATAAATATTATTTTTTTTCATGTTTATATATATTTCATCATTTTTGCAAAAAAAAAAACAGATGTAAGCGCACATAAATTCGGAATTATTTATAATTAATAATCTTTTCTTGCTCTTGGTCTAGCTGCAGATACAATAATGTTTCTTCCCATGAACTCTGTTCCATTTAATTTTTCTATAGCTTGTTTAGCATTTTCTTCATTAGACATCTCTATGAATCCAAATCCTTTACTTCTTTTACTTGATGTAGTTTCGTCAAAAATTATCTTGACATGAGTAACCTCTCCTATAGACTCAAAATATTTTCTTAATTCTTGTTCTGTCATATCATAAGATAAATTACCTACGTATAGTTTCGTATTGTCCATATTAAAAATAAATTGTTTTAAAAGCAAATTTAGAGAAATATTTCTTCTAAAAAAGAAAAACATATTACTTAAACTAAAAGCAGTTTAAATAAATAATGAATTCTTTTATTATTGTAAACAAGTTAAAAAAAACTTGGAAAAATTTTCCAATTTTTTGTATTAAATTACAAAATTTTTTTAATTCTCATAAAGAACACCTTTAATGAATAATTTTTCTATTATATCATCATTATTGGATAATGATTTTTATAAATTTACAATGCAAAATGCCATTATTAAATTATTTCCATTAGCAAAAGCTAAATATGAATTTATAAATAGAGGTAAACACACTTTTCCTAAAAACTTTGCTCACATTTTGAAAGAAAACTTAAATAAAATGGCTTATTTAAAACTATCAAGTGCAGAAAGAATTTATTTAGAAAAAAATTGTCCTTATTTAGATTCTTCTTATTTAGATTTTCTAAAAAAATACCAATATAATCCAAAAGAAGTAAACATTTTTCAAAAAGGAGAAAATATACAAATGCAGATAGAAGGATTATGGAGTAGTACTATATTATGGGAAGTACCTCTCATGGCTATTATATCCGAATTATATTATAAATTAACAGGAGCGAAAAAAATATCAGAAAAAAAAATAACAAGTATAACAAAAGAAAAATTAAAAGAATATAAAAAATTACATGTTAAGATTGGAGAATATGGAACAAGAAGAAGATTTTCTTATAAAGTACACAAACTGGTATTAAAAACATTAAAAGAAGAAGGAGAGCCTTTTTTTATAGGAAGCAGTAATGTTCATCTTTCTCATATATTTTCTATAAAACCAATAGGAACTCAAGGACATGAATGGATAATGTTTCATGCTGCAAAATATGGATTTAACATAGCAGATCGTATAGCTATGGAAAACTGGCTTAATATTTATCGAGGTAATTTAGAAATAGCTTTATCTGATACATATACTACACCCATCTTTTTAAAAAATTTTAATAAAAAACTTTCAAATATTTTTAAAGGTATAAGACATGATAGTGGAGATCCTATTTTTTTTGCTAAAGAGGCTATAAAACATTATAAAAAATTTAAAATAAATCCTATAAGAAAAAAAATTATATTTTCTGATAATCTTGATCCATATAAAGTCGCTTATATTTCTTCTTTTTGTAAAAATAAAATAAATGCTTGTTTCGGAATCGGAACTAATTTCACTAATGATGTAGGTTTTCCTTCTATGAACATAGTTATAAAAATGGTAAAAGCCTTTCCCAAAAAAAAATGGATATCAGTGGTAAAACTTTCTAATGTTAAAGAAAAATCTACTGGAAAAAAAAATATGATTCTTTTAGCAAAAAAAATCCTTCACATATAAAAGATAATTTTATTCATGACATAATGACATTTTATATTTTTATTGTATATATATGTATATGTAAAAAATACAAATATGAAAAAAAAAATTTTTTATATTGAAAATTATGGTTGTCAAATGAACATATCAGATAGTGATCTTATTACTTCTATTTTATTAAATAATGGTTTTATTTTATCTGAAAACTTAGATCAAGCAAACATAATTTTATTAAATTCTTGTTCTATTCGAGAAAAAGCAGAATTAACTTTAAAAAAAAAATTGGAACAATTAAAATTTTTAAAAAAAAATAAAAAAATTTTGATTGGAATTATAGGATGTTTTTCAACAATAATCAAAAATTTCTTTTTACAAGAAAAAATGGTAGATTTTTTTGTAAATCCTGATTCTTATAGAGAAATACCTAATTTTATTTATTATTCTATAAAGGGAAAACAGTATTATCATACTCCTAACAAAAATGAAACTTATTCGGATATTAGTTTTGCAAAAACAAAACAAAATAATAATAAAATAACAACTTTTTTAAGCATAACAAGAGGTTGCAATAATATGTGTACATTTTGTATCGTTCCTTTTACTAGAGGAAGAGAAAGAAGTAGTGATCCATATTCCATAATTAAGGAATCTAAACATTTATATCAGAATGGATATAAAGAAATAACTCTATTAGGACAAAATGTAGATTCTTATCTATGGAAAGAAGAAAAAGAAAGTATGATACAAAATAGAGAAAATATTGTAGATTTTTCCAAACTTTTAGATCTCTTAGCTCAAGAAATTCCCCTGATGAGAATTAGATTTTCTACATCTAATCCTCATGATATGTCCAGTAAGGTATTAGAAGTTATTTCTAAACATGAAAATATATGTAAACACATACATTTACCTGTTCAATCTGGTAGCAACAAAATATTAAAATTAATGAACAGAAAATATACACGAGAAAAATATCTTTTTCTGATTAGAAAAATTAGAAATATTATACCTAATTGTTCTATATCTCATGATATTATGACTGGATTTTGTAATGAAAATGAAAAAGATCATCAAGAAACTATAAGTTTAATGAATGAAATTAAATATAATTATGGATATATGTTTTCTTATTCACCTAGACCTGGAACTTATGCATATAGAAAATTAGAAGATAATGTTCCTAAACATATAAAAAAAAGACGATTAAAAGAAATTATTGATTTACAAATCAAACATTCATTTTATAGAATGCAAGAGCATTTGGGAAATGTAGAAGAAGTATTAATTGAGGGTGAATCAAAAAAAAATAAACAATATTGGTACGGAAGAAATACACAAAATCTAATTGTAGTTTTTCCTAAAAAAAGCCTAAATATAGGAGATTTAGCTAATGTAGAAATAATAGATACCACATCTGCAACTTTAATAGGAAGAATTTGTAAATAATGTAAAAAAACATGGAATCCGTTTCTATCCAAAATATAAAACAAAAGTTTGGGATCATTGGATATGATTATGCTTTGCATAGAGCCTTAGAAAAGGCTATACAAGTTGCTCCTACTGATATTTCTGTGCTAGTTCTTGGAGAAAGCGGAGTAGGAAAAGAATTTATACCAAAAATTATTCATCAATATTCTTCTAGAAAACATCATGCTTATATTGCCGTAAATTGTGGAGCTATTCCAGAAGGAACAATTGATAGTGAACTTTTTGGACACGAAAAGGGGTCTTTTACAGGAGCCACAAGCATGCGGAAAGGATATTTTGAAGGTTCTAATGGAGGAACTATTTTTTTAGATGAAGTAGGAGAACTTCCTTTAACTACACAAGTACGTCTTCTTAGAATATTGGAGTCTGGAGAATTTATTAAAGTCGGATCTTCAAAAATTCAAAAAACTAATATACGTATTGTTGCTGCTACTAATTTAAATATGATAGAATCCATACAACATGGAAAATTTAGAGAAGATTTATACTATCGTCTAAATACAGTACAGATTAATGTTCCTCCTTTACGTTTTCGTAAAAATGATATTAAATTTTTATTCAAAAAATTTTCGAATGATTTTGCAGAAAAATATCGTATGCCTCCAGTAACATTTACTGAAGACGCTTTAAAATATTTAGAAGATTATTCTTGGCCTGGTAATATCAGACAATTAAAAAATCTCACAGAACAAATTTCTGTAGTGGAAACTAAACGTGAAATTTCTATAGAAAAATTAAAAGAATATATACCAGAAAATATACCATCAATATCTTTTTCTAATCCAAATGTACATATAGAAAGATCTTTTCATGATAGAGAAAGAGATTTTTTTTATAAAATATTATTTGATATGAAAAAAAATTTTAATGATTTGAAAAATATTACTTTTCAATTAATTAAAAATAATTCAAATACTAGATTTATTGAAGAAAATCAAGAACTTATGGAAAAAGTTTTTGGAAAAATGATTTATAATAGAGACGATTCTATTTTTCAATTAGAAGATTCCTCTAAATCTGAGGATGATTTAGATTATGAAGAAGTAGAAGAGGATTTATCTAAAAATGAATTGTCTTCTTTTTCATTGCAAAAAAAAGAAATTGAATTTATTCAAAAAGCTTTGAAAAAAAATAATGGAAAAAGGAGAAAAACTGCAAGAGAATTAGGGATTTCAGAAAGAACATTATATAGAAAAATTAAACAATATGGTTTATAAAAAGTTTTTTTTTGTTTTTATTTTCATTTTTTTTATGATTAGTTGTTATCATCCTTCTATTTCATCCTTTTTTGATATAAAAAAAACAATAGAGATAGGAGAATTTTCAGAAGTAGTTAATATACCTAGGAGATCTTTTTCCTTTGACTTTAAAAAAAATATTGAAGATTATATAATGAAGCATAATCCTTCCAATTTGGTACTAAAAAATGGAGATGCTGTTTTGAAAAGTGTATTTTTAAATTATGCTATTATTCCATTGGAAAATTATCCATTGAAAAAAATTAAGGTTACTGTGAAAATATCTTATAAAGATAATTTTGAACCAAAAAAAAATTGGGAAGAATATTTTGTTGTCTCAGAAGAGTTTTACAATAAAAAAAATCTTTTTTCAAAAGAAATTATTGATAAAATTATAGAAAAATTAACAATTCAAGTATATCAAAAAATATTTCATGATCCTAATAATAATTGGTAAATAAAATAAATGGAAAATATATCCATAATCATATTCAGTTTTTTTATTATTGTAACATGTCTAATGCTTACATTGATAATATTAATACAAAATCCAAAAAAAGAAAGTATTCATCAATCTTTTATGGAAAAAAATTTTAGATTTTTTGGAGTTAAAAGGACAAATACATTTTTAGAAAATGTTACCTGGTTTTTATCTATTATTATATTTTTTTTAACTCTATTTTTCAATTTTTTACTGAAATCAAAACATTGAATAAATATGTCATAATGACATTTAACTTTTATTAAATGAATAAAAAATCAATTCTTTTTCATTTGGCATGTTTTTGGCTTTGAACGATTAGAATCGTTAACCTTAAAAATTATTTATAATATGGTGGAAGTAAAGATTAAACCTTTAGCAGATCGTGTTCTTGTCCAACCTGATCCTGCTGAAACAAAAACATCTTCAGGTATTATTATTCCTGATACAGCGAAAGAAAAACCACAGAAAGGGACTATAATAGCAGTAGGTAAAGGAAAAAAAGATGAACCTATGATTTTAAAAGAAGGTGATAGAGTTTTGTATGGTAAATATTCCGGTACAGAATTAAAATGGGAAGGAGAAGAATATCTCATTATGCGTGAATCCGATATTATAGCTATCATATGATTCATATTAACTTATTAATAAGGTAAATTCATTAAAATTTAAAAGATTATGGCAAAAGATATTAAATTTGATATTGAAGCTAGAGATAAATTAAAAAAAGGAGTAGATGCATTAGCAAATGCTGTGAAAGTTACTTTAGGACCAAAAGGTCGTAACGTTGTGTTACAAAAATCTTTTGGAGGACCTCAAGTTACTAAAGATGGGGTAACAGTTGCTAAAGAAATTGAGTTAGAAGATCCTATAGAAAACCTTGGAGCTCAAATGGTCAAAGAAGTAGCTTCTAAAACTAACGATGTGGCTGGAGATGGAACTACAACCGCTACAGTATTAGCTCAAGCTATTGTTAGAGAAGGATTAAAAAACGTAGCAGCTGGAGCAAATCCAATGGATTTAAAAAGGGGGATAGATAAAGCTTTAGAAGTAGTTATCTTAGATTTAAGAAGACAGTCTAGAGAAGTGGGAGGTAATACAGAAAAAATAAAACAAGTTGCTTCCATTTCCGCAAATAATGATGAAAAAACTGGAGCGTTGATAGCTGATGCTTTTGAAAAAGTAGGAAAAGAAGGTGTTATTACAGTTGAAGAAGCAAAAGGTACAGATACATCTGTAGATATAGTTGAAGGAATGCAGTTTGATAGAGGTTATCAATCACCTTATTTTGTAACAAATACTGAAAAAATGATAACAGAATTTGATCAACCTCAAATTTTATTATCTGATAAAAAAATAGCAGCAATGAAAGATTTGTTGCCTATATTAGAACCTGTAGCTCAATCCGGAAAACCTTTATTAATTATTTCTGAAGAAGTGGAAGGTGAAGCATTAGCTACATTAGTAGTCAATAAAATTAGAGGGACTTTAAAAGTAGCTGCTATCAAAGCTCCTGGATTCGGAGATAGAAGAAAAGCTATGTTAGAAGATATTGCTATTTTAACTGGAGGAGCTGTAATTTCAGAGGAAACAGGAAGTAAATTAGAGGATGTAAAATTACATATGTTAGGAAAAGCAGAAAGAGTTATTATAGATAAAGATAATACTACTATAGTAAATGGAGGAGGAAATAAAAAAGATATTAGAGCACGTGTGGATCAAATTAAAGCTCAAATAGAATCTACTACATCAGATTATGATAAAGAGAAATTACAAGAACGTCTTGCAAAATTAGCTGGCGGTGTAGCTGTGCTTTATGTTGGAGCTGCTTCTGAAGTTGAAATGAAAGAAAAAAAAGATCGTGTAGATGATGCTTTGAATGCTACTAGAGCTGCGGTAGAGGAAGGAATAGTAGCAGGTGGTGGTGTTGCTTTAGTTCGTGCTATTAAATCATTAGATAATACAAAAGGAGATAATTCAGATCAAGATACTGGTATACAAATAGTTAGAAGATCTCTTGAAGAACCTTTACGTCAGATTGTAGCGAATGCAGGGGGAGAAGGCTCTGTAGTTGTAGCTAAAGTAGCAGAAGGAAAAGGAGATTTTGGATATGATGCTAAAATTGGAGAATTTAAAAACATGATAGTAGAAGGAATTATAGATCCAACCAAAGTGGCTAGAGTGGCGTTAGAAAATGCTGCATCTGTGTCAGGAATGTTACTAACCACTGAATGTGTTGTATCAGAAATAAAAAAAGATGAACCAAATGTAGGACCTCCAATGCCGGGAGCTGGAGGAGGAGGAATGGGTGGAATGATGTAAAAATTAAAAAAAAAAATAGTGTCTTATTTAGGGACACTATTTTTTTTTTTAATTTTTAATCTTTAATTAAGAGATGTTTTTAACTAGAACCAGTTTTTTTGAATTTTTAAAGTTTGTTCAATAACATCTCTTACACATCCTCTTCCTCCTTTTTTTGGAGAAATATATTTTGATATATCTTTAACTTCTTGAACCGCATCTATTGGAGAACAAGGTAAAGCTACAGATTTCATAATTTCAATATCAGGAATATCATCACCCATATATAAAATTTTTTTTTTCTTAATATTCAATATGTTGCAATATTCATCTAAATACTTTTTTTTATTATCTACTCCTTGATAAATATAACGAATATTCAAACCTCTCAAACGTCTAAAAACCATCAAATCGGATCCTCTTGTTATGATACATAAATTATATCCTTTTTTTTTTGCTAATTGCATTGCATATCCATCTTTAGCGAACATTTGTCTAACCAAATTACCATCTGGTAATAAATTTAAAGTAGAATCTGTCAATACTCCATCTACATCAAATATGAAAGTATTAATATTATTCATTATACTTATATAATTTTCCATATATTCCATTAAACATAATAAAATAACTAACCATTGTTTTTTTTATGAAAAAAAACACTAGTTTTAAAAAAACTAGAAATTAAAAAACATACTAAATACTAATATTTAAATATCTTCAAAATTAATATTAGTGAAGTTTTTTATCTCTGAAGTCTTTTTTTGTACATCTTTAATTTCTTGATTGTATGTAGTATGATTCTTAAAATCTTTTTGATGACGTTCCGAAATAACTTCTCTTCCTTTTTCATTTATAATAAATCGAATCATATCATCAAGTATACTTTGGAATTTTGAAAAATCTTCTTTATACAAATAAATTTTATGTTTTTTATAAGTTATTTCTCCTTTTTCGGAAAAATTTTTTTTACTTTCAGTTATAGTTAAATAATAATCACCGGCTCTTGTTTCTCTCGCATCAAAGAAATAAGTACGACTACCAGTTTTTAGAGTTCGTGAACAAATTTCATTTCTTTCTTTTATATTTTCTTTTTCGTCCATTTCAAAAAATATTATAATCCTAATTAAGCAAATCTAAACAAAAAAAATGGGACATCCCATTTTTATTATAATTATTCGAAATTAAATTTTTATAAAAAAATATTATGGGTTTCTATTTTTGATATTTTTCCGTTTTTCAAAACAATAAATAAATCAAAATCAGAAATATAAGAAGTATCATGAGTTATAATAATAATAGTACTATATTTTAACTCTTTTTTAATTTTAATAGAATGAATGATTAATTTTCTAGTCTTTTGATCTATAGCAGAAAAACTATCATCAAATATAAGAATTTTTGGATTTCTTATTATTGCTCTAGCTATACATATTCTTTGTTTTTGCCCTCCAGATAAAGTAATCCCTCTTTCTCCTATAATAGTTTCATATCCATTTTTGAAATTTAAAATGTCATTTTCTATCATAGCTATTTTAGCAGCTTTGTATACTTCACATGGAGTTACTTTATTCACACATCCTAAAGCTATATTATTATAAATAGAATCAGAAAAAAGAAAAGACTCTTGAGGAACATAACCTATATTTTCTCTAAAATCATATAAATTATGATCTTTCAAAGATAAATTATCTACTAATATTTCTCCTTGATATGGATCATACAAACGAGATATTAATCTACCTATAGTTGTTTTTCCAGATCCTGTTTCTCCCGTTAAAACCAAAGTATTTCCTTTCATTAAGGTGAATGATATTCTACTAATTGTATGATTTTGAATCTCTTGTTTAATATTTTTTTTATAACTATTATTGTGATAATAGAAAAAACTAACATTTTTAAACTGAACTTTTCCAAATATTTTTGTTTTTATAAGATTATTATTTAATATATCAGGTTTTTCTTTCAAAAATTCACTAATACGAATTTGCGATACTTTAGCTCTTTCTACAATAGAAACCACCCATCCTAATATAATAAAAGGAAAAATTAAAACATTTATATATGTTAAAAATTCAGCAATGGTTCCAATTTCTTTTATTTCTCCTTTAAAATATTTTTTTCCACCAAAGAAAAGAATTAATAAATGACAAATTCCTATAAGAAATATAATAACAGAAGATAATATAGTATCAATTTTAGCTAATTCTATATTTTTTTTATGATATTTCAATATAATTTTTCTATATTTTTCTTGAAAAAAAGATTCTGATACAAATGATTTAATAATATGAACTCCAGAAAAAGTTTCTTGTATAAAAGAACATATAATAGATTGAAATCTTTGAACTTCTTCACTTTTATTAGTAATATAAACACTAATATAATAAATAGAAATAAAAAGAATGGGAATAGGTAAAATAACGTAAAAAGTTAATATTTTATCGATTCGCAACATTTGCATAAAAACCATAAAAAAAAGAACTACAAGATTCAAGAAATACATTATTCCAGGACCTATATATTGCCTTATAAAAGAAACGTCCTCTGTAAGACGATTCATTAAGTCACCTGTAGAATTATTTTTATAAAAGGATAAACTTAATTTTTGATAATGTGAAAAAATTTCGTTTTTTATATCAAATTCTATCATTCTAGACGTAGTAATTATACATTGACGCATATGATATTTCACAAATCCACCTATAATTGGAACAATCAATATAATGCTAGTATAAATGAAAATATCTTTTTTTAAAGATATAGAATTTGATGTATTTGAAAAGTTTGTGAATAGATTTTTTATAGTATTAACAGATTTCCCTATATAAGGAATAGGAAGTAAAGTTAAAATGTTTGATGCTAAAATTAATAGAAATCCTATACACAAACGTAATTTATATTTTTGACAATATCTTTTGCTAAAAGCAAATAAACCACTCATATAAAATACAAAAATACGAACTTTTTAAGTTTTGATTTTTTATTTATATAATTGTACGAATAATTTTGTCGTGCATAAAAAATCAACATTATTATAATAAAAAATGTCAATAAGACGACACTTTAGAATAAGAAGTTTACAATTTTTATATGCTCAACATTTATCTAAAATGGATTCAAATAAAGTTGAAGAAAACATGCTTCAAAGTATTGAAACATTACATGATCTATATATTTATCTTCTATATTTAATATTAAAAATTAGAGAAAATGCTCTAGAAAAAAATTTACATAATAAAAATAAAACAGATTTTATACATAAATTTGTATACAATTCAGTGATCCAAATCCTATCTAAAAATAAATATTTAATAGAAGAATACCGTTCTACAAAAAATTCTAGAAAAATTTTATGGAATCAACAAGATGAATATATTTTTATCTTATTGCAAGAAATGCAAAAATCAAATTTTTGCAAAAAAGATTTTGTAAAATCTTATCCTTCTTCTTTTGAAGAAGAAAAAAGATTTATAATAAAATATTATAAAAATTTTGTCATTCCAAATAAGCAATTAATAGAATATATAGAAGACCTATATTATATTAATGGAGAAGAAAACTTGTATATAGCTCATACAATGGTATGTAAAACCTTACAATTTATTAATCATTCTACTCCTCAAAATTTTAAATTATATAATGTTTATAAAAATGATGAAAATAAAAAATTTATTATCGATTTATATCGAAATACAATTTTTCATAAAGAAGAATTTAATAATTTAATCAATAATATATCAAGTAATTGGGATATAAAAAGAATAGCAATTATAGATTTGATTATATTGCAAATGGCTATTTGTGAATTTTTATATTTTCCAAATATACCTCCTAAAGCAACTATGAATGAATATATAGAAATTACAAAAATATTTTGTATGGAAAAAAGCAAAACTTTTGTTAATGGTATATTAGATCAAATATTTAGATTTTTATATAAAAAAAATAAAATATTCAAAATAGGAAAAGGACTCATGTAAGTCTATTCAAAATTATAATATTATATTTTATGTTTTTTTCATTACAACAAAATTCTATTACAAACACAATTTGGATGTTTCTATTGATTTTTATTATATTTTATTTCTTTATGATACGTCCTCAAATAAAAAAGCAAAAAATTGAAAAAAAATTTCAGGAAAATTTAAAAAAAGGAAACCATATAGTAACAAATTCAGGAATACATGGGAGAATAATAGATATTACTGATCATTTTTGTATACTAGAAACTATTACAGGAAAAATAAAACTTGAAAGAAATATAATCTCTAAAGAATTAACCCAATTACGTTATAATAATAACAACATTATAGATTATGATAAAGAAAATAAGAAATGAAAATAAAAAAATGTTAGTAGGTATAACAGGTAAAATGGGTTCTGGAAAAAGTTTATTTTCTTCCTTTTTAAAAAAAAAAGGAATACCTATTTATTATTCAGATCAAAGAGGAAAAATATTAATGAATAAAATAAGGATTATAAAACAAAATATAACCAAATATTTTGGTAAAAATTCTTATGAAAAAGAAAAAATAAATAAATTTTATTTATCTAAAATTGTGTTCAAAAATCCTGTAGCATTGAAATTGTTATGTTCTATTGTTCATCCATGGATATCATTTGATTTTAAACAATGGAGATCGTCAATACAACAAAAAACTATATATGTAATAAAGGAATCAGCTATATTATTTGAAAGTGGTAGTTATAAGGAATGTGATTTGATTATTTCTATAACTTCATCCAAAGAAAATATGATAAAAAGAATAATGAAAAGAGATAATTTAAATGAAAATGAAATTATAGATCGTTTAAAAAATCAAATATCTAATAAAAAAAGAGAAAAAAAATCTAATATTATAATTAAAAATTGTTTATCAACACATCACTTACAAAAAGAAGCAGATAGAATACATAAATTGATAAAAAAACTAATTATGCATTAATATGGGTAAAGGAGACAAAAAAACAAGAAGAGGAAAAATAATAAACAAAACTTATGGAAATCTTCGTCCAAAGAAGAGAAATGCTAGAAAAAAGAAAAAAACAATTAAGAATTAAAAATTTTCATCTTTTTTACCGGTAAAAATAGATAAAAAATATATCAATTGAGCTAAACTACCCAAAGCAGAAACTACATAAGTCATAGCGGCCCAATTTAGTGATTCTTTAGCTTTGTGATATTCTTGTTGATTTACCACATTTTTATTTCTTAGCCAAGTCAAAGCTCTATTACTTGCATCAAATTCTATAGGTAATGTAATAAAAGAAAAAATCACAACTAAAAAAAATAATCCTATTCCTAGTTTAAGGATCAAAGAATCTTTTCCTCCTGAACTATAAAAAATAGTTAGTCCAGACATAATTGCTATATTTATAAATTTAGAACTAAAATTAAGAATAGGAACTAAATGATTTCGTAACTTTAATAAATTATAACCTAATCTATGCTGTAAAGCATGCCCACATTCATGTGCTGCTACTGCAACTGAAGCAGCGGTTCTATCGTTGTAAACTTTTTCACTCAAATTAATTGTTTTATTAATTGGATTATAATGATCAGTTAATTCCCCTTCTACAGAAAGAACATGAACATCATGTATACCATGATCTGTTAACATTTTTTCTGCTATTTCTTTTCCGCTCATATGTGAATGTAAGTAGAGTTTAGAATAATTTCTGAACTTGTTTTTTAATATTGTATTGACAATAATACTGACCAAAAAAGTAGTCCCCACAATTAAATAGTAAGTCATAAAAATCTATTTATTTTTAACAAAATTATTAATTTATCAATTAAAATGAAAATATATATAAATTAGCTTATATGTCAAACTTTTGACGATGAATATACCAAAAGTAAACAACTTAAAAAGAGTCGTTATTATTGGTGCTGGATTTGCAGGATTACAAGTAGCAAAAAAATTAAGAAGAGATAAGTTTCAAGTGGTACTTATAGATAAAAATAATTATCATACTTTTCAACCTTTATTGTATCAAGTAGCTACGGCAGGTCTAGAACCAGATTCTATAGCGCATTCTATTAGAAATATCATTAAAAAAACAAAAAACTTTTTTTTTAGATTAGCTTTTGTTCATTATATCAATACAAAAGAACAAAAAATATATACAAATGTAGGGAATTTACCTTATGATTATTTAATTGTGGCAACAGGATCTGTTACCAATTATTTTGGAAATAAAAATATAGAATCTTTTGCTTTCCCTATGAAATCTATTCCAGAAGCTTTAAATTTAAGAAGTCTTATTTTACAAGATTTTGAATCTGCTTTATTAACAAAAAATGATAAAGAAAAAAAAAGACTTATGACTTTTGTTATTGTAGGAGGAGGACCTACTGGAGTGGAATTAGCTGGAGCTTTAGCTGAAATGAAAAAATATGTCCTACCACATGATTATCCCGATTTAGATATTCAATATATGAATATTCATTTATTACAAGCTACTTCTAGATTATTAGATGGAATGTCTAAACAATCGGCTCAAGAAGCTTACAAAAATTTAAAGGAATTAGGTGTTATTATTTGGTTGAATTGTTTAGTTAAAGATTATGATGGAGAAATAGTTTTTATGGAAAAAAATAAAAAAATAGAATCTTCTAATGTAATATGGGCTGCAGGAGTAAAAGGTGCTATTATAAAAGGTTTTTTAAAAGAAGACATGGAAGGAAATAGAATTCTAGTCGATAATTTCCTTAAAGCTGTAAGGTACAAAAATATTTTCGCTATTGGAGATGTAGCTTACATAAATGAAAATAAACATTATCCCAACGGTTATCCCATGACGGCTCAACCTGCAATACAACAAGGAAATTATTTAGCTAAAAACTTAAATTGTTTTTTTTCAAATAATTCGAACATGAAACCTTTTATTTACAAAAATTTAGGATCTATGGCTACGATCGGAAGAAACAAAGCCGTATGTGATTTTCCTTATTTAAAATTAAAGGGATTTTTAGCATGGATTGTTTGGATGTTTGTTCATTTAGTTAGTTTAGTAGGTTTTAGAAATAGAGCAATAGCTTTAACAAATTGGGTTATTCAATATTTTCATTATAACAAAAGTGTACGTTTAATTATAAGACCATTTTATAGAAAAAAAAATCATTTGAAAATAAGTTGAGAAAGAATATTTTTTATTTTATTCTCTGTTTCTATATATTCTTGATGAATATTGCTATCTATAGTAATTCCACTTCCAGCATATAAAATCATTTCTCTTTTATTTTCTTTTATATTGACACATCTTAAATTAAGATATAATTCCATTTGATCTTTATGAACTGTTCCAATATATCCCGTGTAAAAATTTCTTTCATATTCTTCATTTTTACGAATAAAATTTAATGATTTATTTTTTGGAAAACCACATATAGAAGGAGTTGGATGTAAACGATTTAAAATTTCATAATAATCAGGTTTATCAAGAAAATAAAAAAAAATTAGAGTTTCTAAGTGTTTTAAATGACCTATTTTTGTAGTTTTAGTTTTCTTTATATGAATGGTTCCTTTATAAGACTTTAATAAATGAATTATATATTTTATAACAATTTTATGTTCTTCAACTTCCTTTTTTGTCCATTTATTGGATCCCCAAATAGTACCTGCTAATGCTGAAGTTTTCAATTTTTTATTATAACATTTCATTAACAATTCTGGAGTGCATCCTATCCAAAATCCATGATAAAAATCATACCAAAGACTAATTAAAGCATTAGGATAAGTATAAATTAATTTTATAAAAGTACTTTTAAAGTAAAAATTCCGAAAAGGAATTTTTATAGATCTGGATAAAACTACTTTTTTAAAAAAACCTTTTTTTATATTTTCAATAGCTTTTTTTATTAAGTTTTTATATTTACAAGAGTCTATTAAAAAAGAAGAATTTTTTTCACAAAGAGAAAATAAAATGTTTTCTTTTTTATATTTATATAATTCTTGTATATCTATATAATAAATTTCTTTTGGATATATTTTTATGGTATGATCATTATTAAAATTTTTAATTAAAAAAAATTTTTCACCTATATAATTGTAATCAGAATAAAAAAATATTTTTTTATCGTAAGGTTTTTTAAAAAGAACAAAATTATTGTGGTTGGAATAATCTTCTAAAATTTTCTTATATAAAGAGAAAACACTAATTTTTTTTGACATATTTATTTTTTTGGAATTATGATATTAGTTAGTTTACAAAAACTAATAATATTTTTTTTTTCATCGTAAACATTAACTTGAATAAAATGTAAAGTATTTCCTTTATGAAAAATTTTAGCTTTAGCAAATAAAATTCCTTTTTTTTTTATAGATCGAATATGATTTGCAGAAATTTCAATACTAAAAACATTTAGATCTTCTTTATTTTCATTTTTAATATTTATAAAAGAAATAGAACTTCCAACGCTTTCAGCTAAAATTATAGTAGCACCTCCATGTATATAACCAAAAGGTTGAAATATTTTATGATTTACAGGCATTTTTGCTATCAATATATCTAATTGAATAGATAAAAAAATAAATTGAATTTGCATCATGTTTATCAATGTATTTTTTTTTAAATTATTCAATTCATTTAATAGCTTTTTAGTTTTTTTTTCCATAAATAAAAAACAAAACAATATAAAATTTATTATATAATCAATTTACATTATATTATTTTATCTATTTTTTCAAGGATATTAAATCAAAAAATTAGTGAATATGAATGTTAAAAAGAAAAAACAAGATCATGAAAATCTTATTCCTTTAATAGGAATAAAAAATCAAATTGTAGGATTCGAAAAAAAAGAAAAAATTCATACAGAGGGATTACTACATAGTGCAGTTTCTGTTTTTATTTTTAATTTAGAAAATGATTTAATGTTGCAAAAAAGATCTTCAAAAAAATATCATTCTTCTTTGCTTTGGACTAACACTTGTTGTAGTCATCCTAGAAAAAACGAATCTGTTTTAAAAGCTGCACATCGTTGTTTAATAGAAGAAATGGGTTTTGATTGTTTTCTAGAACAAAAATTTAGTTTTACTTATCATGAATTTTTAAATAATGGTTTAATAGAAAATGAATTGGATCATGTTTTTGTTGGATTTTATGAAAAATCACCTATTATAAATTTCAAAGAAGTAGACAATTGGAAATGGATTTCATTAAATGAATTAATTAAAAGTATTCATATACATCCAAATTCTTATACTATTTGGTTAAAAATTATTGTTAAAAATTATTTAAATCAGTTAAAATCTATTAAAATATGATAGCTACTATAAGTCGAAAAGGATATTTTAGTGCTGCACATAGACTTTACAATAATCATTGGGATTATCAAAAAAATATCGAAATATTTGGAAAATGTGCACATTTAAATTATCATGGACACAATTATGAATATATTGTAAGTGTTACAGGAGAGATAGATTCGGAAACAGGATTTGTTTTCAATTTAGATAAATTAAAATATATTCTTTATAATGAAATAGAAAAACTTTTTGATCATAAAAATATTAACTTAGATATTAAAGAATTTTCATCCATCAATCCCACTATAGAAAATATTGTTGTTTTCATGTGGAATCAAATAAATAAAAAAATATCTTCCAACTTGGATTTAAAAATAACTTTGTACGAAACGAAAAATAATTTTGTTGAATATGACGGAAAATAATAAAAATTTTATTAAAAAAACAATTTTATATAATCATCACATTCATTTAGGAGCTAAAATGGTGAATTATTCCGGATTTTATATGCCACTTCAATATACCTCTTCCTTAACAGAACATATGTCTGTAAGAAATTATGCTGGTATTTTTGATGTAAGTCATATGGGAAAATTTATTTTGAAAGGAAAACATTCTATAGATTTAATTCAATATCTAAGCACAAATGATTTATATAAAATAAAAATTGGACAAGCTCAATATACTTGTTTCATTAATGATAAAGGAGGGATTATTGATGATTTAGTAGTTTATAAAATTTCGGAAGAAAATTTTTTACTTATAGTTAATGCTGCTAATATTAATAAAAATAAAAAATGGATAAATGATAATATTAAAAAATATAAATATAGCGATATAAAATTAATAGATACTTCTTTAAAATATTCGCTTATAGCAATTCAAGGTCCATTATCTTTATTTCATGTTCAAAAATTAACAGATATTCCATTAAATGAAATTCCTTTTTATCACTTTAAAATAGGAAAATTTTCAGGGATAAGAAATGTATTAATTTCTCGTACAGGATATACAGGGTCCAAAGGCATAGAAATTTATGTTTCTAATGAAAATACAGAAAAAATATGGAATGATATTCTAGAACTAGAAATAGAAAATCATAAAATAATTCCTTGTGGAATAGCAAGTAGAAATTCATTGAGACTAGAAATGGGGTACCGTTTATATGGACAAGATCTTTCTGAAGAGATAACACCTATTGAAGCGAATTTAGTTTGGATTATTAAATTCGAAAAAAAATTTATAGCAAAAAAAATATTGCAAAAACAAAAAAAAGAAGGAAAATACAAAAGGTTTATATCCTTTATTATTGAAGAAAAAAATAATATTCCTAGACAAGGATACATATTAGTAGATGAAAATGAAAAACCTATTGGTTATGTAACTTCTGGAGTATACTCCCCAGTTTTAAAAAAAGGTATTGGAATAGGATATTTAACAAATCAACAAAAAACAAATTATGTATTTCTTTTGATAAGAAATAAGAAAGTACTCATTAAAATGGTAAAATTACCTTTTATCAGGATAAAAAATTAAATGTTGAATCTTCGTTTGTCTTATAATAATAAAATCACAATAAAATGGTAAAATTACCTTTTATCAGGATAAAAAATTAAATGTTGAATCTTCGTTTGTCTTATAATAATAAAATCACAATCTTATCAATAAAAAAAGCATAATATATTTACAACATATTAAAAAAAATTTTTTTTTAGCTATTCCCGTATTTTTTACTCAATTAGGCCTAATATGTGTTGGTTTATCTGATAATATAATGGTTGGATTTCTAGGAAAAAAAGCTCTAGCTTCAGTTTCATTAGCTAATGCTGTTTTTTTTATCATGATCATTTTTGGATTAGGGGTATCCACAGCCATTTCTTCTTTAATCGCATCTATAGATGCAAAACAAGAATATAAAAAAGGAGCTATTATTTTTCATCATGGATTAATTTTAAATTTTTTTTTATCCGTATTTATGTATGGATTAATACATATATTTTATTATATTTTTCCTTATTTAGGACAACCTAAAGAAATATTAAATGAAACTATTTCTTTTTTAAAAATAATATCTATTTCTTTTATTCCTTGGATGATATTTGAAGTATTTCGAAAATTTTCAGAAGGTTTATCTTTAGTATTTCCTAGTCTTATTGTCACTTGGATATCAGCTTTTATAAACATTATATTAAATTATATATTTCTTAATGGGATCTATGGTTTTCCTAAATTAGGAATTATTGGAGTGGCTTATGCTACTTTAATATCTCGCATAATAATGCTAATAGGTATTTTTATTTTATTGTATAAACACAAAAAAGTACAGAATTACTACAAACAATTAAGATATTTTTTTTTATATAAGAAATATATAAAAAAAATATTAAAGATAGGAATTCCTTCTGGATTACATATGTTATTTGAAATAAGTGCTTTTGCTATTTCTTCTTTTATATCAGGAAAATGTGGAATCAAAGTATTAGCTGCTCATCAAATAGTTATTAACTTAGTATCTTCTACTTTTCTTCTCAGTACAGGTTTTTCTGTAGCAGCTACAATAAGAATAGGAAATCAACTAGCTTTAAAAAATTATTTAGAATTAAGAAGAATAGGAAAATCTATTTTTTTTATGGGCATTATTTTTATGTTAATTTGTAGTTTTTTCTTTTTTTTCTTTAGAAGCTATATTCCTTATTTATATATAAAAAACGATTATGAAGTTATTCAAATTGCAGAAAAAATGATTGTCATAGCCAGTATTTTTCAATTATCTGATGGATTACAAGGAATCATTCTCGGAGCTTTAAGAGGATTACAAGATGTTCGTATTCCAATGTGTATTAGTTTTTTTTCTTATTGGATTATAGCTCTTCCTACAGCATGGTTTTTATCTATTAATATGGGAGGAATAGGTGTGTGGATTGGATTAGGGTTAGGATTAACTATATCCGCTATGTTACTTTTTATAAGATATGAAACTATAATTAAAAAACTTATAAGAAAAAAAGTAATAAACGTTTAATATTCAAGTAAATAATTATATAATATTACAGTTCATATTAAATATCTATATTTGATATGAGATTAGAATTTTAATAGAATTTTTACCATTCTTTTATGAAAACATTTCAAGAATACGATTTTTTTAACGATAATATAATTCAAGCTATAGAAGCTATTGGATTTAAGTATCCAACACCAATCCAAGAAAAAGTTATTCCTTTTTTGTTATCTTCAAAGAAAGATATTATAGCATTAGCTCAAACTGGGACAGGAAAAACAGCGGCTTTTGGACTTCCAATTATTCAGAAAATGAATTTACAATCCAATGATCCTCAAGCTTTAATTTTATGTCCTACAAGAGAATTATGTATACAAATAACTCGTGATCTTTGTCGTTTTTCAAAATTTACAATGTTTGTAAAAATTATTTCTTTATATGGAGGAGCTAATATCAATTCTCAAATAAAATCCTTAAAAAATAAAACTCATATTATAGTAGGAACTCCAGGAAGGATTATTGATTTAATAAAAAGAAAAAAATTATATTTTAATGAAATTCAATATTTAGTACTTGATGAAGCAGATGAAATGCTCAATATGGGATTTAAAGATGAATTAGATTATATCATAGAAAAATTACCGAAGAAAAGACAAAGTTTATTATTTTCAGCTACAATGTCTAAATATATGAATGTCATAGCACATAAATATTTAATAGATCCTGTAGAAATTGTTACAGGAAAAAAAAATATAGGGTCCGATGATGTTAAACATGTTTATTACATAATAGAAAATTTGAATAAAAAATATTTAACTTTGAAAAGAATTGTGGATATTAATCCTAATATTTATGGAATTATATTTTGTAGTACTAAAAAAGAGACTAAAGAAATAGCCGAATATTTAATCAAAGACGGTTATAATGCTGATGCTTTGTATGGTGATCTTTCACAATCACAACGTGAGTCTGTTATGAATAGATTTAGAAATAGAAATTTACAATTTCTTGTAGCTACAGATGTAGCCGCTCGTGGATTAGATGTTAACAATATTACTCATGTTATTAATTATAATCTTCCAAAAGAAAGTGAAATTTATGTCCATAGAAGTGGACGTACAGGAAGAGCTGGAAATACAGGGATTTCTGTTTGTATTATTCAAACAAAAGAAATCAGAAATTTAAGAGAATTTGAAAAAAAAATTGGAATAAATTTTAAACGTATTATGGTTCCCTCTGGAGAAGAAATATGTGAAAAACAACTATTCTATTTTATAGAAAAGGTAAAAAAAGTAGTTGTAGACGAAAAATTAATGAAAAAATTTCTTCCTGAAATACAAAAAAATTTAGAATTTTTTGATAAAAAAGAGTTAATAAAACGTTTTTCTTGGATTGAATTTAATCATTTTATAAATTTTTACAAAAATTCTAAAGATTTAAATCCTATTTTTTATAAAAAAACCTATAATTCTAATAAAAAAAAACTGTTTTTAAAAACAAAAAAATTAAAAAGAGAATCTTTTTCAAAACTTTTTATGAATATAGGATCCAAAGATAATTTAACAAAATTAGGGTTAATTAATTTAATCAATCAAGTAGTTAATAATTCACATATTAATATTGGACATATAGAAATTTTATCAAATTTTTCATTATTTGAAGTAGAAAAACGTTATAGAAATAAAATATTAATAGGAATGAGCAGAATAAATCATTTTGGAAGACCTATTTCAATAGAAATTAAAAACTAAAACTTCTTTCATTATGGCAGGGAATACTTTTGGTAATTTATTTAGAATTAGTACTTTTGGAGAAAGTCATGGAATGGCATTAGGAGGTGTCATTGATGGATGTCCATCAGGAATAGAATTAAATTTTAAAGAAATTCAATATGAATTAAATAGAAGAAAACCAGGACAATCATCTATAGTAACCCAAAGAAATGAGCCTGATAAAATTAATTTTTTATCTGGAATTTTTAATAATAAGACTACAGGAACTCCCATAGGTTTTGTCATTTATAACAAAGATCATAAATCTGACGATTATAATCATATTAGAGAAGTTTATCGTCCATCACATTCAGATTTAACATATGAAAAAAAATATGGAATAAGAGATTATAGAGGTGGAGGACGTTCTTCTGCAAGAGAAACAATATGTAGAGTAGTGGCTGGAGCTATTGCTAAACAATTAATAAAAGATATTACAATTACATCTTATGTTTCTTCTGTAGGAGATATATCTATAAATAAATCTTATCAAGAACTAGATTTATCTAGAGAATCAATAGAAAAAAATCCTATAAGATGTCCTGACCCATATACTGCGGAAAAAATGATATATAAAATTAAAGAAATAAAAAATAAAGGGGATACAATAGGTGGGATTATCACTTGTGTTATTAAAAATCTTCCAATAGGAATTGGAGAACCTATTTTTGAAAAACTACATGCAGAGCTAGGAAAAGCTATGCTTTCAATTAACGCTGTAAAAGGATTTGAATATGGAAGTGGATTTCATGGAACTCAGTTAACAGGTTCTCAACATAATGATTTATTTCAAAAAGATGGAACTACCAAAACAAATTTATCCGGAGGAATACAAGGAGGTATTTCAAATGGAATGGATATTTATTTTAGAATAGCGTTTAAACCTGTAGCTACAATAATGCAAAAACAAAAAACTATAGATAAACATGGGAATTTTACCTTAATAGAAGGAAAAGGTAGACATGATCCTTGTGTTTTACCTCGTGCGGTTCCTATTGTTGAATCTATGACAGCTTTAGTTTTAGCGGATTATTGGATGTATAATAAATTATCTAAATATTCTTCAATAAAAAATTGAATCAAAAATTTATAATTTTTATTCTAGGTCCTACCTGTGTGGGAAAAACTCATCTTTCTTTATTTTTAGCTGAAAAATTCAAAACTGAAATTTTATCTTGTGATTCTAGACAATTTTACAGAGAATTAAAAATAGGAACTTCTATGCCAACTTTGGAAGAAAGAACTCGTATTCCTCATCATTTTATCGGACATTTAAGTATTCATCAAAATTATAATGCAAAACTATTTGAAATAGATACCTTAAAAAAAATTTCAAAATTATTTACTAAATATTCTTTATTAATTATGGTAGGAGGATCTAGTTTATATGAAAAAGCAATAACAGAAGGATTATCTGAATTTCCTAAAATCAATTCAGATATTAGAAATAATTTGATTTATCATTTTAAAAAAAAAGGAATTTCTTTTTTGCAAGAAAAATTTTTTAATTTAAAAAAACCAGGAGAATCAATTGACATTTTTAATCCTAGACGTTTAATTCGATATTTAGAAATAGTTCAATCTACAGGAAAAAGTCCTTCTTTTTTTTATAAAAAAAAAAAAGAAATTTTTTAATTTTAAAAATAGGATTGAAAATGCCTAGACATGAAATCTATTCTAGAATAAATAATAGAGTAGATCATATGATTAAAATAGGTCTATTAGATGAAGCTAAACTCTATTATCATTATAGAAATTTAAATAGTTTACAAACTATAGGATATCAAGAAATATTTGAATTTTTTTCTAAAGGAACAAAAAATTTGAATGAAAGTATAGAAAAAATAAAAAAAAATACTAGGAGATATGCAAAAAGACAATTAACCTGGTATAAAAAAGATAAATCTATTATATGGTTTGATATCAAAGAAAAAAATAAAATTTTCAATTTTATTTTAGAAATAGTGGGCAATACTGGATTTGAACCAGTGACCTCCTGCTTGTAAAACAGATGCTCTAAACCAAACTGAGCTAATTGCCCTATTTACTTATTTACTCAAATGTAAGAAAAAATCCTTATAATATAACAAAATTTCAGATACAACAAACGTACTTCCACTTATCAAAATTAAGTCGTTTTTGTTGGCTTTACTTTTAGCAGATAAGAAAGCCTTCTTTACAGAAGAGAAAAAATTTATTTTTTCATGATTTTTAAATATTTTATTAATTAATATTGTTAAATCATGAATTGAATATTTTCTATCTATATTAGGTTGACAAAAATAATAAAAAGATTCAATAGGAAAATGTTTTAATAATTGATCTACTTTTTTTTCTTTTACAAAACCCAAAACTAAATGTAATTCTTCATATGATTCCTTTTTCAACTGCTTATTAATTACATGAACTCCTTCTTCATTATGAGCTATATCACAAATAATTTTTGGATTTTTTTGTTGTAAAATATGCCAACGACCTTTGAAATTAGTATTATTTATAATGTTTTTTAATCCTTTTTCTATTGATTTATTGGATACAATTATATTTTTTCTATAACGTAAAATATTTATAACTTTTAATACTACACTTCGATTCAAATTTTGATAATCTGCTTTAAATGGCATTTTATATTGAAAATCTTTTTGAGATTTTACAGAAAAATAAATTGGAGCATTTTTTTTTATAGCTTCTTTAAGAAAAAGAAATTGAATATTTCTAGATATTTTTCTTCCTATTATTACGGATACATTTTTTTTTATAATTCCTGCTTTTTCCAAAGCAATTTCGGATTTTTTATTTCCCAGAGTTTCTGTATGATCTATGCTTATATTTGTAATTACAGATATTTCTGGAATTATCAAATTGGTAGAATCTAATCTACCTCCCATTCCTACTTCAATAATTGCTATATTTACCTTTTTATCTTTAAAATATTGAAAAGCTAAAGCTGTATTCATTTCAAAAAATGAAATTTTTTCTTTTTCTATAAATTTTTTATTTTTTTTTATAAAATCTACGATAAAATCTTTTTCTATTAAAACACCATTACAAGTTATTCTTTCTCTAAAATCGATTAGATGAGGAGAAGTGAATAATCCTATTTTATATTTTTCTTCTTGTAAAATAGAAGATAACATGTGTACTGTGGATCCTTTTCCATTTGTTCCACCTACGTGTATACTTTTAAAAAAATTTTGTGGATTTCCTAAATAAGAACAAAAATTTTGTATTCTATTCAATCCTGGTTTATATGATTTTAATCCTACTTTTTGATACATAGGAAGACGTTTAAAAATCCATTGAATTGTCTCTACGTAATTCAAGTCTCAATTATTAAAAATAACATAACAACAAAAATATATTTTTTTCCAAAAAATTGATTATATTCGTCCTAGAATTGATTTCTAATTTTTTTTGATATAAAATCACATCTACATTTTGTTGAAAAAATTATAGAGGAAGATATAAATAATGGATTTCCTATAAAAAAAATTAGATTCCGTTTTCCTCCTGAACCTAATGGTTATCTTCATATTGGACATGTTAAAGCGATATGTTTAAACTTTGAATTAAGTAATAAATATAAATCTCCAATCAATTTAAGATTTGATGATACTAATCCTGTAGGAGAAAATAAGAATTTTATAGATTCTATAAAACAGGACATCCTTTTTTTAGGGTTTCATTGGGATAATGAAAGTTATGCTTCAGATTATTTTTCTAAACTTTATGAATGGGCTATAAAATTAATTAAAGAAAATAAAGCTTATGTAGATGATCAATCTCAAAATATAATTCAATATCAAAGGAAAACTCCTTTTGAAATTGGTATTGACAGTGATTATAGAAATAGATCTACAGATGAAAATCTATTTCTTTTTAAGAAAATGAAAGATGGATTTTTTAAAGAAGGATCTTGTGTTTTAAGAGCTAAAATTAATATGAGTTCTTCAAATATGAATATGCGAGATCCAATTATGTATAGAATTTTACAAAAAAAACATCATAGAACTGGATATAAATGGTGTATTTATCCTACTTACGACTGGACACATGGTTTATGCGATTATATAGAACAAATATCTCATTCTTTATGTTCTTTGGAGTTTGAAAATAGACGTCCGTTATATAATTGGTATTTAGATCAAATTTGTATTAATAATGAAGATTATATTAGGCCTAAACAAATAGAATTTTCAAGATTAAATTTAAGTAATACTATAACTAGTAAAAGAAAAATTCAATATTTAATTGAAAAAAAAGTAATTCAATCTTGGGATGATCCACGTCTTTTTACAATATCTGGATTACGTCGTAAAGGATACACTTCTGTTGCGTTAAAAAATTTTGTTCACAAAATAGGAGTTACAAAAAGAAATAATATAATAGATATATCTTTTTTGGAATTTTGGATTAGAAAACATTTAAATAAAATAGCTACTAGAGTTATGGTAGTATTACATCCAATTAAATTAATTATTGATAATTATTCAAATATTACTGAATGGGTGGAAGCAGAAAATAATCCCGAAGATTTTAATTTTGGAAATAGAAAAATTCCTTTTTCTAAATTTATCTATATTGAAAAAAATGATTTTTTGGAAAAAAAAGAAAAAAATTTTTTTCGTCTTTGTATTGGAAAAGAAGTAAGACTTAAAAATGCTTATATCATAAAAGCAAATTATGTAATAAAAAATTCTAAAGGAAAAATAAAGGAAATACATTGTACTTATGATCCAGAAAGTAAATCTGGAAAAAAAAATAAAATTGAAGAAAAAGGAAGAGTAAAAAGTACCTTACACTGGGTGTCTATAAAACATTCTTTTCCTATAGAAATTAGTTTATATAATCCTCTTTTTTTAAAAAAAAATCCGGATATAGATTTTCATATCAATCCTAAATCAAAAGATAAAATTATAGGTTATGCAGAACCTTATTTAAAAAAAGCAAAAAAAGGAGATCATTTCCAATTTCAAAGAATTGGTTATTTTTATGTGGATAGTAAAATCACAAATAATGATCAAGTCATTTTTAATAATACGGTATCAATAAAAAATAGATATCAATCTTAAATTGATTATACAATATCTGGAGATATATTTTCATATTCTCTTAATCCTGTTCCTGCTGGTATTTTATGTCCCACGATTACATTTTCCTTTAACCCGTGTAAATAATCAGTTTTACTACTTATAGCTGCTTCACTTAAAACTTTTGTTGTTTCCTGAAACGAAGCAGCAGATATAAAGGATTTAGTTTGTAGAGCCGCTCTTGTTATTCCTTGTAGAATAGGTCTTGCTGTAGCAAAAATTGCATTTCTTATTTTTATTAATTTTTTATTTTTATATTTCAAAACTGCATTTTCATTTCTCAAATCCCTATAACTAATAATATCTCCATTTTTAAATATTTCAGAGTTTCCAGAATCTTCA
Source organism: Blattabacterium cuenoti (assembly GCF_014252015.1). Lineage (NCBI taxonomy): Bacteria > Pseudomonadati > Bacteroidota > Flavobacteriia > Flavobacteriales > Blattabacteriaceae > Blattabacterium > Blattabacterium cuenoti. The sequence continues at coordinate 459,105 of NZ_CP059206.1, forward strand.
ACCACTTTCATTTGAGATATTCTATCATTTTCTTCTATAAAATCATCTTTATATTCTATATTCCCCTCCAAAAATTTTGTATCTCCTACATCTATAACTTCTACCTTTCTCATCATTTGTAAAACTATTACTTCGAAATGTTTATCATTAATCTTTACACCTTGCAAACGGTATACCTCTTGTATTTCTTTTATTAAATACTCTTGAACAGCTCTAGGTCCTCTTATATTTAAAATATCATTAGGAGTAATTGCCCCATCTGATAAAGGCATTCCTGCTTTTACGTAATCATTCTCCTGCACAAGTATTTGATTGGATAGTTTTACTAGATATTTTCTAATTTCTCCTGTCTTAGATTCTACAATAATTTCTCTATTTCCTCTTTTTATTTTTCCATGACTAACTATTCCATCTATTTCCGAAACTACAGCTGGATTAGAGGGATTACGAGCTTCAAACAATTCAGATAAACGAGGTAATCCACCTGTGATATCTCCTGATTTAGCAGTTCTTCTTGGAACTTTAACTAATATTCTTCCTATATCTATTTTTTCTTCATCTTCTACCATTAAATGAGCTCCTACCGGTAGATTATATACTTTTAATTCTTCATTTTTTTCATTAATAATTTTTAATGTTGGTATTAAATTTTTGTTTCTAACTTCCGTTATTACTTTTTCTTGAAAACCAGTTTGTTCATCTATTTCTATTTGAAAAGTAAGACCTTGTTCCAAATGTTGATAAGATATTATACCAGAAAATTCTGCAACAATAACTGCATTATATAGATCCCATTTGCAGATTAAATCTCCTGTTTTCAATCGATCTCCATGTTTTACATATAAAGAAGCTCCATAAGGAATATTATTAACCATTAAAACAGATGATTTTTCTATATTGAAAAGTTTCATTTCTGTAGATCGTGAAACTACTATTCCTATTTGATTCGAATCTTGACTTGTTGTCACAAATTTTAAATCTTCAAATTCCACAATTCCATCATATTTTGCTTTTATTTGTGAGGATTCTGTAATATTTCCTGCTGTTCCTCCAACATGAAAGGTCCGTAATGTCAACTGAGTTCCTGGCTCTCCAATAGATTGCGCTGCAATTACTCCAACAGCTTCGCCTTTTTGAACTATTTCTCCTGTAGATAAATTACGACCGTAACATTTAGAACAAATACCCATTTTTGCTTCACAAGTCAAAGGAGATCTAACTTCTACTATTTCAATTCCAGAATTATCAATAATTTCTGCCATTTTTTCATCAATCATTTTTCCTGAAGAAATTATTAATTGATTGTCTTTATAAATATCGTTCAAAGATATACGTCCTAAAATTCTATCAAATAAAGTTTCTACTATTTCTTCATTTTTTTTTAAAGCAGAAATTTCTAATCCACGTAATGTCTTACAATCTTCTATTTTTATAATTACATCTTGTGCGGCATCTACTAAACGTCTTGTAAGATATCCAGCATCTGCAGTTTTTAATGCAGTATCTGCTAATCCTTTTCGAGCACCATGAGTAGATATGAAATATTCTAAAATGGATAGACCTTCTCTAAAATTAGATAAAATAGGATTTTCAATAATCTCACCTCCAGAAGATCCTGTTTTTTGAGGTTTGGCCATTAATCCACGCATTCCTGAAAGTTGACGGATTTGCTCTTTAGAACCTCTTGCTCCAGAATCTAACATCATATATACGGAATTAAATCCTTGTCTATCTTCACGCATATATTTCATTACTTTTTCTGTAAGCATAGCATTAGTGTTTGTCCATATGTCAATTACTTGATTGTAACGTTCATTATTTGTTATCAATCCCATATTGTAATTCATTTTTACATTATCTACTTGTTTAATTGCATAATTAACCATATTTTTTTTGTTATCAGGAATAATAATATCTCCCAATCCAAAAGATAAACCTCCTTTAAACGCGTTATAAAAGCCTAATTCTTTAATATCATCTAAAAAATTAGCTGTAGTAGGTACATCTGTAAGATGCAATATTTTTCCTATAATCTCTCTAAGAGATTTTTTTGTAAGAGATTCATTAATAAATCCTACTTTTTTGGGAACTACTTGATTAAATAATACTCTACCCACAGTAGTTTCTATTATTTTACTAACAAATCTTTCTTTTTCACGAAGATTTACTTTAACTTTAATCAAAGCGTGCAAGTTTACTATACCTTGATTATATGCTATTTCAACTTCTTCTGGGGAATAGAAAATAAAACCTTCTCCTTTTACTTTTACTTTTGAATTTGATAATAAAGGTTTGGTCATATAATATAATCCTAACACCATATCTTGAGAAGGAACCGTAATAGGAGATCCATTAGCAGGATTCAATATATTTTGAGAAGCTAACATCAAAATTTGAGCTTCTAATATAGCTCCATGAGATAATGGTAAATGAACCGCCATTTGATCTCCATCGAAATCTGCATTAAAAGCAGCACAAACTAAAGGATGTAGTTGAATTGCTTTTCCCTCTATTAATTTAGGTTGAAAAGCTTGAATTCCCAATCTATGTAACGTAGGAGCTCTATTTAACAATATAGGATGCCCTCTTAAAACATTTTCTAAAATATCCCATATCATGGGATCTCTTTTATCAATAATTTTTTTTGAAGATTTTACTGTTTTTACTATTCCTCTTTCAATCAATTTTCGAATAATAAAAGGTTTATAAAGTTCTGCAGCCATATCTTTAGGTAAACCACATTCATGCAATTTCAAATAGGGACCTACTACAATAACAGATCGTGCTGAATAATCTACTCTTTTTCCAAGAAGATTCTGTCTAAAACGACCTTGTTTCCCCTTTAATGCATCAGATAAAGATTTTAAAGGACGATTAGCTTCTGATTTTACAGCAGAAATTTTTCTTGAATTATCAAAAAGAGAATCCACTGCTTCTTGAAGCATTCTTTTTTCATTTCGTAAAATTACTTCAGGAGCTTTAATTTCTATAAGTCTTTTTAAACGATTATTTCTTATAAGTACACGTCTATATAAATCGGTCATATCAGAAGCAGCATAACGTCCTCCATCCAAAGGAACTAAAGGTCGTAATTCAGGAGGTATAACTGCTAGTACATGAATAACCATACAAGATGGATTTCCTCCATTTTTTTTACCTTCTCTAAAAGATTCAACAACTTGTAAACGTTTCAAAGCTTCAGCACGTCTTTGCTTAGAAGTTTCATCACGTGCTTGGTTTCTTAGTTCCATAGATAAAAGATCTAAATCTACTCTATTTAAAAGATTTTCTACACATTCTGCACCCATTTTAGCAATAAATTTATTTGGATCAGAATCTTCTAATTGCTGATTTCCTTTCGGAAGTTTATTTAAAACTTGCAAATATTCTTCTTCAGTAAGAAAATCCCCTTTTTGAAAAGATGATCCATCTGAATATAAACCCATTCCTCCTTGAATAACAACATACCGTTCATAATAAATAATCATTTCAAGTTTTTTAGAAGATAATCCTAATAAATATCCAATTTTATTAGGAGAAGATCTAAAACACCAAATATGAACAATAGGAACTACAAGGCTTATATGTCCCATACGTTCTCTTCTAACTTTTTTTTCAGTAACTTCAACTCCACATCTGTCACAAACTATACCTTTATAACGAATTCTTTTATATTTTCCACATGCACATTCATAATCTTTTACTGGTCCGAAAATTCGTTCACAAAAAAGCCCATCTCTTTCTGGTTTATGAGTACGATAATTAATTGTTTCTGGTTTTAATACCTCTCCATGAGATTCCTTTAATATAATCTCTGGAGAAGCTAATCGAATAGTTATTTTATTGAATTTACTACTTTTTTTTCTATTCATTTTTTATGTTATAAAAACAATGGAATAATAAAAAATTCACTCTTCTAAACGAATATCTAATCCTAATCCCTTTAATTCATAACAAAGCACATTAAAAGATTCTGGATTATTAGGTTCAGGGATTGGATCTCCTTTTACTATGGATTCATAAGTTCTAGCTCTTCCAGCTACATCATCTGATTTAACAGTTAAAATTTCACGTAAAATATTGGAAGCGCCAAAAGCTTCCAAAGCCCAAACTTCCATTTCTCCAAAGCGTTGACCACCAAATTGAGCTTTTCCTCCTAAAGGTTGTTGAGTTATTAAAGAATAAGGCCCTATTGAACGTGCATGCATTTTATCATCTACCATATGACCCAATTTTAACATATATATGACTCCTACAGTTGCAGGTTGATCGAATCTTTCTCCCGTTCCTCCATCAAATAAATATGTAGTTCCAAAACGAGGAATTTCTGCTTTATCTGTATACTTACAAATTTCTTCTATAGTTGCACCATCAAATATAGGTGTGGAAAATTTAATGTTTAATTTATATCCAGCCCATCCCAATACCGTTTCATATATTTGACCTATATTCATTCTAGAAGGAACTCCTAAAGGATTTAGGACAATATCTACAGGTCTTCCATCTTCTAAAAAAGGCATGTCTTCTTGTCTTAATATTCTAGCTACTACCCCTTTATTTCCATGTCTCCCTGCCATTTTATCTCCTACTTTTAATTTTCTTTTTTTAGCAATATATACTTTCGCCATTTTAACAATTCCTGAAGGTAATTCATCCCCAACAGTAATAGAAAATTTTTTATGTTTGAAAATACTATTCAAATCATTTACCGCTATTTTATAATTATGTAAAATTTCTAATACCAAATTATTAATTTCAATATCATTAGTCCAATCACTAGAACAAATTTCTATATAATTTTGTATACTATTAAGTATTTTTACAGTAAATTTGATCCCTTTTTTTATAATCTCCTGTTTTTTTTCATCAAAAACAGAATTGTGACATAATTTCCCTTCTAAAATAGATTCTAACTTTTTAATTAAAAAAATTCTAAGATCTGAAAACTTTTTTTCATATTCTTTTTCTAAACGTCCTATTTTAACTTTATCCTGAGCTCTAGATGTTTTATCTTTTATACTTCTTGTAAATAATTTAGTGTCTATAACAACTCCAAATAATGAAGGTTCAGCTCTTAAAGAAGCATCTTTTACATTTCCTGCTTTATCTCCAAAAATAGCTCTTAATAATTTTTCCTCTGGGGTAGGATCAGATTCTCCTTTTGGAGTTATTTTTCCAATGAGAATATCACCAGGTTTTACTTCTGCTCCAACTCTTATAATTCCATTTTCATCTAAATCTTTAGTAGCCTCTTCGCTTACATTAGGAATATCATTGGTTAATTCTTCCATTCCTAATTTTGTATCACGAACATCTAAAGAATATTCATCTATATGTATAGAAGTAAACCAATCTTCACTTACCACTTTTTCGGAAATTAAAACAGCATCTTCAAAATTATAACCATTACATGGAATAAAAGCCACTTTTAAGTTTCTTCCTAAAGCTAATTCTCCATTTTCTGTAGCATAACCTTCACATAAAATTTGTCCTTTAACAACTTTCATTCTTTTTTTTACAATGGGTTTTAAATTTATACATGTATTTTGATTTGTTTTTCTAAATTTTATTAAATCATAAACCTTAATTTTAGGATCGAAACTTACTAAATCTTCTTTATATGTAGTATCATAACGGATAATTATTTTCGTTGCGTCAACATATTCTACAAATCCATTTTTTTCCGCATTAATTAATATACGAGAATCTCTTGCAACTTGCTGCTCTAATCCAGTTCCCACAATAGGTGCTTCTGGTTTTAACAATGGAACCGCTTGACGCATCATATTTGATCCCATTAAAGCTCTATTTGCATCATCATGTTCTAAAAAAGGAATTAGAGAAGCGGAAATAGAAGCTATTTGATTCGGAGCCACATCTATATAGTCTATTTGATCAGGTTTTACTATAGGAAAATCTCCATCTTCACGAGCTATAATTCTATTAGATAAAAAATGTCCATATTTATCTATAGCATTAGCTTGTGCTATAATTTTTCTTTCTTCTTCTTCCGCACTTAAATATTTTACTTCAGATTTTAAATTGATTTTCTTATTAGAAACAATTCGATAAGGAGTTTCAACAAATCCCATGTTATTTATTTTTGCAAATACAGAAAGAGAAGATATCAATCCTATATTAGGTCCTTCTGGAGTTTCTATAGGGCATAATCTTCCATAATGAGAATAATTTACATCTCTAACTTCAAACCCTGCCCTTTCTCTGGATAATCCACCAGGACCTAATGCTGAAAGTCTTCTTTTATGAGTGATTTCAGATAAAGGATTTGTTTGATCCATAAATTGAGACAATTGATTTGTTCCAAAAAAAGTATTTATTACGGAGGATAAAGTTTTAGCATTAATAAGATCTACCGGCATAAAAACTTCATTATCGCGAACATTCATTCTTTCTCTTATAGTTCTAGCCATTCTAGCCAATCCAATACTAAATTGAGTATAAAGTTGTTCTCCTACAGTCCTTACTCGCCTATTAGATAAATGATCAATATCATCTACTTCTCTTTTAGAGTTAAACAATGCATTTAAATGTTCTACTATTGCAATAATATCTTTTTTAGTTAAAACTAAATAATTAGGTTCTATATTTAAACCAAGACGTTTATTCAAACGATATCTTCCCACAGGCCCTAAACTGTATCTAGCATCAGAAAAAAAAAGTTTATCTATAACCCCTCTAGCAGTTTCTTCATCTGGAGGTTCAGTATTTCTAAGTTGTCTGTAAATATATTCTACAGCTTCTTTTTCAGAATTAGTTGGATCCTTATGTAAAGTATTGTAAATAATAGAATAATCTTTTTTTCTTTCTCCTTCTTTATGCAATAAAATAGTTTTTATTTCATGATGAATCATCAGATCAATATGTTCTTCTGTTAAAAAAACGTTTCTATCTATAAGAATCTCATTTTTTTCTATAGATAAAACTTCTCCTGTATCTTCATCCACAAAATCTTCATGCCAAATTTTTAATACTCTAGCTGCTAAAGTTCTATTTAAAATATTTTTTTCATTACTTTTTACTTTAATTTCTTCAGCTAAATCAAATATTTCTAGTATATCTTTATCTCTTTCATATCCTATTGCACGTAACAAAGTTGTCATAGGTAATTTTTTCTTTCTATCAATATATGCATACATAACATTATTAATATCCGTAGCAAACTCTATCCATGAACCTTTAAATGGAATAATTCTAGCGGAATAGAGTTTAGTTCCATTAGCATGATGAGATTGACCAAAGAAAACTCCGGGGGATCTATGTAACTGAGATACAATAACTCTTTCCGATCCATTAAAAATAAAGGAACCAGATGGAGTCATATAAGGACATGTTCCTAAATAAACATCTTGATACACTGTTTCAAAATCTTCATGTTCAGGATCTGTACAATACAATTTTAATTTAGCTTTTAAAGGAACACTGTAAGTTAAACCTCTTTCTATACACTCTTCTATTGAATATCTAGGAGAATCTATAGAATAACCTTTAAATTCTAAAACAAAAGAATTTCTAGCATCAGAAATAGGAAAATTTTCTGTAAAAGCTTTAAATAATCCTTCATTCTTTCTATCTTTTGATTTTGCATCTAATTGAAAAAATTCTTTAAATGATTTAATTTGAATATCCAAAAAATCCGGATATTCTACTGGTTTTGCTACTGAAGCAAAAGTAATTCTTTCTTTTTCTGTATTCACCAATTTTAATTTAAAAGAAATGTAAAAATTTTTATTTTAATTCCACTTCAGCTCCTATTTCTTCAAATTTGTTTTTAAAGTCTTCTGCTTCTTTTTTATTCACAGATTCTTTAAGAACACTGGGGACATTATCTACTAAATCTTTAGATTCTTTAAGACCTTTTCCAGTAATTTCTTTAACTAATTTCACAACAGATAATTTAGAATTTCCAGATGATTTCAAAATTATGTTAAAAATACTTTTTTCCTCTTTTTCACTAGCTTTTTCTTTTTGAGGTAAAACATTTTCCACTTTCGTTGAAGTGGGCGCTTCTATTCCATATTCTTTTTTTAAAAGAGTAGCTAATTCATTAACTTGTTTCACTGTTAAATTAACTAATTGTTCTGCTATCTTTTCTATCATGTTTTTTATTTATTTTTTTTTTAATATTAGTATTAGCTTAGTAAAGTAAGTAAACAATAAAATATCCAAATTTTCATTTTTCTTTTACAGAAGATAAAACTTCTAAAAGTTTAGATATTTTGTAATTTGTTGAATTTAAAATAGATGATATAATGTCTTGTATTGAAAATTGAAGAATATTTAAAATTTCACTTATAAGATCTTCCTTAGATTTTAGATTAAGCAATACATTTAAATCTTCATTTCCACCAAAATAAAAAGATTCTTGAGCATAAACTCCTTTTAAATAAGGTTTATCCGTTTTATCTTGAACATGAAAATTTTTTATAATTTTTGAAGTGATATTTGCAACATTTAAATTTGAAAATAATATAGTAGTATTTCCATATAAAATAGAAAAAAATGAATCAAATTTTTTATTCTTTATTTTATTTATAGCTTTTTTTAATAAAGTGTTTTTAGCCACTTTCATTTTAATATTATGCTCATAAAAACTTTTTCTAAGAATAGATATTTGATTAGAATTTAAATAGGACACATCAACTAAATATATCATTTCATTATTGGATAATATAGAAACTAATTCCGATAATTCTTTTTTTTTATTCTCTTTATTCATTTTTTAACAAAACTTTTTAAATCTAACGGTAAACCATAACTCATTGTACTAGATAAGTAAATACTTTTTATATAAGATCCTTTAGATGCAGAAGGTTTATTTCTGATTATTGTTCTCATAAATTCCTTTATATTATCTAATAAATATTGATGTGAAAAAGAAACTCTTCCTACTGAAGCGTGAACAATTCCATAACGATCTGCTTTGAAAGTTATTTTTCCAGATTTAATTTCTTTTATAGATTTTTCTGGATTTATAGAAACAGTTTCCATTTTAGGATTGGGCATTAATCCTTTAGGCCCTAATATTTTTCCTATAGTTCCTAATTGATTCATAACAGAAGGTGTTGCTATAATAATATCAATATCTGTCCATCCAGATTTAATTTTATCAATATAACTCAACCCAACATAATCAGCTCCTGCTTTTTTAGCTTCCGATTCTTTATCCTTAGGAACTAAGGCTAAAATACAAACATTTTTTCCTGTGCCATAAGGTAATGTAACCGTTCCTTTTACCATTTGATTAGGTAAACGAATATCTATTCCTAGATGTACAGAAATATCAATAGATGCATCAAATTTAACAAAACTAATTTCTTTAACAAGAAATAAAGCTTCTTCTAAAGAATACTTTTTACTAGAAATTTTTTCTATAATTTTCTTTTTATTTTTGGTTAATTTTTTTGACATACTATAATGAAGTTTTCTATCTATCAATTTCTATACCCATAGATCTAGCTGTTCCAGAAACCATGGACATAGCAGACTCAATCGAAAAACAATTTAAATCTTCTATCTTATTCTTTGCAATCATTTTAACTTCATTTAAGCCTATTTTTCCTATTTTAGAACGATTAGATTCTTTAGATCCTTTTTCTTTTTTTACCGCATTCAATAACTGAATAGAAACCGGAGGTTTTTTGATTAAAAAAGAAAATGATTTATCTTCATATACAGTTATTACTACAGGACATATCTCTCCTATTTTATTTTGAGTAAGTAAATTATATTGTTTACAAAACTCCATTATGTTAACTCCAGCACTCCCCAAAATAGGCCCAATGGGGGGGGCTGGACTTGCTTTTCCTCCATTGATTTTATGTATTTTAATTTTTTTTATCGTTTTTTTTCTTGTTTTAACCATGATTAAATTTTTTCTATCTGTGTAAAATTCAATTCCAAAGGAGTTTTTCTTCCAAAAATTAAAACAGCTAATTCTAATTTTCTTTTTTCTTCATTTATTTTTTCAATTGTTCCATTAAATCCTGTAAAAGGTCCATCTATAACTTTAATTGTTTCTCCTACTATAAAAGGGATATTAATATTTTCATACTTCTCAGAAAGTTGATCAATTTTTCCTAACATTTTATTAACTTCTTCTTTTCTCATAGGAATAGGGATAGCGGAAGAACCTTTCCCTTCACTTAAAAAATTTATAACACCTGGAACATTTTTTATCGCATGAGCAGCTTCTCCTTCCAAATTTGCTTCTACCATGACATATCCAGGATAATGAACTTTTTCTCTATGAATTTTTTTCCCTTTTCTCATTTGTATAACTTTTTCAATAGGGACTAATACCTTTCCTATATGTTCTTGAAATCCATTATCTCTAATTTCATTTTCTATATATAATTTGACTTTGTTTTCTTGTCCACTCATGGTTTTTATTACATACCATTTTCTTTCCAAATCACTCATTTCTATAATTTTATAAAGAAAACAATTTTTTAATCAAAAAAATAAAAAAACCATCCACTCCATATAAAAATATGGATAGAAATATAGAAAAAAAAGATACAATCATTGTTGTTATTTGTAAATTCTCCCATTTAGGCCATGTTATACAATGAAAAAATTCGTTATAAATTTCTAAAAAAAAATTATTCTTTTTCATAGCACGGATGGTAAGGATCGAACTTACGACCTTCGGTTTTGGAGACCGATGCTCTACCTGCTAAGCTACATCCGTTTTAAAATTTTTAAATTATATTTGAATTATAAAGTCAATCTATTATTTGAATAACTTGTCCTGCACCCACCGTTTTTCCTCCTTCACGAATAGCAAAACGTAAATTTTCACTTAATGCTATAGGTTGATGCAATTCAACCTCCATAGAAATATTATCTCCAGGCATTACCATTTCTACTCCATTTGGTAGATGAATTTCCCCTGTTACATCTGTTGTTCTCAAATAAAATTGAGGACGATATTTATTGTGAAAAGGAGTATGTCTTCCTCCCTCTTCTTTTGTCAGAATATATACTTCTGCTTTAAATTTCTTATGAGGTTTTACAGATCCTGGTTTTCCGACTACCATTCCTCTTCTAATATCTTTTTTTTCTATTCCACGTAATAATAAACCCACATTATCTCCTGCTTGACCTTTATCTAATATCTTTCTAAACATTTCAACTCCTGTTACTGTGGATGATAATTTATTTTCTCCCATTCCAATAATATCAACCAAATCCCCTGTATTAATAATGCCACTTTCAATACGTCCTGTAGCTACTGTTCCTCTTCCTGTTATAGTAAAAACATCTTCTACAGGCATCAAAAATGGTTTATCTATTTCTCGAACTGGTTCGGGAATATAATCATCCAACACTTTCATCAAGTCTTTTATTTTTTCTATCCATTTTTCTTCTCCATTTAAAGCACCTAAAGCTGATCCTTGTATAATAGGAATATTTTCTCCATCATATTCGTACTTGGAAAGTAACTCTCTAATTTCCATCTCTACTAATTCTAATAATTCTGGATCATCTACTTGATCTACTTTATTCATAAATACCACAATTTTTGGAACACCTACCTGACGAGATAATAATATATGTTCTCTAGTTTGAGGCATGGGCCCATCTGTAGCGGCTACAACCAGAATCGCTCCATCCATTTGAGCTGCCCCTGTTATCATATTTTTAACATAATCTGCATGTCCAGGACAATCAACATGTGCATAATGCCTTTTTTCTGTTTCATATTCTACATGAGATGTATTAATAGTAATTCCTCTAGCTTTTTCTTCAGGAGCATTATCTATTGCATCAAAACTCTTTTCTTCTGCTAATCCAATTTTTGATAATACTTTTGTTATTGCAGCAGTTAGAGTCGTTTTACCATGATCTACATGACCTGTGGTTCCTATGTTTACATGCGGTTTGTTTCGTTTAAATTTTTCTTTTGCCATGATAAAATTATTATAATATAATGAGTTTAAAAAAAGCCAACGGCGGGAATTGAACCCGTGACCTCTTCCTTACCAAGGAAGTGCTCTACCACTGAGCTACATTGGCCATGTAAATATTATTCTCATGGAGCGGAAGACGGGATTCGAACCCGCGACATTCAACTTGGAAGGCTGATGCTCTACCAACTGAGCTACTTCCGCTTTATTTTAATATGGGGAGAGCAGGATTCGAACCTGCGAAGGCTATGCCAACAGATTTACAGTCTGTCCTCGTTAACCAGACTTGAGTATCTCCCCAAAAGCCGATGGAGGGATTCGAACCCACGACCCCGAGATTACAAATCACGTGCTCTGACCAACTGAGCTACACCGGCTATTCAAATTTTATTCGTAATGATGAAAATCAGGACGATACAAATCTATGGAGATTTTTATAATTCTCAAAAAAATAATAAACGTTACAAAATTTTTACATTTTTAATTTTACGCTTAAATATGAATAGTGAAAACACTCCAATAAATATAACAACATCAGAAAAATTAAAAATCGGTTTAAAAAATTGAAAATTATAACCTCCAAAAAATGGAATCCAGAAAGGGAAACAAGTATCTATTATAGGAAAATAAAACATATCTACCACACATCCTTCCATTAAAGAAGCGTATCCACCAACATAATTTTTTTCAATAATATCAAAATTTATTTTTGATATTCCAGAATAAGGAATCCATTTTTGATATTTTTGATTATATATTGTTCCTGTATCAAATAACAAACCATATAAAGCACTATCCAAAAAATTTCCCATAGCTCCAGAAAAAATCATAGAAATAGGAATAGTTAAATATTTAGAAGACTTTTTTTTTATATTTTTGTAAAGAAAAATAAAAATGAAAAAAACTAAAAGCAAACGTAAAACACTCAATAATATTTTTCCATAATATCCTAATCCAAAATTAATACCATAAGCCATTCCTGGATTTTCTACAAAAAAAATCCTAAAAAAAGGAAGTATAGTAATTCCACCTCCTAATTCAAAATGAGTTTTAATATAAATTTTTAAAATTTGATCTATTGATAAAATTAAAAAAATAATTAAAAAAAATTTTTTCAAATGAAATTTATTTATTTTTTTCCATTAATCTTTTTCCTTCAATACTTAAAGTAGTGTGAGGTACAGCCATTAGACGTTCTTTAGGGATTAATTTTTTGGTTATACGACATATTCCATAATCTTTATTTTCTACTCTTATTAAAGCAGCATTTAAACTATTTATAAATTTTTGTAAATGTGCTACAATTTTAGCATTTTGTTCTTTACTCAATGTTTCTGATCCTTCCTCAAATGCTTTAAAAGTGGGGTAAGTATCATCCGTTCCATTACTTTTATTATTGGAAAAAGATTTCTTAAAAATTGATAAATTCTTTTTTGCTTTTCTCAATTTTTCAAGTATAAGTTTACGAAATTCTTTTCGTTCTTCCATAGAATATCTTTGTTTTACGTTTCCTATCATTTTTTTATATTTTCCACTTTTCGTATCTGCACATATAATATGAATTTCTCTTCAAAAGAGATTTTTTCTTCCTCAGACTCATATTTCATTACATTTTCTTGTAATAAAATATCTACAGAAAGAGTTTCTTTACAAAGAAAATCTTTATTCTTTTGTAAAATAATTTGTAGTTTTTTCTTAAAACTTTCATTTTCATTTACTCTTATATATACAAGTATTTTTTCAATTACATTATATTTACGATCTTTCCTTATTTTTTGTATATATCTAATTAATTCTCTAACAAATCCTTCTTCCCAAAGAGAATCTGTAATACGCAAATCTAATGCTATTGTAAATTTAGTATCAAAAAAAACGGACCAATTTTTAATATATTCCGTACTAATTTTTACATCTTCTAAAGAGATAAAAATTTTTTCTTTTTCCAGAAAAAAAAAGCATTTTTTATTCTTTTCTATATTTTTTATTTTTTCTTGACTAAATTTTTTTATGAATTCGGATATTTTATGAGTTTTTTTTCCAAATTTTGGACCTAAAGATTTATAATTAGGTTTAATATGTTTTATAGATTCAAGATTTTTATAAGAGGAAGGAAATTTTATTTCTTTGACATTAGCTTCTTTAAATATTATTTCAGAAAATTGTTCTAATTGAATACGAATTTTTTTATCAGGAACAATAATCAGTAATTTTTGCAAAGGTTGACGAATTTTTATTTTATTATTTTTTCTTATAGAAAAAACCATAGTAATTATTTTCTGAACTAAAAGCATCCTATTTTCTAATTCTTTATTAATCAAATTAGAATCACAACTAGGAAAATTTGTCAAATGAACACTTTTAAAATCTTCTTGTTTAGTAATAGAATTTAAATCCCTATATAACCTTTCAGAAAAAAATGGAACAATGGGAGAAATTAACTTAGACACAACAATTAAACATTTGTAAAGAATTTGATATGCTGATATCTTATTTTTTGTATATTTATCTTTCCAGAATCTTCTTCTACATAATCTTACATACCAATTGCTTAATTTATCCAAAACAAAAGACGAAATTAAACGTGCGACTTTAGTTGGATTATAGTTAGTATAATAAATATCTGTTTTTTGAATAAGAGAATTCAATTCAGAAAGAATCCAAAAATCTAATTCTGTATAATTATTAAAATATTCTTTTTCTTTATAATAAAAATTATCAATATTTGCGTATAAAGCAAAAAAAGAATAGATATTATATAGTGTTCCAAAAAATTTGTTTATAACGGTATTAACTTCTTTTATATTAAATTTCAAATTATCCCAAGGTTCAGAATTGAATATAATATACCAACGTATAGCATCAGGTCCATAATTATTTATTAAATCAAAAGGATTTATAGTATTTCCTTTACTTTTTGACATTTTACGTCCATACTGATCTAAAATTAGTCCTGTTGATATAACATTTTTATATGCTATAGAATCAAATAACAAACTACTAATAGTATGTAAAGTAAAAAACCATCCTCTTGTTTGATCTATTCCTTCTGAAATAAAATCAGCAGGAAATAAGAGATTTTTATCTATGTATTCTTTATTTTCAAATGGATAATGAAACTGAGCATATGGCATAGCTCCAGAATCGAACCATACATCAATTAAATCAAATTCTCTTATCATAGGTTTTCCTTTAGAAGAAACCAATATAATTTCATCCAAAACATGTTTGTGTAAATCTATTTTATCATAATTATCATTACTCATATCATCTAGGATAAAATTTTCAAACACATTATGCGACATAAACCCATGTTTAACCGATTTTTGAATCTCTAAAAATAACTCTTTAACTGACCCTACGACTATTTCCTCATCTCCTTTTTCCGTTTTCCAAATAGGAAGAGGGGTCCCCCAATATCTAGAACGTGAAAAATTCCAATCTTTTATATTTTTTAGCCAAGAATCAAAACGTTTTCTTCCTGTAGAATCAGGATACCATCGTATTTTTTTATTGAAACTAATTATTTTATTTTTTATTTCGGTTGTTTTTATAAACCATGAATTTAATAGATAATAAAGTATTGGTTTTTCTGTTCTCCAACAATGTGGATAAAAATGGATATACTTTTCTGTTCTAAATATTTTTTGTTCTTTTTCCAGAAAAAGAATTATTTCTTGATCTACTGAAAAAAATTTTTTATCATTTGTATTAAATTCGTTTTTAACATATTTATTAGCAAATCCATGAGGAAAATTTTTTATAAATTTTCCTTGAAAATCAACTAAAGGAACAGGGATATTTTTTTCATTTAAAACCAACATTGGAGGAATATTATATTTTTTAGCTACTATAAAATCATCTACTCCAAATGTGGGTGAAATATGAACAATTCCTGTTCCCTCATTTACATTAACAAAATCTCCTACTATAATTTGAAATGCATTTTTTTCGTTACAATAAGGTTTAAACCAAGGCAATAATTGTTCATATTTACTAAATATTAATTCTTTTCCTTTAAATTTTTCTATTATTAGATAAGGAATTTTATAATTTTTTGTCTTCTTGTTATTATAATCATCGTAAATATCTAATTCAATATAATTTGAAACAGAATAAAACTGATTTGATAATAATATTCTATGAATTAATTTTTCAGAAAAAACAATATTTTCTTTTAAAAAAGTATGCTGGTTATAGGTTCTAACTAATACATAATCTATATCGAATCCTATAGCTAATGCTGTATTTGAAGGAATTGTCCAAGGAGCTGTCGTCCATGATATAAAATATATTTCACCTGAAATTTTTTGAAATTTTTCAGGTAAAGTATTTTTAATTGCCTTAAATTTCAAAAATGGAGATAATTGCTTCACTTTTTTATAAGTTCCCGGCATATTCAATTCATGATAACTTAAACCTGTTCCTGCTGCAGGAGAATAAGGTTGTATTGTAAAACCTTGATAAATAAGATTTTTATTATACAATTTTTTGATTAACCACCATACACTTTCAATATACTTGGCATTATAGGTAATAAACGAATGATCTAAATCTATAGAATATCCTATTTTATCTGTAAATGATTTCCATTTTTTCAATGATTTATTCACAAAATTTTTACAAAAATCATTATATTTATTTACACTAATTTTTTTTCCTATATCATTTTTAGTAATACCCATGTCTTTTTCTACATTTAATTCTACAGGTAAACCATGCGCATCCCAACCAGCTTTTCTAAATACTTTTTTACCTTTCAGGGTATGATATCTACAAAAAATGTCCTTTACGGTTCTAGTTAAAATATGATGAATTCCAGGATTTCCATTTAAAGATGGAGGGCCTTCATATAAAATATAACAAAGGTCTTTTTTTATATTATAAAAATTAGAATTACTTTGAAAAATATTATTTTTTTTCCAATATTGAGATATTTCTATGGTTATCTGACTAAGATTCAATTTTTTATATTCTTTAAATATTCTTGACATAATAATAAATTAACTATCCTCTATTTTAATAAATTATATTTTGATATGAATAAAAACGAAACTCTTTATTGCAAAAAAAAAGAAGAAACTCCATTAATCAAGCAATATAACGATATAAAAACTAAATATCCAGATACAATTTTATTATTTCAAGTTGGAGATTTTTATGAAACTTTTGGAGAGGATGCCATTAAATGTTCTCAAACGTTAAATATTGTTTTAACTAAACGATCTCATTTACATTTAGCGGGTTTTCCTTATCATTCTTTGAGTACCTATTTACCAAAATTGATACGTTCAGGATTTCGTGTAGCTATTTGTGATCAGTTAGAAGAACCAAAAAAAGGAAAAAATATTGTTAAAAGAGGTGTAACAGAACTTGTAACACCAGGAATAGCTATTGATGAAAATATTATATCCCCTAAATCAAATAATTTTTTAGCATCAATTCATGTAGAAAAAAATAAAAATTTCGGATTAAGTTTTTTAGATGTTTCTACTGGAGAATTTTTTGTAACAGAAGATACAAAAAATAATATTTTGCAATATCTAAAACATTTTCATCCTAGTGAAATACTTTTTCAAAAAAAAGAAAAAAAATTTTTTGATCAATTATTAAAAGGAAAATACTATACTTTTTTAATGGAAGATTGGATATTTAATTATTCACTTGCATATGAAAAATTAATATCACACTTTAAAATCAATTCTTTAAAAGGGTTTGGTATTAATGATTTAAAATTAGGGATTATTTCTTGTGGAGTAGTTTTATCTTATTTACATAACACTTTACATTTCAATATAAAACATATTTCTAAAATACGAAGAATAAAAAAAGAAGAACACATGTGTATTGATGATTTTACTTTTCGAAATTTAGAAATATTCCATCCTTTGAACAAAGAAGGTGTTTCTTTAATAAATATACTAGATCATACAATTACTCCTATGGGAGGTAGGTTATTGAAAAATTGGATTCTTTTTCCTTTAAAAAATTTATTTCATATAAAAAAACGTCATCAAATAGTGCAAGAATTATACATTGATAATATTATACGCGCTTTTATAAAAACAAAACTTAAAAATGTTTATGATATAGAAAGAATAATTTCTAAACTAGCCATTGGAAAAATTTCTCCACGTGAAATGTATACGTTATATAAATCTTTGATTTATATAACTGAAATACAAAAAAAATTTTTATTTCAAAAATCCAAAATTTTTAAAAATATTGGAGATTCTTTTCAAGATTGCAATTTTATATGTGAAAAAATTGCTAATACAATACAAGAAAATCCTCCACATCAAATTGAAAAGGGAAAAGGAAATGTTATAATTAAAGGATTTTCTAAAGAACTAGATGAAATTCGCATGATGTATTTTTATCAAAAAGAATATTTAGAAAAACTTTGTTCAATAGAACAATCCAAAACAGGAATTAATAATTTAAAAATTGGATATAACAATATATTTGGATATTTTTTTGAAGTTAGAATTTCTAAAAAAGGAAAAGTCCCTTCTCACTGGGTGCAAAAACAGACATTGACGAATTCTATTCGATATATTACTGAAGAATTAAAAAATTACGAGTTAAAAATCTTAAATGCAGAACAAAAAATATTTTACTTGGAAAAAAAAATATTTAACAATCTCATCAATAAAATATTAGAAAATATAAAACCTTTACAACAAAATGCAAAACTAATTGCTAAATTAGACGTATTATATTCTTTTTCTAGTTTAGCATTAGAAAATAATTATGTAAAACCAAAAGTAAATGACTCTTTAAAAATATCTATAATAAAAGGACGACATCCAGTTATTGAAAGACAATTTATAGCCAAAACTTCTTACATTCCTAATGATATGATTTTAAATAAATCAAATCAACAAATATTAATTATCACAGGTCCTAATATGTCAGGAAAATCAGCTATTTTACGTCAAACTGCTATTATTATATTGATGGCTCATATTGGAAGTTTCGTTCCTGCTAAATATGCAGAAATAGGATTAATAGATAAAATATTCAGTAGAGTAGGTGCATCTGATAACATTTCTTTAGGAGAATCTACTTTTATGGTAGAAATGAATGAAACTGCAAATATATTAAATAATATTTCTGAAAGAAGTTTTATCATTTTAGATGAAATAGGAAGAGGTACAAGTACTTATGATGGAATTTCAATAGCCAAATCTATTATAGAATTTTTACATGAAAAAAATTCACGTCCTCTAACTTTATTTGCTACACATTATCATGAATTAAATGAAATGAGTTTTTTTTTTAAAAGAATAAAAAATTATCATATTTCTATAAAAAAAATAAATGATAATATTATTTTTATGCGAAAATTAATAGCTGGAGGAAGTGAACATAGTTTCGGAATTTATGTAGCAAAAATATCGGGAATGCCAACAGAAATCATTGAAAGAGCAAAAAAAATATTAAATGCATTAGAAAAAAATAAAAAAGAAATTAATACAAAAAAAGTTTTTTTTTTATTGAAAAAAATAATTTTTTCTTTAAAAACAATAAAAAATATTGATTCTTTATCTCTACAAGATGCTACTATAAAAATTCACGAAATCAAAAATATATTAGATGATTAAAATTTGCTATATATATAAAAGTGTATTTAAATTAGTCATTATATATAAATGGGTGCGAGAATAGCTCAGTTGGTAGAGTACGATCTTGCCAAGATCGGGGTCGCGGGTTCAAATCCCGTTTCTCGCTTTTTAAATGTGCCCGGATGGTGGAATTGGTAGACACACAGGACTTAAAATCCTGTGATCATTGTGATCGTACGGGTTCAAATCCCGTTCCGGGTATTTTTTATTTACTATAATTAAAATAATTAGGAGATTCTTTAGTAATATTTACACTATGTGGATGATTTTCTTTTAACCCGGAATTAGTTATTCTTACAAATTTACCTGATTTTATCAGTTCTTTGATAGTGGAAACACCACAATATCCCATTCCGGAACGTAGACCTCCACAAATTTGATAAATTACATCTTTCATTTTACCTTTATAAGGAACTATAGCTTCTATTCCTTCTGGAACAGATTTTTCGTTAAATTGAAAATAACGATCTCTACTTCCTCTTTTCATAGCTATTAAAGAACCCATTCCTACATAAGTTTTAAACTTTCTTCCTTGAAAAATAACTTCCTCTCCTGGGGCTTCATCTGTTCCAGCAAATAAACTTCCAATCATAACAGAACTAGCTCCAGCAGCAATAGCTTTTACTACATCTCCTGAATATCTGATCCCTCCATCAGAAATAACGTTTACATTTCTTTTTTTAGCATATTCATATACATCATTAATAGCTGTTATTTGGGGCATACCTACTCCAGATATGACTCTTGTTGTACAAATAGAACCAGATCCAATTCCTACTTTTAAAACAGTTGAACCGGCATCTATCAAATCTTTAGCTCCCTCCATAGTCACTACATTTCCTGTTAACAATGTTATTTCCGGAAAAGAATTTCTGATTAATTTTATTGTTTCTAATACTCTAAAAGAATGTCCATGTGCAGAATCTATAGCTATAATATCTACTCCTACTTTTACTAAAGATTCTACTCTTTCTAAAGTTTTTTTGTCTATACCAACTGCTGCACCTACACGTAAACGTCCTCTAGAATCTTTGCAAGCATTAGGATACTCAATTAAATTATCAATATCTCTAATAGTAATTAATCCTACTAATTTATTATAATCATCCACAATAGGTAATTTTTCTATTCTTTCTTTCAATAAAATATTTTTAGCTTTTTCTAATGTTATATTTTTTCTAGATGTAATTAATTTTTCTTTAGTCATTACTTCTTCTACTAAAGTATCCAAATCCACACGATATTTTATATCTCTTCTGGTAATAATCCCTACTAACGAATGATTTTTTTCTATTACAGGTAATCCGGAAATCTTATATTTTTTCATAAGATATTGAGCATATCTTAATGTTGAATTTCTGGAAAGAGTAATAGGATCATCTATCATTCCACTTTCACTTCTTTTAACTCTATAAACCTCTTCTGATTGATTTTTTATATTCATATTTTTATGAATGATACCAATCCCTCCTTCTCTAGCAATAGAGATAGCTAAAGAAGATTCCGTTACTGTATCCATAGCAGCACTTAGTATAGGTATATTCATAATAATATCAAGAGTAAGAGAAGTTTTAAGAGAAACTTCTGATGGAAGAATTGAAGAATAAGAAGGAACAAGTAAAACATCATCAAAAGTAAGAGCTTCTTTTAAAATCTTTTTATTTAAAGACATATTTTTTATTTTAAAAATATATAATTTTTTTTCAATAGTTCATAAGTTCATAAAAACATAATATTCTTATTTTCAAACTAAAGAGAAAAAATAAAATCAACTTATATTTTATTAAAAAAAAATACAAATCATGATATATTTTTTCATTCCAAATTTTTATATAAATTTGCCCAGAATATGTAATAACTGAAATACTATCGATTATGATGAAAAAATTAAGAATTACAGTCACTACGATCTTGTTAGCAATATTTTTGTTTACTATCAGTTGCAACAACAAAAATAAAAATGAAAGCAACTCTACTACAACAGAAGAGGAAAAGACAGCTAATAATAATGAAAATCAAACTGATTCCACTAACTCAACTACACCTCCTGCAACTAGTGAGGATTCCTCAAAAAACAATAATGGGAATGAGGAAAACAATACATCTGAAAAAGAAAAAGTGACAACTGAGGAGAACGATAAAAATAATAAATAAAGTAAAAGCGAAAAAAGAGTAATAGATTCTCTTTTTTTCGCTTTTTAGCTTTTTACTCTTGCTTTTTTTCCTTTTAGAGTTCTAAAATAATAAATTTTTGATCTTCGTACTTTTCCTTTCTTATTAACCTCTATTTTTTGTATGTTAGGTTGATTGAAAATAAATATACGTTCTATACCTATTCCTGCACTTATTTTACGAATAGTAAATGTTTTAGTTAACCCTTTTCCTTGTTTTTTTATAACCACTCCTTTAAAAGATTGAATTCTTTTTTTTTCTCCCTCTTTAATTTCAAAAAAAACAGTGATTGTATCTCCTGAATGAAACAATGGAAAATGATTTTTAGATAAAAATTTATCTTCTGTATATTTTATAATATTTTGAAACATAATTATATTATAATTCTTTTATATCGTATATAATTTTTTTTGATAAAAAATCTGCTCTTTTCTTTGAAGAACTTTCTGTATATATTCTAATAATATTTTCAGTATTTGATTTCCTTATATGTATCCATTCATTATATTTAATATAAATTTTGATTCCATCACTAAAATCCATTTTTTTTCCTTTATATTTTTTTTTTATTTTTTTTAATAATGTTCTGATTTTATCATGAGAAGAAAATCGAATTTTTTTTTTCGACATAAAATAATTGGAATATTTTTTTTTTAATTCAGATAATGGAATATTAGCTAGTTTAGCTATTCTCATTAAAAATAAAGCAATTCCAATCAAAGCATCTCTTCCATAACGTAAATCAGGATAAATAACACCTCCATTTCCTTCTCCACCAACAACAGCGTGTACTTCTTTCATTTTTTTTACAACATGTATTTCTCCAACAGGAGTTGAATAGTAAGGAACTCCTTTTTCTATAGAAAGATCTTTTAATGCATGAGAAGAAGATAATGTAGAAACAATAGGTCCTAATTTATTTTCCAATATATAATCTGCTATGGATACTAAAGTATATTCTTCCCCAAAAAAATCTCCGTTTTCGCATATAAATACCACTCGATCTACATCAGGATCAACGGAAATTCCTAAATCGGCTTTTATATCCGGCACCTTTTTACATATTTCTCTTAAGTTTTTTTCAATAGGCTCAGGATTATGAACAAAATTTCCATGAGGATCACAATACATTTTAATAACATGAACTCCCAAATATTTTAATAAAATAGGAACTGCGATACCTCCTGTAGAATTAATTCCATCTATTACTATTCTTAATTTAGCTTTTTGAATTATATTTTTGTCTATGATAGGTAATGAAAGAATTTTTTCTATATGTTGATGAATATAATTCTTTTTATAAAAAAGATTACCTAATTTTTTGTATGAAGAGAAATTAAAATATTTTTTCTCTACTATAGAAAACAATTTTTTAAAATCTTCCTCATATAAAAATTCTCCATGAGAATTAAACATTTTTAATCCATTCCAATTCTTAGGATTATGACTTGCTGTTAACATTACACCCCCATCCGCTTTCTCACATATCACAGCAATTCCAACTGTAGGGGTTGTAGATAAACCAATGTTTACTACATCTACTCCAAGACTTTGAAAAGTTATTATTAAAAATTGTTGGAATAAAACAGAAGAAATTCTTCCATCTCTACCTAATATTAAAACAAATTTTTTTTTATTTTTATATTTCCTTTTCATCCAGGAAACATATCCTGCAGCAAATTGAATTATATCTATGGGAGATAAACCATATCCAACTTTTCCCCCCAATGTTCCTCTTATTCCAGATGAAGATTTTATAAGTGTCAAAAACTAATTAAATTTTTTTTATCACAAACAAAAATACAAAATTAAATTCTGAGATTTATTCAAATTCTAGAACTTTTATGGTAGGTGTTTTACTAATAAAAAATAAAGAAGGAAAAAATATTGTTATAAAACAAGTGAAAATAATAGATAAATTGATAATGATAATATGATATATATTAAGATAGATAGGAACAAAATCAACAAAATATTGCATTTTATTTAATAATATAAAATGAAATTTTTTTTGCACTATTAATAAAGTGATTCCAATGCTATTACCTATAATTAATGAAGGAATCAATATCTGTATGATATAAAACAAAAATATTTTATGTATAACTTTATTTTCAGCTCCTAAAGTTTTCAAAATTCCTATAGTTCTAATTCTTTCCAAGATAAGTATTAAAATAAACACAATCATATTAATAGTTACAGATACAAAAATAATAAAACTAATCACAATAATATTTATATCAAAAATTTTTATCCATTTAATAATATTATGACTATTCTGAATAGTTTTGAAAAAAAAATTTTTAGGCATTTTATCAAAAATTTTTTTCTTTATATTATCATAGGAAACAAAAATTTCAAATTTTTCTACTAAATCTTTTTCCCACCCGTTAATTTTTTGAATGGATCTTATATTTCCGAGAATGTATACATCATCAAATTCTGGGATTCCAGTTTCATATAAACCAGAAATTCTAAATTGATTAGAAATAATAGTAGGATCACCTTTTTTATCAAAAGAAAGAAAATCTATTTTAATATTTGATCCAACATTTAATCCTAGTAATAAGGATGTTTTTTTAGATAAAATAACATTGTGATTAGATAAAAGTTTTGTTTTAAAAAAATCTTTCGTAATTAAAAAATATTGAAAAAAAATAGGATTATAATCCTCATATAATCCTTTAAATATATATCTATCTATTCTTTTATTTGTAGCAATAAGTACATTATTTTCAGTAATTCCATGAATTTGTTTAACCAAATTAGATTTGAAAAATTTCTTTTTTTTTACAGAAAAATTTGGATAACTTGTGGAATGATTTTTATACACAATAATTTGACCTCTAATATTTAATAGTTTATCCTTTATAATTTCTTTGAATCCAAATCCTATAGAAAAAGTTAAAAAAGCTATAATTAAACCAAAAATTATTGTTATTTGTGTTATTATAACTATTGTTCGAAGAGTTTTATTTTTTCTACAATCTTCCCAAACTGTTTTTTTGGAAAAAAACCATTCAAAATTCAATTATTCAATTTTACTGATTCTATTAAATATTTTCATCTAAATAATTTTCATTATTGAAGTCCATTTCATTTTCATTATTGAAATCCATTTCATTTTCATTACTAGATTCTAATGATGTATTTTTTTCAAAATCTTCATAAGGAGGAGACATAAAAAATTTTTCTTTATTAAGAACATTTTTTTTATAATCTTCTTCCCAAACTAATGAAACATGTTTTTTTTCTTCTAAGTTTACAAATTGAGCTTGATCACTTATAAATTTTAAACGAAATTTATCTAGTCCTCCGTTTCTATGTTTGGCAATTATAATTTCTGCTTGACCTGTACAAGAGTCATTATCTTCATCTGAATCCCATATTTTAAATCCATAATACTCAGGTCTGTAAATAAATAAAACTATATCTGCATCTTGCTCAATAGCTCCTGATTCTCGTAAATCAGACAATACGGGTCTCTTACTTCCTCCTCTTGTTTCTACTGCTCTAGATAGTTGAGATAAAGCTATGATTGGAATATCAAGTTCTTTAGCTATAGATTTTAAACTTCTAGAAATAACTGATATTTCTTGTTCTCTATTTTGCAATTTTAAACTATGATCGTTAATGCCCATTAATTGCATATAATCTATAAATATCAATTTAATACCATGTTGAGATATTAAACGACGACATTTTGCACGTAAATTAAATATAGATAAAGAAGGGGTATCATCTATAAATAAAGGAACATTTTTTAAATTTTTTGTTTTATGTAACAAACGTTCCCAATCTAACTTATCTAAGTTAGCTCTTTTAATTTTTTCTGAAGAAATCCCGGTTTCTGATGAAATAAGTTTTGTAATTAGTTGAATAGAAGACATTTCTAATGAAAAAATTATAGTTGGTATTTTTTGATATACAACTATATTTTTAACCATGGATAACATAAAAGTTGTTTTTCCCATTCCAGGTCTAGAAGCCAATATAATTAAATCAGAATTCTGCCATCCAGAAGTAATATGATCCAATTTATGAAATCCAGAAGAAATTCCACTTAATCCTTCTTTTTCTGTTTTTTTAATTTTTTCAATAGCTTTTTGGATAAGACATTGAGTAGTCTCATATTTTTTGGCTATCAAATATTTTTGATTAATCTCAAAAAGTTTTGATTCAGCGTGATCTAAAAGATCAAAAACATCCGTGCTGACCTCATAACATTTTTGTATGATATTGGAAGATATGCTGATTAATTTTCTTAATATAAATTTTTGTAATACTATACGACTATGATACTCTATATGTGCAGAAGAAATAACTTTTTGTGTTAGTCCAATTAAATATAACTCTCCTCCCATTGATTCCAATTTTCCGATCTTACGAAGTTCATTTAAAACTGTGTATAAATCTATAGGATTAGAATTATGATACAATTTTTGTATTGTAAAAAATATTTCTTGGTGTTCTTTTTTATAAAAAACTTCAGGAAAAAGTATATCAATAACTTCATCTAAACCTTTTTTATCAATCATAATAGCTCCTATGATTGCTTCTTCTAAATCTAATGCTTGAGGAGGAATTCTTCCTTTTTTTGTTATGGAATCAAATGGATTCGTTTTTTCCTGTTTTTTAATGTTACTCATAAAATCATATTAAATAAAATACATAAATAGAAGATCTATTAGGTAGAATAGAATGTGTTAATAATTAAAATTTATTTTTCAAAAAAACCAATAGAAATGTACTTATTTTTTCTGTTTTTAATAAGAGATTCTATATTAATTTCAGATAATTGTTTATAATGTTTAATAATTTGTTTTTTTATAAGTTTATAAGCTTTTTTAGGACAAAAATGGGCTCCTCCTAAGGGTTCTTTGATTACTTCATCTATAAAATTTAATTTATGCATATTTTCTGCTGTTAGCTTCAATGCTTCTGCTGATTTTTCTTTATTATCACGATTTCCCCAAAGTATTGTAGAACAACTTTCAGGAGAAATCACAGAAAACCAGGAATTTTCCATCATTGAAATCTTATCTCCTATTCCAATACCTAAAGCTCCTCCACTAGCTCCCTCTCCTATAATTAAAACAATAATGGGTACTTTTAAACACATCATTTCATAAATATTTTTTCCTATTGCTTCTCCTTGACCTCTTGTTTCCGCTTCAATTCCAGGAAAAGCACCTGGTGTATCAATGAAAGTTACAATAGGTTTTTCGAATTTTTCTGCTAGTTTCATCAGACGTAAGGCTTTTCTATATCCTTCTGGATTAGGCATTCCAAATCTTCTGTATTGTCTATCCTTGGTATTTTTTCCTTTTTGAGTTCCAATTAACATGAAAGTATAATCCTCTATTTTTCCAAAACCTCCTACCATTGCTTTATCATCACCAAAAAGACGATCTCCATGTAATTCAATGAAAGAATCTTTTTTTGTTATGGAATGTATATAATCTAAAGTATAGGGTCTGTTTGGATGTCTGGATAATTGTACTCTTTGCCAAGGGGTAAGATTACTGTGTAATTTTTTAATGGTTTTATCCAATTTGATTTGCAATTGTGTGCAAACTTCTTTCATATTTACCCCACTTTTTTTTTCTATAAGTACACAGTTTACATATTGATCCTGTATTTCTTGTATGGGTTTTTCAAAATCTAAATATTCCATATTCAAATAAGAAGAGAATTAGAATTAGTTAGTAAATGATTGAATATACTCACGATTCATAAAAGAAATATATTCTGTGGATATTCCTTTTGGACATTCTACTTCACATGCTCTGGTATTCGTACAGCTTCCAAATCCTTCTTCATCCATTTTTTTTATCATATTCACCACTCTTTTTTTTCTCTCTATTTTTCCTTGAGGTAATAAAGCAAACTGAGAAACTTTTGCTGAAACAAATAGCATTGCTGATCTATTTTTACATGCAGCTACACATGCACCACAACCAATACAAGTTGCGGCATCAAAAGCTTTATCTGCTTGATCTTTTGGAATTGGAATTAAATTTCCATCTATTGTTTTTCCAAATGTATTTACAGAAATAAAACCACCTGATATAATGATTCTATCGAAAGAAGATCTATCTACAATAAGATCTTTAATTATAGGAAAAGGTTTCGCTCTCCAAGGTTCTACATATATAGTTTCTCCATTACGGAAACGACGCATATGAAGTTGACAAGTAGTAACCAAATTATCTGGGCCATGCGCTCTTCCATTAATATATAAAGAACACATTCCACAAATTCCTTCACGACAATCATGATCAAATGATACAGGAGAGGAATCTTGATTTTCACATATAATCTGGTTGTTCAAAAGATCTAACATTTCTAAAAATGAACTGTTAGGAGATATATTATGTATTTGATAAGTTTTAAAATAACCTTTTTCTTCAAAACTTTTTTGTCTCCATATTTTTAACTTAAAATTCATAAGTTCTTTCATGATCATACAATCTTTTATTATTTTTATTTATAAGAACGTGACTGTATTTTTACAAAAGTAAAATTTAAATTTTCTTTATGCATAATCTCATCACTTATGGTAGAATTATCCTTATATTCCCATATAGAAACATATTTATAATGAACATCATCACGAAGAGCTTCTCCTTCTTTTGTTTGAAATTCTTCACGAAAATGACTTCCACAAGATTCTTTTCTATTTAAAGCATCCATAGCCATTAATTCTCCTAATTCTAAAAAATCGGCTACACGTCCGGCTTTTTCTAATTCAGAGTTTAATCCATTATCAATATTTCCGGGAATAAAAACATTTTTCCAAAATTCATCGCGAAGTTCTTGTATATTTTTTATAGCTTGAGATAAGCCTAAATGATTTCTACTCATTCCTACATATTCCCACATAATATTTCCAAGTTTTTTATGAAAAAAATCTACTGGTATATTTCCATTATTTTGAATAAGTTTTTTAATTCTATTTTTGACATTTTTTTCCGAAGCTTGAAAAGCTATATGTTTTGTAGATATTTTTTCTGTGATACATGAAGATAAATAATCAGCTATGGTATATGGTAAAATAAAATATCCATCAGCTAATCCCTGCATTAATGCAGAAGCTCCTAGTCTATTTGCTCCATGATCAGAAAAATTAGCTTCTCCTATAACATAACAGCCTGGTATAGATGACATTAAATTATAATCCACCCATAATCCTCCCATAGTATAATGTACTGCTGGATAAATCTTCATAGGAGTTTGATATGGATTATTATTGGTTATTTTTTCATACATATGAAATAAGTTTCCATATTTAGATTCCATTATTTCTTTTCCTAATTCTTGCAATGAGTTACGTTGTTTCATTCCAAGTTCATTTGCTTTTTCTTTTCCATATTTCTCTATAGAGAAATTGAAATCTAAAAATACCCCTTCTTTAGTTTCATTATTTTCTATTCCAAATCCTTTATCACAACGTTCTTTCGCAGCTCTAGAAGCTACATCTCTTGGTACAAGATTTCCAAATGAAGGATAACGTCTTTCAAGATAGTAATCTCTATCTTCTTCACTTATGTTTTCAGGTTTTTTAGTTCCGTTTCGTATAGAAATAGCATCTTCTAATTTTTTAGGTACCCATATTCTTCCATCATTTCTCAATGATTCAGACATAAGTGTTAATTTAGATTGATAATTTCCATGTACTGGAATACAAGTGGGATGTATTTGAGTGTAACAAGGATTAGCAAATAACCCTCCTCTTTTATGAACTTTCCATATAGCACTTGTGTTAGAACCCATTGCATTGGTAGACAAAAAAAATATATTTCCATAACCTCCTGAAGCAATTACCACAGCATGAGCTGCATGTCTTTCTATTTCTCCAGAAATGAGATTTCTCGCAATAATTCCTTTAGCTACTCCATCCACAATTACTAAATCTAACATTTCATGACGATTATACATCTTAATTCTTCCTGTTCCTATTTGTCTAGACATAGAAGAATAACATGCCAATAAAAGTTGTTGTCCTGTCTGACCCTTAGCATAAAAAGTTCTAGAAACTTTTGTCCCACCGAAAGATCTAGTTTCCAAATATCCAGCATAATCACGAGCAAATGGAACACCTTGAGCGACACATTGATCTATAATGTTTGAAGAGATCTCTGCTAAACGATATACATTTGCTTCTCTAGATCTATAATCTCCACCTTTAATTGTATCATAAAAAAGTTGATAAATCGAATCATTATCTCCTTTATAATTTTTAGAAGCGTTAATTCCACCTTGTGCAGCTACAGAATGAGCTCTTCTTGGAGAATCTTGGTAACAAAAAGCTTTAACTTGATATCCTAATTCTGATAAAGAAGCAGCAGCTGAACCTCCGGAAAGCCCTGTTCCAACAACAATAATTTCTATATTGGATCTGTTATTAGGAGACACTAATTTTAAAGTAGATTTATGATCTTTCCATTTATGAATTAAAGAACTAGCTGGAATTTTCGAATTGAACTTAAAGGTATTTTTCATCGAAAAAAAAATATTTAATTATTATTAAAAAAAAACCAAATAGCAATGATAGAAAATCCAGAACAAATGAACCACAGATATAAAGAAGCCAATCTTTGTATCCAAATCAATCTTTTTTTGTTAGATAGTCCTAAAGATTGAAAAGAAGATTTAAATCCATGATTTAAATGAATACCTAAAATTAAAAATGAAAATATATATACAAATGTATAAAAAGGATTTTTGAATAAAGAAACTACTATATTATAATCAGAAGTTATATGATTTGAATATTTCATGGGAATCATGAAATTAATAAGATGTAAAACTAAAAAACAGAAAATTAAAATTCCTGTATACACCATTGTACGACTACTAAATGAAGTAGATAAGTAATAGTTCATAGCATAATCAACTTCTCCTTTTATTTTTTTATTTACTAAATGTAATTTTATTCCGAATAAAATATGAATTAAAAAACCTATGGCAAGAACATATTCCATTGTTCGAATAAATATATTTTTTCTCATAAAATAAACAGCTTCGTTAAAAGCTTTTTCTCCTGAAAAAAGAAATAAATTAACACTCAAATGTAACAGCAAAAAAATCATTAAAAAAACTCCCGTAGTAGCCATGAGCACTTTCTTTCCAACAGAGGATTGAAAAAAATTATAATGATTCACTAATAGTAATTTAATTTACATGTTTTAAGTAAATATAAATAAGATATTTGAAATATTTTACAAAAAATTTCCTTATTTTCTAATTTTTTGCAGAGCATTTATAAGTGAATCAATATCTTCTTTTTCATTAAAAATTCCGAAAGAGATTCTAATAGGCATAGTTTTATTAAGTAAAGATTTATCCGTTATAGATTGAATAACATGAGATATTTTTTTGATACTACTATTGCAAGAACTCCCTTTTGAAACAGCAACTCCCATAAGATCCAAATGAAAATATAATAAATGATCTTTTTTTGTGGGATATAAAAAATTTAGGATAGAAGGAATACTTTTTTCTGAATGATGTGATAATCCATTAAAAATAATATTGGAAATTATTTTTTTTAATTCTGAAATACAATAAGATTTTAAATTTTGTATTTTTTTTATATAACTTGGAAAGTTACAATAAGATAATCGTATAGCTTCTGATAATCCTGCTATTCCATGTATATTTTCGGTTCCTGAACGAATTCCATATTCTTGAACTCCACCAGTAATAAAAGGTTTTATTTTTTTTAAAATATGACTTCTTATAATAGCTAAACCTATTCCTTTTGGTCCATAAAATTTATGTGCACTTGCAGTAGCAAAATCAAAAGATAATTTTTCCATATCAATAGGGATGTTTCCTATAGCCTGTATAGTATCTGAATGAAAATAAGCATTATATTTTTTACATAAAAAAATGACTTTATCTACCTCTAATAAATTACCAATTTCATTATTAACGTACATTAAACTTACCAGTGTTTTTTTAGATATGTTTTTTTTCAAAATTTCTTCCATATTATTAAAATCTAATATTCCTTTTTCATCATTTAAAATAAAATTTACAGATATTTTGTATCTAATAGATAAATCTGAAATAGTATGCAATACAGAAGGATGCTCTAATTTTGATGTTAAAATATGTCTGATATTTAAATCTAATACTGAAGATCTTAATATCAGATTATTTGCTTCGGTTCCTCCTGAAGTAAAAATAATCTCATTAGGAGATACTTTAACATTTTTAGCTATACAAATTCTAGATTCCTCTAGAATCGAACGAGCTTCTCTTCCATAACTATGTTGTATAGAAGAAGGATTTCCTAATGAATATTTTAATGTATTTATCATTACTTGCATAACTTCGTTTCTTATGGGAGTGGAAGCAGCGTTATCCAAATATGCTCGTTTCATTTATATGAAAATTTTTATATAGATAATACAAATATATAATGTATTCAAATTCCGTTTGTTAAAAATATATTTTAATAAAAAATCTCATCTTTAATTTTGTATATTTATCATACTTACATACTTAATATTGGATTCAATTAAAATATTTTAAAGTTTTCATTAAAAAAAACTTTACAACTTTTACTAAAAAAATGTTATTAAAATGTCTATTTTATTTTTATTTAAATTGAGTGAATATGAAAATAAATGTTGGATTTTCGGTACTAATGGGGTTTGTGATTGGAATTATTACATGTTATTTTTTTGGAAAAAAAACCATATTAAAAAAATATATTCAATTATTAGAAAGAGCTAATTTTCAAGCAAAAAAAATCATAAAAAATGCAGAAAAAGAAGGAGAATCCATAAAAAGAAAGAAAATGCTTCAAGCAAAAGAAAAATTTATAGAACTTAAATCTAAACATGAAACAGATGTTCATTTAAGAGAAAAAAAAATAATTGATATAGAAAATAAAATACGAGAAGAAGAAAATAGATTATCTAAAGAGATAGAAATCTATTTTAAAAGAAATAATCGTTTAGAAACACAAATACATGATAACGAAAAAAAATATAAAATCCTTAAGAAAAAACAAGAGGAATTTGATAATATACATATTCAACAAGTGGAATTACTTGAAAAAATATCTAATTATTCTTCTGAAGAAGCTAAAAACGAATTAATTGAAATTCTTAAAGGAGAAGCGAAAGCCAAAGCACAAACTCATATACTAAATATTATAGAAGAATCAGAATTAACCGCAAAAATGGAGGCAAAAAAAATAATTATTCAAGCTATTCAAAGAATTGGAACAGAACAAGCAGTTGAAAATGCGGTATCCGTTTTTAGCATAGAATCAGATGATGTAAAAGGTCGTATTATTGGACGAGAAGGAAGAAATATAAGAGCTTTAGAAAAAGCTACGGGAGTAGAAATTATTGTAGATGATACTCCGGAAGCAATTCTTTTATCTTGTTTTAACCCCATACGAAGAGAAATAGCTCGATTAGCTCTTCATAAATTAGTTATAGATGGACGTATACATCCAGCTAGAATTGAAGAAATAGTAGCAAAAACAGAAAAACAAATTGAAGAAGAAATAATAGAAATAGGGAAAAAAAATATTATAGATTTAGGTATTCATGGAATACATACTGAATTAATCCGAATGGTAGGAAGAATGAAATATCGTTCTTCTTATGGACAAAATCTTTTGCAACATTCTCGTGAAGTTGCTCATTTATCAGGAATATTAGCTTCTGAATTAGGATTGAATGCTAAATTGGCAAAACGTGCCGGATTATTACATGATATAGGAAAAGTCCCTGAAAATGAATCAGAACTTCCTCATGCCATTTTAGGGATGCAATGGGCAGAAAAATATGGAGAAAATATGGAAGTTTGTAATGCTATAGGTTCACATCATGATGAAATAGAGATGAAGGGGTTAATATCTCCCATAGTACAAATTTCAGATTCTATTAGTGGAGCTCGTCCTGGAGTAAGAAGAAACTCTTTCGAATCTTATTCAAAAAGATTAAAAAATTTGGAAGATATAGCATTTAGTTTTGATGGAGTTAATAAAGCTTTCGCCATACAAGCAGGAAGAGAATTACGTGTATTAGTTGAAAGTGATAAAATTGATGATAAAAAAGCTTTTCAATTATCTTGTGATATTACAGAAAAGATAAAAAACGAAATGACTTATCCTGGTCAAATCAAAGTGACAGTGATTAGAGAAACTCGAGCTGTACAAATAGCTAGATAAAATAATAAAAATTATGAAAGACTCTCCTATGACTTCTTTTATTAACAAATATTTTCTTCATTTTAATGCTTTAACTTTATCAGAAGCTGCTAAAGCATATAGATATCATATTCAAAATGATGGAAAAATGATGATTACATTAGCAGGAGCAATGAGTACTGCGGAATTAGGAAAAATATTATCTGAAATGATACGAAAAGATCAAGTTCATATTATTTCTTGTACAGGAGCTAATCTAGAAGAAGATATATTAAATTTAATAGCTCATTCTCATTACAAAAAAATTCCTAATTATAGAGATTTAACTCCTGATGAGGAAAAGGATTTCTTAGAAAAAGGTTATTACAGAGTAACAGATACTTGTATTCCAGAAGAACAAGCTTTTAAAGAATTACAAAAACATATCTTAAATATGTGGAAAAGAGCTCAAGAAAAATCAGAACGTTATTTCCCACATGAATACATTTATCAATTGTTATTAGAAAATATTTTAGAACCCTATTATAATATCTCTTCAGAAGAGAGTTGGGTATTAGCTGCAGCAAAAAAAAATATCCCCCTAATAGTTCCAGGATGGGAAGATAGTACAATAGGAAATATTTTTGCTTCATATTGTATGAAAAAACAGTTTCAACCTTTTCTTGTAAAGAATGGAATTGAATATATGATGTATTTAGCAAAATGGTATCAAAAAGAATCCATTAAACATAAAATAGGTTTTTTTCAAATTGGGGGTGGAATATCCGGAGATTTTCCTATTTGTGTGGTCCCTATGTTATCTCAAGATATAGGATTTCATCCCACTCCATTTTGGTCTTATTTTTGTCAAATTTCTGATTCAACGACCAGTTATGGATCTTATTCTGGGGCTATTCCTAACGAAAAAATTACTTGGGGAAAACTTGATAAGGATACTCCAAAATTTGTCATAGAATCAGATGCTACTATAGTTGCTCCGCTCATTTTTGCATACGTATTAAATATGTAATTATAATTATGTGTGTAACTTTATGAAATATAAAATATTTTTGTAATGAATAATTTATATGATCTTGTAATTATAGGTTCTGGTCCAGGAGGATATATATCTGCTATTAGAGCAAGTCAATTAGGACTCCGCACAGCTATTATAGAAAAATATCAAGAATTAGGTGGTACATGTTTAAATGTAGGATGCATTCCATCTAAATCTCTTTTAGATTCTTCTAAATATTTTTCATTAGCTAAAAATAATTATTCTTCACATGGAATTTTTTTTGAAAAATTATTCTTTGATTTTATAAAAATGATGGATAGAAAAAATGAAATAGTAAAAAATATAAATCATGGAATAAAATATCTAATGAGGAAAAACAAAGTTGATTTATATCAAGGAATAGGGTCATTTAAAAATAAAAATATTCTATCTATAATAGATAGAATATCCTTGCAAGAAAAAGAAAAAATACAATTTAAATATTGCATAATATCCACAGGATCTAAACCTTTATGTTTATCTAACTTAAATTTTGATATAAAAAGTAGAATTATATCTTCTACAGAAGCTATTAATTTAGAAGAAATTCCAAAAAAATTAATTATAATTGGAGGAGGAATAATTGGATTAGAATTAGGTTCTATTTTTAATAGATTAGGAAGTCAAATTATCATAATAGAAACTATGGATAAAATTATATCAAATATGGATGATTCTTTAAGTAAAGAAATGCGAAAAATATTAGAAAAATCTTCCTTTCAAATAGAAACCTCTTTATCTGTGTCTAATATATTTCAAGAAAATCATAAAGAAATATCTGTTATTGCAAAATATTCTAATGGAAAAAAAGTTAAATTTACAGGTAATTACTGTCTTTTATCAATAGGAAGAACTCCATATACAAAAAATTTAGGATTAGAAAATGTAGAAATAAAAATAGATAAAAAAGGATTTATACTTGTTAATGATGATTTACAAACTTCTATTCATAATATATATGCCATTGGAGATGTTATAGGTGGAAAAATGTTAGCACATAAAGCTGAAGAAGAGGGATTATATGCAGTAGAACATATAGTGGGACAAAAACCTAATAAATTAAATTATGATTTAGTACCATCTGTAATTTATACTTATCCTGAAGTAGCTAGTATTGGACTATCAGAAAATGAAATTAAGAAAAATAAAATAGAATATAATGTAGGAATTTTTCCTATGAAAATTTTAGGAAGAGCTCGTACCAGTGGCTGTACAGAGGGATTTTTAAAAATGATTTCACACAAAAAAACAGATGAAATACTAGGAGTTCATATAATTGGAGATCATGCTTCAGATATGATTATGGAAGCATCTGTCGCTATGGAATTTAAATCCTCTTCAGAGGATATATATAGAATATGTCATCCACATCCTACTTTTAGTGAGGCATTTAAAGAAGTAGCCCTACTGAATTTTGAAAATCGATCTATACACATGTAAAAACCTTTAATACCAATAATACCAAGAAATAGTTTGTTTTCCTATTTTTTTTAAAAAATCATTAGTTTTTACAAAATGTTTAGATCCAAAAAAACCCATATGAGCAGAAAATGGAGATGGATGTGAAGTTTTTAAAACGTAATGATTATGAAAAGTGTTAATTAAAGATATTTTTTTTTGCGCATATTTTCCCCACAAAAGAAAAACAATATTTTTTTTTCGATCAGAAATCGTTCGTATGATTTGATCCGTAAAAAATTCCCATCCTATATTTTTATGAGACAAAGGAAAACCTTTTCTAACTGTTAATATTGAATTTAGTAATAATACTCCTTGTTTTGCCCAATAAATTAACGATCCACTAGTAGGATATATATTTTTTTTTTGTTAAAATTAAAACTATTATTAACTTCTGTAAAGATATTCTTTAATGAAGGAGGAAAAGGAATTCCATCAGGAACAGAAAAACAAAGACCATCAGCTTGATTTTTTTCATGATAAGGATCTTGTCCTAGAATAACTACTTTTAATTTTTGAAAAGAACAATATCTTAAACAAGAAAATATATTTTCTTTTTTGGGAAAGCACATGAAGTGATTATACTCAACTTTAAGAAATTTTAATAATTTTATAAAATAAGATTTATGATATTCATCCTTTAAAAAGGTATTCCAATGAAAATTTATGTTTGATTGATTTTTTAGCATCATTTTATTAGTTAACTCTTAATTTCTTGAATGAAGAGTTCCATGTAAAAAAATTTTTTTTTGAAAAAGTTTTTCTTTAGTTTCATAATTATTTTGATCTGGAATACAACATTTAACCGGACAAATTATAACACATTGTGGTTCATCATAAAAACCTACGCACTCTGTACATTTTTCAGGAATAATAAAATATATATTGTTATCTTTTGGTTTCTGAAATATTGTTGGATCCAACATTTTATTCTTTTTCAAAGAAGTACCATCTGACATTCTCCATTTTTTTCCTCCCTCATAAATTGCTTGATTAGGACATTCGGGTTCGCAAGCCCCACAATTTATACATTTTTCTGTAATTTTTATGGACATTGAATTTTATAGATTAAAAATAATGATTAGAACTTTTGATAATTTAGGACTATTCTTTAGAGAAGTTAAAAAATTTTATGCATATAATAAAAAATGTTTTTCTAAATATTCTAAAATATATTTTCCCTCTTTTCAAAAAATAATGAAGGAAATAACTATTGCAAATAACTGGTTTAGAATAGAAGATTTATTAATAACATTTAACCAATGGGGAGAAACTCTTAGAAAAGAAAAATTAGAATGTTGGATTAACAAATATTCTTTTATAAAAAAGAAAAAAAAAAAATATAAAACAATTCTTGTTATTATGCCTGGAAATGTACCAATGGTAGGGTTTCATGATTTATTATGTGTTCTTTTATCAGGACATAAGATTATAATTAAATTATCTCAAGAAGATAATTTATTACTTCCATTTTTATGTAAAATAATAATACATGAAAAACCCACACTAAAAAATAAAATAAAATTTACAAATAACATGTTTCATGAAAAATTTGATTATGTAATAGCTACTGGAAATCATAATACAGCTCGTTACTTTGAATATTATTTCAGGAAATATCCTCTTTTACTAAGAAAAAGTAGAACCTCTGTAGCCGTCTTGCAAGGAACTGAAACAGAAGAAGATTTAATTTCTTTAAACAAAGACATATTAACTTATTCAGGAAGGGGATGTAGGAATGTAGGAAAAATATTTATACCTTATAATTATAATGTTTACTTAATTTTAAAAAAATCATTTATATCCGAATATATTACAAAAAATTATAAGTATATAGATAACTATAGATATTATTTGGCCATTTACACAATGAATAAAGTTTCTTTTCAAAAAAATCATTTCCTTCTTTTAAAAGAAGAAAAAAATTACCATAGTCCAATATCTGTAGTTTATTATGAATTTTATAAGAATTTAAATCAATTAAAAAAAACAATTATGGCAAAAAAAAATCATATACAATGTATAGTTTCTAGAAATTTTTTAAAAGAAGAAGTTCTTTTTGGAGAAACACAATATCCAAAATTGGAAGATTATGCAGATAAAATTGATACCATTCAATTCTTATCTTAAATTAAAAACTTTAAGTTGATCTTTATCAATATTTATTTTTTTATAAAAAATTCCATCTATTTCGGGTGCTTTTAATCCACTTTTTAATAGAACATCACATATAAAAACACGAGATTCATCCCAAACATTTTCTTTTATGAAACTTTCTAGTGTTTTTTTTCCTCCTTCTACTATTAAAGATAGTATCTTTTTTTTATACAAAAAATTCAATATTTGATTTATTATTTTTTTTTCGAAAGAAATTTGAATATATTCTATATTTTCTGTGTTTTTTTTGTATTTTTCTGTAAAAACAATGGTATGTTGTGATCCATCCAAGATAAAATGAGAGTTAGATATACTTAATTTTTTATCAATAAAAATTCTAATAGGATTTATTCCAAACCACTTTCTAACATTTAGTTTTGGATTATCATTTAATACAGTTTTTCTCCCTACCAAAACACTGTCTTCTTCAGATCTCCATTTATGATTTAGTTGTCTAGCATGTATGCCACTAATCCAATTATCTTTTTTATTTTCTGAATATGAATATATAAAACCATCATCACTTTGTGCCCATTTCAATATAATATAAGGACGTTTTTTTTCATAGAAAGTAAAAAAACGTTTATTTAAAAAACGACATTCATTTATTAAAACATTTTCTATAACTTCAATTCCATATTTCCTTAATTTTTGTATTCCTAATCCTTTTACTTTATCACAAGGATCTTGTATTCCCACTACTACTCTTGGTATATTATTTCTAATTATTAAATCCACACAAGGAGGAGTTTCTCCAAAATGAACACATGGTTCCAATGTAACATATAGAGTACAATCAAAAAATAAGTATTTATTTTTTATATTATTAATTGTCAATGCTTCAGCATGAAGCATTCTCTTTTTATAATGCCATCCTTCTGACAAAATTACTCCATTTCTCTCTATAACACATCCCACCATAGGATTAGGAGATGTCATCCCTAATCCATTTTTAGCTAATTGTAAAGCTCTTCTCATAAAGATTTCTTTATATTTCATGATTTTGCCATATTTTCCAAGATTCATCAGCTTGGATATGTAACATTTCCAATCCATTTTTGATTAAAGCTCCTTTTTCTTCTGCCTTTTTTAAAAACAAGGTTTTATTAGGATTGTAAACTAAATCATAAAAATAATGTTTGTTAGAAACATATTGATAAGGTAAAGATGGGCATGCATGAACATTAGGATATGTCCCTAAAGGAGTACAATTAATGATGATTTTGTATTCTTTTAATAAATTTTGGTTTATATCTTCATAAACCAAAAAATCCATATTTTTTTTTCTAGAAACATATTGATACGGAATTTGTAATTGTTTTAAAACAAAAGAAATCGCTTTAGATACACCTCCTGTTCCTAAAATTAATGCTTTTAAATTTTTTCTATTTATAAATTGATTCAAATCTTTTTTAAAAGAATATTCAAAACCCAAAATATCTGTGTTAAATCCTGTTCTATGTTGATCATTAATTTTTACTACATTCACAGAACCTATTGATTTTACTTCAGGCATAACTTTAGTTAAAAAAGGAATAATACTTGTTTTATAAGGGATGGTTACATTACATCCTTTTAAACAAGTATTTTTAAAGATAAACCATATATTTTCTATTTTTGGAATATCAAAAATCTTATAATCTGTATTGATAATAGATTCCTTTTTAAATTTTTCTAAAAAAAATTTTCTAGAAAAAGAATATTTAATATCTTTTCCTATCAATCCATAAAGTATCTTCATGTATCATAAATAAAAACAAAAAAATATGAATTTCTGAATAAAAATCTATTCTTCTTTTTTTAATTTCATCCGTTCTCTATATTTTGCTTTCAATATTTCATTTCTTCTTCCTTCAGAAGGTTTTATATATTGTTGTTTTTCTCTAAATTCTTTTAAAATACGAGTTTTATCAAATTTTTTTTTACATTTTTTTAAAGCTTTTTCAATTGATTCTCCTTCTCTAACAGTAGTAATTAAGATCATAAAACTTAATAAATAATTCTTGGTGGACACTATCGGATTTGAACCGATGACCTCTACTCTGTCAAAGTAGCGCTCTAAACCTACTGAGCT
Source organism: Blattabacterium cuenoti (assembly GCF_014252015.1). Lineage (NCBI taxonomy): Bacteria > Pseudomonadati > Bacteroidota > Flavobacteriia > Flavobacteriales > Blattabacteriaceae > Blattabacterium > Blattabacterium cuenoti. The sequence continues at coordinate 499,738 of NZ_CP059206.1, forward strand.
AAATGTCCTTTTAAAATCAACAAAATTATATATTTTTTGGATATATAAACGGATTATAATTTATTTTTTATGTCCTGTAATATTCTAAAAAAGTCTATAAAACATTTAAAAGGATTAAGTTTAAGACAAGCTATTTTATTTAATACAGAATTAAACCTTTATACATATGAAGACTTACTTTTTTTTTATCCTAAAGGATATATACATCTATATACTATAAATAATATATCAGAATTATCAAATAGCAATAATAACAATGGTTTTATACAAATATTGGGTAAAATAACTAAAATTGAAGAAATAAACTATAAAAATAAAAAAGGAAAAATGTTAATAGCACATCTAGAAAATGAAACGGGATCAATTGAATTAGTTTGGTTTAGAAAAAATGATTTTATAAAAAATATAAAAAAAAATATTACAGTAATAGTTTATGGAAAAATTAAATATTTTCAAAAAAAAGTTCAAATCATTCACCCAAATATTAAAGAATTTCATTCTTCCGTAAAAAAACATTCAATATTTCCTGTATATCCTATCCCTAAAAATTTTCAAAAAAAAGGAATAAATAATTTTTTCATGATCAATTTATTACAAAATCTTATGAAAGAATTAAAAAATGATATAAATGAATTTTTTTTTCAAGATTTTATTAACAAAAAATTAATGTCAAGAAAAAAAGCTTTAATTCAAATTCATTTTCCAGAATCTTTAGATTCTTTATTACAAGCTCAATATTCTTTAAAGTTTGAAGAATTATTTTTATTAAAATTGTTTTTTTTATCTAAAAAAAAAGTTATACATAGTCATCCTTTTACAAAATTAGGTAAGAACTTTCATAATTTTTACAAATATTTTCTACCTTTTACTTTAACAGGAGAACAAAAAAAAGTATTTAAAGAAATATGGTATGATTTGAAAAAACCCACTCAAATGAATAGATTATTGCAAGGAGAAGTGGGATGTGGAAAAACGATTATAGCTATGTTATCTATGCTTGTAGCTTTAGATAACGGATTTCAATCCTGTTTGATGGCACCTACTGAAATTTTAGCGATACAACATTATTATTCTATAAAAAAAATGTTTTCAAAAATTGGAATTAAAATAACATTGTTAACAAGTTCTACTTCTGATTCCATACGAAAATCTCTTTATCATGAAATATTAACAGGAAAAATATCTATTGTAATAGGAACACATTCTTTAATTCAAGAAAAAGTTAGGTTTCAAAATCTTGGATTGGCAATTATAGATGAAGAACAGCGTTTTGGAGTAGAACAAAGAGATAAAATTTGGAAAAAAGATGATAATCCTCCTCATATTTTAATCATGACAGCAACACCTATTCCTAGAACTTTAGCAAAAATTATTTACCATGATTTAAATATTTCTATCATAAAAAAATTGCCTTTAGGAAGAAAACCTGTTAAAACTATTCATTATTGTAATAGAAATAGAGATCAAGCTTTTAAAATAGTGAAAGATCAAATTTCAATAGGTAGGCAAATTTACATTATATATCCTACGATAAATACTTCTTTAAAATATAAAAATTTAATAAAAGGATATCAGGAAATAAAAGAAAGATTTCAAAATATAGAAGATAAAATTGGAATTTTACATGGAGAGATGAATTTTAAGGAAAAAGAAATACAGATTAATCGATTTTTACGTGGAAAAACCAAAATTTTAGTAGCAACTACAGTTATAGAAGTAGGTGTAAATGTTCCTAACGCATCAGTCATCTTAATAGAAAATGCAGATTTTTTTGGTCTATCTCAATTACATCAGTTAAGAGGAAGAGTAGGAAGAGGGATTCATCAAAGTTATTGTATCCTTGTTACTGATAATAAAATTAGTGTAGAAGGTTCTTTTAGAATAAAAAAAATGTGTGAAACAAATGAAGGATTGGAAATAGCCAAAGAAGATCTTAAGTTACGTGGGGGTGGAGATTTGATAGGAACTAAACAAAGTGGAAAAAGTTATTTTCGTATTGTAAATCTGATTAAAGATTATAAATTAATAAAAGATGTCTTTCCAATTGCTAAAATTTTTTTGAAAAAAAATCCGAATTTTTTAAATGATACAAAAAATATTTTTTATGAATACTATAAAAACAAATGGAATATTTATAAATAAATGAGTAACACCATATCATATCATGGATTCCTTAAATTGCTATCAACGTAAAATTATAGAAACTATTAATGGCCCTATACTAGTTATTGCTGGAGCAGGATCAGGAAAAACACGTGTTATTACACATCGTATAGTTCATATGATTCAAAATATAGGAATATCTCCTTATAATATATTGGCCTTGACTTTTACCAAAAAAGCTGCTGAAGAAATGAAAAATCGTATTTCTAACATGATGATAAATCAAAACAATTTTGATCAAATAACAATAGGAACTTTTCATTCTATATTTTCCAATATTTTAAGAAAAGAATCTCATTGGTTAGGATTTAAGTCAAATTATACTATTTATGATCATAAGGATTCAGAAAATGTCATAAAAAAAATATTAAATGATATAAACATAGATACATTTCTAACTCCTAAAGAAATAAGAAAAAAAATATCCGAACGGAAAAATAATTTGTACTATTTATACAATAAAAAAAAATCAGAAGATAAAAAATCAGAATTTTTTACTAAAATTTATGAAATTTATACAAAACGTTGTTTTAAAGCAAATGCGTTAGATTTCGATGATATATTACTTTATACTAACCATTTATTTTTTTATTTTTCAAATATACTTAAAAAGTATCAAAAAAAATTTAAATATATATTAATTGACGAATATCAAGATACCAATTTTTCTCAATACATTCTTATAAAGAAATTGGTTTCTCAACATAAAAATCTTTTTGTAGTAGGAGATGATGCTCAAAGTATTTATGCTTTTCGTGGAGCTGATATTTCAAATATTTTAAATTTTCATCTTGATTATAATAATGCTAAAATTTTTCGTCTTGAACAAAATTATCGTTCTACCAACCATATTGTGCAAGCCTCTAACAATATTATTTCTTTTAATAAGAATCAAATTTCAAAAAAAATATGGACAAATAATGAAAAAGGAGAAAAAATAAAGATATATTGTGCTTCTTCTGAAATAGAAGAAGCACAATATATTGCTTCTTCTATTCTTTCAATAAAAAAGGAAACCAATTTAAAATATAAAAGTTTTGCTATTCTTTACAGAGCGAATATCCAATCGCATATTATAGAATATTCACTAAAGAAAAAAAATATACCATATCATATATATGGATCCATATCGTTCGAAAAACGGAAAGAAATTCGAGATTTTTTAGCTTTTCTTAGAATCATTGTAAATCCAAATGATGAAGAATCTTTATTGCGTATTATAAAAATAGTAAACAAAAAAGTAGTAAAAAACATTTTAAGTTTATCTATAAAAAAAGAAACTATAATTTATAACATAATAAAAAATATTAAAAATTATCAATGCATACTAAAAATAAATAATAAAACAAAAGATAGATTTATATATCTAATTCTTATAATAGAAAAGTTACGTATTAACGCAAAACAAGATAACGCATATATAACAGCAAAAAATGTAGTCAATTTTTTATTGAAAGAAAACTCTAAAAATTATAATCATGAAGATTTTAAATATATGCTTGATAATATATTTCAATACGTTAAAGAACAAAAAAAATTAAAAAAAGGTGGAAATACAAGTTTATTTGGTTTTCTACAATTTTTTTATTTGGAAAAAAATGAAAATACAAGTAATGAAGAAAATGAAAATAACAAAGTTTCATTAATGACAGTTCATTTATCTAAAGGATTAGAATTTTCTATTGTTTTTATAGTGGGATTAGAAGAGAATTTATTTCCATCAAAATCTAGTTTTGAAAACCAGATAAAAATAGAGGAAGAACGTCGTTTATTTTATGTTGCTTTAACTAGAGCTCAAAAAAAAGCTGTACTGACTTATGCAAAATATAGATTTATATGGGGTGAAAAAAAAGAAAATAGACCTAGTCGTTTCATTAATGAACTTAATAATAATTTTATTGATATAGAAAATTATAAATATGTATCAGAAAAAAATGAGATTCATAATTATTTTAATCAAAAATATGAATGTTCTAAATATATTAAAAAAGGAGTAAAAGTTTTTCACAAAAATTTTGGGTTAGGAACTGTTATAGAATTGCAAAATAAAAATCAAATAGCTTTGATAAAATTTAAACAATCGGGAGAAAAAAGAATTTTACTCAAATTTGATAAACTTGTTATTTATTCATAACAATAATTTATGGATGATTCAAAAAAAATTAAATTAAATTTTTATTTGCAAAAAATAATTTGTTTTGTAGCAGTTATTTTATTTTTCATAAAATTAATTACTTGGCATATTACTTCTTCACTTTCTATATTCAGTGATGCTATGGAAAGTTTAATAAATATTATTAGTGGTTTTATTGGATTATGTAGCCTTTATATTTCATCTTTACCTAAAGATCAAAATCATCCATATGGACATGGTAAAATAGAATTTATATCAACTGCCATTGAAGGTGTTTTAATTTCTATAGTAGGAATTACTATTTTTATAAATACTTTTATACGTATTAAATATAATATGCATAGAATTCTTTTATCCAGATTAGATTATGGTGTTATTTTGATGTCCTTTACTGGAATTATTAATTATTTTTTAGGATTTTTAGCCTGTAAAATAGGACACAAAAATGGAGCTTTAACATTAGTAGCAAGTGGAAAACATCTTCAAATAGATACCTATTCTACTTTTGGCATAGTTTCAGGATTAATTTTGTTGAATATCACTAAATGTATATGGATAGATCCTATTATTTCTATTATTTTTTCATCTGTAATTTTGTATACAGGATTCAAATTGTTGAGGAATGCTGCAGCTGGAATTATGGATGAATCGGATAAAAAACTTTTGAAAAAACTATCTTTTTATCTCAACAAAAAAAGAGATATTCACTGGATAGATCTTCATCATTTAAAAATTATTAAATATGGGAGTGCATTGCATATAGATTGTCATCTAACTGTTCCATGGTACTTTAATATAAAAGAAGCTAATCAAGAAGTAAAAAAACTAACTCAATTAACTAAAAATGAATTTGGATCTAAAGTAGAACTTTCTGTGCACGTTGAGGCTTGCTCTAATAATCATTGTCCATTTTGTTTTAACCATTCTTGTAAAGAAAGAAAAAATCTCTTTCAAAAAAAAATTCTTTTGACTTTAGATAAAACATCTTATTATAACAAAAATAATACTAAATTTTAAATAGATATTATGGAATACAACACTAATCGTTTCAAATTGGTGATCCCAGAATATGGGAGAAATATTCATAAAATGATAGATTATGCTATTCAAATAAAAAATAGAAAAAAAAGAAATCGTTGTGCATGGGGAATTATCAAATTAATGACGTATTCTATTCATCCTAAATTTCAAAAATTTCAAAAGTCAATTCCTTATTTTCAACATAAATTATGGAATCAACTATTTATTATGTCTAAATATCAATTAGATATTGATACTCCTTTTCCTAAACCAAATCCCAAAGAAACCCAAAAAATAAACTTTTATAATAAGAAAGTAGTGTATCCTGAATATTTAACTAATTTTAGATATTATGGGAAAATAATAAGAAATATGATTCATGCAGCAATACGTTGCAAAGATACGCAAAAAAAAGAAGGATTATTTTATGCTATTGCTAATACAATGAAAAAAAACTATTTAAGATGGAATAAAAATATGGTGGAAGATGACGTTATATTTAAAGATTTAAAAGAACTTTCAAAAGGAAAAATATGTCTAATGAAAAATACAGATTCATTATTACAATGCTCTTATATATTAAGATTTAAAAAAAAAGAAAAATATTCCTAAAAAAAAAGTTATAAATCATTATAATGGGTGTTTTCAAAATAAAAGGAGGATTCCCTTTAAAAGGTAAAGTTAAACCACAAGGGGCTAAAAATGAGTCTTTGCAGGTGTTATGTGCCGTGTTATTAACTTCAGAACAATTGAGGATTAAAAATGTTCCAGAAATAGGAGATGTTAAATGTTTAATGCAAATTCTTAAAGATTTAGGAGTTTCAGTAAAAAAAAATGGAATTGGAGATTATACTTTTCAAGCAAAAAATATAAATATTGAATACTTAAATACGAAAAAATTTCGTGAAGATGGAAAATCTATTAGAGGATCAATTATGATTGCAGGTCCTTTACTTTCCAGATTTGGAAAAGTTTGTATTCCAATTCCTGGAGGAGATAGGATAGGTAGAAGACGTTTAGATGCTCATCTAACAGGATTAAAACTATTGGGAAGCAATATATATTATCATAATGAATTTAAATATTTTGATTTACGAACAAAAAAAGAGTGTTTAATTGGTGAATATATTTTAATGGAAGAAGCTTCTATTACAGGAACAGCTAATGTAATTATGGCTGCAACTTTAGCTAAAGGGAAAACTACTATCTACAATGCCGCTTGTGAACCCTATATACAACAATTATGCAAGTTATTAAATAAAATGGGAGCAAAAATTAAAGGAATAGGATCTAATTTAATTCATATAATTGGAGTCAAAGAATTAGGAGGATGTATCCATACCATATTACCTGATATGATAGAGATAGGTAGTTGGATAGGACTAGCTGCTATGACTTGTTCTGAAATTACAATTAAAAATGTTAATTGGGAAAACTTGGGAATTATTCCTAGTACATTTCATAAAATGGGAATTCAATTAGAAAAGAATAAAGATAACATTTATATTCCATCTCAAAAATCTTATAAAATTAAAAAATTATTAAATAATGCAATATTGACAATATCGGATGCTCCATGGCCTGGATTAACTCCAGATTTATTGAGCATTTTAACTGTAGTAGCTACTCAAGCTAAAGGAAGTGTTTTAATTCATCAAAAAATGTTTGAAAGTAGATTATTTTTCGTAGATAAACTTATTGAAATGGGGGCACAAATTATATTATGTGATCCTCATAGAGCTACTGTTATAGGACTTAATCATCAATCTTATTTAAGAGGAGCTATATTAAATTCTCCAGATATAAGAGCAGGAATATCTCTTCTTATAGCAGCTCTTTCTGCTAAAGGAACGAGTATTATTAAAAATATAGAGCAAATAGATAGAGGATACGAAAATATAGATAAAAGATTACGTATTTTAGGAGCAGATATTTTAAGAATAAAATGATCAAATGTTTATTGTAACTTTTTTTAATCACGATTCTTTTATGCAAAAAATTTATTAATTTTTTTTTAAATGAAAAAAAACAAAAATTTGTAATTTTAATTTGATAAAAATATAATATATCTTTTATTGAATGTTTTTAAAACAAAAAAAATGATATTTTTTTGTATTGCATGAAACATCTATGTTATTTCAACAATCATATAATTTTACATATCATCTAAATAGATAAATTGAATGAAAAAGATCAGAAAAAAATAATAATGAAAAATTATGGCAAAATTTGAATATATAACTAAAGAAGGATTAGAAAAATTACAAAAAGAAATAGAAAGACTAGAAAATATAGAACGTCCGAAAATATCCATGCAAATAGCGGAAGCTAGAGATAAAGGGGATTTATCAGAAAATGCAGAATATGACGCAATAAAAGAGGCTCAAGGTTTTTTAGAAATGAATATAGCTAAATTAAAAAAAAAACTATCCAATGCACGTATTATAGATGGATCACAAATTAATAGGACTAGAGTTTCCATTCTTTCCACAGTAAAAGTAAGAAATTTAACCTATGGAGGAGAACAAATATATACTTTAGTACCAGAGGGAGAAGCAGACTTAAAATCAGGTAAAATATCCATTAATACTCCCATATCAGCAGGATTACTTGGAAAACAAGTGGGACAAATAGCACATATTAAGTTACCTAATAAAATGATACTTGATTATGAAATTTTAGAAATAGCGTTTAGTGAATAAAAATAATATATTTCATAAAATAATTAATGATGAAATTTTAGCTTATAAAGTAGCAGAAAATTCTGATCATTTAGCTTTTTTGGACATTTATCCTATTAAAATAGGACATACTTTGGTAATCCCGAAAAAAAGTAATAGAGATAAAATATTTTCTCTATCGGAAAAAGAATTTATCTCTATTATGTCTTTTACTAGAAAAGTAGCTATAGGTATAGAAAAAATCATTCCTTGCAATCGTGTAGGTATATTTGTTATGGGATTCGAAATTCCTCATGTTCATATTCATTTAATTCCTATGGATCAAGAAAATGACGGAAATTTTTCCAAAAAAAGAATGGTTTTATCTACAAAAAATTTTCAAATTTTGTCAAAAAAAATAAAGAAATCTATAAAGATATAGAAACGAAGATTCTAACTTTTAATGATTCCAATGAAATAAAATTTTTAATCCTTTTATTGTATGTAATTTATCTTTTATATGAATCTTTTTTGTTAAAGGAGTATATATATGAGAAAGGCCCCCAGTAGCAATAACAAAACAATTTGTTTTCAACTCTTGATTGACTCTATTTATCAACCCTTCAACCATACTCAAATATCCATATATAATTCCACTTTGAATACATGTTTCTGTATACAGCCCTAATATACTAGTAGGCTTTTTTAATTCAATTTGATATAATTGAGCTGTGTTTCCAATCAATGCAGATAAAGAACTATTAACTCCAGGAGCAATAATAATACCTTGAAGATTGCCATGTTTATCTATACAAGTTAAACTTAATGCAGTTCCAAAATCTACGACTAAAGTTGTATTTCTATTGTTGTATAATGTATACGCAGCTATAGCGTTAGCATACAAATCTGTACCTAATTGATGAGAATAATGCTTGATAGGAGAAGCCGAATTTCTATCAACTATAATAGGTTTTATTTTATGTATTTCGTATAATGATTGTTCCACAATATTTGTAAGAGAAGGCACGACTGATCCAATAACAATATTTTGTATAAATTTATGAAGAATGCCATATTGTTGGTATATATTTTTAAACAATAAAACATATTCATCTAGCGATCTGTGTGGGTTAGTATTAATGATCCACGAACAATTACATTCTAAATTAGAATTATTATCAAATAGTCCAAAACGAAGACTAGAATTTCCGATGTTTATTGTTAACAACATGATTATCCTAATTTTTGAATGTTCAAAATGTATTTTGAAACAAATAATTGTTTTTTTGCAATTTCATATATATTCATCTAATTTCATAAAAGTATATTTTTGATTTCATAGTATGAATGTATATCATATGAATAATATTTGTAAAATAAATTTTAAAATAAAAGGAAAAGGAATTCCTATAGTTCTGTTGCATGGATTCATGGAAAGTTTAGAAATATGGAATTATATATATCATAGTATTTCTAGTAAATATAGAGTTCTTTCAATTGATTTTCCTGGTCATGGAAAAAGTCCTTTCATATCAGGATATGATACAATTTTTACAATGGAAGAAGCTGCAGAAATTGTAAAAAAAATTGTAGAAAAAAAAAATATCCAAAAAGCTATTTTTATAGGCCATTCTATGGGGGGATATGTTGCCTTAGCAATGGCAGAAAAATATCCAGAAATGTTTTTAGGGATCTGTTTACTTCATTCAACAACAGAATCAGACACACTTGAAAAAAAGAAAAATCGGATTCAATCAATTTCATTGGTAATAAATAATTATCCATTATTTATATCCACAAGTATAAATAAATTATTTCATCATGAAAAATTGTCTTCTTTACAAAAAGAAATATTTTTCATGAAAAAAATAGCCTTATCTACTTCTATTAATAGTATTATTGCTTTTTTAAAAGGAATGTCAATTCGAAAAAATAGAAAATTTTTGTTACAGACAACTAAATTTCCAAAATTATATATATCTGGTTTATATGACTCAATTCTTGATGTACAAAAAATTTATGAAGAAACTAAAAATGGAAATCAAACTTATTTTGTAGCAATCCCCACAGGTCATATGGGTCATATAGAAAAACCTAAAAAAATAATAAAAATATTAGAAAATTTTATAGATTTTTCTGTTGAAATAGAAAATATTAATGAATAAAAAAAAATTGCGGAAAAAATATTTCTCTATGAGAAAGTCGATTTCTCAAAATGAGATTATAAAAATGAGTTATGAAATTTTTTTTCAATTAAAAAAAATATTATTTATATGGAATAAAACATATTATCACATATTTTTACCTATACGTAAATATAAAGAAGTAAACACATTTATCATTATCAATTTTTTACTAAAAATAGAAAAATGTGTTACAGTACCCTGTACTAACTTTTATAAGTTATCCATAGACAATTGTTTATTTCATGAGAATACTATATTAATAAAAAAGAAATATGGAATTTTAGAACCTATGCATAAACATAGGATTTCAATCTCTCTTATTGAAGTAATATTTATTCCGCTATTAGCATTTGATTTAAAAGGTTATAGGATCGGTTACGGAAAAGGTTTTTATGATAGATTCATTCCTTTATGTAAAGAAAATACTATTAAAATAGGTTTAAGTTTTTTTTATCCTATAAAAAGAATTGAAAATATACATAAAAAAGACTTATTAATAGATATAGGTATTACTCCTAATCATATTTTTTTCTTTAAAAAATTCAGTTAATAAAAACTTTGAAAATATCCCAAATAATAATCAACATCATAATTAAACTAATTATTACAAATCCGTAAATAGTACAACGTTCAATAATATTTTCATTGACTTTTTTTCTTGTTATCATTTCTATCATGATAAATAATATATAACCACCATCTAATGATGGAATAGGAAATAAATTTAAAAAAGCCAACCAAATAGATAAAGTAGCTGTCAAAGTCCAAAAAATATCCCAATTCCATTTAGACGGAAATTCTTTAGCTATGGAAAAAAAGCTTCCTATTTGTTTATAAGCTTTAGTTTCTATATGAAAAACATTTTTAAAAAAAAATATTTGATTTTTTAAAACATCCCAAGCTTTTTTTGTACCATGCAAAATGCTATGAAAAATAGAATAATTCTTTTTTTCAAATAAAAAAATTTGATCTAAATCCATAAAATTTTTTAAAAAAATCCCTAAAATTCCTTTTGAATCTAAAAAAATTTCTTTTTGAATAAGTTTTCCATTTCTGTTAATAGATATTAATATATTTCTATTTTTATATTTTAATAATAAATCTTTTAATTGATCAGAAAAAAGAACAAATTCAGAATTAATAGCTAATATTTCATCATTATTTCTTAATCCATACTTTTCTGCTTCAGAATTTTTGACCACATAATTGATTATAGGAGGGACACGAGGTTTAATAAAAAAATTAAATTCTTTCCTATCAAAAAGAAATTTTTTCTTATCATCATTCAATGATAATTTTATAATATTTCCCATACGATCCACTGTCATAGAATGTCCAAAAATAATTTCTTTAGGAATATCATTAAAATAAGGGATATACTTCCCGTTAACGAATAAGATTTTATCTCCATTTTTTAATCCTATTTTTTCTCCTAAAGAATCAACTTCTATTCCGTATTTAACATTTTTTGTAGGAAGATAAGTTTCTCCATATTTAAATAATAAAAGAGAAAAAATTGAAATAGATAACAATATATTGAAAATAATTCCTCCAGAGATTATCAATAGTCTTTTCCATGCTGATTTAGAACAAAATTCCCAATTTTTATTTTCTGACACTACATTTTTATCATCGATTATCATTCCAGATATTTTAACATATCCTCCTAAAGGTAACCAACCTATTCCATAAATAGTATGTCCTATCTTTTTTTTTAAAATAGAGAACCAAGGATCAAAAAATAAAAAAAATCTCTCAACTCTTACTTTAAATATTTGAGCTAGAATAAAATGACCTAATTCATGAACAATAACTAATATAGAAATGCTAAGTAGCAATTGTATAGATTTAATTAAAATCGATGACATTTCTAAAATTTAAAAAATAAAAAAGATAAATTTAAACCTTTATTCCAAAATAAAAACATATTTTGAATTTATCTAATCTTAAAAAAGGAGAAAAAGGAATAATTAAAGGATATAAAAATGATAATTTTTCTATAAAATTATTAGAATTAGGTGTTTTGCCTGGTGTAAAATTTGAGATACTTTTTGTTTCTGTTTTTTACGATCCATTATGTATAAGTTATGATCAATCTTGTTTAGCTTTACGAAAAGAAGAAGCTGAAAATATCATAATAGAACCTATTATTTCAGATAATGTCAAGAATTAAATTAGCACTTGTTGGGAATCCAAATGTAGGAAAAACTTCTTTGTTTAACAAATTAACTGGACTTAATCAAAAAGTTGGAAATTATATAGGAGTAACAGTTGAAAAAAAAATAGGATATTTTTGTCATGAAAATATATACTATCAAATTATAGATCTTCCTGGAACTTATAGTATTTATTCTTCATCAGAAGATGAAGAAGTAGTTAGTAGACTACTAAGCAATAGCAATGATTTAGATTATCCAGATAAAATCATAGTAGTAGCAGATTCATCAAACATAAAAAAAAGTCTTCTTTTATTTAGACAAGTACAAGATTTAGGGTTTCCTGTTCTTTTTGTATTAAATATGCTTGATGAAGCGAAAAAGAAAGGGATATCCATTAATATAGAAAAACTAAAAAAAATTCTCATAACAGAAATTGTATTGATCAACGCAAGAAGAGGGATAGGGTTAGATAAAATCAAGTTGAAAATAAAAAATTTAAATAAAAAAATAAAAAAAACTTATTTTTTCAATCCAGGATTACGTTATTCTCTTGCTATTAATGATGTCAAAAATAGTTATAAAGTAAACTCTTATCAAGCTTGGTATTATTTAGCTCACAATAAAAAATTTTTAAAAGAAGACTATTTATTAAACAAAATAAAAAAAAAATATAATATTATTCCTAAAAGACTACAGATAAAGGAAACATTAGATAGATATGAAGAAATAGGAAAAATATTTTCAAAAACAGTTTCTGAATTAATTTCGGATAAAGAAAAAACTTATTTAGAATTTTCGAAAAAAATAGATAATTATTTAATTTTACATCCTTTTTGGGGTTATTTCATTTTTATATTTTTTTTATTTTTTATTTTTCAATGTATTTTTTTCTGGACGGAAATACCCAAAAAATTTATAGAATTTTTTTTTTCTTTTGTACAAAAAAAACTAGATAATGTTCATCCTGGTCCTTTAAATAATTTTTTTTTTCAAGGAATATTTCCTGCAATTAGTACTATTGTCTCTTTTATTCCCCAAATTTCTATTTTACTATTTTTCATTCTTATTATGGAAGAAAGTGGTTACATAAGTAGAGTTATATTCTTAATGGATAGAATCATGCGACCTTTTGGATTAAATGGTAAAAGTGTTGTTCCGCTTATTTCTAGTATAGCTTGCGCTATTCCCGCAATTATGTCAGCTAGACATATAGAAAATCCAAGAGATCGTTTAATTACTATTTTAGCTACTCCTTTTATGACCTGTTCTGCAAGATTACCTGTTTATACTTTAATTATATCTCTAATTATACCAGATAAAAGATGGTATTTTATTCAACTAAGAGGAATAATACTCATGGCTATGTATATTTTAGGAATTATATCTGCTTTGAGTATATCAATGATTTTACATAAATTTTTGAAAAAAAATTATAAAAGTCATCTTATAATAGAAATTCCTACTTATAAAATACCTATATTAAAAAATGTATTAATTACTCTATGGATTAATCTAAAATCATTTATTACAAATGCAGGAAAAATGATTTTCCTGATTAATATATTGATTTGGGTTTTAGGAACTTTTGGTCCTTCAGAAAATTCATACATAAGTATACAGAAAAAAGAATTACCTCATTCTTATTTGGGACTATTAGGAAAAAAAATGGAACCTGTAATTCATCCATTAGGATATGATTGGAAAATTGGAATAGGATTACTATCTTCTCTTGTAGCAAGAGAAGTTTTTGTTAGTACGATGGCTTCTATATACAGTATAGAAGAAAAAGAAAATTTTTTAAAGGAAAAAATGAAAAAAGAAATATCCCCTAAAACCAAAAAACCTATTTATAATTTATCAACAGGAATTTCTTTATTATTTTTTTATGCATTTTCTATGCAATGCATGAGTACCTTATCTATAATAAAGAAAGAAACAAAATCTTGGAAATGGCCCATTGTACAATTTTTTTTTATGACTTTATTAGCTTATACAATTTCGTTATTAACATACCAAATATTAAAAAAATAATAAAAAAAAGGAAAGAAAATGTGGCAATATATTGTGATAGGATTGTTTTTTTTATATTCAATTTTTTGTTTATTCAGAAAAATACAAAATTTTTTTTTGTACAAAGGAAATTCTTGCAAAAAAAAATGCAGTTGTAAACTGTAAAATTTTTATGTATTCATTCTTTCAATGGAAGAATATATGGTGTTTTTAAATACATCGGATAAAGAGATTCCAATTGTTTCCAATTGTTTTGGAAAAATACTTTCTTTTGAAAGACCTGGAATTGTATTGATTTCTAAAAAAAAAGGTTTTTCATTTACAATAATATATTCAGACCTAGATATTCCTGATAAATTAAGATATTCATACACTTTTTTTGCTATTTCTTGTATTTTTTTTTCAATATTTGGCAATAATTTTGCGGGGGTGATTTCTTTAGATTTACCAGAATATTTAGACTCAAAATCAAAAAAATCATTTTGACTAATTATTTCTGTTATTGGTAAAACAATAATTTCATTTTTAAATGAAAAAACACCCACTGATACCTCTTTTCCTTCAAGAAAAGATTCGATAATGATTTCTTCATCCACTAAAAAGGCTTTTTGTACTGCATCAAACAAATTTTTTTCTTCATAAACTTTACTGATTCCTATACTAGATCCAGATCTGTTAGGTTTTATAAAACAAGGAAGTCCTACTTTATTTAAAATTTTTTTTTTACAAAAAATTTGATTTTTATTCAAAAAAAAAGATTCAGCTGTATTAATTCCAAAATGTTTTAAAAAAGTTAAACAATATTTTTTATTAAAAGTTAAATTAGCATGATGAAAATTACATCCTGTGTAAGGAATTTTTAATAATTCAAAATAAGCTTGTAATATACCGTCTTCTCCTGGAGTTCCATGTATGGCATTAAATACACAATCAAACTTTAGATCCTTCACACCATAAACAGTAAAATCTTGCTTATTTATGGAATATTCTTTATCATTTTCATCTTTCATAAACCATCTATCTTTAAAAAGATAAATCCGATAAGGATTAAATTCTTTTCTGCATAGATTTTCATAAACAACTTTTCCGCTTTTTAGTGAAATAGTGGATTCTTTTGAAAATCCTCCCATGAGAATAGCTATTTTTTTCATTATTTATTTTTAATTTTATTAGTTTTTTTGTATAAAAATATATTTATTTAAATATTTACTTTTTTCATGAATTATTCAAAATATTTTGTAATATTCATAATAAATTTTTTAATTTCCATATTGATCTTATATAAAATAACTCAATTGGCACTGAAATGGGTAGATGTATATACAAAACATGGATCTTATGTTGTAGTTCCTGATTTGAAAGGTTTTACTTTACCTAAATCTATATCTATTTTAAAAAAATTAGGGCTAAAATACGATATAGATACATCGCGTTACGATCCTAATTTTAAAGTTAATCAAATTATTTCCTTTTCTCCAGAAGCTGGAGGTCATGTAAAAGAAGGAAGACATATATACATACAAGTTAATTCTAAATCCTCACAATCTATTTTACCTAATATTATAAATAAAAATAAACGAATAGCAATAAAATTGCTTCATGATAATCATATACCTGTCAAAGAAATTAAATATATTCATGACATGAGTAGAGATACCGTTTTAAAAATTTTATATAAAAAAAAATCTATTCAATCTGGATATAGATTTCCTACTAATCAAGATGGTATCACTTTAATTATTGGAAAAGGATATGAAAAAAATAATTTGGTAGTTCCTAATGTTATCGGAATGTCATTACATGCTGCTACTCATACTTTAAACAACCAATTATTTCATGTAATTAATTTTTACTATGATCATACAATAATCAATCCGAATAAAAATGCAAAAGTATACCGTCAAAAACCTACACCTGGAAGTATTCATGATAAAAATAAATCGGTTGAACTTTGGTTAAGTTCAAAAGAATTATTGGATCATTTAATTCAAATAGATGAAAAAAAATCAAGCAAACAAACAGAAAAAATTCAAATAGAAATAGAAAAAGAAGATTCTAATAAACATATGGAAAAAAAAGAAGAAAAAATAGAATTGAATTAAATGAAAAAAATTCAAATTATTGCGAATGAAAATCAAAAAGAAGTTCGTCTTGATAAATTTTTAAAAAGTAATATCCAAAACATTAGTAGAAATCAAATTCAAAAATTAACTATTTCAGGAAAAGTTATAGTCAATCAACGTATTGTAAAAAAAAATTATAAAATAAAACCTTTAGATTTTATAGATATAGAAATCTCTAATATTCCTTCTATATTGGATCATTTAGAGTACAATAATATTATTGCAGAAAAAATAAATATAGATATTATCCATGAAGATGAAGATGTTATTGTAGTTAATAAACCAGCAGGAATGGTTGTTCATCCTGGATTTGGAAATGATAAAGGAACGTTGATTCATGGAATTAAATATCATTTTCAAAACTCAAATTTAAATAATTTTAATTTATATAGAAGTGGATTAGTCCATAGATTAGATAAGGATACATCAGGTTTATTAGTTTTAGCTAAAAATGAATATTCTCAAAAATATTTATTTCAACAATTTTACTCCAGAACAATTAAAAGAGAATATAGGGCTTTAATATGGGGAGATTTACTTGAAGAAAAAGGGATTATAACTGGTTTTATTGGTAGGGATCCTAAAAATAGAAAAAGAATGACTATATTTAGAAATAATGAATCTTATAAAGGGAAGTATTCTGTTACATGTTACGAAGTATTAGAAAGATTCAAATATTTAACATATATTTCTTGCAATATCAAAACAGGAAAAACACATCAAATAAGAGCTCATTTCAAATACTTGGGACATCCATTGTTTCATGATTCTATTTATGGTGGAAACAGAATTTTTATGAAAAAAAAATGTTCCAATCAAAATATAGAATTTTTGAAAACTTGTTTAAAAATATTACCAAGACAAGCTTTACATGCTATATCTCTTTCTTTTATACATCCAAAAAATGGGAAATGTTATTTTTATTGTCCAATTCCTGAAGATTTTAAAATCGTTTTACAAAAATGTAAAAAAATGTTTTTATAATTATAGTAAAGTTCCATGCAAAAGAAGGTAAGACATAGAAAAATATATAATTAATCCAACAACATCTACTAGTGTAGCTACAAAAGGAGCAGAAGAACTAGCAGGATCTCCTCTTAATTTTTTAATTATAAAAGGTAACATTGACCCACTTAATGTTCCCCATAAAACCACTCCGATTAAGGATAAAAAAACTGTAAATCCTACTAATATCCAATGAGTTCCATAATTAAATAAATTGATTTTATGCCAAGCTACTACACGTATAAAACCTGTTAATCCCAATATGCTACCTAAAAAAAAACCACAAATAATTTCTCTTCGCATAACAATCCACCAATCTTTGATCTTAACTTCTCCTAATGCCATGGCTTGTATAATTAAACTGGCTGCTTGAGAACCACTGTTTCCCCCACTTGAAACAACTAAAGGAATAAACAAAGCAAGAACCACGGCTTTTTCTATCACACTTGAAAATTCTTGCATAACTGTAGTTGTTAACATTTCTCCTATAAATAATAAAATAAGCCATCCAGCTCTTTTTTTAATAAGTTTATATAAAGGAACATTTAAATAGGATTGATCTAGAACTTCCATTCCTCCTATCTTTTGAAAATCCTCTCTATAATTTTCATTTAAAACCCATAAAATATCATCTACAGTTACTATTCCCAATAAAAAATTTTTATCGTCTATAACTGGAAGTGAAACTCTATTACTTAGAGAAAATATTTTAGAAGCTTCTTCTTCTGTATTTGTAATATTTAAAGTGGCAGTATTTTTTTTATCACTATTTATTAAATCATACACTTTTGTATTTGGGTCTACTAATAAAAACTCTCGTATTTTTATATCATCTATTAATTTTCCTTTTTGGTCTACTATATAGATAATTTCTATAACATCACTATTTTTTACTTCTTTACGGATATAATCCAAAACTTCTTGTACACTCCAAGTTTTTTGAACTGCAAGATAATATGGAATGATTAAACGACCTACACTATTTTCAGGATATCCTAGAGAAACTAAAGTTTTACATTTTTCTTCTGAATTTAAATATTTAATTAAATCTTTTAAAATCCTTTTGGGAATCTTTTTGAAAAAAGAAACACGATCATCTACCGATAAATTATTTAGCAACTCCATTTTTTTAATAGAAGGTAACCCTTTTATAATTTTTTTTTTTATAGGCAAATCTAATACTCTAAAAATAGAGATGGCTTTACATAGTTTTAATAAACTAAATATTTTTATAACATCATTAGGGTTATGATGAATGATTTTTATTAATCTACTTACTGTTTGATTATTTAGAAATTTACCGTTATTTAAATAATCTTGATCCTCATTAAACATTTTTTTCTTTTTTTGTAGGAACTTTTTTCTTGAATTTTTATTATATGATTGGATTCATTTTCGCAGGAAATAAAAACAATTTCTATATTGTTCTGCAGAAATAAATTAAAATTACGTAATAAAATCATTGTAATTTTTATATGCATAATTATAAAGAAAAAAAAATGGAATATAATTTTGGTGAAATAGAAAAACGTTGGCAAATATACTGGAAAGAACATAATATTTTTCACACAAAAGAAAATAAAAAAAGGAAGTACTATATTTTGAATATGTTTCCTTATCCTTCTGGAACAGGGCTTCATGTAGGGCATTGTTTAGGTTATATAGCATCAGATATTTATGCTAGATATAAACGAGGAGAAGGATATAATGTTTTAAATCCTATAGGGTTCGATTCTTTTGGACTTCCTGCAGAACAATATGCAGTACAAACAGGAAAACATCCTTATGATACCACTCATGAAAATTCATGTAGATACAAAAAACAAATGAATCAAATAGGACTTTCTTTTGATTGGAATAGAAAACTATATACTAGCCATCCTAGTTATTATCGTTGGACTCAATGGATGTTTATTCAAATTTTTAACTCTTGGTACGATAAAAATAGTGAGAAAGCTAAACCTATAAATCTTTTAATTGAAGAATTTAATAAAAACGGAAATAAATTCATTAATGCAAGTTCTACGTCAAATTATAAATTCAATTCAAAAACATGGAAAAAATTAAATTCATATGAAAAAGAATCTGTTCTTTTAGATTATAGGCTTGCTTTTTTATGTAACAATACTGTTAATTGGTGTCCCAGTTTAGGTACCGTATTAGCTAATGATGAAATAAAAAATGGAAAGAGTGAAAGAGGAGGGTTCCCTGTTTACAAAAAAAAAATGTTACAATGGCATATAAGAATTTCTGCATATGCAGAAAGACTCATAAAAGGATTGAATGTAATTGATTGTTCTCAATCTTTAAAAAATTTACAATGTAATTGGATAGGAAAATTAATAGGAACTTCTATTTTATTAAAAATTGTTCATCTTATCAATGATGATACTCCCAATATCAATAAAAATGAAATTGAGTTATTTACTTCTCATCCAGAAATGATATTTGGAATAACTTTTATCATATTATCTACAGATCATCCTATCGTAAATAAAATAAGTATTTCTTCTATACATCATAAAAATGTTTTAGCATATCTTGCTCAAGAATTTTGCATAAATGAAAATACGGAAAATATTTCGGGTGTTTTTACAGGAAATTATGTGTTCCATCCATTTATTAAAAATGAAAAGATTCCTATTTATATCAGTAATTTTTTTAATGTAAATAATCAAACTAAATCTATAATAGGAATTCCTGGACATGATGAAAAAAGCAAAAAATTTGCCAAAAAATTTGGTATAAAAATAAAAACAGTTTTAGATGTTAATGAAACATGCATTAATTCTGATTTTTTAAATGGGTTAAATCGTAAACAAGCACAAGAAAAAATTATAGAAATTTTAATTAAAAATAAAATAGGAGAAATTAAAAGCATCTATAAAATTCGCGATGCTATTTTTTCCAGACAAAGATATTGGGGAGAGCCAATTCCTATTTATTTTAAAAATAAAATTCCCAAAACAATTCCCGTTGAAAAATTACCTATTATACTTCCGGAAATAGATAATTTTCATCCTGAAGATGGAAAATCTCCATTAGTTAGAGCTAAAAATTGGGCTTGGGATGAAAAAAATATGAAAATTGTTCCTAATACTTTGATTGATTATAAATACATATATCCAATAGAAACTAGTACTATGCCTAGTTGGGCAGGATCAAGTTGGTATTTTCTAAGATATATGGACGTTCATAACGATAAATTTTTTCTTGATAAAGAAAAAGAAAATTATTGGAAAAATGTTGACTTGTATATTGGAGGATCTGAACATAGTACAGGTCATTTGATTTATGCCAGATTTTGGCATAAATTCTTATTGGATAGAGGCTGGATAACTACTGAGGAACCTTTCAAAAAAATATTAAATCAAGGAATGATTTTGAGTTATTCTGCTATTATACTCAAAGTAATAGGAGAAAATATTTTTGTTTCTTATGGATTAATGAATAAAAAACATGCATATTCTTCTTTTCAAGAAATATATGTAGATCTTTTTTTAATTAAAGAAAACAATGAATTAGACATTAAAAGGTTAAAAAAATATAAACCTGAATTTTATTCATCCATTTTTATTTTAGAAAGAGGGACTTTTTTTTGCAAAAGAAAATTGGAAAAAATGTCTAAATCCAAATATAATGTAATAAACCCTGATGATTTTTGTAAAAAACATGGAATAGATATATTTCGTATTCATGAAATGTTTTTGGGACCTATTAATCAGTCTAAATGTTGGGATGAAGAAAAAGTAAATGGTATAAAAAATTTTATGAATAAATTTTGGTATTTATTTCATAAAAATAATACTTTCCAAGTAAGTGAAGAAAACCCAACATTTCTTGAGTTTAAAATTTTACATTGTACTATAAAAAAAATACAAAATAAAATGCAATCTTTTTCTTGGAATACATCTATTAGTTTACTGATGGTTTTAACTAACCAACTAACTACATTAAAATGTAATAAAAGAAAAATACTTGAACCTTTAGTTCAATTAATAGCTCCATTTGCTCCTCATGTAGCCGAAGAATTATGGTATAAATTAGGGAAAAAAAAATCTATTATATTTTATAACATTCCAGTTTTTGATCCAAAATATATAGTAAAAAAAGAAATAACATATCCGATTATGTTTAATGGAAAATTAAAATTTTTAGAAAAGTTTGATTCTAGGATTTCAACAGAAGAAATAAAAAAGAAAATATTGAGTCATCCTAAAATAAAATTTATTTTGAAAGAAAAAATTTTGCAAAAGTTAATTTTAATACCTAGAAAAATAATAAATATTTTGTT
This sequence comes from Blattabacterium cuenoti, assembly GCF_014252015.1. NCBI lineage: Bacteria > Pseudomonadati > Bacteroidota > Flavobacteriia > Flavobacteriales > Blattabacteriaceae > Blattabacterium > Blattabacterium cuenoti. The sequence goes on from NZ_CP059206.1 coordinate 521,492, forward strand.
TAAATAAATTTTATGAAATAACCTCACATTCCAATATTTAATTCATATTGTGTTATGGTGATTAAAATTTATACATAAAACGTAGATTTGTACTCGATAATGTAGCATTCATTTTTTGTATTTTTTTCATTTTATAGAAATGTGTAAAAACTCTTTCTTATGAATCAAAATAGAACTAGTGCATATAGTTTTTTTAATTGTATAGAAAAAAATTTTGATAAAGCTGCACGATTTCTTTCTATTGAAAAGGGTCTTTTGGAACAAATTAAAGCCTGCAATGCTGTATTTCGGATTCATTTTCCAGTAAAAATAGGAAAAGAAATCAAAGTTATTGAAGCATATAGAGTTCAACATTCTCATCATAAACTCCCTTGTAAAGGGGGGATTCGATATAGTATTAAAGTGAATCAAGATGAAGTTATGACTTTAGCTGCTTTAATGACCTATAAATGTGCTATAGTAGATGTTCCTTTTGGAGGTGCTAAAGGTGGAATAAAAATTGATCCACAAACTATATCATCAGAAAATATAGAAAAGATAACACGTCGTTATACTTCTGAATTGATTAAGAAAAATTTTATTGGTCCGGGAATAGATGTTCCTGCTCCTGATTATGGAACTGGAGAAAGAGAGATGAGTTGGATTTTTGATACTTTTTTATCTCTTCGTTCTGGAGATGTTGATGCATTAGCTTGTGTAACAGGAAAACCTGTTTCTCAAGGAGGTGTTAGAGGAAGAAAAGAAGCAACAGGATTAGGCGTTTTTTATGGTATAAGAGAATTATGTCATGTTAAAGAAGAGATGGATTTTGTTGGTCTTGATCTAGGATTAATAGGAAAAAAAATTATAATACAAGGTTTAGGAAATGTTGGTTATCATGCTGCCACTTTTTTTCATGAAGCAGGAGCTATTATAATAGCCTTAGCAGAAAGAGAAGGGGCTATTTATAACGAAAAAGGATTAAATGTATCAAAAGTTTTTTTACATTTAAAAAATACTGGATCCATATTAAATTTTCCAGAAGCAAAAAATATAGAAAATACTGAAAAAGCTTTAGAATTAGAATGCGATATTTTGATTCCAGCAGCGTTAGAAAATGTAATTCATAGAAATAATGCAAATCGTATTAAAGCTAAAATTATTGGAGAAGCGGCAAATGGACCTATTACTCCTGAAGCCGATGAAATATTGGAAAAAAAAGGTGTGATTATAGTTCCAGATATTTATTTAAATGCAGGAGGAGTTACCGTTTCTTATTTTGAATGGTTGAAAAATCTAAGTCATGTACGTTATGGACGTATGGAAAAAAAATTTAGCGAAAATATGAATGCAGAATTATTACAAGTTATAGAAACAATTTGTAATAAAAAAATTTCAAAAGAAGAAAAAAAAATCATTCTAAGAGGTCCAAGAGAAATAGATTTGATACGTAGTGGTTTAGAAGATACAATGATCAATGGATTTCACAAAATTCGTGATTTAAAAAAATCATCGAAGATAGAAAACATGCGGACTGCAGCATTTGTACTAGCTATAAATAAAATTATAGATTCTTATGAAAAATTAGGAATTTTTCCATAATATCCTTTATTTTTTTACGAAAAAAACGCTAAAATATATTTTTCATGAAGTACAAAAGATCATTATTGAAATTAAGTGGAGAAGCTCTTATGGGAGATAACGAATTTGGACTTCATTCTACTCGTTTTCAACAATATGCTGAAGAAGTCAAAAAAGTAGTAGATATGGGAGCTCAAGTAGCAATAGTTATTGGAGGTGGAAATATATATAGAGGATTTTCTAGAATAAAGGAAAAAACTATAAATCGTATTGAAGGAGATTATATGGGGATGTTAGCTACCGTTATTAACGGTATAGCTTTTCAATCATATTTAGAAAATGTAGGAATATGTACCTATATTCAAACAGCTATTAGAATGGATGAAATTGCAGAACCTTTTGGTATAGATAGAGCGATTCACCATCTTGAAAAAGGAAGAGTCGTAATATTTGTAGCCGGATTAGGAAATCCTTATTTTACTACAGATACAGCCGCTGTTTTACGTGCTATAGAAATAAAGGCTGATGTATTATTAAAAGGAACTAGAGTAGATGGAATTTATACAACTGATCCAGAAAAAAATAAATGTGCTAAAAAACTTAAAAATATATCTTTTGATATGGCATATAAAATGGGAATCAAAGTTATGGATCAAACTGCTTTCATTTTAGGGAATGAAAATAATTTACCGATTATTATTTTTGATATTAATAGAAAAGGAAATTTTAAAAAAGTAATTTCTGGAGAAGAAATAGGAACTATGGTTTCTAAAAAAAAATAAAATTATGGATGAATTAAACGACATTTTTTGCTGTTGTAAAATAGATATGGAAAAAATATTGAAACAACTAAAAGAAGAAATTCATCGTATTCGATTGGGTAGTAAATCTGTATCTTCTTTTTTAGGAAAAATCAAAATAAAATGTTATGGAACCTTTTTTCCGCTTATGGAAGTTGCCAATATTTCTATTATAGATAATATGAATATTTCAATTCATCCTTGGGATCGTTCTATTATTTCAGATATAGATAAAGCTATTATCAATGCTAATTTAGGTTTTATGCCTACTAATAAAGGAGATTCTATTCATATACATTTACCTATAATCACAGAAGAAAGTAGAAAAAATTTTATGAAGAAAATAAAGTTACAAACAGAACATGCAAAAATTCTTGTTAGAAATATTCGCAATAAAAGCAAAAAATATATAAAAAGATTAAAAATATCAGAAGATGTTTCTAAAACAGGAGAAAATCGTATACAAAAAATGACGATTGAATATATCGACAAAATAGAAAACTTCTTCCTTCAGAAGGAAAAAGAAATATTAAGAATATAAAATGGTCAAAAAATATTCAGTTAAAGAGTTATTAAATAAAGGAAAATTATTTATAGATAAAAAAGTATTAATTGAAGGATGGATACGTTCTTTTCGTTATTCTATTTTTGTTACTTTGAATGATGGATCTACCATTCAAAATCTGCAAATTATTTTATCCAATAAACTGGATAAAAAACTTATAAAAAAAATAACAATTGGAAGTTCAATTAGAGTTATAGGAATAGTAAAAAAAAGTATAGGGACAAAACAATATATTGAACTTCAATCTTTGAAAATAACCATATATGAATCAGTAGATCCAGTAATTATTCAAAAATCTATTTTGCAACCTAAGAAGCATAGTTTAGAAAAACTTCGTGAACAAGCTCATTTACGTTTTAGAACAAATATTTTTAGTTGTATTATGCGAATACGTCATCATATAGCTTTTTGCATACATAAATATTTTCATGAACATGGTTTTTTCTATCTTCACACTCCAATCATTACAACTTTAAACTGTGAAGGAACTGGAAGAATGTTTCAAATTACAACTATGGATTTAAAAAAAAAACTAGTAGATTATGAAAAAGATTTTTTTAAATGTAAGACTTATCTTAGTGTATCCGGACAATTAGAAGCGGAAACGGCTTCCCTAGGATTAGGAAAAGTGTACACTTTTGGTCCTGTATTTAGAGCAGAAAATTCTAATACTTCACGACATTTGTCTGAATTTTGGATGATTGAACCTGAAATTGCTTTTTATCATCTGAAAGAAAACATAAATTTAGCTGAAAATTTTCTAAAGTTTATTATTAGATATATTATTGATAATAGCATGGAAGATCTTATTTTTTTAAATAAATATTTGGAAAAATGGAACCAAAAGAAAAAAAATTATCTTTTAGAAAAATTAGAACTTATTTTAAAATTTCCATTTAAGAAAATTAGTTATACAGAAGCTATAAAAATTCTTGATGAAGAAGAAAAGAAAAAAAATATAAAATTTTTGCATCCAATTATTTGGGGAATGGATTTACAATCGGAGCATGAACAATATTTAGTTGATAAGTATTTTAAAATTCCTGTAATTGTATTTGATTATCCCTGTAGTATTAAAGCTTTTTATATGCGTATGAATAATGATGGAAAAACAGTTAGAGCTATGGATGTTTTATTTCCTGAAATAGGAGAAATTATTGGTGGATCTCAAAGAGAAGAACGTTATGATATGTTATTACAACGTATGAAAGATACAAATACTGATAAAAATAAACTTTGGTGGTATTTAGATACACGTCGTTTTGGATCTGTACCTCATAGCGGTTTTGGTTTAGGTTTTGATCGTTTAGTTCAATTTGTAACAGGAATGAATAATATTCGTGATGTTATTCCATATCCAAGAACTCCAAAAAATGCAGAATTTTAAGATATGTTAAAACAACAGTTATTGCAAAAAGGACAACATAAACTTTCTCCGCAACAAATCAAATTAATGAAATTAGTCCAATTATCTACTTTAGATTTTGAACAAAAAGTTCGACAAGAGTTAGAAGAAAATCCCGCTTTAGAATTAGAAGAAGAAAATAGTTCGGATTTAGATTTAGAAGAGTCTTCAGATATATTAGAATTAGAAAATGACCTTACGGAAGATCAAACTGTAGATTTTTCTGATATGGATGAATATTTAAGTGATGACGAATTTGAAGATTTTAAAATAAACAATCCAAATTACAGTGTGCAAAAATATATTCCTATTATTTCTGGAATTTCTTTTCAAGACTATTTAAAAAGTCAATTGCATACATTTCGTTTGAATGAAAAAGATTTATTAATTGCTGATTTTATATTAGGAAATATCGATGATGATGGTTTTATTAGAAGAAAAATAACATCTATAGCAGATGATATTTTTTTAATACTCGGAATATCAGTATCTACAGAGAAAATAGAAAAATTACTGATAGATTATATACAAAAATTAGATCCTATAGGAGTAGGATCCAGAAATCTACAAGAATGTTTATTAATTCAATTAGATAAAAAAAAAATGAATCAGGAAATTTTTTTATCAGAAAAAATTATACGATATCATTTTGAATCTTTTGTAAAAAAACATTATCAAAAATTACAAATGAAATTGGGAATAACAAAAAAAAATTTAAGAAAAGCCATTGATCAAATAAAAAAATTAAATCCTAAACCAGGTAAAATTTATTCTGATAATACTAAAAATTTGGATCATATTATTCCGGATTTTAATATATATATTTCAGATGAAAAATTAGAACTTTCTATAAATCAAAGAAATATACCAGAATTAAAGGTGTCATCTTTATATTTAAATATATTAAAATCTTATAAAAATAAATCAGAAAAAAATGTAAAAAAAGATGAAAAAACCATTATGTTTTTAAAGCAAAAAATAGATTCAGCAAAATGGTTTGTGGATGCAATCAAACAACGTCAAAATACATTAATGTTAACTATGAATGCTATTATGAATTATCAAAAAGAATATTTTTTAACTGGAGATCCAATTAAAATAAAACCTATGATTTTAAAAAATATTTCCCAAAAAATTGGAGTAGGGATTTCTACTGTTTCACGTGTAGCTAATAGTAAATATGTTAATACACCATATGGTACTTTTTTAATAAAAAGCTTTTTTTCTGAAAAAATGATAAATCAAGAAGGAGAAGAAATTTCTTCTATTGAAATCAAAAAACTATTAGGAGAATCAATAGCTCAAGAAAATAAAAAAAAACCTCTTACAGATGAAAAATTATCCAATATACTTAAAGAAAAAGGATATTTAATAGCTAGGAGAACTATCGCTAAATATAGAGATCAAATGCATATTCCTGTTGCAAGGATGCGAAAAAATTTATAATTATTTTATAATTAAAGTTTTACAATTAGAAAATTCTTTTATAGATAAAGCTGATAATTCTCTACCATATCCAGATTTTTTAACTCCTCCAAAAGGAAAACGTGGATCGGATTTTACAATTTCATTAATAAAAATCATTCCAGTATCTATTTCTCTTGATATTTTTTCCGCTTTTTCTAAATCTTTTGTCCAAATAGAAGTTCCAAGTCCGTATGGTGTATTATTGACAATATCAGGAATTATTTTTTCTTGAGAAAAAGAATAAACTATTCCTATTGGACCAAATATCTCTTCTTTATTCACTATGGAATTATCATTTTCTATTTTCAATAAAGAAGGAGAAAAGAAATTACCATTTCTGGTAATTTCTAAACATATTTTACCTCCATTTAATATAATATTTTTATATTGTTGATGTAATTTATCAGATAAATCATTACGAGAAATATAGCCTATTTTGGTTAATTCATCATACAAATCTCCTTTATGATATGTTTTCATCTCTTGCATGACTGCATCTATAAAATCATCCATGATCATTTTATCTACAATAAATCTTTTTGCAGAAATACATGTTTGTCCTGTATTATTTAATCTAGATTCTGTAGCTAATTTTGCTATCTTTTTTATATTTTCTACATCTTTCATAACTACAAAAGCATCATTTCCTCCTAATTCCAAAACAGATTTTTTAACATATTTTCCCGATAATGATCCTATAATGCTCCCAGTTAAAGTACTTCCTGTAAAAGTAACTCCTTGTATAATAGAATGTGCAATAACGGATTCTATCTTATTAACATCTATTAATAAAACCTGGAAAACTCCTTTAGGAAAACCAGATTCTAAGAATATTTTCTCTAAAATAAGAGAACATCCTGTTGTATTAAGAGCAGGTTTAATGATAATTATATTTCCTAATAATAAATTAGGAATAGTAGATCTAATTGTTTGCCAAATAGGATAATTCCAAGGCATAATCCCTAATATAGCACCTATAGATTCAAACTTGACATAAGAAATTTCATATTCAGTATGAATTTTTTTAGTAAAAATAGATTCTTCTAATTTGGAATAGTATTGGCACAAATTAATACTTTTATTGATCTCTGCATAAGATTGAGTAATGGGCTTCCCCATTTCTTTAGTAATGGAATATGCTATAATATCTATGGCTTTCTGCATGCAAAAACAGAGTTTCATGATACATTTAATCTTAGAATCAAAGGAAAAATTTTTCCATTCTTTATATGCATTTTGAGCTTCTGATAATTTAATATTAATGTTCTTATCTGATAAAAAATAATAAGTTTTTAATACATTGTTATCTACAGGATTAATGGTTTGAAACATATCACTTTTTTTTAAATTCTACCATTTGATCTAATAGAAGTTTTGGTATGGAAAGCTATGGCGTAAAACTTTATTTTTTTTAAAAATAAAAACATTCCATTAGCTCTAATAGGAGATAGGAAAGTTTGAAATCCTATTTCATAAATAAAATTAGCATTAGAATAAATAATTTCAAAAGGAAAAAGACCTGAATATACTCGAATCATAATAGCAATCATCCCTCTGGGTAATAACGCTTCACTATCTGCTTCAAAAAAAATACGTGATCCATCAAATTTAGCTTCTAACCAAACTTTAGATTGACATCCATGAATTAATTTTTCCTCTGACCTAAACTTATAAGATTTTTTAGGCAATTTATTTCCCAAATCTATCAAATATTCATATTTTTCCTCCCAATTCTTAAGGAATTGAAACTCCTTTTTTATTATTTCTTCTTTTTTATGTAAAATCATTTATAAATTTTTAGGTCAACATGAAAATATACACATTTCTTTTTTTCAAATTTCAAGATGAATTAACTAATTTTTTTCTAGCTATTTTTGCTGCTTTTGTCATATTATGAAGCGATTTCAATACTTCCTCCCATTTTCTAGTTTTTAATCCACAATCTGGATTAACCCAAATATTTTTTATAGGTAATTTATTTGAAGCTTTTTTGATTAAGTCAAATATTTCTTCTACGGTAGGAATTCTTGGAGAATGAATATCATATACTCCTGGACCTATTTCATTAGGATAAGAAAAAACTGAAAAAGCTTTTAACAATTCCATTTTAGATCTAGATGTCTCCATAGTGATAACGTCTGCATCCAGATCTGCTATATGTTCAAATATATCGTTAAATTCACTATAACACATATGTGTATGTATTTGAGTTTCATCTTTTACTCCACTTGAAGAAATACGAAAGGCCTTAATAGACCAATCAAAATAAGACTTCCAATTCTTTTTTTTCAAAGGTAATCCTTCTCTTAGGGCGGGTTCATCTATTTGAATAATTTGAATCCCAGATTTTTCCAAGGATAAAACTTCTTCTCGAATAGCCCAAGCTATTTGATAAGCAGTATGATATATAGGTTGATCATTTCTCACAAAAGACCATTGTAGAATTGTTACGGGACCGGTTAGCATGCCTTTCATTAATTTTTTTGTTTTAGATTGAGCAAAACATATCCATTCAACAGTCATATCGCTAATACGACCAACATCTCCATAAATAACAGGAGGTTTAACACAACGGCTTCCATAACTTTGAACCCATCCATTGTTAGTAGAAAGAATTCCTTTTAATTTATCGGAAAAATATTCTACCATATCAGTTCTTTCAAACTCTCCATGAACCAGGACATCTAAATCTATTTTTTCTTGCTTTTTAATAACATCTACAATAAAATCTTTAATTTTTTCATTATAACTTTCTTGACTCAACTCCTTTTTTCGTAATTTGTTACGCAAACTACGAATTTCTTTCGTTTGTGGAAAAGATCCTATAGTAGTAGTAGGAAATAGAGGAAGACGAAACTTATTTTTTTGCTTTTTTTGTCTAATATAAAAATGATTATTTCTTTGTATATCTTGGTCTGTTATTTTTGTCATTCTTTCCTTTATTTTTTGATCATAAAAAATAGAGGATGATTTTTCTAATAAAGAAGAATTTTTGAATAAAATATTTTTATTTCCTTTTACAATTTCTACTAAATCATTTAATTCGTAAATTTTTTGTTTTGCAAAAGACATTCTATTTTTGATTGCTATATGAATAGAATGTTCATACTCTATATCTATAGGTACGTGTATAAGAGAACAATTAGGAGCTATCATAATTCTATCTTCTCCTATAGATTCTATCGCATTTTCTATTTTTTGAACAGAATTAGCATAATTGTTTTTCCATACATTTCTTCCATCAATAAGTCCTAAAGATAAAATCATTTTTGATTCTCTTGAAAAAAAAGAGAGGATTTTTTCCATCTGTTCTGAATCTTCCACTAAATCTATATGCAATGCTTGAATAGACATATCCTGAAAAAGAAACATATTTTCTGACATTCCATCAAAATAAGAAGCTAACATAATATTGATATCAGAACAAAATTTAGATATTTCACCATAAGCATATTTAAAAGCCTCTTTTTCTTTTTCAGACATATCTAAAACTAAAATAGGTTCATCTAATTGAATCCAATTAATTCCTTCATTTTTTAATTTTTTTATAATTTTTATATAAATAGGAATTATATTTTCTATTAAATCCATTTTATGAAAAGACTTTTCTTTTTCTTTCCCTAAAAATAAATAGGATACAGGTCCAATTAATACAGGTTTAATTTTTTTTATAGATTTCAATATTTTTTTAGATTCCTCTAATTCATCAAAAATTTTATTTGAAAAAATTGAAAATTTTTGATTTTTATCAAATTCTGGTACTATATAATGATAATTAGTATTAAACCATTTTGTCATTTCCATAGCTTTAATATCCCATTCATTTCTTTGAAACCCTCTAGCCATAGAAAAATATAAATCAATATTATTATGAATTACTGGAATAGAATGATAAGACTCTGGAATCACTCCCAACAATAAGGACATATCTAGAACATGATCATAAAAACTGAAATCATTGCATGGAATTAAATCTAAATTAGCCTCTTCTTGTAATTTCCAATTTTCCTCTCTTATTTTTTCCCCTACTTCAAATAAAGAATTAGAATCAATCTTATTTGACCAATAAGCTTCACTAGCTTTTTTTAACTCTCTTCGTATTCCTATACGAGGATACCCTAAATTATGTTTCAGCATAAAATAACTTTTATTGAAAATTTTATTTTCATATGTATGATATGATATAAATAAAAATTAATTAAATATCCAACAATTGATATAAATATTCTAAAATTTTTTTATCTAAAATAGAAAAATTTATATTTCTTCTGTTCATTACAATTTCAACAGTTTCACAAACTTTATTAAAAGAAATTCTTTTTTTCATTTGAATACCTCCTAAACAAAAAGAAGGAATATATCTGGAAGGAAATCCATATCCAAAAATACTATCACCAACACCTACAATCGTAGCTGTATTAAATTGAGTATTTATTGCTGATTTAGAATGATCTCCCATGATTATCCCAATAAATTGTAAATTAGTAGGAACAAAATCTTTTTTTTCATAATTCCAAATTGTTACTTTTTGATAATCATTTCTCAAATTAGAAATATTAGTTCCAGCACCTAAATTACACCATTCTCCTAAAATAGAATTTCCTAAAAATCCATCATGAACCTTATTAGAATAGGAAAAAATCACAGAATTGAAAATTTCTCCTCCTACTTTACAAAAAGCAGCTATTGTTGTACCTCCATATATTTTTGATCCCATATTTAATATAGTGTTATTTCCAATAGCTACTGGCCCTCTGATTATGGATCCTTCCATAATTTTAACTCCTTTTTCAATATATATGGGGCCAAGTTTAGCATTTAATACAACATTATTTGCTTTTATATCTTCTTCCAAAAAAATTTCTTCTTTACAAAGAACATAATTTTTTCCCAATAAAGAGAAAGATTTTTTTCCTTTTGTGAAAAACATAAAATCTTTTTTTAATATAGTTTCATTGTTTATAAATATGTCCCATGGATATTGAATATGAATAACTCGTTTTACATGATATGTTTTTTGACATTTATTTAAATATAAAGGAAGAAGATCTTCTTTTTCTGAAAAAAAATTCTTTTTTATAGCAATCATTTTTTCTTTAAAAAAAATGGTTTCATTTTCTTTTAAAGAAAGAAGAATTTTAATTAACTCTTCATTAGGAAGAAATGAAGAATTGATCAAGAATACATTCTCAAAAAATGAATATTTTTTTTTTGAATATTTCTTTGAAAGAAAAGGTTGTGTCATAATATGATTTACATTTTTTCCAATGTATTTTTCCCATCTTTCTTTTATTGTAAATAATCCTAATCGAATTTCTGATACAGGTCTAGTAAGCGTTATAGGAAATAATTTTTTCCATTCTATTCCATCATATAATATGAAATTCATATATATATTTTATAATTTTTTATACTTTTCGTATTTTTTCTTAAACTTTTCTGCAGGACCTGTTTTACCTAAAAATCTCTTTTCCCCAGTAAAAAATGGATGTGAATAACTAGATATTTCCATTTTATATAATGGATAATCACTTCCATCTATATGAATAGAATCTTTTGTTGTAACTGTTGATTTACAAATCAATATTTTTTCGTTATTAATATCTTTAAAAACAACAAGTCTATAATTTTTTGGATGTATTTTTTTTTTCATATTTATTTTTTTTGGAAATTGGAAAACGGTAAATCATTCCATTAATATTCATTCCAGCTCCTAAAGATGCCATGAGAATTATATCTCCAGGTTTAATTTCATGAGGAGGCATTTTTCCTTTAAGAATTAAATCTAATAAAGTAGGAACAGTAGCAACAGAAGAATTTCCAAATTTTTGTATTGTCATAGGCATTATTTTTGAAATAAAATCCTTCCTACTTAGGATATTATAATTATACAATTTCAATAATCTTTTTAAAATAGCATAATCCATTTTAGCATTAGCTTGATGTATGAGAATTTTTTTAATATCCTTAAGATGTAAATTAGCGTGATCAAGTATATTTTTTAGCATATTTGGAACTTCTGTTAACGCATACTCATAAATTCTCCTTCCATTCATTCTAATATTAACTAAAGATCTTTTATAATTGGGATTTAAAGAAGGACCATTAGTCAAATAATATAATTCATCATTATTATCACATTGAGTATCATAATGAATGATCCCATATTTTTCATCTTCTAAATATTCTATAGAAGATAGAACTGCTGCTCCTGCTCCATCTGAAAAAATCATTGCATTTCTATCATGTGGATCTATAACTTTAGATAAAGTTTCAGAACTAGTAATCAATATATTTTTAGCATATTTAGCTTGTAAAAGCTGATCCGAAAGAATCATTCCCTCTATCCATCCTGTACAACCAAAAATCATATCATATGGTCGACATTTTTTATTTTTTATTTGAAGTTTATTTTTTACTTTAGCAGCTATAGAAGGCATAAAATCAGATTGATAAGATATAGGATGAATATCTCCATAATTGTGAGCCGATATGATATAATCTATTTTTTCTTTATTAATTTTAGAATTAACCAAAGCTTTTTTTGCGGCCATAGCCGCTATATCAGAATTAAATAACCCCTTATTTATATACCTTCTTTCCTCTATTTCCGTAATTTTTTGAAATTTATTAATGATTTCTTCATTAGATTTTTTAATTTTTAATCCTCTTTTATCGTAAAATTTTTGTTTTAGAAAATGATCTTTTTTTATGATATTCTTGGGTAAATAATGTCCCGTACCTGTAATGATTGATCGAATCATTTCTTTTCTTTTAATTGAAAAATTAAATCAAATAATAATAAAGTAAAAAAACAATATAAAGAATCATTCTTTTTCTTCTTATTTTTCTTAATTTAAGAAGTAAATTTCAAATATTATGAATAAATATTCTCTTTCTTCAAAAGAAGGAAAATTAAAAAATATGTTTGATCATATTGCTAATAAATACGATTTAATCAATCATATATCATCTTTTGGAATAGATTTTATATGGAGAAAGAAAGTAATTCATTTATTATACAAATTTAGTTTTAGGAAAAAAAAAATTAAAAAAATACTTGATTTAGCTACTGGTACTGGAGATTTAGCTATTTTATTAGCTAAAAAATTCAAATATCCCTATATTATAGGATTAGACCCATCTGATAAAATGCTGAAAATAGCTGAAAAAAAAATAAAAAACAATTTTTTGGAAAAAAGAATTCAAACAATACAAGGATATTCAAACAATATTCCGTTCAAAAATGAAACTTTTGATATAGTAACTATTGGTTTTGGAATTAGAAATTTCCAATATATTCATCACTCTGTTAAAGAAATATATAGAATTCTAAAACCTTCAGGTATTTTAGCCATTTTAGAATTTTCCAAACCTTCCAATTTTTGGATAAGAAAAATTTATTATTTTTATTTATTTTTTATAAAAAAAATCGGAAATTTTATATCAAAAAACCATTTTGCCTACAGTTATTTAAAGGAATCTATATTATCTTTTCCCTATTGCAACAAAAAAATGAATAATCTTTTAAAATATCATAAATTAAATCCGATTTATACACAAAAATTAACTTTTGGAATTGTTTCTCTTTACTTAGCCAAAAAAAATAAATGATACAATTTTTTAATATTTAACTAATATATTTTTTCGTAATGATAAAGTATTTATCTGGATATTTTACATCTGCTTTTCTTAAAAGAAGAATTAAAAATATAGAGTTTTTTATGCGTTATCCAATAGAAATACAAAATCAATTAATAAATCAATTAATTTGGTATGCAAAAGATACCGAATTTGGAAAAAAATATGGATTTCGTGAAATTAAAAAGTATCAACAATTCTCTGAAAGAATACCCATATGTAAATATTCCGATTTACAATATAATATTAAAAGAATTCGTAAAGGAGAAAGAAATATATTATGGCCAGGAGAAGTTAAATGGTTTGCCAGATCATCTGGGACAACTAACAGTAGAAGTAAATACATTCCTGTAACCAAATTATCTATGAATAAATGTCATTACAAAGCAGGAAAAGATATGTTATCTATCTACATTCATAATCATCCCAAAACAAAAATATTTTTTGGAAAAACGGTTCGTTTAGGTGGAAGTTATGAATTACATAGAAAATATAATACGTTTTATGGGGATTTATCTTCCATTTTGATTAAAAACATGCCTTTTTGGGCTGAAAATATTTGTGTACCTAGTAAAAAAATAGCTTTAATGAGTGAGTGGGAAAGAAAATTAGAAAATATAGTAAAAAATACAGGATATCAAGATGTTAGAATTTTATTAGGTGTTTGTTCTTGGTTATTGATTTTTTTGAAAAAATTATTAAAAGAATTTGACAAAAAAAAAATAAATGAAATATGGCCTAATATAGAAGTTATATTTCATGGAGGGGTAAGTTTAAAACCTTATATTTATCAATATCAAAAATTGTTCGATACATCTATTAACTATTATGATGTGTATAGTGCTTCAGAAGGTTTTTTTGCTGTACAAGATCAAAAAAATGTTGAAGATCTTTTATTATTATTAAATCATGGGATATTTTATGAATTTATTCCTACAGAAGAAATAAACAATACAGATCCTAAAATATTTACTATTGATAAGGTAGAATTAAATAAAAATTATGCACTTGTTATTTCTACTAATGCAGGACTATGGAGATATATAGTTGGAGATACTGTAAAGTTTACTAGTTTATCTCCATATAGAATTTCTATTTCAGGAAGAACTACTCATTATATAAATTCTTTCGGAGAAGAATTAATTGTTGAAAATGCAGAAAAAGCTTTAAATAAAACTTGCATGAAAACAAATTCCATTATTCATGAATATACTGCAGGTCCTATATATATGAATCAAAAAAATTCTGGAGCTCATGAATGGATTATAGAATTTAAAAAATGTCCAAAAAATTTATGTGATTTTAGAAATATTTTGGATAATGAATTAAAATCTTTGAATTCGGATTACGAAATTAAACGATACAAAAATATAATTTTAGGTCCTCCTATTATATATGTTGCAAGAAATGGTTTATTCTATGATTGGCTAAAAAAACATAAAAAATTAGGAGGACAAAATAAAGTTCCACGTTTATCCAATGACAGAAGATATATTGATTCTATTCTAAAAATGGAAAAAAATAGAAATTAATTTCAAAAAAATATTTTTAACTTTATAGTTTTATTATGACAGTAGAAAAAAAAAAAGAAATATTCAAAACTTATGGAACATCTGTTTACGATACAGGTTCTTCCAAAGCTCAGATTGCTTTATTTACTTATAGGATTAATCATTTAAATAACCATCTTAAAAATAATAAAAAGGATTTTAATACAGAAAGAGCTTTAGTTAAAATGGTAGGAAAAAGAAAAAAATTGCTAAAATATATAGAAAAGCATGATATTGATAGTTACAAAAATATAATAAAACATTTAGGATTAAGAAAATAAAATTAATAAAATATTTCTATAGTTATATAGAAAACAAAAAAAAAATATGCCAGACATAGTAAAAGAGACCATTTCCATGAAAGATGGTCGTACTATCATTATAGAAACAGGTTGTTTAGCAAAACAAGCAGATGGAGCTGCTATAGTACGTGCAAGAGATACAATGCTTTTGGCAACTGTGGTCGTTTCTAAAGAAACAAAAAAAGAAACTAATTTTTTGCCTTTAACAGTAGATTATAGAGAAAAATATTCTGCAGGAGGTAAAATTCCTGGTGGTTTTATTAAAAGAGAAGGAAGACCTTCTAATGAAGAAATATTAACGATGAGATTAGTAGATCGTGTTTTGAGACCTACATTTCCAGATTGGTTTAAAAAAGAAATACAAATCATGATCTCGTTACTTTCATATGATAAAACTGTTTTACCAGATGGTTTAGCTGGATTAGCTGCATCTACAGCTTTATCAGTGGCAGGAATCCCTTTTAATGGTCCTATATCAGAAATTCGTATCATACGTATGAATGGAAAGTTTATTATTAATCCTAGTTTAGATCAGTTAAAAGAAGCCGATATAGATTTGATAGTAGGAGCTTCTAATCATTCTATTCTTATGATAGAAGGGGAAATGAAAGAAATAAAAGAAAATGAATTTTTAGAAACTGTTATCACAGCTCATAAAGAAATAAAAACACAAATAGAAGCTCAAATACGTTTAGTGGGTAAATTGTCAAAAAATAATTTTTGTATTTTTGATAATGAAAAATCAATAAATTCTTCTCAAGAAGAAGAAAATAGAATATTAAAAAAAGAACTTATTTCATTCTCATATGAAAAAATAGATAAAGTTTATCAAAACTTTTTAGATAAAAAAAATAGATCTATTCAAGAAAAAATTATACTCAACGATTTTAAAAAAAAATTTATAACAGAAGAAAAAGAAGCTATTGTTGACCAATTTTTTGAAGAAATTAGAAAAGAGATAATTAGAAATTTAATTTTAAAAAAAGGTGTTCGATTAGATGGAAGAACTAATAAACAAATACGTTCAATATCTAGTTTTGTTGATTATTTACCTGGAGTGCATGGTTCTGCCTTATTTTCAAGAGGAGAAACTCAATCTTTAACTACAGTCACATTAGGATCTTCTTTAGATGCTAATAGAATTGATAATGTTATTATGGAAAATCAGGAAAAATTTTATTTACATTACAATTTTCCACCTTTTTCTACAGGAGAAATACGTTCTATAAGAGGAGTTTCTAGACGTGAAGTAGGTCATGGAAATTTAGCTCAACGTGCATTAAAAAATGTTATCCCCAATAATCCATATACAATTCGTGTCGTTTCTGATATTATGGAATCTAATGGATCGTCTTCTATGGCTACAGTTTGTGCTGGTAGTTTGGCATTAATGGATGCAGGGATCCCTATAAAAAATCCTGTTTCTGGAATTGCTATGGGGTTGTTTATCGAACATAATAAAAAAGTTATTGTTTCAGATATAATGGGAGAAGAAGATCATTTTGGAGATTTAGATTTCAAAATAACAGGAACTAAATGTGGAATTACAGCTTGTCAAATGGATGTAAAAAAAATGCAAAGTGTAACATACGATCTTATAAATCAAATTTTAATGCAAGCTCTAGAAGGTCGTATTTTTATTTTAGAAAAAATGTTGGAAGTTTTACCTAAATATAGAAAAAAAATGAAACCTAATGCTCCAAAAATATATACTTTTAATATTCCAAAAGATTTTATAGGTTCAGTTATAGGAACCGGTGGAAAAGTGATTCAAGAAATACAATCATGTACAAATACAAATATATTAATTGAAGAAAAAGGGAATTTAGGTTACATTGAAATCGTTGGAAAAGATTATGAAAAAATAGAAAAAGCTATTAACAGAATTAAACAAATTGCTTTTGTTCCTGAATTAGGAAAAGTTTATAAAGCAAAAGTAAAATCTATAAAAGATTTTGGTGTTTTTGTTGAAATCTCCAAAGGAGTAGAAGGTTTGTTACATATTTCGGAAATAGGATGGAAAAGATTGAATAATATAGAAGAAGAGTTGCATATAGGTGATATTATTGATGTAAAATTTATGGGAATGGATGAAAAAAATAAAAAAATGAAACTCTCTAGAAAAGTACTTTTACCACGTCCTAAGAAAGAAAATAATATAAAAAAAATATGAGACAACTTAAAATTACTAAACAAGTAACAAATCGCGAATCTGAATCGTTAGATAAGTATCTTCATGAAATAGGTAAAATTCCATTATTAACTCCAGAAGAAGAAGTGGAATACGCTCGTAGAGCAAGAGAAGGAGACTCTTCGGCTATAGATAAACTTGTGAATGCAAATTTACGTTTTGTTGTTTCTGTAGCAAAACAATATCAAAATCAAGGACTAAGTTTATGTGATTTAATTAATGAAGGAAATTTAGGTTTAATAAAAGGAATTTTACGTTTTGATGAAACAAGAGGGTTCAAATGTATTTCTTATGTTGTTTGGTGGATTAGACAAGCTATTTTGCAAGCTATCGCTGAACAATCACGTTCTATTAGACAACCTACAAATAAATTAGCATTATTAAATAAAATACTAAAAACTCTTGCTCAACTTGAGCAAGAATTGCAAAGAACACCTTCCGTAAGAGAAATAGCAGAATATTTAGATATGAGTGAAAAAGATGTTGAAGAATCCATAAAAAATTCAGGAAGACATGTATCTATGGACGCTCCATTAATAGAAGGAGAAGATTCCAATTTATATGATTTAGTTAGATCAGACGAATCTCCTCGTCCAGATGAACATTTGGAAAAAGAATCTTTACGTAAAGATATAAAAAGGATTCTAGAAACTTTAAGTGAAAGAGAACGTCGTGTTATCATTTTACATTTTGGATTAAATGGATCTCCACCTATGACTTTAGAAGAAGTGGGACAATCTTGCGATTTAACGAGAGAACGAGTTCGACAAATTGAAAGTATAGCATTAAAAAGACTAAAACATTCTTCCAGAAGCAAAATACTTAAACCTTATTTAGGATAATACGACCTCGAAGGGATTCGAACCCATAACCTTCTGATCCGTAGTCAGATGCTCTATCCAATTAAGCTACGAGGCCTTTAATACATTTATGATTGAACAATATCTAAGAACTTTTCAAGTTTAAGAGAAGAGTTTCCTACAAGTCCTCCATCTATATCTTTTTGATAAAAAAGATCTTTTGCATTTAGATCATTAATACTTCCTCCATATAAAATAGATATATTATTAGAAATCTTTTCTCCATATTTTTCTAGAAATAAAGAACGAATAAATTCATGCATAGTTTGAGCTTGTTCAAATGTAGCCGTTTTTCCTGTTCCAATAGCCCATATGGGTTCATATGCTATATAAAAAGATTTTATATCTTCTGAAGAACAATGAAAAACTGTTTCTTCCAATTGATCTTTAACAATTTTAAATTGTTGATTATTATATCTTTCATTCAGCGATTCTCCTACACAGAAAATAATATTTAAACCATATTTCAATGCTATTTTTATCTTTTCTAATAAAATATTATTTTTTTCTAAAAAAAATTTTCTACGTTCACTATGTCCCAGTATAACTTTTTGAATTCCTATAGATTTTAGCATAGAAGCTGATACTTCTCCTGTATAAGAACCTCTATCTTTTTGATGAATATTTTGAGCCGCAATATTTAAAGTTGTTCCTTGTAAAATTTGATTTGAAATGTGTAAAAAAGGGAAAGAAGGAGCAACAATAATTTCTTTATTATGATTTATTTTTTTCTCGAAAACAAATTTTAATAAATTTCTAATAAAAGAAGTTGTTTCATGAAAGTCATAATTCATTTTCCAATTTGCAATGACAACCTTTTTTTTCATTATTTTTTTTGTACGATGTAATATAAATATAAAATTAAAAATTTTGTTTTAATAAAAAAATGCTTTCGATAAGTATTTGAAAACAAAATTTTTCTAATTCCTTTTCCTTGAATAAAATTTTTTTTTTATTTTTTTTTATATATGAAATATTTTTCAAAAGATCATTTATAGAAAATTTATTAAAAGTTATATTTGTGCAATCTATATAATTTTTTATACTTATAAATTTTTGATTATAAATCAATATCACATCATGATGTGATATTTTATTAAAATTTGATGTAAAATAAATATCTAATTTAATTAATATAATTATTAAATAATTTATGATATCTATATACGTATCTATTATTTTTTCTTCTTTAATTTTTTGATTTCCTTTTAATTGAATATTTTTTATACGTATTATTTTAATTAAAATCTGATCTATTATGGAATAATTATGTAAAAATTTCCATGATAATCCATAATCTATTAATTTTTCTGAAAAAAGTTTTCTACATTTTTGAATAATAAAATCAATATGAATAAGATTCATGTCATTTCATTTAATTTTGTAACAAATTACAATAAATAGTTTGTTCTATGATGATTAATTGTGCAGGGACTTTATTGCATTTAGAAGAACCAAAAATAATAGGAATCGTTAATTTAACTCCTGATTCTTTTTATGATGGAGGTAAGTTATGTTCTGAATATAATATTTTACAACATATAGAAATTTTATTAAGTGAAGGTTCTGATTTTATAGATATTGGAGGTTGTTCCACACGTCCAGGATCCAAATTAGTAACAGAAAAAGAAGAAATAAAAAGAGTAATCAAACCTATTCGTACTATTATAAAAAATTTTCCAAATGTTAGAATATCTATAGATACCTTTCGTAGTGAAGTAGCTAGAATAGCAGTGGAAGAAGGGGTTGTAATGATAAATGATATATCAGGAGGAAAATTTGATAAAAATATGTTTACTTTGCTAGGAAAACTTAAGATTCCATATGTATTAAATCATATAAAAGGAATACCTGAAAATATGCAGAAAAATCCTTCTTATTGTGAAGATATAATAATAGAAATAAACAATTTTTTTTCTGAACAAATTTTTTATTTAAAAAAATATGGAATTCAAGATATTATTTTGGATCCTGGATTTGGTTTTGGAAAAACACTAGAACAAAATTTTAGATTGTTAAAAAACTTATCTTTATTAGGATTTCAGGATTATCCAATTTTAGTTGGCCTTTCCAGAAAATCTATGATCAAACTTATTTTAAAATCTTCTTATGAAGATTCATTAAATGGAACTTCCATCATTCATACTATAGCACTTTTAAATGGATCCAAATTTTTACGTGTACATGATGTAAAAGAAGCTGTAGAATGCATTAAATTAGTACAATATTATAAAAAAATTTTATAATTCACTAATACTTATATTATTTTTGCGTAAAGCTTTTTTTTCATTATTATATTCATTGAAAATTTATTTCATTGATATTTTAGATATCTTTTTAGTAACCATTATTTTATTTCAAGTATACAGACTGGTTTACAGAACTGCTGCTTTAAATATTTTTTACGGGATCATAGCTACTTTTATTTTTTGGAAAGTAGTAGAAATTTATCAAATGAAATTTCTTAGCATAGTTATAAGTGCTTTTTTTAAAGGAGGTTTTTTGGCTTTAATTATTGTATTTCAACCAGAAATTAGAAAATTTCTTCTTATAGTAGGGAGCAAAATTTTTTTCAAAAAATTTATATTTTCTCTTTTCAAAAAATCAGGAGTATCCATTAAAACTGAAACTATAGATAGCATAGTCAATGCTTGTGCTATTTTTTCAGGAGATAAAACAGGAGTTTTAATCGTCATTCAATTACATCAAGATTTGAAAGAATTTATCCAAAATGGGGATGAAATGGATGCTAAAGTAAATATTTCTATTTTAGAAAGCATTTTCTATAAAAATAGTCCATTACATGATGGAGCTGTAGTTATTATAGAAAATAAAATTATAAAAACAAGAGCTATTCTTCCAGTTTCTTATAATAAAGAAATACCATCCCGTTTAGGATTACGACATAGAGCTGCTATTGGATTATCTGAAAAAACGGACGCTATATGTCTCGTTATATCCGAAGAAACAGGTTATATATCTTATATAAAAGATCAAAAAAGAACTGTAATTACTAATATTAATAACTTAAAAATGAAACTTGAAGAAGATTTACTTTAATTATATATGGTTTATGAATATTATAAATATATATCAATTATATTCTATTTCTTCTGGAATAGAAATAAATAGTCAAAAAGTTAAAAAAGGATCTATTTTTATAGGTTTAAAAGGAAAAAATTTTGATGGAAATCAATTTGCACATGAAGCCATTTCAAATGGGGCAAGAATAGCCATAGTTGATGATAAAAAATATGTTACCTGTAATAAAATCATTTTTGTATATAACACCTTATATTTTCTGCATGAATTAGCAAAATTTCACAGATATAGATTACATCATATACCTATCATTGCTATAACTGGAAGTAATGGAAAAACTACTACAAAAGAACTTATTGCAACTATTCTTGCTAAGAAATATAAAAAAATTCATTACACAAAAAAAAATTTAAATAATCATATAGGAATTCCGTTAACTATACTTTCCATGCCCATGGATACACAAATATCTGTCATAGAAATTGGAGCAAATCATGAAAAAGAAATAGAAAAAATGTGTCATATTATTAATCCAGATTATGGATATATAACTAATTTTGGAAAAGCTCATTTAGAAGGATTCAAAAATATGGAAGGGATCATACGTAGTAAGTTAGAGTTATATGATTTTTTAAATAAGAATAAAAAGGTAGTATTTATAAATGGAGATGATCCTATACAAATGAATAATAGTATGGGAATGAACAGATACATTTTTTCAGAAAAAAAAAAAAATCGGATATAAATATTAAATATTTATATAAAAAAAACAATTTAAAATCCACTTTATATATTAAAAATACCAAAATTGTTTCTTCTTTAATAGGAGATTACAATTTACACAACATAGCATCTGCTATAACTATAGGAACGTATTTTAAAGTTCCTTTAAAGAAAATAAAAGAAGCAGTAAAAAAATATGTTCCTAATAATTATCGTTCTCAAGTTTTGATTAAAAATAATGTAAAAATTATTATAGATTGTTATAATGCCAATCCAACTAGTATGAAAAAAGCACTGACCTTTTTTAATAATATACAAGGAAAAAAAATAGTTATATTAGGTGATATGTTAGAGTTAGGTTTATTTTCTAATAATGAACATGAAAAGATTATTTCTTTTATAAAAAAAAGCAATATTGATATTGCTTTTTTAATTGGAAATATTTTTTTTAACACCAAAAAAACTTCTAATAAGATAAGAAAATTTACCAATAAAAAAAATTTTGTTGATTGGATTAAAAAATTTTCTATTAAAAAAACAGACTATATTCTTATTAAAGGATCTAGAAAAATTGCATTAGAAAGCCTTATTCATTTGATTTAAATTATTTTTCTTTTCTTTGTTTATTGAATCTTAAAGATTAAATTTGTATGTAATGATTTCATAAAATTTTTATAATGTAATGAAAGAAATAACCACGGAAACCTATATTAAGTGGTTTAAGGATATGTCTTTTTGGAGAAAATTTGAAGATAAATGTCGTTCTCTATATTTAAAACAAAAAATTAGAGGATTTTTGCATTTGTATAATGGACAAGAAGCGATCCCTGCTGGATTGACGCATGCAATGGATTTGTCTAAAGATAATATAATAACCGCTTACAGATGTCATATTTTTCCTATTTCTATGGGAGTAGATCCAAAAAAAGTAATGGCGGAACTATTAGGAAAAAAAACTGGTACTTCTCATGGAATGGGAGGATCTATGCATATTTTTAGTAGAAAACACCGTTTTTACGGTGGACATGGAATTGTGGGTGGACAAATTCCATTAGGAGCTGGAATTGCTTTTGCAGATAAATATTTTAATAGAAAAAAAGTTACTCTAACTATTATGGGAGATGGAGCTGTAAGACAAGGATCTTTACATGAAACATTTAATATGTCCATGATATGGAAACTTCCTGTTGTTTTTATATGTGAAAATAATCAATATGCAATGGGAACTTCCGTTAAAAGGAGTAGTAATATGGAAGAAATATACCAAATAGGAAAATCATATGGAATCCCTTCTTATCCTGTAGATGGAATGGATCCAGAAAAAATAGCAAAAGTAGCATTCGAAGCTATAGAAAGAGCTAGAAAAGGAAAAGGGGCTAGTTTTTTAGAAATTAAAACATATAGATATAGAGGACATTCTATGTCTGATTCTGAATTATATCGTACTAAAGAGGAAGTTTCTTTATATAAGAAGAAAGATCCTATTTTAAAATTAAAAAATATTATCATAGAAAATGAATGGGAAACCATAGAAAATTTGAATATTATAGAAAATGAAGTTAAGAAAAAGGTAGAATCTTGCGTTGAATTTGCAGAAAAATCAGATTTTCCTTCTTTAGAAAAAATGTATAATGTTGTTTATCACGAAACAAATTATCCTTTTCTAGATAAAATTTTACCTTCGTAAAAATTTAAAATAAAAAGAATGGCAGAAATAATATCCATGCCCCAATTAAGTGATACAATGAAAGAGGGGACTGTAATTAAATGGAATAAAAAAATAGGAGATAAAGTTTCAGAAGGTGATATTTTAGCTGAAATAGAAACGGATAAAGCGACTCAAGATTTTGAGATAGATATTAGTGGTATTTTACTTTTTATTGGGGTTAAAGAAGGAGAAACTACACGTGTAAATGATGTATTGGCAATTATAGGAGATGAAGGGGAAGATATAAGTCATATTATTTATGAATTAGAATATAAAAAACAAGAGAAAAAAAATCAGGAATTTAAGGAAAAGAAAAAAAAAATATTTATTTCTCCTGTAGCAAAAAAAATGGCTAAAGAAATAGGAATTCCTATAGATAATATTAAGGGAAGTGGAGAATATGGAAGAATTATTAAAAAAGATATAGAGTTTTACGAAAAAATAAAATTAAAGAAAAGTGAAGATCAAAATACAGTTAGAACTCTTCACTCTTCTATAAGAAAAAAAATAGCAGAACATTTAACTCATTCCAAATTTTCGGCTCCACATTATTATTTATTTAGTGAAATAAATGCGGATAAATTAATTGAATTTAGGAAAAATTTAAATGATAAACTTTCTTTAGAAGAAAGAATATCATTCAATGATATTATCATCAAAGCAGTTGCTAAATCTTTGGTAAAACATCCTGATATGAATGTATCATGGAATGATGAAGAAGTTATAATACATCCGCATGTACATATAGGAATAGCTGTAGCTATAAAAGATGGATTGATAGTTCCAGTTATTAAAAATGCAGATCAAAAATCATTATTGCAAATTTCTAAAGAAATTAAAGATAAAGCATTACGTTCAAAATCAAAAAAAATACAACCAGAAGAAATAGAAAATAGTACTTTTACAGTTTCAAATTTAGGAATGTATGGCATAGAATCTTTTACTTCTATTATTAATACACCTAATACATCCATATTATCTGTAGGATCTATTATGAGACGCCCAATTGTTAAAAATTATAAAATTGAAATAGGAAATGTAATGAAAATTACATTATCTTGTGATCATAGAATTATAGATGGGGCTAAAGGAAGTGAATATATTCATTCACTTAGGAAGTTTTTGGAAGATCCTATTACAATATTATTTTAATTTTTATTTATTATTTTTTTTATATATGATAAAAAAATGGGAAATATAAATATTGAAAAAGTTAATAGAGAAAATATTTTTTCTGAAAAAAAAAATAAAAGAAAATCAGGTGTATTTTTCTTGAAAAAAGAAGAAATAAGTTTAATTCCGAGAATAATGATTACAGAAAAAGCAGAATGTTTTAATTCTATAAATTTTTCCATTAGTTGAATGAAAAATTGTGCAATCAGTCTCATTGATAAAATTCCTATGCATACACCTAAAAAAATTAATATAAAATTTTCTGATAAGGCAACAGAAGCAAAAATGTTATCAATAGAAAAAGCTAAATCCATCATTTCTATGATAATAACAATTTTCCAAAAAGAATTTCGTGTTTTTTTATTTTTTAAATTATTTGATAAATTATTTTTTTTTATCAAAAAATGATGGAATCCTACAATAATTAAGTATATTCCCCCTAATGGTTTTAACCACCATATCTTTATTAAGATAGAAGCAAATAATAAACATAAACCTCGGAAAAAATATGCTCCAATAATTCCATATTTTATAGCTTTTTTTCTATCTTCTTTTTTAAGGTTCATAACCATAGAAGCTAAAATGGCAGCATTATCTATAGATAATAGACTTTCCAATAAAAATAAATTTATTATAATAGAAATAGATAAAAGAGGATTATGAATAATTTCTGTAATACATTTTTCAATGTTCATTTTTTTAAAAGCTTTGTAGAGCTATTAACTTACTGTAAGTCCCTTTTTTTAAAATTAGAGTCTTGTGTTTTCCTTGTTCTATAATTCTTCCTTTTTCCAAGACTATAATATGATCAGCATTTTGTATAATAGGAGAAGATAATTTATGTGCTATAACAAGAGATGTTCTGTTTCTCATCATTTCATTTAAGGCTTTTTGAACGGAAATTTCTGATTCTGTATCTAAAGAAGAAGTAGCTTCATCTAAAATCATAATTGGAGGATCTTTAAATACAGCTCGAGCTATACTAATTCTTTGTTTTTGACCTAAGGATAATTTATTTCCATTATGACCTATAATTGTCCCATATCCTTTTGGAAGTTTTTTTATAAAGCAATGTGCATTAGCAATTTTAGCTGCTTGTATAACCGAATTTATAGATATTTCTTTTTCTACTCCTAATGCTATATTATTAAAAACAGAATCATTAAAAAGAACTGGTTCCTGAGTTACAATTCCTAACAATTTTCTATAATCTTTAATTTTTAAATATTTAATATTAGTTCCATCTACAGTAATTTCTCCAGATGTTACATCATAAAAATTAGCCAGTAAATTGGCGATAGTAGATTTTCCACTACCAGATCTACCTACTAAAACTACAGTTTTTCCTTTTTTTAAAGAAAAACTTAAATTTTGAATTAATATCAATTTGTTGTAGGTAAATGATACATTACGAAATAAAATTTCATTTTCAAAATGAAAAATAGGTTTATATCTAATTTTTTCATTTGATACACATTTAGTATTCAATATTTCTACAATACGTTCCGCAGCGGCTTTTCCTTTTTGAATATTAGATATAGAATTAACTAAACTTTTCGCTGGATTAATAATTTGAAAAAATAGCCCTATAAAAGGTAAAAGAATTTCTGGTCCCATTCCTTTTTTTTCCAAAAAAAGTTTTCCTCCATACCAAATGATCATAATCATTGTAATAGAACCTAAAAATTCGCTTATAGGAGAAGCTAATTCTTTTTTTCTATTAACACGAGCAGAAAGCATTTTCTGGTATTCAGATACTTGTTCAAATCGTTTTTGCATTTGATTCTCAGCGTTGAAAATATTTATAATCTTAGTAGAATTTAAAGTTTCTTCTATAACAGAAAATAATTTTCCTAATTGATTTTGAGCTCCTCTTGCATCTTTTTTTAAACTACTTCCTATAATAGATATAAAAGTTCCCATTAAAGGAAGTAACAAAAAAGCAAATAATGTTAGTTGATAACTCATCAAAAACAAAGTAAGTAAATGGAATACTAACATGATAGGAGAACTTATTAAGTTAGCCAAAGAACTCACAATAGAAATTTCTATTTCATTAACATCATTAGACAATCTAGACATCAAATCTCCATTTCTTTTATTTGAAAAAAAAATTATGGGTAAAGAAAGTATTTTTTTATGAAAATCATTTCGAATATTTCGAACTATAGAAGTTTTTATTTCTATTAAGAAATATTCTGCTAAATATCGAAAAATATTTCTACTTAAAAAAAGTAAAATAATGAAAATACAAAATATAGCTAAAGTATTTATTTTTCCATATTCATATGATAATATTTTAACATAATCATGGAAGTATTTTATAATAAAATCGAAAGAAACATTAAAAGAATTAAAAAATGTTGTTTTATTTTTGTATTCAGAAGATTCAAGTAAAATACTTAATACAGGGGAAATAGATATAATGGATATAACTGAAAATAAGGAATATAAAAAATTACATGATATATTGATGATGTAATAATATTTATAAGGTTTCGAATAAGCCAAAATTTTTTCAAGTGCATTCATTTAATTTTCTTAATCCCAATAAAGATAGTTATAAAAATTTTTTAATCTGTTAATAAAATAATAATTTCACATATAAATTTTATGTTATTTTATGCAAATTGATAGAAAATAAAATGCGTATAAAAAATTTTTTTACGATTTTTGTAACTATAATATTGACTACTATTTGTTTATATTATATATCACATAGTATAATCATACATTCTAGAAATTATACAAATTTAAAAGATAATAAAAAAACTTTAAATCTAGGATTAGATTTAAAAGGAGGAATCAGTATGATTTTAGATATATCTGAAAAAGATTTATTGAAAAAATTTTCTGAAAATTCACAAAATTTTTTTTTTCTAAAAGCATTAGAAAATGCAGATAAGAAAAAAAAAGAATATCCAAATACAGATTATTTATCATTTTTCATTAATTCTTTTAATCAAGAGGTAAAAAGTCAAAAATTAAATATAAGTTTATCTTCTCCAAATTTATTTGGTAATAAATCGAACATCGAAGATATCGATTTGAATAGTTCTGATTTAAAAGTGGAAAGATTTTTAAGAAAAAAAATAGAATCATCTCTAATTTCTATTCAGAATATCTTAAGATCTAGAATAGATAGATTTGGTATTATACAACCTAATATACAAAGAATTAAAAATTCTAATCGAATTTTAGTAGAATTATCTGGGATAAAAGATATAGATAGAATAAAAAATATTTTAGAAAAAAAAGCGGAATTGCATTTTTTTGAAACTTATAATTTACAAGAAATTATTTCATATTTTAATACAATAAATAAATTTTATGATAAAAAATATTATAAAAACGAAAGAAAAAAATCCTTCATAGATTTTTTGAATCTACCTCTTATTAAATCTTTAAATACAGTGGGATTAGTTCATATAAAACATAAAAAAATTATTTCTGATTTTTTAAATTCTTCTAGGGTTATAAATTCTTTACCATATCATTTACATAATGTAAAATTTTTATGGGGATATAAAAATTTAGATAATTTTTTGCAATTATTTGCTGTAAAAATAGATAATCATGAAACATATAATTCTTTGAATGGAGATATGGTTACTCATGCTTATAAAACTTTTGGCCCACTTAACGAGATCTCTATAAATATTAAAATGAATCAAGAAGGAACTGAAAAATGGAAAATATTTACGGAGAAAAATACGGGAAAAAGTATAGCAATAGTACTTGATAATTTAGTATATGCAGCTCCTGTAGTAAAATCTGTAATTCCAAATGGAATGTCTCAAATATATGGAAATTTTTCAATACAAGAATCTAATGATTTAATCAATGTATTAAGTACAGGCGAATTACCTACCTCTGTCAAAGTAATTCAAACTGATATAATAGGACCTTATTTGGGAAAAAAATCTATTCAAAAAGGAATCATATCTTTTTTAATAGCTTTCTTTTTTATATTTATTTGGATGTTTTTTTATTATTCAATTCCAGGATTATACGCAAATATTGTTCTATTTTTTAATATAATATTTATTTTTGGTATACTCATTTCTATGAATGCAGTATTAACTTTTCCTGGTATTGCAGGAATTATACTCACATTAGCTATGTCCATGGATGCTAATATCCTTATTTACGAAAAAATTAAAGAAAATCTTAGAAATAAAATTTCTATATTAATATCTATCAATAATAGTTACACATTACAGGGAGCTTTATCTTCTATTATAGATGGACAAATCACAACTTTATTATGTGGAATCATTTTATTTTATTTTGGAATAGGACCAATACGAGGATTTGCAACTACTTTAATTATTGGAATTATGATATCTATGTTTACTTCCACTTGTTTAGGAAGATTATTTTTAGAATGGCATTTAAAAAAATATAAAAAGATCTTTTTTAAAAATTTGAATAAAATTCAAAGTATGCAATATGATTTTTTATCCAAAAGGAAATGGGCTTATATGATTTCTTGTATTATGATAATTATTAGTATACTATCTTTTTTTTTAAAAGGATTCAATCTAGGACTAGATTTTGTTGGAGGTCGTTCTTATGTGATTCTTTTTGATCGAAAAATAGTTCCTGAAAAAATTTCTGAAATTTTATCAAAAACATTTATGGAAAATGGGATACCTTCCTTTCCTAGAGTACAAACATTCGGAGATGAAAATCAACTAAAAATAGTAACAAAATATAAAATATGGGAAGAAAACGATCAAATAGATGAAATGATTTTGAAAAAAATGTATACAGCTTTGAAAGCTTTTTTTCCTATAAATTTCAATGAATTTAAAAATATAAAAAAAGATAAATCTTTAGGTCTTTTATCTATCGAAAAAGTAGGACCTATAGTAGCTATAGATATAACTCATAAGGCGTTCATATCTATTATTATTTCTTTGATAGGAATTTTTATATACATTTTTATGAGATTCAAAAAATGGCAATTTGGCTTAGGTGCAGTGGCCTCTTTAGTTCATGATTCAATTATTGTGCTTGGAATATTTTCTTTTTTTCATAAAAAACTTTCTATTTTGGAAATAGATCAAACTTTTATAGCTGCTTTATTAACGATAATAGGTTATTCAATTAATGATACCGTAATAGTTTATGATAAAATTAGACAAATTTCAAAAAAAACATCAATTATGATGAAAGAAACTATAAATCAAGGTATTAATAGTTCTCTAACTAGAACTATTAATACTTCTTTTATTACTTTATTAGTAATTTTAATCATTTTCTTTTTTGGAGGAAAAATTCTTCATGGTTTTATGTTCGCTTTATTTGTTGGAATTAGTATTGGAACTTATTCCTCTATATTTATAGCCCCATCCATAGTATACGATTGTTGTAAAAAAAATATAAAAAAATGAAAAATTTTTTGTTTATTAGTATAGAAGAAAGTTTTTTTATCATTTTTATAGCTATCCTTGTTTTTGGGCCTAAAAAAATCCCCGACATAGCTCGTGGATTAGGAGAAGGAATACGATATTTAAAAGAAGCCAAAACCAAAATTAAAAATGAAATTATTCAAAATAATATAGATTCATCTGTAAAAAAAAAAGAAATTTCTAGTTATGAAAAGAAAAAAATAAAAAAATACATACCTCCTTATTCTATAAAACGGAATAATTAGATATCAATTATATATTTTTTCTATAATCTTTAATTTCAGATTTTTCAATTAATACATTTCCTAATTTTTCTAAAACATGTTTTCTTAAGTCTCCATTTAAAGATTCTATTTCAGGATAAAAATAAGAAGGTTTCTTAGATATATTAAAACGTTTTAATGGTCTTATAAAAAAAAGACCCTTTTCTCCTAATATGGGTTTCGAAGTCTCATGTAATTTTGATGAAAAAGTATATCCTATTACTTTAGGTTCTTTGTATCCTTCAATCATAGATTGATAAAAATTAATTTTATAAGATTTTTTTATTTTTTTAGAAAAATGAGAAGCTATTTTTTCCAAATTTCTATGTTTATTTTTTATTACATTAGATATATAATGATCCATTTTTTTCTTAATAAGAAAAGGGATTAAATTATTTTTTATTTCTTCAATGGGAAATCCTTTATTTTGAATTTTAGATAAAAAAACTATGATATAATCTTTATTTGAAGTAGAAAAAATATTAATATCTCCCTCTTTTCTATTTTGTTCATAAGACCAGTTTATAATTTCTTTAT
This sequence comes from Blattabacterium cuenoti, assembly GCF_014252015.1. Taxonomy (NCBI): domain Bacteria; kingdom Pseudomonadati; phylum Bacteroidota; class Flavobacteriia; order Flavobacteriales; family Blattabacteriaceae; genus Blattabacterium; species Blattabacterium cuenoti. The sequence continues at coordinate 552,696 of NZ_CP059206.1, forward strand.
CTAATTCTGTATTTAAATCGTTAATATTCCATTGATAATTTTTTATTTCTTTCAAAAAGATAGTTTCATACCTTTTTTTTCTTGCATTATTAATAAATGTATTAAGATCAGAGTTTTTATTTTCTTTCATAAATTGAACTACCTTTTGATAAAGTATCTCTTCCGTTTTTTTTGATGGATTCAATGTTTTGATTATTATGGCTAATTGGTAAGTAGGTTTTATATCTTTTATTTCGTCAATTCTGATGATATGATATCCGAATTTAGTTTCAGTAAAACCTATAGTTCCTTTTTTATTTTTTGAAGAAAAAAAATCAAAAGATCCTTTAAAAGATTCATTTTGTTCTTCATATTTTATCCATCCTAAATTTCCTTTATTTTTTTTAATAAAATCATCAGATTTTTCCATAATTAAAGAATTGAATTTATCAGGATTTTTAACCACAATATCATATATCATTTTTGCTATTTTTTTAGCTTTTTTTTTAGATCTATTATTGGAATAACGTATAGCTTCTTTATGAGATATTAATATGTGGCTCAATAAAACGGAATTATATACCATTTTTTTCCCCGTCAATTTAGCCATAATATAGATATTATTGTCTTTAATAGGACCAAACATACTCCCAACTTTATTTTGTTTTTCAACAAAGTGTTGCAAAACAATAGGGAGATTTTTTTTCAAATAAAAATTTTCATCAAAAGGTTTTTCAGATTGATTAGAAACAATTGTAGAATTATAATTGGAAAATTTAAATTTATTAAATAATTTTTTTATTTCAATATCCATGTTCTTTTCATCATCCAATGATGGATAAGAACGGAAAAATACAAAACTAAGATTTCTTAAATTCTCTTTTTTGTATAGAAATTTATTTTTATTAATATAGTCATAAATTTCATGACTTTTTATTTTATAATATTTTTTTTCTATTTCTGAATAAGGAATAAATACATAATCAATTATGGAAAATAAATTTTTATCTCTATAATTTAATTGAGCTTCCATAAAAGATGTATTGAGCCCATACATCAACATCTCTACATATTTTTTCGCAAGAATCCTTTTTGGAATATTATTTTTTTCATAATACCAAATATTTTTCTCTGCTTCTATTTGAGGAGTTAAATTTGAAGATGATTTTTCTAAATTTTTCAAATACAATCTAAATTTTTCCATGTCCATTTTTCCTTTTTCATCTTGAAAATCGATTATTTTACTATATATTGATTGATTTTCTATAGCTTTCCAAAAATCTTTTTTTGTACTTTGTATTCCTAATTTTTTTGCTTGCTGATTCAATACTTTTTCATGAACTAATAATTTCCAGGCATCATTTTTCAAATAATGATCTGCCTCATTTTCACGAAATCGTTTCAAGAATTGAAAATAATCAAGATATTCTTTTGAAAAAATATTATCCCCATTTACTTTTCCAATGATAGTGGAATTTTTAGTAATAAATTTCATTAGAATATTAGGATCTAATATAAAAAAAATCAAAGATATACTTATAAATAAGAAAATTAACCATGTATTTTTTCTGATCTTTTCTAAAAAACTCATTTTAAAAATTTTTTTTAAGAAAAACTTCTTCTATTTTATTTTTAGATACTTTTTTAATTTCAATATAAAAATTTTCATTGATGATAATTTTATCTCCGTTTTTTGGAATATTCCCTGTATAAGTAACTATCAAACCTCCTAAAGTTTCATATTTATCAGATTTAGGAAGATCTAAATTATATTTAGCATTAATAAAATCGATTTCTAAACGTGCAGAAAACAAAAATTCATGATCATTTAATTTATTATCCAATAATAAATTTTCATCATGTTCATCTTTTATATCTCCAAGAAATTCTTCTAAAATATCTTCTATAGTTATCATCCCTGCTGTTCCACCGTATTCATCTAATACTATAGCAATACTTCTTTTTTTTTTAATTAAAAGATCCATAATTGTTCTAACAGGAGTTGTCACATAAACTAATTCTACTGATTTAATTATAGACTCAATATTTTTTGGTTTTTTCAGTAATTCTGAATAATGAATGTAACCTATAATATTATCTATATTATTTTTATAAATTACTATTTTAGATAATCCGCTTTCAGTAAAAATATTTCTAACATTATCTATAGAAGAAAATACCAAGTTAGAAGAAACTATTTCCTTTCTAGGTACCATACATTCTCTTGCTTTTTTTTCAGAAAAATCCAAAGCTTTATGAAAAATTTCAATTTCAGATTCTACAATTTCTTTTCCTTTGACATTATTCTCTATATTTTCTGATAAAAAATAAATTAAATCTTCTTTATCAAAAAATTTCTTTTTATCATGTTCTTGTTCTCCTAAAATCTTTAAAAAAACATTAGAAATCCAAATAATGGAATTGGTAACAGGATAAAATATTTTATATATTACATATACAGGTACAATGAATAAACTCAATAATTCATTTGAATACACACTAAATATTATTTTTGGAATAAATTCACCAATGATCAAAATAATAGTAGCTGAGAATACTGATTCTAAAAAAATCATCCACAAAGAATTATCCAAAAATTCCTTTGGAAAAATAGATAAAAATAATTTTCCCATATAAATACCATATATAACTAAAGATATGGTATTCCCAATGAGCATTGTAGTGATAAATTTTTTGGAATTACTAATACTTTTTGAAAGAAGTTTAGAATGAAAAGATCCTTTCTTTTTTTCTTTTTCTAATTCTATTTGAAACAAGCTAGAAGAAATCATAGCCATTTCCATTCCAGAAAAAAAAGCAGATACAAGTATCGTGATAAACACGATACTAATATGAAATATTATACTATTTAATAGGTAAAGTCCCACTAATATTTCTTAATCTAATTTCTTTTAAATCTTCAGAAGCTTCAATTCCATTTGCTGCATGCAGCATCATTCCATCTGAATTAGATATGGTTGTATATTTTTTATTAAATATTCTTTTATTTTTTATATCCCAAAAAATTTCCTCCGTTTTTAAAAAACTACCTTTAGGACTCATAATTTCGATATTTCCTTTAATGTGGTAAAATCTTTTATCGATTGATTTAACCCAATCAGCACTAAGATAAGTATATTTATTAGCATTATTATTATAAATAAATAAATTTAAACCATTCGGAAACAAAGTATAAAAATCATATTCTTTAATAACAGAAGAATAAATCAAAAATTTTAATAATCCTTTTTCTTTATATAAAATACTTGTTTTAATAAAAATGTTTTTGGGCACTTCTTTTTTATTTTTTTTTATTATAGGTTCTCTGTTTATACAAGAAAACAGAAAAAAAAATAATAAAAAAATATGATGATGAAATTTATTACTAACTATTTTATTGTACTTTTGTTTTTATATGGTATCTTAGCTCAGTAGGTAGAGCAAAGGACTGAAAATCCTTGTGTCCCCGGTTCGATTCCGGGAGATACCATATTCTTATGTTTTATTTTAATCCTAATTCTTTTTTAACTTCTTCAGTTATGTCTTCTCCTTTATTTACCAAAACTCCTTTTCCAGGACTACAATCATCAACTCTTATAATATTTTTATCTTTATCTATTACTTTATGAATAGCATTTTCTATCTTCTTATATATAGGATTTAATAACTTGTTTTGATTTTTAGTTAAATCATCTGAAGCTGTTTTCTGATAGGCATGAGCTCTTGCCTGTAAAATTTCTAATTCTTTTTTAAGAACTGGATTTTTGCTTTTTTGAAATTTGTCTGCTTTTTTATGAAATTCTTTTGCTAATTTATCTAAAATATTTTCATGAATTTTATTAATTCTATCTAATTCTTTTTGAGCAGCAAAAAACTCTGGCATTCTTTCTATTATAACTATGCTATTAAGACAAACTATTTTTTTATGACATTCCTTCAAAGAATTAGAATAGGAATATGAATATCCAAATAAAAAGAGAAATAATAGAAAATAAAAAATTGTATTTTTTTTCATATAATTTTAATTTGGTATTTTTTTTTGTTTTGTCTCACAAATCTTTTCCTACTATAAAATGTGTTTTCCATTTTGATTTATTTAAACCATGAATTATATCATTATCTATAGGATAACCAAAGTCTATTCCTAAAAAACCTATTGGAAGCCAAAACAAACGAAATCCAAATCCAAAAGATTTATTCATAATTAGTGGATTAAACTTTTTATAATAATCACTAATATTTCCTCCTTCTATAAAACAGGTAGTCCAAACTTTCAAATTTGATAAATCCTTAATTAAATAACGTATCTCCAAAATAAGTTTATTATAAATTGTTCCTCCATTATTTTGATGTTGAAAAGAATATCCTCTTAATGGAATATGATCTTTATCATATAATTTCGGTCCTAATAAATTACTCTGCACTACTCCACCCATATAAAATTTTTGAAACGGTAATAATTCTTTTGAATTTTTATACTTTCCTAAATAACCTAATTCTCCTCCTACTTTCAACACCATATTATCTATAATTTTTCGATACCAAAATAAAATCATTTTCAATTTAAAATATTCCATCCATTCCTTATCTCCACTATTCTTCAAAATTATGGAATATGGAAAAGTGAATATGCTATTCAACTGTATTTTGGATCCTTGGAATGGAAAAATAATGTTTGGTCCTGTTGAAAGTCTTTGTAATGAAATTAAATAACTGAGATTATTAAATTTACGTTTTTGATATAAGTTAGAAGAAATTTCTTTTTTATAAAGAAGTTTTTCGTAATCTATAGATGTTAAAATTTTAGAAAAAGGATCTAAAAAAGTTAAAAACTTGTTTAAATAAATAGATATTCCTATTTTTTCTAAAAATTGTTTTTCTTCTTGTGATATTTTAGTATTTTTATATATTTGAGATAAAAAATCTAAATCCTCTTCTTTTTTAATTTTTATGACTGAATATTGACTCTTAAAAGTAAGAGAAGTAGGATTAGTTCTTTCTATCCAAGGTTCTGTGAAAGTAAATCCATAAGATGTAAAATCTTTTCCTAATTGACTATGAATAGTTAATTTTTGTCCATCTCCTTGAGGAATAGGATTCCATGAATTATATTTTAAAATATTTTTGATAGAAAAATTTCCAAAGTTCAACTTAAAATTTCCAATAGTTTTTCTAAAATCTTTTCCTCCAAATCCGCCATGAAACTGAAATTCATTAGTATTTTTTTCAACTACATGCCATTCTACGTTTACCCAACCATTTTTTTTGTTAGGTTTAATTTCATGATATATTTTATCAAAAAGATTTAGATTTTCCAAATCTAATAAACTATATTTTATTTTTTCAATAGAGAAAAGATCTCCTGGATAAGTTTTTAATTCTCTTCTAATAACATGATCTTTAGTTATTGAATTCCCTAATATGATAACTTTATTTATGTATACAGGTTTATTTTCCTCTATTTTAATTTCTAAATCTATTTTATTATCTAAAATTCTTTTTTCTGTAAAAGAGATATTAACAAATAAATGGCCTAAATTTAAATAAGCATATAAAATACTATCAGAATAAGAAGGATTTAAAATATTTTTATTAATTCCAATTTGATTATAAACATCTCCTTTTTTATAACAAAAAATTTTTTTCAAAAAATTTGTTTTTAATTTTTTATTTCCTAATATATTAACGTTTCCTAAATAATATTTTTTACCTTCTATAATTTTTATTTTTATTCCATAGTTTCCAGATTTTTTTTTCCATACAGAATCTAAAAATACTTGAATATCAAGATATCCTATGGATTTATATTGATTGATTATGTTTTTTAAATCTTCTTTTATATTTTCTTGAACAAAAAGAGGTTTTTTGATGACTGAAATAAAATAAAAAAAGTTTTTTTTATTTTTATTTATTAAATTAAATAATTCTTTATCTTGAATGATTTGATTTCCATCAAACAATATTTCTTCTATTTCAATTTTGTTTCCTTTATTTATATATAAATATAAAACATTCTTATTGTAATTATTCTTTTTAATTTCGCTTTTTATATCTATCTCATGATATCCTTTCTTTGTATAATATTCTTGTATATCATTTTTTATAGTTTGAATAAAATCACCAGAAATTTTATCTCCAACTTTTATTTTTTTTATGTTAGGAAACTGATCATCTTTAATACCTTTACCTTCTATTTTTATTTCATGAATTTCTTCCAAATCTTCCAATTCAAAAAACAAATCAATTTCATTTTTATGCACATTTTTCTTATAAATGGATATATTTTTAAAAAGATTACTATTCCATAATTTTTTTACAGCATTATCTGTTTTTATTCCATAAATATCAACTAATTCTCCAATAGAAATACCCGATAATTCAGAAATAAAACTCCTATCATATTTAGTTTTTCCTATAACATGTATTTTTCTTACAACAAAAGAAAAATTATTTTTATAATTATTTGTAATGGTATCATTATTGTTTTTAACATAAAATGATAATCCTTGTTGGATTTGCATTATTATTAGTAAACAATAAAAAATATTTTTTATAAAGATAAAAAGGTTTATTTTCATGAATGCAATAAATTATTCTACGTTTCCAAAACGACGTTTTCTTTTTTGATAATTTATTATAGCTTCGAAAAAATCTTTTTTCCGAAAATCAGGCCATAAAATTTTTGTAAAATACAACTCTGCATAAGCAGATTGCCAAAGTAAAAAATTACTAATACGCTGTTCTCCACTTGTTCTAATAATTAAATCTACATCTGGTAAATCTTTAGTGTATAAATGATTTTTAAAAAAAGAAAAATTTATATCTTTTATAGAAAATAAACCATTGCATACTTTTTTAGCAATATTTTTTGTTGCTCTTAAAATTTCTTCTCTAGCACTATAACTCAATGCCAAAATCAAAGTTCCAGATGTATTATGTTTTGTTTTTTTCATGAAAAAAAATAGTTCTTTTTGAATTATTTCAGAAAATTTTTCTATTTCTCCTATAGTAATAATTTTCACATTTTTTTCATGAATTTCTTCTAAATGAATTTTTAAATTAGTGTGAAATAAATGCATTAAGTTATCTATTTCTTCTTTAGGTCTATTCCAATTTTCTGAAGAAAATACATATAAAGTTATATAAGGAATCCCTAATTCTTTACATCCAGTTATAGTATCTCTTACAGACTGTATCGCTTTTTCATGACCAAATGTTCTCATTTTTCCTCTTTTCTCTGCCCAACGACCATTTCCATCCATAATAACAGCTACATGATGAGGAATATTATTATAATCTATTTTTTCTAATAATTTTTTCATAAAAAACCACAAATACATCTTGTACAAAGATATAAATAAAAATAAAGATCTTTACATTCAATTTCTTTGATCCATACCCCATAAAAGTTTTTCTCTCAATGTTTTGTAATATGTATTTTTTCCTTCTTGAATAAGATATATGTAAAAAGGAGCTTTTTGAATGCATAATTCATCATCTTGATTCAAATAAGTTAATCTTGTATCCATGGATAAAGAATAGGATTTAACACGACTATGTATTTTTAAATAAACTTTTTGATGATCTGATATGATCAATGGACGTGAAAATAAATTATGTGGAGAAATAGGTGTAAGAACAAAATTTTTATTATCAGGACTAATAATAGGACCTCCGCAACTTAGAGAATATCCAGTTGATCCAGTAGGAGTAGAAATTATTAAGCCATCTGCCCAATAAGAAGTTAAAAATTCATTATCTATATAAGCATCTATAGTAATCATAGATACCGTTTCTTTTCTAAGAATAACAATTTCATTCAATGCAAAATTGAAAAATTTATTATGATCTGTTATAGAGGTTTCTAAGTACAGTAAACTTCTAGGCATTATATGAAGTTTTTTATTAAAAATTTTATCTATTTTTTCTATAAAAACATCTTTATTAAAAGTAGCTAAAAAACCTAAGTTACCCGTATTAACTCCAACAATAGGAATACCAGAATCTCTGATTAATGTAATAGCTGAAAGTATGGTCCCATCTCCTCCAAAAGTAAACATTAAACTAAAATCTTTAGTTAACTCTTTATGATGAGAGAATAGAGGAAAATTTAAATTTTTGAATTCTTTAAAAGAAGATAAAACATTAAAAAATGATTTCTCAATATGTATTTCTATTGAATGACTAGAAGCATAGCCTATGAACCGATTCAAATATGGTATATTTTTTTTGCAAAATTTTTGTCCATATATGGCTATTTTCATTTTTATATTTTCTTAATCAAGAAATCGGAAAATTACTAAATTAATTATTTTATTCAAATAAATATCTAAAATTAAAATAAATAGTTTTTATTAAATTTGTTTTTTCTTTGAAAAAAAATGAAATTAAAATAATGATAAATATAAAATGAAAGAGTCTTTGTTTCCTGCAAAAATATTGTTATTTGGAGAATATGGAATTTTAGAAAATTCAAGTGCCCTTTCTATCCCTCATAACATTTACAAAGGAACTTTAAAAATTCATTCTGAATCTAATAAAAATATTTTATGTTCCAATCATGAAATTAAGAAATTTCATAATTTTTTATCTATTCTAGAAAAAAAAAACAAATTTCAACAAAATTTTATTTAAATAAATTATATAAAGATATACAAAAAGGCATGTTTTTTCATTCAAACATACCTCAAGGATATGGTGTAGGAAGTTCTGGAGCATTAGTAGCTGCTATTTATGATAAATACGCAAAAAATAAATTAAAGGGATGTTTAAAAAAACATATAATAATTTTAAAAAAAATATTCAGTCAAATGGAGTCTTTTTTTCATGGAAAAAGTTCTGGAATAGATCCATTAATTTGTTATTTAAATCGACCTTTACTCATTAGATCCAAAACGGATATTTCTATAGTCAAAATTCCAAAAAAAAATGAAGGAAAAGGAGCAATTTTTTTATTAAATTCTGGATTTCCTAATAAAACTGATTCTATGATCAAATTTTTTATGAAAAAATTAAAACATGATAAATTTAAAAAAATTATCTTTTCAGAGTTTATAAAATATAATGAAAAATGTATTGAATCTTTTTTAAAAGAAGATTTTAAAATTTTGTTAAAAAATGTAAAATTATTGTCTACTTGGGTTTTTAATCATTTTCGCCCTATGATTTCTAAAAATTTTTGTAAAATGTGGGAGGATGGAATATTCAATAATATTTATTATTTAAAGTTATGTGGCTCTGGAGGTGGAGGTTTTATTTTAGGTTTTACACAAAATTATGATTTATCTAGGATAAAATTTAAAAAATATACAATGGAAATTATCTTTCGTTTTTAATTCATTTTTTTTATGCATCATAAAAATAAAATTAGACTAAATCATTATTTATCGAACGCAGGAGTTTCTTCCAGAAGAAAAGCGGATCAACTTATTCAATCTGGAGCCATAGAAGTGAATGGAAAACCAGTATTCAAATTAGGAACTATCATTCATACAGATGATATTGTTAAATTTCATGGATCGAAAATACAATATAAAAATAAAATTTATATACTTCTCAATAAACCTAAAGGTTTTATTACTACTACACAAGATCAACTTAATAGAAAAACAGTCATGAATTTAGTTCCCTATCTATATCTATCTGAATATAGAATTTTTCCTGTTGGTAGATTAGATTGTTCTACTACAGGAGTTTTGCTTCTAACAAATGACGGATACATAACTGAAAAATTAACTCATCCTAAATATCATATAAAAAAAATATATCATGTATCATTAAATAAAGAAATTAAAAATGAAGATTTAGATGAAATAAGAAAAGGAAAAATTTATCTAAAAGAAGGAAAAGTAAAAGTTATTTTTGTCAATAAAAGGAATGTTAAAAATCAAGTTAAAATAGGATTATATCTAGGATGGAATAGAGTCATTAAACGAATATTTAAAAAACTGGATTATCAAGTTACTCGATTAGATAGGGTAAATTTTGGGGGGATTACCAAAAAAAATCTTAAAATAGGAAACTGGTGTTTTTTAAAAAAAGAAGAGATAGAAAATATTACTAAATAATAACATGAAAAAAATAACTATTATTAATGGTCCTAATTTAAACCTTTTAGGAATAAGGGAACCTGAATTGTACGGAAATGAAAATTTTTTAGATTATCTTAATAAATTAAAAAAAAAACTATTTCCTAATATAGAAATTCTTTATTATCAAAATAATAGTGAAGGAAAAATTATAGATATTTTACATTCTATAGGATTCCAATCCGATGGAATTATACTCAATGCAGGGGCTTATACTCATACTTCTATAGGAATTTCTGATGCAGTAAAATCTATCACTTCTCCTGTAATAGAAGTTCATATATCCAACATTTATTCTAGAGAATCTTTTAGAAAAAAATCGTTTCTTTCTCCTGTTTGTAATGGAACAATTTTTGGATTCGGATTCAAGTCTTATGAATTAGGAATAATGAGTTTTTGTTTATGAAACTGATAAGAATCATTTAATTTTTTGATATATTGAATTATATGATCAATCCCATATTTGTTTTTTACAGATATTTTAAACCATATAGGCATGGAAAAACCATTTTTTTCAATTTCCTTAATACAAAAAGAAATATTCTTATCAAGAAATTTATGACTTTTTAATTTATCCGTTTTTGTGAAAACAATGCAAAAATGTATTTTAAAATAGTTTAATTTTTGTATGAAATCTAAATCTATTTTTTGTATGAAAAACCTACAATCTATCAATAAAAATAAAAAAAAAAACGTTTTTTTATCAAAAATATAATTATTTATTAATTTTTGCGTCTCTTTTTTATTTCTTTTTACAGAACAGAATCCATATCCTGGTAAATCTACCAAATACCATTTGTGATTTATCAAAAAATAATTGATGCATTGTGTTCTTCCAGGACAAGAGGATACTTTAGCTATTTTCTTTTTGGCTATACTATTTATTAAACTAGATTTTCCAACATTAGAACGTCCTATAAAAGCATATTCAGGAAAATTATGAACCAATAATTTATTTATATTTTTTAAACTTTCTTTAAATTTTGCAGAAAAAATTTTCATGATTAAAATTAAATTTAGAAAGCCATTTTTCTAATATTTTTATGAATATTTTAGGGTGTTCCATCATAGGAACATGTCCGCATTTATCTATCCAATGTAATTCTGAATGAGGTAATAATCTATGAAATTCTTTAGCTACTTCTGGAGGAGTAACATGGTCTTGTTTTCCCCAAATTAAACAAATAGGTTGATGAATAACAGATAAATCTTTAGACATATTATATTTCATAGCACTTTTTGCAATATATAAAGTTTTAATTCCTTTTTTTTTATCATTTACAATATGAAAAACTTCATCTACTAATTCTTTAGTGGCAATATTAGGATCATAAAAAACTTCTTGTGATTTTTTTCTAATATATTCATAATTTTCTCTTTTAGGAAAAGCATCTCCAAAAGCTTTTTCAAACAAACCTGAACTTCCTGTTAAAACCACAGAATGAACTAAGTCTATTCTTTTTTTGGCTATGATTAAAGCAATGTGTCCTCCAAGAGAGTTTCCTATTAAAGTAGCTTTTTTAATCCCTATTTCCATTAAAAATTGAGTTACATATTTAGATATGTTATAAATATTAGTCAAAAACAATGGCATATTATAAAGAGGTAATGAAGGGATGATAACTTGATAACCTTTTTTTGGAAAAAAATCTAAAAGAGCTTTAAAATTGCTTAATCCTCCCATTAATCCATGGAGTAAAATCAAAGGATGACCTTTTCCTTTTTTTATATGAGAAAATTTTTTTTCTTTATTCTTAATAAGATTAAACATAACATCATACGATTTTCTTTATTTTTATGTTTTTAAATATTTTTTTTATATTGTTTCTGAACAATAAAATAAGCGGCTTTAGCTGCCATTTCTTCTGATTTTTTTTTAGAAAAACCTCTACCTTTAGTTTGAATTCCGCACTTCGATATTGTAAATTCAGATAAATAGATAATTTGATTTTTTTCTTCTTCTTTTTTTTCTCTAAAAGTTTTAAAATTTATAAAAAATTTATTTTTTTGAGACCATTCGATGATCCATCCTTTATAACTGAAAATTTCATTTTGTATTTTTTCAAGATTTACATGAGTATGTAATATTTTTTTATGGACAAAATCTTCACATCCTTGATATCCTTTTTCAAAATAAATAAACCCTATCAAAGCTTCAAGTGTATTTCCCAGTATATTATCAGATATTATAGATTTATCTAAAAAAATATCTGAAATAGTCAATTTTCTAGATATTTCATTTAAATTTCTTCTACATACAATTTTTGATCGTGTTTGAGTTAATTCTCCTTCTTTTTTTTCAGGAAATTTTTTACATAAAAAATGTGATATTATAGAATTTAATATAGCATCTCCTAAAAATTCTAATCTTTGAAAATTAATAGAATAATTTTGATTTAAATTTCTTTTTTTTGTAGAAAAACTATATATGAATGTCTCCTTTAAAAATTTCGTTTTTTTTGGATAAAAACCTAATATTTTTATTAGTCTATCAACTAAAATAGAATATTCATTATTATCAGTAATAGTACTATTTTCAGACAACATTTATTTTTTTAAATAAAATACAAACATTATGCCCTCCAAAACCAAAAGTGTTACATATACTTATTTGAATCTTTTTATTTATAGCTTTATTTGGAGTTAAATTAATTTTTGGATCTATATTTTTATCTATATGAAACAAATTTATAGTTGGAGGAATAATTTCTTTGGTTAAAGGAAGAATAGAAGCGATTGCTTCTATAGCTCCAGATGCACCTAACAAATGTCCCGTCATAGATTTTGTAGAATTAATATCTATGTTGTGTATATTTTCACAAAATACTTTTTGAATAGCTTTAATTTCTGCAAGATCTCCTAACCTAGTAGATGTTCCATGAGAATTAATATGATTAACTTCTTCATATTTGATCCCTGCATCTTTAATAGCTGATTTTATAGCCAACACTATTCCTTTTCCTTCTGGATGAGGCGCTGTAATGTGATAAGCATCTCCAGACATACCTACTCCTCCTATTTCAGCATATATATTAGCTCCTCTTTCTTGAGCGTGTTTATATTCTTCAAGAACAAGACATCCTGCTCCTTCTCCTAATACAAAACCATCTCTATCTTCATCAAAAGGACGTGATGCCGTTTTATAATCTTCATTTCTGGTAGATAATGCATGTAAAGCATTAAACCCTCCAACTCCACTTGGCGTAATAGCAGCCTCGGATCCTCCAGTAATCATAATATCAGCCTTTCCTAAACATATTAAATGATAAGCATCTACAATAGCATTAGAAGATGAAGCGCAAGAAGATACCGTTGCATAATTTGGACCGTGAAGACCATAATTCATAGAAATAAAACCTGCAGTGATATCTATCAGCATTTTTGGAATAAAAAAAGGACTAAATCTAGGATATTTATCGCCATGTATATAATCAGAAATAGACTCTTCTAAATTTAAAAGACCTCCAATTCCAGATGCCCAAATCACTCCTACTCTTTCTCTTTTTTCTTTTAAAAAATTGATTCCGCTATTTTTTATGGCTTCTTCAGAAGCTATAATGCCATATTGTGCACAAGGATCTAATTTTCGTTTTTCTTTTTTATTAAAAAAAATATTTGGATCATAATTTTTTAATTCACAAGCAAATTTAGTTTTATATTTTTTAGTATCGAAATAAGTAATGGGAGCACAACCATTTTTTCCTATAACAAGAGAACTCCAATACTCATCTATATTATTACCTATAGGAGTAATAGATCCTAGACCAGTTACCACTACTTTTTTTAATTTATCCATATCCATACATAAAAAATATCTGTCTAATCAGCTCTTTTTTTTTCTGCATTTTTTTTATCCATTAAAAGAAATTCTATAGCTTCTATAGCTTCACCTACTGTAGTTATTTTTTCAGCTTTTTCATCCGAAATACTAATATTAAACTCTTTCTCAAATTCCATAATTAGCTCTACTATATCTAAGGAATCTGCTCCTAAATCATTGGTAAAACTAGCTTTACGAGTTATATCACTTTCTTCTACACTTAATTTTTCTACAATAAGAGCATTGACTTTGGATGCAATATCAGACATAGTTTCATAATTTTTTTTTTATGATACAAAATTAGTAAACTTTTGTAAATCATATATAAATTTGCTTGACGCATAAATAGTACATGATATATGATTTTTTTTTCTCTAGAGAACTATGGAATTTTGAATTCTTCAAATAATTGGCAACTTACGCCTTATGAACTACAAAAAATAATTATTCAAAAAAAAATGGGAGTTGAAACAAAATCAGGAGTTTTAGCTATAAATACTGGCTTTTTCACAGGTAGATCTCCTGATGATAGATTTATTGTAAAGGATAGTATTACAGAAAAAAAAGTTTGGTGGGATGAAAAATTTAATCAATCTTTTGATTCAAAAAAATTTGATTGTTTATATCAGAAAGTAGTTCAATATTTATCTGGAAAAACGTTATATATCCGAGATGGATATCTTTGTTCCGATAAACGTTATCAGTTAAATGTTCGTTCTATTAGTGAATATCCATGGTCTGATCTGTTTATTCATAATCTATTTTTTAGATTTTCTAAAATGGAAAAAATTTTACCGGATTGGTTATTATTGTGTGCCCCAGGATTTCAGGCTAATCCGGCAAAAGATGGAACACGAAAAAAAAATTTTTCTATATTAAATTTTTCTAAAAAAATAATTCTTATTGGAGGGTCAGGATACACAGGAGAAATTAAAAAATCTATATTTTCTGTTCTAAATTTTATACTTCCTATGTATAAAAATGTTTTTCCTATGCATTGTTCTGCAAATGTAGGAAAACATAAAAAAGATACAGCACTCTTTTTTGGTTTATCTGGAACAGGAAAAACTACTATTTCTAATGATATAAATAGGAATTTGGTTGGGGATGATGAACATGGATGGACATATGATAATATTGTCTTTAATTTTGAAGGAGGATGTTATGCTAAAATATTAGGCATTTCTAGAAAAAATGAACCTATGATCTATAGTGCTATAAGAAAAGGAGCTATGTTGGAAAATGTAATTTTAAAAAAGGAAACTAAAGAAGTAGATTTCTTGGATGATTCCATCACTCAAAATATAAGAATAAGTTATCCTATTTATTTTGTAAAAAATATTGAAAAAAAACTTTTGTCTTCTAATATAAGAAATATTTTTTTTCTAACATATGATGCTTTTGGAGTTTTCCCTCCTATAGCTAAACTAAATAGAGCACAATCTTCTTATTATTTTTTATTAGGATATACATCTAAAGTAGCTGGTACCGAATTAAATATTCACAAACCGAAAACTACTTTTTCTTCCTGTTTTGGAGCTCCGTTTATGCCTCTACATCCTGTTCAGTATACAAAAATGTTAATGAAAAAATTAGATAATACTGATATAAATGTTTGGATGGTCAATACTGGTTTGATATCGGGAGAGTATTCATCTGGACATCGCATCAAATTAAATGATACACGTAAAATTGTTCAAAATGTGTTGAATGGTTTTTTATCAGAAGTTCCTTATGAAAAATATCCTATTTTTAATTTTCAAATACCAAAATATTGTCCAGGAGTATCCTCTAACATATTAAATCCAAAAAATTCATGGAAAAATGAAAAAATGTATCAAAATCAAATCAAAATACTTGCTAAAAAATTTATTCAACATTTTGATATATACAGACAATATACAGACAAAAATATTTTATCTGGAGAACCTATTTTAGTCTAAGTTACTACTACTACTATACTTAGACTTTTGTATTAATTTTTTAATATATTTTCCTAAAATATCAAATTCTACATTGACAATATCACCAACTTTCATTAGGTGAAGATTGGTTTTTTCATAAGTAAAAGGAAGGATAGAAACGTTAAATACATATTGATTAGATGTTATTATAGTAAGACTTATTCCATTAATGGCAATAGAACCTTTTTTTATAACCATATGATCCAATTTTTTTTTAGATCTAAAAAAAAATAGATAGCTTCCATTTCTATTTTCAATTTTAATAATTTTAGCAATTGTATCTATATGACCTTGAACTATATGTCCATCTAATCGTTCATGTAATATTATCCCTCTTTCTAGATTTACTTCTTCTTGAATTTTTAAAAAATTTAAATTAGTACATAATAATGTTTCTTCAGAAGCTACAACTGAATAAGTTTTTTTATAAATATTCATAACACTTAAACATATTCCATTATGACAAATACTTTGATTAATTTTAATTTCTTTATTAGAAAATGGATTATTTAAAATTATATGAAGATTATTTTTATCACGATTTAATTGATGCACTTTTGCAGTGCATTCTACGATTCCAGTAAACATAATATAGTGATTTGTAATTTTCTTTAAATTAATTAAATATTGTATTTTATGAATTATAGAAAAAAGAAAATAAAAGTAGGATTTACAATGGGCGATATTAATGGAATAGGAACTGAGATTTTTTTGAAAGTATGTTGTAAAAAAAAACTTTTAGATTTATTCACCCCAATATTATTTGGATCTACTAAATTATGTTTTTATTATAAGAAAATTTTGAATATAGAGGTTAACAATATACGAGAAATAAAAAATTTCAAAGAAGTAGTTGATTATAAAATCAATGTATTGAATATATATAAAGAAGATATTAAATTTGAATATCTAAAAATAAATCATACAGAATCAGCAAAATATCCTATTTTATCTTTAAAAAAAGCTGTAAAATCTTTAAAGGAAGGAAAAATAGATGTACTCGTAACGGCTCCAGTTAATAAAAACAGTATGAATTACAAAAACTTTTCATTTATCGGTCATACTGAATATTTACAAAATGTTTTAGAAGGTGAATCATTAATGTTAATGATTCACGATATTTTAAAAATTGCTTTAGTAACTAATCATTTACCTTTAAAAAAGGTAAGTTCAGAATTAAATATAAAAAAAATAATAAAATCAATTAAAATTTTACATCAATCACTCATTATTGATTTTTCTATAGAAAAACCAAAAATTGCGGTATTAGGATGTAATCCTCATTCAAGTGATAATGGATTAATAGGAAATGAAGAAAGAATAAAAATTAGACCTGCTATTGAGAGTTTATTTCATAACCAAGGATGGTTAGTTTTTGGTCCTTATCCTTCCGATAGTTTTTTTGGAAATAGAAATTATCGTTATTTTGACGCAGTTTTAGCTATGTATCATGATCAAGGACTAATCCCTTTTAAAACTCTAACCTTTAATCAGGGCGTTAATTTTACAGCTGGTCTATCTCATATACGAACATCCCCTGATCATGGAGTAGCCTATGATATAGCTAAAAAAGGAATTGCTAATGAAAATTCATTTGAAGAAGCCATTTTTAGTGCTATAAAAATATTTAAAAATAGAAAAGAATATATGAAACTAAAACTTAGTTCATCTAAATTACCATAAAATTATAACAACTAAATTTTTTTTTACTTGTAAAAGTCCACCTTCTATTTGAATTTTTTTTTTTTCATTTTTTTTTGATTCTAATTTTAAAAAACCATTTTTTAATATAGAGATAAATGGAGCATGATTTTTTAGTACTTGAAAATATCCATAGGAGCCAGGAGCTATAATAGAAATTGTATCTTCTGGATAAAAAATTTTATGATGACTAATAATTTTTATTTTCATGAATTGATTTATAACATTTTTTTTCCACTTTCTATAACTTGTTCAATTGTTCCTTTTAAATTAAAAGCGACTTCTGGTATATCATCTAATTCTCCTTCTATTATCATATTAAAACCTTTTATAGTATCTTCAATTTTTACAAATTCTCCTTCTATTCCTGTAAATTGTTTTGTAACATGAAATGGTTGAGATAAAAAACGTTGAACCCGTCTAGCTCTAGAAACTATTAATTGATCTTCTTCACTTAATTCTTCTATACCAAGAATAGCTATAATATCTTGTAATGAATTATACTTTTGCAATATTTTTTTAACTTTTTGTGCACAATTATAATGGTTTTGATCTATTATATCTATAGATAGCATACGTGAAGTAGAATCTAAAGGATCTACTGCAGGATAAATTCCTAAAGATGCTATTTTTCTTGAAAGGACGGTAGTTGCATCCAAATGTGAAAATGTGATTGCAGGAGCGGGATCTGTTAAATCATCTGCAGGGACATAAACAGCTTGCACTGAAGTAATAGATCCTGTTTTTGTAGAAGTAATCCTTTCTTGCATAGTCCCCATTTCAGAAGATAAAGTAGGCTGATATCCTACTGAAGAAGGAATTCTACCTAATAAGGCTGAAACTTCTGATCCCGCTTGAGTAAAACGAAATATATTATCTATAAAAAATAAGACATCTTGTCCTTTTTTTCCTTCTAAATACTGATCTCTATAATATTCAGCTAATGTTAACCCAGATAAAGCAACTCTTGCTCTAGCTCCAGGAGGTTCGTTCATTTGACCAAAAACAAAAGCAGCTTTAGATTCTTTCAAAGATTCTTTATCTACTTTAGTAATATCCCAATATCCCTTTTTCATTGATTCCATAAAAGATTTTCCATATTTTATAATTCCAGATTCTAACATTTCTCTTAATAAATCATTTCCTTCTCTAGATCTTTCTCCAACTCCGGCAAAAATAGATCGTCCTCCATGTTCTTTCGCTACATTATTAATTAATTCCTGGATTAATACAGTTTTTCCAACTCCTGCTCCACCAAATAATCCTATCTTACCTCCTTTAGGATAAGGTTCTATTAAATCTATAACCTTAATTCCTGTATATAGAATTTCTGTTTCAGTAGATAAATCTACAAATGCAGGAGGTTCACTATGAATAGGTTTAGTTTTAGATCTATCTACATCTCCTAATCCATCTATACAATCTCCTAATACATTAAAAATCCTTCCATTAATAGATTCGCCTATAGGAACAGAAATTGGTTTATCTAAAGCATAAACTTCTTGACCTCTTTGCAAGCCATCCGTAACTTCCATAGATATACAACGAACATTATTCCCTCCCATATGTTGTTGAACTTCCAATACAATTTTATTTTTTTTAGATAAATATACTTCTAAAGCATCATAAATTTTAGGAAGATAAGATTCTTCTTTAAAAGAAACATCTATCACTGGTCCTATGATTTGAGTAATTATTCCCTTAAATTTTTTTTTATGCATTCTGCAATTCCTTTTTTTTAAATCTTTATACAATTACAATTATATTTGTACTTGTAAATGTAAAAGAAAAAGATAAAAATTTTGAAAATTTATTCGTTAATT
Source organism: Blattabacterium cuenoti (assembly GCF_014252015.1). Classification (NCBI taxonomy): domain Bacteria; kingdom Pseudomonadati; phylum Bacteroidota; class Flavobacteriia; order Flavobacteriales; family Blattabacteriaceae; genus Blattabacterium; species Blattabacterium cuenoti. The sequence continues at coordinate 572,071 of NZ_CP059206.1, forward strand.
GATGAATTTTATTCTTTTTTTCCATGTGTATTAACACTTGGAATTTTTGATGGAGTTCATGTAGGTCATAAAAAAATTATTGAAAATTTAATTTTCAGATCTCATAATCAGAATCAAAAAAAGTACTGTTCTGTTCTGCTTACTTTTCATCCGCATCCAAAAGAAATATTAAATTCAGATAAAAAATTTTTATATTTAAATACACTTCCTGAAAGAATATATAAATTAAAAAAAACAGGAATAGAACACTTGATTGTTCATCCTTTCACTACAACATTTTCAAAGTTAAGAACAAAAGATTTTTTAAAAAAAATTTTACATCCTAAATTTAAAATTAAAAAAATTATTACTGGATACGATTCGCATATTGGAAGAAATAGAGATAACTCTTATGAAGAATTAAAAAAATTATCACATATTTATGGAGTTAAAGTTTATCAAGTTCGTCCTTACAAATTAAGAAAAAAAATAGTTAGTTCTACTAAAATACGTGAATCTATATCATTAGGAAATATCCAATGGGCGAACCAAGCTTTGGGTTATTTTTATACATTATCTGGTTATGTTATAGAAGGAAAAGGTATAGGAAGAATGATTAATTTTCCAACTGCAAATCTACAAGTAGATTCTAAAAAAATGATTCCCAAAAAAGGTGTTTATGCTGTAAAAATTAATTATTTAAATAACATATATTTAGGAATGTTAAATATAGGAATTAATCCTACTATTGATCAAGAAAATAAAAAAATAAAGATAGAAGTACATATTTTCGATTTTTTTGATAATATATATGGAAAAAAAATAGATATTTTAATAATTCATATAATACGTGAAGAGAAAAAATTTAACTCTATTCAAGAATTAAGAAAACAAATATGCATAGATAAAATAAATGTGCAAAAATTTTTTTCTTGTGAAAAAAAAAATTGACAAAATTATTCAATGTCTATTGAAAGACTTGAATCATAAAATTATTTTCATATCAAAAGCTTCTACAGTTATAGAATATATTAAAACTAAGTATAGTTCAAAATTTAGTTCAAAAACTAAATTTTTTACAATAGAAGAATTTCTTGAAAATATTTCTGGACTGAAAATTGTGGATAATTACTCAATACTTATTCAGTTTTTTTATCTATTGAAAAAAGATGATTTTATGGAAAAAAAATTTCATGATTTTTTTAATTGGGGTCCTAAAATATTAAATGATTTTCAGAATATAGATTTCAATATGATTGATATTGAACGTTTTTTTTCTTATGTTATTTCTACAGAAAAAATCAACAAATGGAATCTTCATCTTTTAAAACAAGAAAAATTTTTTTTTTGGGAAAAAATTCATGAATATTATTACATTTTACAATCTCAACTTTTAAAAAAAGGAATCTCTTATTATGGAATGCTTTTCAAAACAGCAATTTCTCGTTTAGATTCCTTTTTCTGTCAAAATTCAAATACAAAAATTGTATTATTTCTTTTTGATTGTATTGCATTTAATGAATGCGAAAAAATTTTTACTAAAAAAATTATTCAAAAAGGATTAGTTTATAATTTATATGAAAAGGATACTTCAATTCTAACTCTAGAATCTTTGAATAAAAAGAGAGTTTTGGATTCAAAAACATGTTTACAATTACAATGTAAAAATTTACAAATTATTCCTGTTTCAAAAGAAATAGAACAAGTGAAAACGGTGGAAAATATAATATGTAAATTGATAAACAAAGACCAAAAAACTAATAAAATACTATTAATACCAGGAGATAAGCATTTGACTTTACCATTAATAAATTCTATAAAAAAATTAGGAATTAATATATCAATTAATATAGATTATTCATTAAATAATATCCCTATTTATTATACTTTTTATTCCATATTACAATTGCTAGTAAAAAAAAATAAATTCAAAAAATTCATTAGAAAAGATGTTATAAAAGTATTATCTAATGGATATATTCAAAAATTTTTTTTAAAACAAAATTCAATTTTAAAAAAATTAAATGTAGAAAGTGATTCGGATTTTGTTTGTGAAGATACAATAAAAAAATATTTATATAAAAATAATTTGTGGATTATTTTTAAAATTCCAACTAATAATATAAAAATAATTCTTATTAGCCTTATTGGGTTTATTAGAAAATTTAAAAAACTGCTTTTTACAAATATTAAAAAACATTTTTTGGAACTAAAATTCATTTATCAACTAGAAATTTATATACAAAAATTAAGAATAATAGTTAGGAAAACTAAAAATTTTTCACTAAATGATGTATTCAATATATATGAACAGTTTACTCATACAGAAAGCATACGATATATAAATAAAAATAGAAGAGGTTTATATTTAACAGGTTTTATAGATGTTTTTTTTGACAATTTTGATATTGTGATTATAACATCTTTTAATGATGGAATCATTCCTACAAATCATGATAATAAAAATAGTTCTTTCATTCCTTTTGAGATAGAAAAAAAACTACAGATAAATAATCTTAACGAAGATTTTTATTTTTATCATTTTAAAAGAATTGTTCAGTCTTCAAAAAAAGTATATTTAATATATAAAGATCAGCCGGATGAAATTAGTTCTGGAGAAAAAAGCCGTTTTATTCATAAAATAGAAGCAATTTATAAAATTGAAAAAAATAAAATAAGCGAACCATCTTTTCCTATAAATTCAAAAAGAATACCTATTGTAATTCATAAAACAAAATCTATAATTCAATGTTTATATAAATTAATTCATGAAGGATTATCCCCTTCATCCATTCATTTATATAATTATAATCCTATTTTATTCTATTATAAAAAAATACTTAAGTTAAATGAACCAGAAAAAACATCTTATAAAAAAGAAATAGGAAAAATTATTCACAAAATACTAAAAATATTATATGATCCCGTAAAAGAAAATTTAATAACTACCAATTGTATTCATAAAATGAGAAATAATTATGAATCCACTATAAAAAAAGTTCTTTTAGGAAAAGAAGAAATTATTGAAGGAAACAACATGTTTTTTTATTGTATCATAAAAAATTATATAGAAAATTTTATTTCATGGGATGAAAAATTTGTTAAAAATGGACATAAAATTCTTATCAAAGAAATAGAATGTAAAGTTTCTGCAAAATTAAATATCGGATCAACAAAAGTCAATTTACATGGGATTATAGATCGTATAGATGAATGTGATGGAACTACTCGTATTCTTGATTACAAAATAGGATTTTCAAAAACTAAAAAAATCAATATTCCTTTAAAAAATATTGAAAATGTTTTTTACGATATAAATTATGCAAATACTATGCAATTACTTATTTATGTTTATTTATGGTTTAAATCTTCCACATTTAAAGGAAGCAAAAAAAAATCTCCTATCATTGGAATTGTTTCTCCCGCAATGAATGGAAATATATTACAAGTTCCTGTAAATATTTTTCATATTCAAAAAATAAATATGACATATGTCAATTATAAAATAAAGGTTCTTCCATTTCTTATTCAAAGAATTTATGATATCCTAGATCCTAGGATCCCTATTATAGAAAAAATCTATTGATTTAAAATATATTTTTCTATATAATTCCCTACTTCTTCTGTAGTTGAAGATAATTTTGAATCAATAATATCTGGTGTACATATTTTTTTTTCAATAGAATTTTTAACTGCTTTTTCTAAAATATTTTTTTCTTTATGCATTCCAAAATATTCTAACATCATAGAACTTGAAAGAATACATCCCAAAGGATTTGCTATATTTTTTCCTTTCGCTTGAGGATAAGATCCATGTATAGGTTCAAACATGGATTTATTATTTCCTATAGAAGCCGAAGGCAGCAATCCTAAAGAACTTGTTAAAACGCTAGATTCGTCTGAAAGAATATCCCCAAACATATTATCCGTTAAAATGATATCAAATTTTTTAGGATTCATAATAATTTGCATAGCTGCGTTATCTATATACAAAAAATCTAGATCTACATTTGGATAATCCAAGGATATATTTTTAATAACCTCTCTCCACAATCTAGAAGTTTCTAATACATTAGCTTTATCCACTAGCGTTACTTTTTTTTTACGAGAAAGAGCTGCTTTGAATGCCATTTCTCCAATTCTTTCGATTTCTGTTTTAGAATAAATACAATAATCATAAGCTTCTTCTCCATTTTTATTACGACCTTTTTCTCCAAAATAAATTCCTCCTGTTAATTCTCGATATATAACAAAATCAACTTGATTTAAAAATTCTTTTTTTACAGGAGATTTATCTAATATTGAAAATACTATTATAGGACGAATATTACAATATAAATTCATTCTTTTTCTTAATTTTAATAATCCATCTTCAGGCCTCTTTCCTCTTGGATTATGATCATATTTCGGATCTCCGATACAACTAAATAAAACAGCATCTGATTTTAAACAATTCTCTATACTTTCTTCTGGCATGGGATCTCCTAATTTTTCTATAGCTTTAGATCCTGCTAAAACATTTTTATAATGAAAATCGTGTCCATATTTTATAGCTATAGAATTTAAAACTTTAATAGTTTCTTTTATAACCTCAGGTCCTATTCCATCTCCTTCTATCACAGAAATATTTTTTATCATATTAAAATTCTATTTTTTTCAAAAATTTCTACATCATCTTTAATAGAAATCAAAAAATCTATATCATCATAACCATTGATAAAACAATTTTTTTTGTATGGATGTATATGAAATTTATCGAATTCTTTTGTTTTTAGAATTGTAATCCTTTGATTAATTAAATCAACTTTTATTTTTACTTTTGGGTTCTTTTCAACTACATTAAATAATTTATCTAAAAAAAATTCAGATACTTCCACAGTTAATAATCCATTATTTAATGCATTTTCTTTAAAAATATCAGCAAAAAAACTAGATATTATCACCTTGAATCCATAATCAAAAATAGCCCATGCAGCATGTTCACGACTAGATCCGCAACCAAAATTTCTTCTTGATAAAAGAATTTTTCCATGAAAATTAGGATTATTTAATATAAAATTTTTATTTAAAGAACCATTTTTTTGATAACGCCAATCCATAAAAATATTTTTTCCACATTCTTCACGTTTAATCTCTTTTAAAAAACGAGCAGGTATAATTTGATCCGTATCTACATCTTCTATAGATAATGGAACTGCCTGACTAATTAATATCGTAAATTTTTTCATGAATATATTTATTAATATTTATGATTTTTCCTTCAATAGCAATAATAGCTGCTGTCAAAGGACTAGCAAGTAAAGTACGAGATCCTGGACCCTGTCTTCCTTCAAAATTTCTATTAGATGTAGAAATACAATATTCTCCTACAGGAATTTTATCCTCATTCATTCCCAAACAAGCAGAACATCCTGGTTGACGAAAATCAAATCCAGAATCTTTAAAAATCTTATCTAATCCTTCTTTTTTAGCTTGTTTTACTACTTGGTTTGATCCAGGGACTATCATGACTTGTACATGATTAGCTTTCCTTTTTCCTTTTATGACAGAAGCCACTAATCTTAAATCTTCTATTCTAGAATTGGTGCAACTTCCTATAAAAATGTAATTAATTCTTTTTCCTATTAAAAATTCATCCGAAGAAAAACCCATGTAATCCAGAGATTTACGATGTTTTTCTGATTTAGGTATCTTTTCATCTATTCTAATTGCCATTCCAGGATTTGTTCCATAAGTTATCATAGGTTCAATATCTTCAGCATTTAATACATATTCTTTATCAAATATTGTATTATCATCTGTTTTTAAAGATTTCCAATATTCTATGATTTTTTTTTCTTTTCTTTTAAGTTTAAGTTTTTGAAACCCCTTACTTTTTTTTACATAATCAAAAGTAATTTGATCTGGAGCTATTAATCCACCTTTTGCCCCCATTTCAATACTCATATTACAAATAGTCATTCTCCCTTCCATACTCATCTTTTTAATAGTAGAACCTGTATATTCTACAAAATATCCAATTCCAACATTTACTCCTAATTTTGAGATAATATATAAAATTACATCTTTTGGAGTCACTCCTTTTCTTAAATTTCCATTTAATTGTATCTTCATTTGTTTAGGTTTGGATAACAATAAACATTGACTGGCCATAACCATAGTGACTTGACTCGTACCAATTCCAAAAGCTATACAGCCAAAAGCTCCATGAGTAGAAGTATGACTATCTCCACAAACTATAGTCATGCCAGGTAAAGTATGACCTAATTCAGGGCCAATTACATGAACAATTCCATTATTTTGATCACCTAGTCCATATAATGTTATACCAAATTTATTGCAATTATCTGTTAATAAGTTAATTTGTTTTCTAGATAAAGGATCTGATATAGGTAAATGTTGGTTAATTGTAGGAACATTATGATCTGCAGTTGCTATAATTTGATTCGGTCTAAAAATGGGTAAATTCCTTCTTTCTAGTTCTAGAAATGCTTGAGGGCTGGTTACTTCATGTATATAATGTCTATCTATATAAAGAACATATATTTCATTTTCTAATTTTTTAATAATATGAGCCTCCCAAATTTTATCAAATAATGATTTTAACATTGTTATACAACATTTATTCTTCTACTACTACTATTCGTATTAGTATGCAATATTTTATTATTTTTTCCATTCAAATTAGCTTTTTTTAATATTATTTTTAATTCCATATCAGTAATTTCTTTCTTTTTATCTGCATACTTTAAAAAAATAGAATAAATTAAATCCAAAGAATTTTTGTTTAAAAAATAACCCAATTTTTTATATCTATAAGCTAAAGCTGCTCTTCCACTTCTAGCTGTAAGTACTATGGAAGATTGATTTATTCCAACGTCTTCTGGATTAATACTTTCATAAGTTTCTCTTTTTTTTATAATTCCATCTTGATGGATTCCAGAAGAATGAGAAAAAGCGTTAATCCCTACTATAGCTTTATTAGCTTGGACTTTCATCCCCGTACATTCTGATACTAAATAACTAGTCGAAGAAATTAATTTAGTATTAATATTAGTAAATAAATTTAAATGAGAATTTTGCTTGATAATCATAACAATTTCTTCTAAAGAAGTGTTCCCTGCTCTTTCTCCTATTCCATTAATAGTACATTCTACTTGTTCCGCTCCATTTATAATTCCAGCTAATGAATTAGCTGTAGCCAATCCTAAGTCATTATGACAGTGAGTAGATAATATTATTTTATGAATTCCTTTGACATTTTCCTTTAAAAAATGAATTTTAGATCCATATTCTTCTGGTAAACAATATCCTGTAGTATCAGGAATATTAATTACTGTTGCTCCATGTTTTATTACATTTTCACAAACTTTTGCTAAAAATTCATTTTCCGTACGTCCTGCGTCTTCAGCATAAAATTCTACATCTTCTACATATTTTTTTGCATACTTAACTGCATATACAGCTTGTTCTATAATTTTTTCTGGAGTACTATTAAATTTATAACGAATATGACAATTAGATGTTCCTATTCCCGTGTGAATTCTCGGTCTTTTAGCATATTTTAAAGCTAAACCTGCCATTTCTATATCCTTTTCTATGGCTCTAGATAAGGCACAAACTACAGTTTGTGATATCGATTTACAAATTTCTTGAACAGATTTATAATCTCCTGGACTTGAAGTTGGAAACCCAGCTTCTATCACGTCTACTCCTAAAACTTCTAATTTCTTAGCTATTCTTACTTTTTCTTTAGTATTCAATTTGCATCCTGGAACCTGTTCTCCATCTCGTAAAGTTGTATCAAAAATTTGTATTCTATTTTTTTTTATTTCCATATCATTGGATTTTTTTCATCAAAACTATTTTTTCCCAAAAAAAAACAGAAATAAATTATTGTAAAATTTACAGTATCTAATTATTAAAATTATTTTATATTTTTCTGTTAATCAAATTAAATATTATTATAAAATTACAATGTCTAATAACAATAATAAATCAGATCATCTTTTTTTATTAATTCAAACTCTATCAAAATCAGAAAAAAGAAATTTTAGACTTTATGTAAATCGTATAAAACAAAATAAATACGCTAAGTTTATAAGACTTTTTGAAATTATGAATAACATGAATTCTTATAATGAACGAAAAATATTAGAAAAAACACCTATAAAAAAAAAACAATTATCTAATATAAAAGCTCATTTATATAAACAAATTTTAATTAGTCTAAAGAAATTACAGTATACTGTAGAAAACCATGATATTCAAATACGTGAATATTTAGATTTTGCTAAAATTTTATATAATAAAGGATTATATATACAAAGCTTAAAATTATTAGAAAAAGCAAAAATTATTGCCAGATGTTATGAATCTAATACTATTCTTTTAGAATTAGTAGAATTTGAAAAAATGATAGAGTCTCAACATATAACTAGAAGTCTTTATTCTAGATCTGGAGAATTATCCGCAGAATCAAAAGAATTAATTGAAAAAATTCAATGCAATAATGCTTTATCTAGCCTTTCTTTAGAACTATACGGTTTATATTTAAAAGTAGGATATGTTAGAAACGAAAAAGATAGAATATTTATAGAAACATATTTTCGTACGAATCTTCCAAAATTTGATATAGATAAACTTAGTTTTTACGAAAAATTATTTTTATATCAAGCTCAAGTGTGGTATCATTATATACGACAAGATTTCATAATGTGCTATAGATCATCTTATAAATGGGTGGAATTATTTCAAAATCATACAAAAGCAAAAAAAATAGCTCCTGTAAGTTATTTAAAAGGATATCATTATTTATTAGATACTTTGTTTTATTTAAATCATTACTCAAAATTTATTCATGTATTTCAAAAATTTGAACAAGAAGTGCAAAATGGGGAAATTTTGATAAATGGGAATACTAAAATATTAATTTTTATGTATACATATACTAACCGTATCAACAAACATTATATGGAAGGAAGTTTTTCTGAAGGAGTTAAAAAAATAATTCCGTTATTATTTATGGATTTTAATAAAATTTTTAATCATTTAGATTCTCATTATATCATGATCCTTTACTATAAAATTGCTTGTTTATACTTTGGTAGTGGAGATAATAAAAATGCTATTCTTTATTTATCAAAAATTATGGAAAATAAAAAAAAGAATTTACGACAAGATTTACAATGTTTTGCAAGACTTTTACATTTAATCGCTTGTTACGAAAGTGGATTAGATGAAAATATGGATCAAAAAATTAAATCAACATATAAATTCTTTATTCAAATGGATGATTGGTATATTGTGCAAAAAAAAATTATTCATTTTTTTAAAAATTTAGGAAATGTATATCCACATCAAATGAAAAGTCAATTTAAAAAATTAAGAGATAAATTAGTTAAATATTATGATCATCCTTATGAAAAAAGAACTTTTCTCTATTTAGATATTATTTCTTGGCTAAATTCAAAAATAGAAAATAAATCTGTAGAATTAATTATAAAAGATAAATTTTTAAAAAACAATCAAAAATAATTGAAATAAAAATTATTTAACTCAATAAAAATATAACCCTGAAAAAAAGAATCATAAAATATGATAAAATAAAATGAATTAAAGCTTTCAATAAAAAAGATAAATTTGAAACATTATAAGAATTAATAATCGAATGAAAAAAAATGAAAATACTAAAAAATAATTTTATCGTACCACATAATATATAAATATATGTAGTGTATTTATATTTATTTTTTATAAATAAACAAAAAAGAAAAAAAAAACTATTTACAGGAAATAAAAAAACATATATTTTTAATATGAAAGAAAAATCCATTTTAAAAAAAATGGAAGTGAAAATAATATGAACTAAACTAAAAAAAAAAGTAAATAAATTGTATGCTACTATTTTCCTTATCATAATCAAAAAATCATAAATTTACTACTATTTTTCCTATGCAAAATATTATTGATGAACTCTCATGGAGAGGTTTAATTAAAAACAAAGTTTCCGGTACAGAATGTCAATTAAAAAAACCTACTACCATCTATGTAGGTTTTGATCCTACATCTGATTCTTTGCACATAGGAAGTCTTTTACCTATTATTATATTAATTCATTTTCAAAAAAAGGGACATAAATCTTTAGCATTGATTGGTGAAGCTACAGGTTTTATAGGAGATCCTTCTGAAAAAAAAGATAAAAGAATCTTTTTAAGAAAAGAAATTTTGCAAAAAAATACGGAATCTATAAAAAATCAGATATTGAAACTTCTTAAGTTCTATTCAGAAAAAATAGAATTATTAAATAATTTTGATTGGTTTAGAAAGATCTATTTTCTTGATTTTATTAGAGAAATAGGAAAATATTTTACTGTAAATCATATGATATCTAAAGATTCTGTAAAAAAAAGAATTAATAATAATAAAAATGGAATATCTTTTACTGAATTTTCTTATTCCTTAATACAAGGATATGATTTTTTATATTTAAACCAAATAAAAAATTGTCAATTACAAGTTGGAGGATCTGATCAATGGGGTAATATCACTGCAGGTGTAGAATTAATTCGAAAAAAAACAGGAAAAAAAGCGTATGGAATTACTTTTCCTTTAATAATAAAACCTAACGGAATGAAATTTGGAAAAAGTGATATAGGAGAAAATATATGGTTGGATGAAAAAAAAACATCTCCATATAAGTTTTATCAATTTTGGATGAATATTTCTGATTTTGATATTGAAAAATATATAAAAATATATACTTTTTTTTCTAAAGAAAAAATTAAAAATTTAATTTTTAAGCATAGAGAACATCCAAGTAAAAGATTGTTGCAAAAAAAACTAGCTAATGAAATGATTGAATGGATTCATGGAAATGAAATTTCAAAAAAAGTAATAAAAGTTACAAATGTATTATTCGAAAAAAAAAAAGAAATTTTTCAATTTTTGGATGAAGAAACTTTTATTTCTATATATGATCATATTCCACATATGTTTCTTCCTTTTAAGGAATTTGAAAAAGGTATTTTTTTATTAGATATTTTAAAAAAAAGTGGCTTTTTTTCTTCCAAAAGTGAAGCAAATCGAGCTTTAAAAGCAAATTCAATTCATTTAAATAAAATTCTTATAAAAGAAAATATTCTGATTAAAAAAGAAAACATAATAGGAAAAAAATATATTTTATTTCAATTTGGAAAAAAAGAATTTTTTATTATAAAAATTGAATGAATTTAATATCTAAAATTCCTTAATTTTTTGGAATCATATCGCCAATTTTCATAAATTTCTACTTTTTTTATGATTCTGATTGTCTAAATACAATCCCTTGTTCTTTAAAAAAATCTATTAATATTAGATGATTTTTTTTTATTTTACCTTTTAAAATTTCTTTAGAAAGATTATTTAAAATATCATGTTGAATAACTCTTTTTAAAGGTCGAGCTCCAAAATATGGATCATATCCTTTTTCAGCTAAATATTCTATAGCTTCATGAGTGGATTTTATACAAATATTTTTCTTATCATATAATAAATCTTCTAATTTTTTCATTTGTAACTTAACAATATCTCTTATTTCTTTTCTAGAAAGAGGTTTGAACAAAATGATTTCATCTATACGGTTAATAAATTCAGGTTTTACAATATTCTTTAATAAATCTATTAAAGCTTTTTTTGTAGCCTCTATTCTATTAGAAGAAATTTCTTGATCCAAATTTTCCTGAATGACATCTGATCCTATATTGGAAGTCATAATAATAATGGTATTTGTAAAATTAACCGTTCTCCCTTTATTATCAGTTAATCTACCATCATCCAAAATCTGCAAAAGTATATTAAAAACATCTGAATGAGCTTTTTCTATTTCGTCTAATAGAATGACACTATAAGGACGTCTACGTATAGATTCTGTTAATTGTCCACTTTCTTCGTATCCTATATATCCAGGCGGAGCTCCGATAAATCTACTTACAGAATGTCGCTCTTGATATTCACTCATATCTATCCGAATCATATTATTATCGTCATCAAACAAATATTCTGCTAAAGTTTTAGCTAGCTCTGTTTTTCCTACACCTGTACACCCTATGAAAAGAAAAGATCCAATAGGTTTTTTTTCATCTTGTAATCCTGCTCTAGATCTTCGTATAGCATCTGCTATAGATTGAATTGCATCATTTTGTCCTATTACTCTTTTATGTAATTCTTTTTCTAAAAATAATAATTTTTCTCTTTCACTTTGCAACATTTTGGTAACCGGAATTCCCGTCCATTTAGATACTACTTGAGCTATATCTTCTCTATAAACTTCTTCTTGTATCATTTTTTTACCCTGATCTTCTTGTTTTTTTAATTCATTTTCTAATGCTTTTACTTTATTTTCTTCTTCTTTTATTTTTCCATATCTTAATTCTGCTACCCTTCCATAATCTCCTGATCTTTCTGCTTGTTCGGATTCAAACTTGTAACTTTCTATTTTATCTTTAGCTTTTTGGATTCCTTCAACTAAATCTTTTTCATTTTGCCATTGAGTTTGCAATTGCATTTTCTCTTTATTCAATTTAGATAATTCTTTTTTTAAAGGAATTAATTTTTTATCATCATTTTCTCTTTTTAAAGCTTCTATTTGTATTTCCATATGCATAATTTTTCTATGTAATACATCCAATTTTTCTGGTTTCGAATTTATTTCCATTCTCAACTTTGAAGCGGCTTCATCTACAAGGTCAATTGCTTTATCTGGTAAAAAACGTTCGTTAATATAACGTTTAGATAATTCCACAGCTGCTATAATAGATTCATCTTTTATTCTTACTTTATGATGACTTTCATATTTTTCTTTAATTCCACGTAATATAGATATTGCATCATCTATAGAAGGCTCATTGACGTATACTTGTTGGAATCTTCTTTCTAAAGCTTTATCTATTCTGAAGTATTTTTGATATTCATTTAAAGTTGTAGCTCCTATAGCTCTAAGTTCTCCTCTAGCTAATGCTGGTTTTAAAATATTTGCTGCATCCATAGCACCTTCTCCACCTCCTGCTCCAACTAAAGTATGAATTTCATCAATAAACAAAATAATTTCTCCATCCGAAGATATTACTTCTTTGATAACAGCTTTAAGTCGTTCTTCAAATTCCCCTTTATACTTAGCCCCTGCAATTAAAGAAGCCATATCTAAAGAAAATACTTGTTTATTTTTCAAATTATCTGGAATATCTCCACTAATAATACGATGGGCTAATCCTTCAGCAATAGCCGTTTTTCCAACTCCTGCTTCCCCAATCAATATAGGATTGTTCTTTGTTCTTCTAGATAATATTTGCAAAACTCGACGTATTTCTTCATCACGTCCAATAACAGGATCTAATTTTCCTTTATAAGCCCATTTATTAAGATTTTTTGCATATTTATCCAAAGCATTATAAATAATTTCTGCTGTAGCAGAAATTATTTTTCCGTTTTTCTTTCTTATATTTTCAATAACTTCTTTGATTTTTATTTCTGTAATCCCTCGATCTCTCAATAATTGCGAAGCATGATCTAAACTCATAAAAATTCCGTAAAAAATATGCTCTATGGAAATAAATTCATCTTTTAATAGATTAGCATAATTTTCTGCTATATTTAACATTTTTGTTACATGTGAACTGAAATGTTGTGTTAAAGGTCCACTAAGAATTTTTGGATAAGAGGAAATTATACGATCTAATCCAATGTTTATTGATTGAGAATATACTTTTAATTCTTTTAAAATAAAAGGGATTATGTTTTTTTCAATTTTTAAAATTGATTTTAAAATATGTGCATTTTCTATAGATTGTTGATTATTTTTTAACGCAATATGTTGCGCTTCTTGTATCACTTCTTGTGATTTGATCGTAAACTTATTATAATTCATGCAAAAATAAAATTTTTATAATATAAAAAATTTATGATCAACATAGTTATTAAAATTAATTACTTCAAAATATTTATTTTCGTACTATGATAAAAAAAGAAGAAATACAATCTATTTCAAAAAGAATTCATAAAATTTATGATATTCTTAAAATAGATCAAATAAAAGCAGATATAATAAACAAAGAACAAGAAAAAATATCAAATCCTAATTTTTGGAAAGATTATAAAAAGTATCAAGATTTTATCAAGTATATACATGATATGAAAACATGTATAAGAGATTTTACAGAATTAAAAAAGGCTTTTGAAGAATTAGAAATAATATTTTCCCTTTCAAAAGAAGAAAATTTAGATAAAGAATTTGAAATTCAATTATATAAAACTAAAGAATTACTTTCAAATATAGAATTGAAAAATCTTCTTTCAGAAAAAGAAGATTCTTTAAATGCTATATTACAAATATCTTCTGGAGCTGGTGGAACTGAAAGTTGTGATTGGACTTCCATGTTAATGAGAATGTATTTTATGTGGGCAGAAAAAAAAAATTTTTTGGTTAAAAAAATTCATCATGTACCTGGAGATATTACTGGAATTAAATCCATTACTTTAGAAATCAATGGATTTTATACTTTTGGATATTTGAAAGGAGAAAATGGTGTACATAGATTGATCCGCATATCTCCATTTGATAGTAATTCAAAACGTCACACATCTTTCTCTTCTGTATATGTTTATCCTATGATAAATGATAATATTAACATAGATATTAAAATGTCAGATATAGAATGGGAAACTTTCCGTTCTAGTGGGGCAGGAGGTCAAAATGTAAATAAAGTCGAAACAGGTGTAAGATTACGTCATAATCCTACAGGGATTACCGTAGAAAATACAGAATCTCGTTCTCAAATAAAAAATAGACAAAAAGCTTTACAGTTATTGAAATCCAGATTATTTGAAATAGAAATGATTAAAAAAAATGAGAAAAAAGAAATGATAAAATCTACAAAAAAAAAAATAGAATGGGGTTCTCAAATTAGAAATTATATAATGCATCCTTATAAATTAGTGAAAGATTTAAGAACAGGATATGAAACTTCCAAAATTCAATCTGTAATGGATGGAGAAATAGACGTTTTTTTAAAAACATTCTTAATCTATAACAAAGAAAATAGAAACACAAGTTAATTTTCTTATTTAATGAAAATCCGTTATGCTGATCTTATAGATCAAACTTTTGATTTCCCCACTGAGGAATTTTCTATAAAAAATAATTTTTTAGAATTTCACGGAATTCCATTGATGGATCTTATAAAAAAATATGGAACCCCATTGAAATTTACATATTTACCCAAAATATCCAAAAATATACAAAAAGCTAGAAAATGGTTTGAAAAAGCTATTCATTCCAATCAATATAATAACAAATATACTTATTGTTATTGTACAAAAAGCTCTCATTTTTCTTTTATATTAGAAGAAGCTTTGAAAAATAATATAAGCATTGAAACTTCATATGCTTATGATATAGAAATTGTAAAAAATCTTTATCAAAAAGGAAAGGCTACTAAAAGTATTGAAGTTATATGCAATGGATTTAAACCCAAAAATTATATTGAAAATATATCAGAACTTATTAATAACGGATTCTATAACACAATACCAATATTAGATAATTCAGATGAATTAGAAAAATTGAATTTAGTTATTAATTATCCTTTTAAACTAGGAATACGAATTGCTTCTGAAGAGGAACCTAAATTTGAATTTTACACTTCTAGATTAGGAATCGGATATAAAGATATTATTGTTTTTTATTTAAACAAAATAAAAAATAATCCCAAAGTAGAATTAAAAATGTTACATTTTTTTATAAATACAGGAATAAAAGATACTGCTTATTATTGGAATGAACTTTTTAAATGTTTACATATTTATGCTAAATTAAAAAAGATAGCACCGGAATTAGAAATTTTAAATATAGGAGGAGGTTTCCCCATTAAAACATCTATGTCTTTTAAATATGATTATGAATATATGACAAACGAAATTGTATATCAAATAAAAAAATTTTGTCAAGAGGAGAATATTTCAGAACCCCATATTTACACAGAATTTGGGGCTTATACAGTAGGAGAAAGTGGAGGGATTTTATATCAAATACTTAGTCAAAAACGTCAAAATGATAGAGAAAAATGGAATATGATAGATAGTTCTTTTATGACTACACTTCCTGACACTTGGGCTATAAGTCGTAGATTTATTATGATGGCAATTAATCGTTGGAATGATTGTTATGAAAGAGTTTTTTTAGGAGGATTAACATGTGACAGTGATGATTACTATAATTCAGAACAACATATGAATGCCATATATCTTCCTTGTTTTCATCAAAAAACTCCGCTTTATATTGGTTTTTTCAATACTGGAGCATATCAAGATACAATTAGTGGATATGGAGGGGTGCATCATTGTTTAATTCCTCAACCTATTCATATATTGATAGATCATGATGAAAAAAAAAATTTTGTATATAAAATATTTCGTAACTCACAAAGTCCAGAAGAAGTTTTAAAAATATTAGGTTATTGAATTTTAATTATAAGAAAAAAACTTTTGCAGGAATTCCTAAAAAGTATGCAACAATTGATAAATCTCTAACGGTACTTATTCCAGTTCCATATGATTATACTCAAACATGGAAAAAAGGCTCTAAACAAGGACCTAAAGCTTTTTTAGACGCATCAGAACACATGGAATTATATGATATTGAAACTAATTCAGAAGTCTATAAAAAAGGAATTTTTCTTGTTCCCTCTTTTGTAAATTCTTCAATTCCTATAAAAAAAATGATTGATAAAGTATATCATATTACAAAAAAGTTTCTTTTTAAAGAAAAATTCATAACACTTATAGGAGGAGATCATTCTATATCAATAGGTAGTATTAGAGCTTTCGGAGAAAAATACGCTAATTTAAGTATTCTTCATATGGACGCACATACAGATTTGCGTCCTACATATAAAGGAAGTCCTTACAATCATGCATGTTCTATGTATGAAGCATCTCAAAAACATCCCTTAATACAAATAGGAATTCGTAGCATGGATATAATAGAAAAAAAATATATTCAAAAAGAAAACATATTTTATATGCATGAAATTTATAAAAATGATTTATGGATGCAAGATGCTATTCATAAATTATCTACTAATGTATTTATTAGTATAGATATAGATGTTTTTGATCCTGGTATAGCTCCTTCGACAGGAACTCCAGAACCAGGAGGTTTATCCTGGTATTCAAGTTTAAAATTTTTGAAAAAAGTTTTTAAAAAAAAAAATGTAATAGGATTTGATATTGTTGAACTTTTACCTAATAAAAAGGAATCTTCTACAGATTTTTTAGCAGTAAAACTTTATTATAAATTATTATCATATAAATATATGAATATAAATTAATTATATAAAAATTAATATGAATCAAAAAATTATTATAGCTATAGATGGATACTCTTCATCAGGTAAAAGCACTTTAGCAAAAGCTATTTCAAAAAAATTAAAATATAAGTATATAGATAGTGGAGCTATATATAGAAGTGTAGCTTTATTTGCTATTCAAAAAAAAATTTTTGATAGTGATTTATGGAATATACGAAATTTTATTCCTCTTTTAAAAGAGATAAACTTAAAATTTAAATGGAACAAAAAACATAATCGAACAGACATTTTTTTAAATGAAGAAAATATTCAATATAAAATAAGATCAGAACAAGTAACGAATAAAGTTAGTTTAATAGCTCAAATTCCGGAAATTAGAGAAAAATTAACTCTTATGCAAAGAAATATAGGAAAAAATAAAGGAATTGTTATAGATGGAAGGGACATAGGATCTCATGTATTTCCTAAATCAGAATTAAAAATATTTATCAAAGGATCTATAGAAATACGTTCTTACAGAAGATATAAAGATCTAAAAAAAAGAGGGGAAAAAATTTCTTACGAAGAAGTAAAAAATAATCTCATTCATCGAGACATGATGGATATTTCACGAAATATTTATCCCCTCAAAAAATCTATAGATTCTATAGAAATAGATAACACATTTTTAAGTATAGAAAAACAATTAAATTTTATTTATCAATTGATAAATAAAAAAAATAATCATATTATTATATGAAACTATTAAATGGAAAAATAGCTGTAGTTACAGGAGGATCAGGTGATATCGGTCAATCTATAGTAAAAACTTTTGTACAGCATGGAGCTAATGTTATTTTTACATTTTTTTCCTCAAAAAAGGAAGCAACAAAATTGGAATTTGAATTTAAAAATTTAGTAGAAGCATATAAAATAGATCTTTCAGATTTTTATTCATCAGAGAATTTAGTGCGAGAAGTTATAAAAAAATATAATCGTATAGATATATTAGTGAATAACGCAGGTATTATAAAAGATAATTTTTTACTTAAAATATCTAAAAAAGATTGGGATGATGTTATAAAAACTAATTTATATTCTATATTTAATTTAACTAAACATACTATTCCTCCTATGATGAAACAAAAAAAAGGAAGTATTATTAATATGAGTTCTATTGTAGGATTAACAGGAAACATTGGACAGTCCAATTACGCAGCATCTAAAGCAGGAATTATAGGATTTACAAAATCAATAGCAAGGGAATTAGGAAAAAAAAATATCCGTTGTAATGCTATAGCTCCTGGATATATCGTAACAAAAATGAATTCTCATTTTAAATCTCAAATAAAAGAAAATTGGATAAGAAATATTCCATTAAAAAGACCAGGAACGCCTCAAGATATAGCTAATTCCACTTTATTTCTCGCTTCAGATTTATCAAACTATATTACTGGTACTGTATTAAATGTAAATGGAGGATTAATTTAAATTATAAATGTATTCAAATAAAAAAATTGTACAAAGTTTGGGGGAGATTTTAAAAGCAAAATCTATATTTAACATAATCATATCTCCAGGATCTAGGAATGCACCAATTATTATACATTTTACTCAATATAAAAACTTTAAAACTTACAGTATTGTAGATGAACGATGTGCTGGTTTTTTTGCTTTAGGAATAGCTCAACAAATAAGAAAACCTGTAGTGATTAGTTGCACTTCTGGATCTGCTGTTGTAAATTATTATCCCGCAATTACGGAAGCTTTTTTTCAAAATATTCCACTTATTTTAGTAACGGCAGATAGACCCAAAAAAATTATAGATGTATTTGAAGGACAATCAATTAAACAGGAAAATATTTTTCAAAAACATGTAGAAGTTTCTGTTCAATTGACAGAAGATGATTCTGAATTAGGAATATGGTATAACGATCGATTAATCAATGAATCTATTAACAAGTGTATTTTAAAAAATAAACCTATACATATTAATATTCCATTTTCAGAACCACTTTATAATACCATAGATCATTTACAAGTAAAGCCAAAAATTATAAAAACTGTACCTGTCAAAAATTATATTGAAACATGTAATTATAAAAAAGAACAGGATATATGGAAAAAATATGAAAAAAAAATGATTTTGTTAGGATTATATTATCCGGAAAAAAATATGGAAAAAGTTTTAAGAAAATTAAGCTTGGATCCTTCTATCGTAATTTTTACAGAAACTACATCTCATGTATATGGACAATTTTTTTTCTCAAATATAGATGTTCTTATTTTTAATATGAACCCTAAAAAATGGATAAGTTTTAAACCTCATATTTTATTGACTGTTGGAACAAATATTATATCCAAAAAAATAAAATTTCTTTTAAGAAAATATCCTCCAATATATCATTGGCATATAGGAACAAATTACGAAAATTATCCGGATACTTATTATAAGTTAACGACTTATTGGCCAATTGATCCAGAATCGTTTTTTGAAATTTTTTATAATTCTAATAATATATTGATATCCACTTCAGATTACAGAAAAAAATGGGAAAAATTGAGAAAAGAAAGAATTAAAAAACATAAATTTTTTTTAAAAAAAGAAAAAAGTTTTTCAGATTTAAAAGTTTTATTTTTTGTATTCAAAAGCATACCCAATAATACTATCCTACAATTAGGAAATAGTATGATTGTAAGATATTATCAACTTTTTTATGAAAAAAAATATTCTATTAAATCATATTGTAACCGCGGAACTTCAGGAATAGATGGATGTGTTTCAACTGCTATAGGTTCTGCTATAACTATAAAAAAAACTGTAACATTAATTGTTGGAGATATAAGTTTTTTTTATGACAGTAATGCATTGTGGAACAATTATATTCCAAAAAACTTTCGTATTATACTGATTAATAATGGAGGAGGAAATATTTTTAGATTTATTTCAGAAAAAAAGCTTCCTGAAAAAATATTCAATTTTTTTGAAACAAAGCATATTTTTAATGCAGAAAAGATATGCGAAATGTATAATTGGAAATACGAAAGAGTATACGATCAATATACTTTAAAAAAAAGTTTATCATTTTTTTGGAAAAGATCAAAAAAACCTTGTTTGCTAGAAATAGATACCAAAAAATATAATAACGCTAAAATTTTAAGAAAATATTTATCTTATCTATCCTAATTTGTTTGTATAGAATATAAAACAATATTCCATAAAGCTTTAATTCTTGCAAAAATTTCGCGAATTTGTATCTTACTATCAAAAGTAATGTTTTTAGCATTAAAGCCTATTACATCTAAACCCAAACAATTTCCAATAAAAATAGCTCTTTCATTATGAAATTTTTGAGATATAATTGTAAATTTTTTTTGTTTAAAAATTTGATGAACCCTAACAATAGAATGTAAAG
Organism: Blattabacterium cuenoti; assembly: GCF_014252015.1. Classification (NCBI taxonomy): domain Bacteria; kingdom Pseudomonadati; phylum Bacteroidota; class Flavobacteriia; order Flavobacteriales; family Blattabacteriaceae; genus Blattabacterium; species Blattabacterium cuenoti. The sequence continues at coordinate 592,787 of NZ_CP059206.1, forward strand.
TACTAATTCCATAAAAATCTTCATATATAAAATTAGAAGGGATCCCTTTTTTAATCAATTCCTTTTTCATCATTTTTGGTTCATTATAATTTTTTTCTCTATTATCTCCACTCACAATGATATAACGTATTTTTTTATGACGAAAAAGAGAACAAGCTGCATCTATTCTATACTTAAAATAAGCGTTAATTCCTCCTCCATGCAAATATTTAGAAGTACCTAAAACTACGCCAAATGTATTATATGGAATATAGTCAGCAGAATCATAACTTTTTCTTATTGACCAGAAACTTATTCCAATATAACAGAATATAATAAATGAAATTATGATGAAAAATATATGTTTTATTTTTAATTAACACAATCTAAAAAGATTCATCTTCTATGACCCATTCTCCTTTTTCTAAAAAAAATTCTATATGTTTGAATTTAATATTTTTAGTTTCTCCTGTAATTAAATGACGAATATTAATTCTATTGTTTCTTCCTAATTTTTTCTTATCTTTTCCTTTCATAAAAAGATTCGTTCTAAAATTATTTTTTTCTTTTGGAAAGCATAAAATATCTCCTGTTATGATGACGGATTTGAGTAAAAAAGAAACAGTTTTTTTATTGATATCATAAACTTTTTCTTGAAACAAATTAAAAGCATTTTGCTTATAAACAATAAGAGGATCTTTTTGTTCAAAAACAGCATTTTGTACTGAATAACGTAAACTATCCATCTCACGTAAATGTTCTTTCCATTTTTCATCCATAAAACACAATATAGTCTTTTTTTCAAACATGGATAATAAAGATTTTCCTTTTGTTTTATACAATTCTTTCAAATCTAATATAGACACTATATTTTGATATCCATCAGTTAAAGCAACTCGTATTTGATACAATTCATGATTTTTTTTATCTAATATGTTAGATATAATGGGTTTTATGTCGTAATCAATCATTTTTTTCTTCTTTTTATCATAAAAATTCATAATCATATCATGAAATTTGTTAACACAATCACATTCTTTATAATAAAAAAATTCATTTTCTTGCATAGGAAATTTAATACCAAAAATTTGAAAAAATTCATATTCCAAATTTTTAAAATCATTGATAGATTTATTTACAGTAATCATTACATCTAATAAAATATAGATCATATTAGAAATATCTAAACTTAATTCGTTTCCACACAATGCATTTCTTCGTTTTTTGTAAATAAATTCTCTTTGTTGATTAATAACATCATCATAATCTAATAAGCGTTTTCGTATACTAAAATTATTATCCTCTATTTTTTTTTGTGCTTTTTCAATAGACTTTGTCAATAAAGGATGTTGTATTATATCTCCTTCTTTATGCCCAAATCTATCCATTAATTTAGAAAGTCTTTCAGAATCAATAAATAAACGAATTAAATTATCTTCTAGAGATACATAAAACTGAGAACTTCCCGGATCTCCTTGACGTCCTGCCCTTCCTCTTAATTGATTATCTACTCTCCTAGAATCGTGTCTTTCAGTTCCTAATACTGCTAATCCTCTATTTTTAATGACTTCTTTTGATAGTTTTATATCTGTTCCACGACCTGCCATATTAGTTGCTATAGTAACAGATCCAGGTAATCCTGCTTTTGCTATGATTTCTGCTTCTTTTTCATGTAATTTAGCATTTAAAACATTATGTGGTATTTTTTTAAATTTCAATGCTCTACTTAGAAATTCTGAAATTTCAACAGAAGTTGTTCCAACAAGAACGGGACGTTTTTCATTTTTAGATAAAAAAATAATTTTTTCTATAATAGCATTATATTTTTCTCGTTTTGTTTTAAAAACAAGATCTTGCAAATCTTTTCTTTGTATTTTTTTATGTGTAGGGATTACTACCACATCTAATTTATAGATATGCCAAAATTCTCCAGATTCTGTTTCTGCCGTTCCTGTCATTCCAGATATTTTTCTATACATTCTAAAGTAATTTTGTAAAGTTATTGTAGCAAAAGTTTGACTGGAAGATTCTATTTGAACATTTTCTTTCGCTTCTATAGCTTGATGTAAGCCATCAGAATAACGTCTCCCTTCCATGATTCGACCAGTTTGTTCATCTACTATTTTAACTTTCCCTACTAGAACTACATAATCTACATCTATCTCAAATAAAGTAAAAGCTTTAAGTAATTGATTTATAGTGTGAATTCTTTGTGATTTTATAGAAAAATTTTTCAAAAGTTTTTCCTTTTCCTTTCTTTCTTTTTCTTTAGATAAATTATTTTTCTCTAATTCAGTTAGTTCTAGATTGACATCTGGTAAAACAAAAAAACCTATATCTTCCACATTTTTTGATAAAAATTCAATTCCCTTATCTGTTAATTCTACAGTATTATTTTTTTCATCAATAACAAAATAAAGATCTTTATCCACTTTATACATTTCTCTCCCATAATCTTGTAAATACTGACTTTCAGTTTTTTGTAAAATTAAACGAATATTGTCTTCACTTAAAAATTTTATTAGAGATTTTTTTTTAGGTAATCCACGATAGGATTGAAATAATTTTAATCCCCCCAATTTTTTATCTCCATTCTTTATTAAATTCTTTGCTTCTTGTAAAAAATTATTAACGATTATATTTTGCTTGTTTACTAAAGTTTTTACTTTTCCTTTAAATAATTCAAATTCTTCTTTATTATCTTTTTTTAAATCAACAGGTCCCGATATAATTAAAGGAGTCCGTGCTTCATCTATTAATACAGAATCTATTTCATCTATAATAGCATAATTCAATTCTCTTTGAACCAACTCTTCTTTGGAACAAGCCATATTATCACGTAAGTAATCAAAACCAAATTCATTATTAGTTCCATAAGTAATATCTGCTTGATAAGCTTTCTTACGTTTTTTTACATCAGAAGATGAATAATTATCAATACAATCCACTTTTAATCCATGAAATTCCATTAAAGGGGCCATCCAACCTGTATCTCTTCTAGATAAATAATTATTCACTGTAACAATATGTACACCTCTTCCAGATAAAGCGTTTAAATAAGCAGATAAAGTGGCTACAAAAGTTTTTCCTTCCCCTGTAGCCATTTCAGCTATTTTTCCTTGATGTAAGACCACTCCTCCCATAAGTTGAACATCATAATGAACCATATCCCAAATTATATTTTTTCCATATGCATCCCATTCATTTTTCCAAATCGCTTGATTTCCGTTTAAGTGTACATAAGGCTTTATCTTTGATAATTCTTCATCAAAAAAAGTAGAAGTTACTATAAGTTCTTTTTTTTCTTTTAAACGTTTGGCTGTTTCTTTAATTATAGCAAAAGCTCTAGGTAAAATATCTATTAATACTTTTTGTTCTATTTTATAACATTCTTTTTGAACATTTTCTACATTTGAATATATTTTTTCTAAAACGCTAATAGAATAAAATTTTTCTTGTATTCTTTTCAATAATTTTTTTTCCTCTTCATGAAATTTTTTTGTAGACTTTTTTATAATATTTTTTAAATACTGAGTTTGATTTCTTAATTCATCGTCAGATAATAAAAGTATTTTTTCCTCTTCTTTTTTGATTTGAATCAAATATTTTCTAACCTCTTTAAGGTCTCTATCATTTTTATTTACTAATAATTTATTTAAAATGTTTTTTATAAAACTCATTAAAGTAAAAAATATATTAATCGGTCATACACAAAAAAAAAATAGATAACTTAAAGCTCATATTCATCTCTATTCCAATAAAAATCTTCATCATCACGTGGATAATCTGCCCATATGTCTTCTATAGATTCAAAAACTTCTCCTTCTCCATTTTCTAATTGTTGAAGATTTTCAACGACTTCTAAAGGAGCTCCAGTACGAATAGCAAAATCAATCAATTCTTCTTTTGTTGCAGGCCAAGGAGCATCTTCTAAATGAGAAGCTAATTCTAAAGTCCAATACATATATTGATATTTTTAATTATTAAAAAATCAAAAAAATGACATTTTATTTTTATATATTTGATTTTCAAAAATCAATGAACTTTTTCAATAAAAATCACAAGATAAAATTAGTGAATTTAAATTACAAATAAATTACATGAAAAAGTTTCCAAAAATTGTGTTTATAGGTTCAAATCATTTTTCTCTTTATTCTTTAAAAGAATTATATGTTAAACAATACAACATTGTAGGAATAATCACAAGTCCTGATAACCCTTTTTTTAAAAATAAAGGAGAAAAAGCATTTTCTCCTGTTAAAACATATGCATTAGAAAAAAATATTCCTTTTTTACAACCTAAAAATCTTCTGAATCATTCTTTTTTAGAAACTTTAAAAATATGGAATGCAGACATACAAATTGTTGTTTCTTTTCGAGTTCTACCTAAAGAAGTGTGGAATTTTCCTAAAATGGGATCTTTTAATTTACATGCTTCTCTTCTTCCACAATATAGAGGAGCTGCTCCTATTAATTGGGTAATTATTAATGGAGAGAATAAAACTGGATTAACCACTTTTTTCATAGAAGAAAAAATAGATTCTGGAAAAATTCTTTTACAAAAAGAAATTAAAATAAAAAAAGGAGAAACTGCAGGGGAATTAGAGAATAAGTTAAAAAAAATTAGTGGCTATATGGTTATTCAAACTTTAGAAAGTATTATAAAAAATAAAATAAAACCTATTTCCCAAAAAAATGTTGATTTTTCTTTATTAAAATATGCTCCAAAAATATCTACTAAAGATTGTAGAATACAATGGGAAAATCCATCTATAGAATCTATTCATAATAAAATAATAGGATTGAGTCCTTATCCTACAGCATGGACTTTGTTATTTTTTAATAATAAAAGATTCGTTAGATTTAAAATTTTTTTCACTAAAAAAATAAGAGAAACACATACTTTTCCAATTGGTTTTATCTTCATAGTTTCATCGTATGAATATGAAATGAGAATTTCCGTTAAAGAAGGTTTTATATCTATTGTTGAAGGGCAAGTAGAAGGAAAAAAAAGAATGGATGTAAAAAATTTGATTAACGGATTGAAAATAAGAAAAAATCTTTTTGTTAGATAAAAAAATTTAGTTATTTATCCTTTATGGATATATATTATATATTTGCTATTGCTGTTGTTAATTATAAGATTATTTTATAGTTAACTAAAAACTAAATTAATTATTCATGAACAAAACAGAATTAGTTAATTCAATAGCTGAAAAAACTGGAATAACAAAAATAAAAGCTAGAAACGTAACCGATGCATTTATTGAAACAGTCATTGAATCTTTAAAAAGAGGAGATAAGGTGACCTTAGTAGGATTTGGAACCTTTTCTGTGGTAGAAAGACATCCTAGAAGTGGAGTAAATCCTAGAACAGGAAAAAAAATACATATTCCAGGAAAAAAAGTAGCTAAATTTAAGATAGGGGCAGAATTGACAAAATTGTGATCTTTCAAAAGAACAGATAGAACTTAAAAAGTTTAAGTTCTATCTGTTCTTTTTTTATGGAGATAGTCTATATAAAATCCATTTATTTTCTTTTTCTGAATGATAAACTAATCTATCATGAAGTCTATTAGGTTGTCCTTGCCAAAATTCTATTTGGTAAGGTTTTACAATATATCCTCCCCAATCAAAAGGACGTTTTATTTTTTTTTTATTAAAAAAATTATTCCATTTATTATATTGTTTAAGCAAATATTGTTTAGATGGAATAATCCTACTTTGTCGAGAAACCCAACTTCCAATTTGATTTCCTCTAGGTCTATTAGAAAAATATTCATCTGACTTTTTTCTTTTAATTTTTGATGTAATTCCCTTAACAATAATTTGTCTTTCCGTATTTCTCCAATAAAAAGAAAGACATACTTTTGGTCTATTTTGAATAGATCTTCCTTTTATACTATAATAATTTGTATAAAAAACGAATCCATCTTTTGAGTACTCTTTTAATAAAACGACTCTAGTTTCTGGGCCTCCATCTGTTCCTATAGTAGAAATAGACATAGCGTTAATTTCTTCATTATTTTTTTCTTTATAAAAGGATTTTTCCTGTTTAAACCAGTTATCAAATAATTGAAAAGGTTCTTGTGGAACTTCAGATTCCAGTAATGAATTTTTTGTATAATTTTTTCTAAAATTACTCAAATCAACTGTCATAATATTATGATATTAATATAAAATAAAAATATACTAACTTTAACTTTATCTAATACAATATTTAGGCGTGATAGCTCAGTTGGTTAGAGCGTTGGATTCATAACCCAGAGGTCGGGGGTTCAAATCCCCCTCACGCTACCATCTATAAAAATGAATTATCATTATTACAAAATATGTATTTTTCTGTTTCTAGTTATTTTCTATTAAGAAAATTACATACTTTATATAAAATTATAAATATTAATAATTTATCGAATTCAATTACTTTTACAATTTTTAAAAAAAATCAATTAAAAATCATATGGAGATTAGATTCAAAAAGTATAATTCATACATATGTTAAAATAAATGTAAAAAAATATACCCAAGACAAAGTCACAGTATCTACCAAATTTATGGTAGATATTTTAACCACATTTTCAAATGAAGAACTTTTCATAGAGAAGAAAAAAAATACACTCAATATTTATTCTAAGCAGGGAATTTATAAAATTCCTATTTTTTATGATTCAAATCATAATCATGAGAATATTAATATATTAAGAAAATTTTATTCCGTAAAAATATCCTTATATTCAAATGTTCTTCTAAAAATCTTGAATAAAACTTTATTTGTTACCGGAAATGAAGAATCGAAACCTATATTAAATGGTGTCTTTTTTCAATTTTTTTCTCATGAAGCAAATATTGTAGCAACAGATACTTATAAACTAGTTAAATATACTATAAAAAATTTTAAAATAAATAGAAGGGTACAATTTACTATATCTAAAAAATATCTAAATATAGTTAAAGAAATTATAAAAAATGATAAAGAAAGTAATATTTTTATTAAATATAATGAAAATAAAAATATAATTTTTAAAACAAAAAATTATATTTTTTCATGTGAACCAATAAATGAAAAATATCCAAATTATCTTTCTGTTGTTCCCCATAATAAATGTAATATATCTTTCATTATTAACAAATTTCTTTTATTGAACACTATTAAAAGAGTTTCTATTTTTTCTAAAGAAAATAAAAAAAGTTTTATTGATTTTCATTTTAGTCATAATAAGTTAAAAATTTGTAATCAAAATACGATTGATATTAATAATTCTATTTCAGAAATTAAGTGTAAAGTTATTTTTAACAATATAAAAAATATGAAAATAGGTTTTAACTCTCAATTTTTAATTGAAGTTTTGTCTTCTTTAAATGAAGATTTTGTTTATTTTGAACTTTATTATAATAGAATGGGAATTTTAAAACCTTTATATAATAAAAAAAAAGAAGAATCAATTTTTATATTAATTATGTCCACAATAAAAATATGAAAATATCATTGAATTGGCTTAAAAAATATGTATTTCCTCTTAACATGGATGAAAACGAAATATCTAATATATTAACTGATATTGGACTAACAGTAAAAGAAATTAATAATACAAATAAGGATTTTATTTTGGATCTGGAAATTACACCTAATCGTACAGATGCTATGAGTCATTATGGAGTAGCACGTGATTTACATGCTGTTTTAAAATTTCGTGGATATAAAGTTCATTTATTAAAACCAGTAATATATGAAAGGATAAATTCTAATAAATCTAATATTCAAATCTTTGTAAAAACACATGAAAAATGTATAAGATATTCCGGAATGTTTATTTTTAAAATAAAAGTAGGCCCCTCACCATGTTGGTTAATTTCTATATTAAAATCTGTAGGGATAAAATCTATAAATAATATTATAGATATAAAGAATTTTGTCATGTATGAGTTAGGACAACCTATACATATTTTTGATATGGATCAAATAGAGGATGGAAAGATTATAATAAAAAATGCGGAAAAAAACACAAAATTTCAGTTTTCAGATAACGTGATAATAAAACTTAATGAAGAAGATTTAGTTATATATGATGCTGTTAAACCATTATCTATAGCTGGAATGATAAATCATGTTCAATCCAATATAAATGTTAAAACCGAAAATATTTTTATTGGAAGTGCTTGTTTTAATTCCAATATTATCCGAAATATAAGAAAAAAACATTCAATAAAAATAGAACCTTTACATTTTTTTGAAAAAGAAACGGATCCTAATCAGACTATATATGCTTTACAAAGAACAGCATTTCTTATAAAAGATATAATAAAAAGTAAAACAATATGTTCTGATATTGTAGATTGTTATCCTAATCCTATATCTTTTTCAAAAATAAAACTTCGTTATAATAAAATTACAAATGTTATAGGAAAAAAAATATCAAAAAAAGAAATTAAAAAAATTTTATCATTATTAGAAATAATGATTTACTATGAAAATGATCAATATTTATTGATTCATATACCTACTTATAGAATAGATGTGCAAAGAGAGATAGATGTAATTGAAGAAATATTCAGAATTTATGGAATTCATAATATTCCAATATATAATCAAATAAAAATTTATACAATTCCTAAATTTTACTATAAAACAGAATATGAAATACAAAAAATACTTTTTGAACAATTAATTAATTATGGATTTCAAGAAATTATTTCTTCTACTATGAGAAATGAAGATAAATATTCTTTTTTACTCAATTCTTTTTTTAAAAGAAAAGAAATTCAAATTGTCAATCCTGTGAACCAAAATTGTAAATTTATGCGCTCTAGCTTATTATTCAGTATGATAGATTGCATAAAATCTAATTATAACAAGAACCGAATTGACTACAATATAAAATTTTTTGAATTAGGAAAAATATATTATAAAAATAATCATAAATTTTTTGAAAAAACTTATCTTGGATTAGCTATCTCACAAAAAGAAAAAATTGAATCTAAAAATTATCCTTTTCTTTATTTGAAAGGAATTATTGAACAAATTTTTCAAAGAAGTGGAATATATAATTATACACAAATTCTTTCCAATCATCCTTTATTAGAAAATAGTATTTCTATATTATATAATCATAAAAGTTTAGTCGAAATAGGAAAATTAAAAAATAATGTTTTAAAAAAAAATGAAATATTTTATGCAGAAATTGATTGGAAGTACTTAGTTTCTATTATTCAAGAAAAAAAAATGATTTATGTTCCGTTTTCTAAGTATCCCTCTTCGAAAAGAGATTTATCTATATTAGTAGATAAATCTCTTTCATTTGAAAAAATAAATCAATTAATTAAAAGAAAAGAAAATTATATAATTAAAAGAATTAAAATATATGATTTATATGAAGATATAAATTTCCCTGCTTCCAAAAAATCTTATACTATAAGTTTCTTTTTTGAAAGTCAAAAAGAAACATTAACCGATAAAATTATTAATAATTCAATGAAAGAAATTGAATTCTTTTTGAAAAAAGAATTAAAAGCTGAAATAAGAGAAAAATAAAATTATTTGATTAAATGAAATAAGATAATTTTTTTAAAACTTTTTTTAATCCAGTTTCTTTTTCTATAATTTGTGATATTTCTTTAATGTGAATTCTTTTCTGTTCCATGCTATCTCTATTCCTCATAGTTACTGTATCAGTTTCTATAGTATCGTAATCTACAGTAAAGCAAAATGGCGTTCCTATAGCGTCTTGTCTTCTATACAATTTTCCAATAGTTGCTTTTTGATCGTAAACTAGTCTATGATGAATTCTAATATCATTAAATATTTTTTTTGCTATTTCTGGCAATCCATCTTTTTTAACTAAAGGCAATATAGCAGCTTTAATCGGAGATAAATGATAGGGAAGTTTTAATACCACACGAGTTTTATCATTTTTTAATTTTTCCTTTTTTAAGGAAGAAGAAAGTATAGCTAAAAAAAGACGATCTAATCCTAAAGATGTTTCTATAACATAAGGAATATAATTCCTTTCTGATTCAAAAAAAGACTCAAAAACTCTTAACTTCTTTTTCGAAAAAAATTCATGATTTTTTAAATCAAAATCTCTACGAGAATGAATCCCTTCTATTTCTTGAAATCCAAAGGGAAAATGAAATTCTATATCTGATCCTGCACTAGCATAATGAGCCAAATGGTTATGATTACATAATTTATAGTGTTCTCTATATCCTAAATTTAATTCTAAATGCCACTTTAAACGAATTTTTTTCCAATATTCATACCATTTTATTTCTTCTTCAGGAAGAATAAAAAATTGCATTTCCATTTGTTCAAATTCCCGCATTCTAAATATAAATTTTCTTGCAAAAATTTCATTTCTAAATGATTTTCCGATTTGTGCAATTCCGAATGGAATTTTCATTCTAGTAGATTTTATTATATTCTGAAAATTTGAAAATATTCCTTGAGCTGTTTCAGGACGAAGAAATAAATCTTTTTTATTTTTAATTCTGAACATCATATTAAAATGACGAATTTTTGTCCAATTTTTTGTTTTACAAATAGGATCACAAATACTTAATTCATCAATTAAAGTTTTGAGATCTATCCAATCTTTTTTTTTTAAAGATTGATGTAAACGAGATAATATTTTTTCTTTTTTTTTAGGATCATTAGAAAAATTTTTTTCTACATACTCTTGAATTAAAATTTCCGGACGATATCTTTTTTTAGAATCTTTATTATCAATTAATAACTCGTTAAATTCATCAATATGACCGGATGCACGCCAAACATCAGAATGCATAAGTATAGAAGAATCCACTCCTACTATATTTTCATGAAGTTGTGTCATTGATTTCCACCAAAATTCTTTTATATTATTTTTTAATTCTACTCCATGTGGCCCATAATCATAAACGGCATTTAATCCTCCATAAATTTCACTAGAAGGAAAAATAAAACCATAAATTTTTGCGTGAGAAATTAAAAAATCAAAAAAATGACTGCATTTCATTCTATTATTTTATACACATAAAGATAAATATTTTTCCAAATCTAATGCAGCCATACATCCGGTACCAGCAGATGTAATAGCTTGACGATAATCAGGATCTTGTACATCTCCTGCAGCAAATACTCCAGGTTTACTAGTTATAGTTCTTCCTTCTTTTACAAGAATATATCCTCTTTTATCCAAATCTAATTCATTTTTAAAAATTTCTGTATTAGGAATATGACCTATAGCAATAAATAAACCATTAATGAAAAGAATTCTACTTGTTTCATTTTTATGATTAAAAATTCTAATTCCTTCCAAAAAATTATCTCCAATAATTTCTGTAACATGAGAACAAAATAAAATATTGATATTATTTTTTTTTGAAATATGATATTGCAAAATTTTGGATGCTTTAAAATAATCTTTTCTAACTATTAAATATACTTTTTTGCAAATTTTTGCCAAATAATTTGCTTCTTCTAAAGCTGTATCTCCGCCTCCTATTACAGCTACATTTTTATCTTTATGAAAAAAACCATCACAAGTAGCACAAAAAGAAATTCCTAATCCTATAAATTTTTTTTCTTTATTAATTCCTAAAAATTTAGGCCTAGAACCTGTAGCAATAATCAATCCTTTACTTTGTATATATTTTTTTTCTTCAAAAAAAATTTTATGTATTCCTCCTTTTTTATCAGTTAAAATAACTTGATTGACTGATTCATTGATTATTTGAGTATTAAAACGTTCTGCTTGTTTTTTACAATCATTCATCAAATCTATCCCATTAACTCCTTCGGGAAATCCAAGATAATTATCCACAATACTTGTGGTAGTCAATTGCCCTCCTGGTTGAAATCCACTAAAAAGAATAGGATTCATATCAGCTCTGGCTGCATATATAGCAGCAGAATAACCAGCAGGACCAGATCCAATAATTACACAATTATATATTTTTTTTAACATAAAATATTTTTTTCTTATAAAGAATTATATATTAATATTTTGTAAAAATATTTTATTATTTAATAAATTATGTATTATTTAAACTTTTTTATAAGAAAATATTTACATTTGAAAAAAATAAAAAATAAAATTCATATATTTTGTGTAATAAGAAAAAAATTTTATCTCTTTACTCAAGAAGAAGTAATACGTCAATATATAATTTTTTTATTAAAAGAAGTAAAAAATTATAAATGCTCTAACATATGGGTAGAACATCCTATGAAAATAAATATGTTAAATAAACGACTAGATATTTTAGTTCAATTTAACAGAAAACCACATATACTCATCGAATGTAAACCGCCTAAAATTTCTATCACACAAAAAACTTTTGATCAAATTTCCATATATAATAAGGTAATAAAAGCTCCATTTTTAATGATTAGTAATGGAATAAAAAATTTTATTTTTAAAGTTGACAAGAAAAAAAAAAAATTTACTTTTTTAAAGTATATTCCATAACATAAACAGAACTATTAACTGAATACTAATTATGATGATAAAGAATGCATATAATCAATAAGATCTAATAATTTTGTAGAATAACCAACTTCATTATCGTACCATGAAACTATTTTTAAAAAATTTGAATTTAACATAATACTAGAATTTGCATCAAAAATAGAAATTCTTTTGTCTCCTATAAAATCAGATGAAACTACAGGATCTTCCGTGTATCCTAATATACCTTTTAATGTAGTTTCAGAAGCCTGCTTCATACAGTATTTAATTTTATCAAAATTGGTATTTTTTTTCAGATAAACCGTAAAATCTAAAACGGAAACATCTGCTACAGGGACTCTAAAAGCCATTCCTGTTAATTTTCCGTTTAAACTAGGAATAATTTTACCTACTGCATTAGCTGCACCTGTTGATGCTGGTATGATATTAACCAATGAAGATCTTCCTCCTCTCCAATCTCTAGCGGAAACAGAATCAACCACTTTTTGAGTGGCAGTAGAGGCATGTATAGTAGTCATCAAACCCTCAGATATACCAAAATTATCATTTAAAACTTTAACTATTGGAGATAAACAATTTGTAGTACAGGAAGCATTAGATACAATAATTTGATCTTGTCTCATATTTTTATGATTTACTCCCATAACAAACATAGGAATATCATCTTTAGGAGGTGCTGATAATATCACTTTTTTAGCACCTGATTTTATATGAGCACTAGCTAAATTTTTAGTTAAAAAAAGTCCAGTAGATTCAACAACGTATTCTACATCCAAATCTCCCCAATTTAATTTTTCAGGGTCTTTTTCATTAGTAACCTTTATCCGTTTTTCATCCAATATTAGATAATTTTTATCTTCTATGCGAACATTTCCTGGAAAAAAACCATGAATGGAATCATATTTTAATATATATGCTAAATATTCTATAGAGACCAAATCATTAATAGATATTATTTTAACATTATTTCTATTTAAAGCAGCTAATAAAACTAGCTTTCCTATTCTTCCAATTCCATTAATTCCTATTTTGATAGACATATTTAATAATTTTTTTTGTTATAAAATTAATTTTTGATTTTGAGAAAAGTTATAAAAGCAGATGATGGAATTTCAACTTTTCCTATTTTACGCATTTTCTTCTTTCCTTTTTTTTGTTTTTCCAAAAGTTTTCTTTTTCTAGAAACATCTCCTCCATAACATTTATCTGTAACATTTTTTCTGAAAGCTTTAATAGTTTCTCTTGCTATAATTTTTCCAGATACAGAAATTTGAATAGGAATACTAAATTGATGTTTTGGAATTAAAACAGATAATTCTTGACATATTTTTCTCGCTAAAAAAAAAACTTTGGTTTTATGAGCTAAAAGAGATAAAGGTTCTATTTTTTCGTGATTAATCAATACAGTAATTTTTTGTAAATCCGAATTTCTATAACCGATAAAATTGTAATCAAAAGAAGCGTATCCATTAGAAATGGTTTTTAATTTATCATAAAAATCAAATATAATTTCCGATAAAGGCATTTCAAATATAAGCTTGATTCTTTTTGAAGTTAAATAATTATGATTTCCAATCATGTTTCCTCTTTTTTCAATACATAACGACATTACATTTCCTATATAGTTATCTTTAGTAATAATAGAAACTAAAACATATGGTTCTTCTACTTTTTTTAATTTTTCCATTTCTGGAAAATCTGAAGGATTATTAATTAAAACTTTTTGATCATTTTTTTTGTAAACTCTATAAGAAACATTAGGGATCGTAAGTATTACAGAAATGCCATATTCACGTTCCAGACGATCTTTTACTACTTCCATATGAAGAAATCCTAAAAATCCACAATGAAAACCAAACCCTAATGCGGGAGAAGACTCAGGACTGAAAGAAAGTGCAGCATCATTTAACTGTAATTTTTCTATAGAAGAACGTAATTCTTCGTATTTATCAGAATTAATTGGATAAATACTGGCGAAAACCATAGGTTTAAATTCTTCAAATTTTTGTATCGCTTTTTTAGCTGGTTTTTTCGCATCTGTTATGGTATCTCCTACTTTTACTTCACTTGTATTCTTTATACCAGAAATAACATACCCAACATCTCCTGTATTGATTTGATTCTTTGAAATATGTTTTAGCTTCAAAGTTCCTATATCATAAGCTGAATAAATTTTTCCTGTGGACATAAATCGTAATTTTTGTCCTTTTCGTATATAACCATTTTTTATTCTAAATAATACTTCAATACCTGTAAATGGATTATATAAAGAATCAAAAATAATGGCTTGTAAAGGGGCTTTTGGATCTCCTTTTGGAGCAGGAATACGTGTTACTATTTGATCTAAAACATTATTAATTCCTAATCCATTTTTGGCGCTAACAGGAATAATATCTTTCATTTTACATCCTACTAATTCCATGATTTCTTTCATTACATCTTCGGGAATGGAATCCGACAAATCAATTTTATTTAAAATAGGAATAATGACCAGATGATTTTTTAATGCTAAAGAAAGATTGGATATTGTTTGTGCTTGTACACTTTTTGTACAATCTACAACAAGTAGTGCTCCTTCACAAGCTGCAATGGAACGTGATACTTCATATGAAAAATCTACATGTCCAGGTGTATCTATCAAATTTAGAATATATATTTGATTCTTATGTTGATATTCCATTTGAACAGCATGACTCTTGATCGTTATTCCACGTTCTCTTTCTAAATCCATATCATCCAATAACTGATTTCGTTTTTTTTTTCCTTCTGAAACTGTTTTTGTAAATTCTAATAAACGATCAGCTAATGTGCTTTTCCCGTGATCTATATGTGCTATAATACAGAAATTACGAATATAATGAATCATAATTAATTAAGTTTAAAAAATAATAATAATAACCTTGAAGGGAATCGAACCCATACCATAGGAATCGGAATCCTATATTCTATCCTATTAAACTACAAGGCTATAATTTATTAAGGATGACAATTGAACATATTCATCGTTTTTTGTAGTCCATTTGTTACAAATGATAATATTATTTTTATACCTATATCTAATTTTGTAAATAGATAATCTATTTCTTCATTTTTCCAATTTTCTAATACATAAGAATCTATCCTTTGATTATTTCTATCAAAATGATTTGGTTTAATCCCAAAACGTAGACGTGCGTAACAAGATGTTCCTATTTCTTTTTCTATATTTTTTAATCCATTATGTCCTCCATTTCCTCCTTTACCTCTTAAACGTAAATTCCCAAAATTCAAATAAATATCATCAGATACTATAAGAATATTTTCTAATATAATTTTTTCTTTGATCATCCAATATTTAACAGCTAAACCACTGCGATTCATATAAGTAGAAGGTTTTAAAAAAAAAAGTAGTTTATTATTATAGATAAATTGAGAAATGAAGCCTAATTTTTTTTTTGAAAAAGAAAAAAGATATTTTTTTGATATTTGATCCAAAACCATAAATCCTAAATTATGTCTATTTCTTTTGTATAAATATCCTGGATTTCCTAATCCGATAATCAAAAATTTTTCTATGGGATGTAAATGAATCATATTGATTATGATTCATAAAGAACTTCATATACCATTTTTCCTATATCGTCCGGCGATTTAACAATATGTATTCCAGTTTGTTCCATTATTCTCATTTTTTCTTGTGCTGTTTCTATTTTTTTTTCTATAATAGCTCCAGCATGTCCCATTGTTTTGCCTTTTGGAGCAGCTTGTCCTGCTATAAAACCTATTACCGGTTTTTTATTTTCAATATTTTTCATCCATTCAGCAGCCTCAATCTCCAATCTACCCCCTATCTCTCCAATCATAACAATGCATTCAGTTTCTGAATCATCTAAAAAGAGTTTCATAATTTCCTTTATATTCATTCCTATAATGGAATCACCTCCTATACCAACAGCAGTCGAAATTCCATAACCAAACTTTACAATTTGATCTGCGGCTTCATAAGTGAGTGTTCCTGATCTAGAAACTATACCCACATTTCCTTTTTTATTAAAAACTGAATTAGGCATTATTCCTACTTTAGACTCTTTTGGAGAAATAATCCCAGGACAATTTGGTCCTATTAAACGAGATTTTTTTCCTTTTAAGAAATGTTTAACTCTAATCATGTCTGAAACTGGAATTCCTTCTGTTATACATACAATAACTTGTATGTTCATATAAATGGATTCTAAAATAGCATCCGAAGCAAAAGCAGAAGGAACAAAAATTACACTTACATTTCCTCCTGTATTATTTACAGCTTCTTCTATAGTGTTAAAAATAGGAACTCCTAAATAAATCTGCCCTCCTTTTCCTGGAGTAATTCCTCCTACTATACTAGTTCCATAATTTATCATTTGTTCAGTATGAAATAATCCTTCTTTACCTGTTAATCCTTGGACAAGAACTTTAATGTTTTTATCTATCAAAATACTCATATAATTCTGAATTAGTTTTTATGTAAAATAATTTGAATTTTATTTTCTTACTCTTTCTATATAAGATCTATTTTCTGTGTTTATTTTAATAAGTTCTCCTATATCGATAAAAGAAGGAACCAATAATCTAGCTCCTGTTTCTAAAACAGCAATTTTATTGGAATTATTAATAGTATCTCCTTTTTTTACATATTCTGTATGTTCCACTTTTAAAATAATAGTGGAATGCATTTTTAAAAATAAAAAAATTTTTTCTTTTTCATTTATAACATGAAAAAAAATAGTTATTTTCATGCCTTCTTTTAAAAATTCTATATTTATATTTTTTATTAACCTTTCTTCTATTTGTATTTGTTCATAAGTATTCTCACTCATAAAACAGAAAATATTTCTTTCTTTATACAAATATCTATATAAACTAGATTCTATTGTTACCTCTTTCAATTTATGTTTTGCTGAAAAATTGTTTTCTAATATATGACCTGTTATCAAATTTTTCAATTTTGTTCTAACAAAAGCATATCCTTTTCCTGGTTTTACATGAAGAAAATCAATAATTTTATATATTTCTTTATTCCATTGTATATATAAGCCCTTTTTGATATTCATTTGATTTAAAATTAAAATTTTAAGGATTTATCATCATTTAATTTTTAACTATTTTGGCTACAACTTCTGCTTCTACTACAAGTTTGTTATTAACATAACCTTTCCCCTGCATATGAACTATTCCTCTTTTCATAGGTTTTAACAAACAAACTTGGAAAACAATTATATCTCCAGGAACTATTTTTTGTTTAAATTTTACTTTATCTATTTTTAAAAAATAGGTAGAATATAATTCAGGATGACTTAGTTTATTTAATACTAGGATACCTCCAACTTGTGCTATAGCTTCTATTTGTAATACTCCGGGCATTATTGGTTCTCTAGGAAAATGTCCTATAAAAAAATATTCATTCATAGTTACATTTTTCACTCCTACAACACTATTTTCTGTTAAATCGATAATTTTATCTACTAAAAGAAACGGAGGTTTATGAGGTAAAATTTTCATAATACTTTTTATATCTAAAAAAGGTTTCTTTTTTAAATCAAATTCAGGAATATCATTTTTTTTTAATGTTTGAATTTTATTCATTAATTCCTTTAAAAATTGCATAATAATATAATTATCTGGATTATAAAAAATGAATTTACCTTTTAACTTAGTTCCCATTAAAGTTATGAAACCTATAATATCTAAAAGAATATGTTGAGCTATTTCATTAAAGGCTTGATCTGGATAGATAAATGTATCATGAAAAAAAGAATATATAGAATTTTTTCTAACTTCCTTAAATTTTTTTTTTTCGCAAAGAATACAAAAAATTTTTGAATTTGCGATTTTATGAAATTGATACAGATGTTTAAAAATAGCATTTTTTGTATATTTAGAATTAAAATCTATAACGGTCATAATCTCAAATTTGTTAGCAGGTAATGCAATAATTTCTCCTCCCGTATTCATATTTTCATAAGAAATAATTTCCGTTATTGAACAATATTTTCTTTTTTCGTTTTGTTCTATAATTCCCACTTTTTGAATTGCTTCTACAAAAAATTTAGAAGAACCATCCATGATAGGAATTTCAATATTATCTAATTCTATGATTACATTATCTAAATCCATACCTGTCAAAGCAGCTAAAACATGTTCAATAGTATAAATTTTTAATCCATTTTTTTCCAAAATAATACCTTTATCTATACTTTCCTTTATCAAAAAAGAATAATGAGCTTTGATATGAGGTTTTTCTTTTATATCTGTTCTAATAAAAATAAATCCTGTATGAGTTGGAGCTGGTTTGAAAGTAACAGTTACTTTTTTTTTAGTATATAAACCAAATCCTTGTAAGGAAATTTTTCCTGCAATAGTTTTTTGCTTTTCAAGCATATCCATATATATATATTAAAGACTTAATTTTTTATAAATTAGAAATCATATTGGATATAAATTTTCAGAAAAAAAATACAAAAAAATCAAAAACTTTACGTAATTTATGTTCTATACGAATGTTTCTTATTATATTATATTCATGAGTTTTTCAAGACGTATGATTTTCTTTTTTACAGGTTTTATTATTGGTGTTTTGATATTACTTTTTTTTTCTCATACCTTTCAAAAAAGATTACTGAATATAAAAAAGAAAAAAATAGTAGAAAAAAAAAGATGAAAAATATTTTTTCTAATGTTCTAAATATTAGAAAAAAATGTACTTTATTTAAATAATATGAAAAGAACTTATCAACCTTCGAATAGAAAAAAAGTTAACGTTCATGGATTCATTAAACGAATGAAAACAAAAACAGGTCGCACAATTATATCCAGAAGAAGAAAAAAAGGAAGAAAAAGACTTACAGTATCTATTTTTAAAAAATAAAAAAATCAATTATAAAATTTTAAAATATTCTACATTTCCAATTTCAGGAAAATTTTCTCCTTTTTCTCCATAAAAATTTTTACCTATGACAATAGATTCTTCATAGGCAAAAAAATTGGATAAGTCACCTATATCTACTATTTTAGTATAAATAGAAATATTTTGTTTTATTGAATCAAATTTTTCAAAATTCATTAATCCTATATCTACAAAAAATTTTTTTTTATTTTTTTCTATTTGCACTTTTCTATATATCTTATCAAATAAGATGTCTTCATTTTCTGGAATGGAAAAGTAAGATTTATAATTTTTTTCAATATATTCTCCTTTATAATTTTTATAAGAAATAAAATAAATTCCTGTAAGAATAGATAATACACTATATTTTCTAACAGTTCTTTTTTGATAATCTTTAGGATAATTTCCTGATTCAATTAAAATACAAGGATAACCTAATTTTTGTAACCTATCTCCAGTTGCCGTAGGATACAATTTATCAGAAAATCTTCCTATAGATCCGATTTTAGGTAAAATTTTATGAAGTTTTTTTGCTATAAAATTTATAACTCCCATAGATTTTTTTCTACTCATAGAGTAAACATCTTTTTTTGTAGATACAGAAGGAGATAAAAAAGATAAAATAGCAGGATTAAAATTTTTATGACCAACGTTATAAATACTTCTTTGATCATGTAAATTAAATAAAATATCAGGTTTACTTTTTTCTATTTCCTGAAATAAAATTTGTATTTCTGGAGATTGTAAACGAATCGCGTCTCTATTTAAGTCTATATTTATAGCGTTTCTTCTTTTAAATATTTCAGATCCATCAGGATTTAACATAGGAATAAATAAAATAGTCAAATTTTTATTTAAAAATTGAACTAAATCACTATTTTTTTTTATTAAGAATAAATGAAAAATATCAAACATAGATTTTGTTCCTGTAGTTTCATTTCCATGCATTTGAGACCAAATTAATATTTTTATTTTTCCTATACCCCATTTTATTTTGAAAATTTTTCTTTTCTCTATAGAGAATCCTATAGGAACAACAGAACATATATCTTTGTACTTATTTATAACTTGTAATAATTCAGAATATCTAAAAATTTTTGAATAACTGATACTACTATCTTTAAAAGATTCATAATTCTGAAATAGAGATATGATATCTAAATACAACATAATAATTTTAATTTTTTATTACAAAGCATTCTACTATTCATGATTAATAACAAAATTGTTTTTATCTTTCAAAAACATGTAAAAAATAAAATCAACTTTCACTAAATTAAATATTTTTATAATGTAGGAAGCAATAACAGAATCATATTAAACATAAAAATAAAATACGAATTTTTAACATTTATTATGAAGAATTATTTTAAAATAAATTATATAGAATCTATCTTATTAATAGTGGCATTTACTACTTTAAATTTTTTGAATGCAATTCTTAGAAAATTATTAATTTCTATTAATGTTCCTGAAGGCATGATATTTTCCATATCATATACTCTTCCCTTCATTTTTTTATTTATTTTTATATCTCATCAAGCTCAAAAAAAAAATCTCATTATAGATTTATCCATGAAATTATCTACATGGTATACTTATTTTATTATTTTTTGTATGATGTTTTGCATGATTATTCTCAATGAATATATTTCTTCATTGGTTCCTAGAGAAGGACCTATATTAGGAAATATGTACAAAGAAATCGAAGAATTTCTAAAAGAAGAAATTAAAAATCCAATTCCTTTTTTTTCCACTACAGTATTGCTAGCTCCTATATGTGAAGAAGTTCTTTTTAGAGGTATTATTTTGAATGGAATGTTAAAAAATAAAATACATCCTATAAAAGCTATTTTATTCTCTTCATTTTTATTTGGATTAACTCATATGAATCCATGGCAATTTGTAGGGGGGATTATCATTGGAAGTTTTATAGGATTCATTTATTTTATAACTTCTTCTATTATAGATTGTATATTGTTACATATTTTTAATAATGCTTTCGCTATTTTAACGATGTTTTTCTTTATGAAAAATGGAAATACTACAAAAAAAGTAAATATGAATATTGAATTCATCTTAATAATAGCTTTTATTATAATAGTTATTGGTGGTATTTTTCTTTTAAAAAAAAGAAAGAAAACATAAATGAATTCAATTTTTTACTAAAAAGAATATTGATTATACACATGAATTAAAAATTTTTTTGAAAAAAACTTTTCATGATGAAAAAGCCTTCATTAACTATTTTGGGATGTCATTCTTCTATACCTAACAATAAAAAGTTTCATCCCACTGCTCAAATATTGGAAATGAAAGGATATTCTTTTCTCATTGATTGTGGTGAAGGAACGCAAGTTCAATTAAGAAAAGCAAAAATAAAGTTTAATAAAATAATACACATATTTATATCTCATTTACATGGAGATCATTTTTTTGGATTGATTGGATTGTTATCTACGTTTCATCTATTAGGTAGAGAAAAATCAGTGAGTATTTACGCCCCAAAAGGATTAAAAGAGATAATAGATATTCATTTTAAATGGTCTTATACCAAACTTAAATATTGCATAGATCACATTGAATTATCATCTAAAAAATTAGAAAAAATCATGGATAATAAAAAAATAGAAGTTTTTTCTATTCCATTAAAACATAGAATTTATACAAATGGATTTCTTTTTAAAGAAAAACCTAGTCATAGAAAATTAAATATGGAAGAAATTAAAAAAATACCCGATATTAATATCGGGTATTTTAAAAATTTAAA
Organism: Blattabacterium cuenoti; assembly: GCF_014252015.1. Lineage (NCBI taxonomy): Bacteria > Pseudomonadati > Bacteroidota > Flavobacteriia > Flavobacteriales > Blattabacteriaceae > Blattabacterium > Blattabacterium cuenoti. The sequence goes on from NZ_CP059206.1 coordinate 614,883, forward strand.
ATTAGGAAAAGATTTTCAAACCAATGATGGAAAAATTATTCCTAATTCCCAATTAACATTTGATCCTCCCAAAATATTATCTTATGCTTTTTGTTCAGATACTTCTTTCTATTTACCTATAATTGAGCATATAAAATATGTAGATTTATTGTATCACGAATCCACTTTTTTAAAAACGGAAGAAAAGAGAGCTATTAATACAGGACATTCTACAGCAAATCAAGCGGCATATATAGCTAAAAAAGCTCAAGTCAAAAAATTGTTATTAGGACACTATTCCAACAGATTTCCTAATATTAAAGAATTTGAAAAAGAAGCAAAAGAAATATTCTTTAATGTAGAAGCATCTGAATCTTTAAAAACATATTATTTATAAATATTATTGATTCTTTTTAAAGAATAAAAAGATATGATGGATCCTATGATTAAAATAATACATATAACTATATAAGAATCTTTTCCTGTAATTTTAACAGGAAAAGGAATTTTTTTTGCCACCTTAAATATTTTATATTTTTCTTGTATCAAAGAAATAGTATAAGACATCAATAAACCACTTAAGCATCCAAAAATAGTAATTAAAAATCCAATATATAAAAATACTATTTTAATTCTATGTAAAGAAAAACCTATACTCCATAATGTAAAAAGTTCTTTAAATTTATCTAATTGTAAAATATAAATAGCACTAAATAAATTAAATCCAGTAATTAATGTCATTAAAACAAACAAAAAATATACAAATATTTTTTCTGTATTCAGAATTTTATAGAAAATTTTTTCTTTTTCTATCCGTGTTTTTATATTAAATTTGGGACCTAATTTTTTTACTAAAATATTTTTCATATTGTTTATGTTCATTTTATCATGAACTTTTATTTCCAATGCATGAAAAATTTTTTTTTTCATGACATTCTGAAGTTCAGATAAATCACAAAAAAAATATTCTCTATCCACTTTAGGACTAAAATTAAAAATTCCTTGTACAAATGCCTTTTTTTTCATAAAAAATAAACTCAAAGTATTTTTATTATTCTTTTTATAATCGAAAATAAATATTTGCAAAGGCATATTTATTACATGATATAGTAATATTGGAAAATATGAAGCTATATAAGACCATCCTACATATATATTTAAATAATCAATCTTACTGTTTTTTAAATTTGTTTTTTTAAATTTTTTCATCACTTTTTCATATTCTAAATCCACTCCTTTTAAAAAAATAAAATATTCATGATTTTTATAACGTAAAAAAACTTTTTTTTCCATGGTCTTAGAAAAGGCTTTAATTCCTTGTATAGATTTTATTTTTTTTATTATGATATTATTATCAATAAAAAAATTTTTTTCATTTAAATAGGAAATAGTAATATCAGGATAATGAATTTTATAAAATTTTTTATTTAAATCTTCTAATCCAGAAAAAATAAATAAAATTGTGGATAAAGAAAAAGTGGATACCCCAATGGATAAAATTGATAAAAAAACAATAAAATTAACAATATTATTTTTTTTTTTATAAAAAAAATAACGTATAGATATATAAAAAGAAGTACTCAAAAATTATTAAATTTTATATAGCAGCACAAAAATCCAATTTTGGAATTTTTTTAACACGATATCTCAATCTCTCAGAGAGTAATTTTCTATAAAATTTAGATTTAGAACGGATAAATCTCAATATATTTTTATCCGAAAAAGGATAAATACTAATATATGCTTTTATTAAGTTCATATTAGGAGTAATACACACTTTAATCAAAGTAACTAAAAATTTATTTTTCCTTTGACTATAACGGATTTCTTCATTAAGTATTTCTGCTATTTCTACAAAAAATATTGAAGATAATTTATCATTTTTAATTAAACTCATTTTTTTCATATCATAATTTCGTCAATTAAATTAAAAACAACTTTTATTTATTTTGCAAATATAAAATGCAAAAAATTTTATAAAAAAATTTGTAATAGGAAAAATAATGTTGTAAACTTGCACAGTTTCCATTTTTTATAGGTCCCATAGCTCAGTTGGTTAGAGCACCTGACTCATAATCAGGGTGTCGCTGGTTCAAATCCAGCTGGGACCATTCAAATTTAGTAACCGGGGAGGGATTCGAACCCACAACTTACAGTTTAGGAAACTGTTGTTCTATCCTATTTGAACTACCCAGTCTGAGTTTCTATAATAGAAACAATAGATTTATTATTTCTTATCTTTTTAAAAGAAACATAGCCATTTTTTATAGCGTACAAGGTATGATCTTTTCCTATTCCCACATTTTTACCAGGATGATGTTTTGTTCCTCTTTGACGAACTATGATATTACCAGAATTTGCGTATTGGTTTCCGTATATTTTAATTCCTAATCTTCTTCCTACTGAATCTCTTCCATTTCTAGAACTTCCAGAACCCTTTTTATGAGCCATATTATTTTATTTTTTTTCCAAAAAAGAAATTATTTTTATTTTAGAAAATAAAGGTCTAAATCCATTTTTTACTTTATATCCTTTTCTTCTTTTTTTCTTAAAAATAAAAATCTTTTTCCCTTTTATATGTTGTAAAATTTCTATTTTGACATTTATTTTTTCTAAATAAGGATTTCCTAAAAAAATTTTTCCTTCTTTATAAAAGAAATAAACTTGATTTAATAATATTTTTTCTCCCACATTCGCAGAAACATGAGGAACATAAATATATTTATTTTCAATAAGTTTAAATTGTTTATCATTTATATTAACAATAGCATATATCATATATATAATTTACTTTAATTTAATAATATTTTTTTTGCTTTTAAGATTCCTTCAAATAAATAATCTATTTCTTTAAAAGTATTATATACAGAAAAACTAACACGAATCATTCCTGAAACTTTAAAAAAATTCATAAGAGGTTGTGCGCATAAATGTCCTGTTCTTACCGCAATTCCTAAACGATCTAAAACGCTACCTACATCAAAACAATGTAACTGATTTAAGTTAAATGAAATAATACCAGATCTTTTTGAAAGATCTTTGGTCTCTCCATATAATTGAATTCCATCTATTGAACTTAAACGTTGAATAGCATACATTAAAAGTTTTTTTTTGTAAGATTGAATATTTGATACTCCTATTTTTTTTATAAAATCTATAGCATATCCCCATACAATAATTCCTTCTATATTTGGTGTTCCTGCTTCAAATTTAAATGGTAAATCTGAATAAGTTGTTTTATTAAAACTTACATTTTTAATCATTTCGCCTCCAAATTGATAAGGATCTAATTTATTTAATATTTGATTTTTTCCATATAATATACCAATTCCAGTAGGGCCATACATCTTATGCGCAGAAAAAACATAAAAATCTACATTTAAATCTTGTACATCTAAATCTAAATTAGAAGGAACTTGAGCTCCATCAATTAGAACTATAGCTCCATACTCATGAGATTTGTCAATAATGTTTTTAACAGGATTAATAATACCTAAAACATTAGATATATGGCTGATAGATACTATTTTTGTTTTTTTTGAAATTAAAAATTCAAAATCTTTTAATTTCAAAAAACCATTTTCGTAAATGGGTATTATTTTTAAAATAGCTCCTTTTTTTTTACATAGAATCTGCCATGGAACTATGTTTGAGTGATGTTCTATCTGAGAAATAATAATTTCATCTCCTTTTTTTATAAAAGCGTCCATACTAGAAGCTACCAAATTAATCGATTCCGTAGTTCCTTTTGTAAATATAATTTCAGAAGAATGTTTTGCATTAATAAATTTTTGAATTTTTTTTCTTACATTTTCTACATGTAGAGTAGCTTTATGACTAAGGTAATGTAATCCTCTATGAACATTTGAATTCATAGTATAGTAATAGTTTTGGGATGCTTGAATAACCTCTATAGGTTTCTGAGTAGTTGCTGCATTATCCACATAAACTAAAGGATTGGAATATATTTTTTTTTTCAAGATAGGAAATTGACTTCTTATTTTTTGTATTTCTTTTTCTGAAAACATATATTTCATAAATGTTTAACTAATTTTTCCTTCATTTTTTTATATATAAATTGTTTCAATTCAAAAATATGAATAGAAACCAACATTTCCTCTAAAAATGATAATAATAATAAAATCTTAGCTTTTTTTTCAGGAATTCCTCTTGATTGAAGATAAAATAACTCAGATTCTTGAATATTACCTACGGTACAACCATGTGAACATTTTACAGATTCAGAATAAATCTCTAATTGAGGTTTGGCATATATATATGCTTCATCAGAAAGAAGAATATTCTGATTTTTTTGGAAAGCATTTATGTTTTTTATAGATTCATTAATATTTATTCTTCCATTAAAAATTCCTCTTGACTTTTCACATAAAATATTTTTATACCATTGAAAACTATAAGAGTTTGAAAATAAATGTTTTATATAAGTATGATGATCTACAAATTGTTTTCCTGACAAAAGAGAAATACCATATAAATAAGAATAAGTTTTTTCTCCTACAGAATAAAATTTTAAATTATTTCTTATAAAATTTCCTTTAAAAGATAAAGTATAAACGGTACATTTACTATTCTTTTTTTGTTGAAAAAATGTATTGTCTACTACAGAAGTTTCTTCTAAATCATTTTGCATTTTATAATAATCAATTATACTATGATTCATAGCATAAATTTCGCTTACAGAATTTATAAAAGCTAAATGTTTTTTTAAACATTTATAATGTTCTATAATTTTAACATAGGAATGTTCCCCTACTACAATCAAATTTCTGTTATTTAACATAATTTTAGATTTTACACCTGTAGAAACATGCAATATTTCTATGGGATCATCTAAAATGATATTATTAGGAATATAAATATATGCCCCATCTTTTGATAAAAACGTATTTAAAGTATAAAAAGCATCATATTGATGTGATAGTTTATCATAATAGTTTTTAATTTCATTTTCTTTTAATGATATTATATTTGATAAAATAATATTTTTTGCATGAACATAAGAAAGATCAGGGTTGTATTTCCCATCTATAAAAATCAAAATCAAAGATTTCTTTTTCTTAAGAAAAGTTAATTCTTTTATTTTTCTATATTCTATATTCTTTATTTTTCCGCTTTTTGAGATAACATTATAATCTTGATTAATAATTGAATCAATATCCGTATTTTTCCATTCCTCATTTATAGAAGAAGGAAATCCTTTTTCATGGAAAGAATCAGAGTGTTTTCGTTTCAAATAAGATATATAAGTGTCTTCTTTTCTTGCATAAGAAAATTTATTAATTAATAAAGTTATTTTTTCTCTTAACTGCATTTAATTAATTATATATGTTAGTTAAACAATTTTTATACTTTGTTTTTCACGATCCAATCATATCCTTCCTTTTCTAATTTTTCAGCTAATTTTTGATCTCCTGACTGAATGATTTTTCCATTGTATAGGATGTGGATGATATAGTCTGAAAAAATATAATCTAATAATCTTTTATAATGAGTAATAATTAAAACAGAATTTTTTTTGTTTCTAAAAGTATTAATTCCTTGAGCAACTATACGTAAAGCATCTATATCTAATCCTGAATCAACTTCATCTAAAACAGATAATAAAGGATCTAACATCATCATTTGAAATATTTCATTACGTTTTTTTTCTCCTCCCGAAAAACCTTCATTCAAAGAACGATAAAAAAAATTTTTTTCAATCTTTAATAAAGAAGACTTTTCTTTTATTTTTAATAAAATATCTTTAGCTGACATTTTATTTATATTTTTTGCTTCACGAATTGAATTAATCGCTGTTTTTATGAAATTCATAATAGAAACTCCTGGGATTTCTATTGGATGTTGAAAAGAAAGAAAAATTCCCAAATGAGCCCGTTCTTCTGGTGAAAAATTTCTTAAATTTTGATTTAAGAAATAAATATTTCCCTCATTTATTGTATACTCTTTTTTCCCTGCTATTATAGAAGCCAGAGTACTTTTTCCAGAACCATTAGGTCCCATTACAACATGACACTCTCCTATATTTATTTTTAAATTAATTCCTTTAAGAATCTTTTTATTTTCTATAGAAGCATGTAAATTTTCTATACTTAACATAACATAATTTTATTATTATCCTACAGATCCTTCTAAAGAAATTTCTAAAAGTTTTTTAGCTTCTACAGCAAATTCCATGGGAAGCTTTTTCAAAATTTCATTACTAAAACCATATACAATTAAAGAAATTGCTTTTTCTGTATTTATTCCTCTTTGATTACAATAAAAAATTTGATTCTCTCCAATTTTTGAAGTTGTTGCTTCATGTTCAACTTTAGAATTAGAATTATATACATGAATATATGGAAAAGTATGTGCCCCACATTGATTTCCAATTAATAAAGAATCGCATTGAGAAAAATTACGTGAATGAACAGCTTGAGAAGTAATTTTAACCAATCCTCTATAGCTATTTTGTGCTTTTCCAGCGGATATTCCTTTCGATATAATAACACTTTTAGTATGTTTTCCTATATGTATCATTTTAGTCCCTGTATCTGCTTGTTGAAAATCTTTAGTTAAAGCTAAAGAATAAAATTGCCCCATGGAAAAATCTCCTTTGAGAATACAAGATGGATATTTCCAGGTGATTGAAGAACCAGTTTCCACTTGTATCCAAGATATTTTTGCTCCTTTTTCACATAAACCACGTTTTGTTACAAAATTAAAAACACCTCCTTCTCCTTTTTTATTTCCAGGAAACCAATTTTGAACGGTGGAATATTTGATTTCAGAATCTTCCAAAGCTATAATTTCTACAACAGCTGCATGTAATTGATTCTCTTTTCTTTGTGGAGCGGTACACCCTTCCAAATAACTTACGTAGGATTCTTTATCTGCAACAATTAAGGTCCTTTCAAATTGACCTGTATTATTTTCATTAATACGAAAGTATGTAGATAATTCCATAGGACAACGTACTCCTTTTGGAATATAACAGAAAGATCCATCTGAAAATACAGCTGAATTTAAAGCTGCATAAAAATTATCTTTTTTTGAAACGACTGAACCTAAATATTTTTTTACAATATCGGGATATTCCTTCAAAGCATCGTTGATTGAACAAAATATTATGCCTTGATCTTTCAATTTTTTCTGAAATGTAGTGATTAAAGAAACGGAGTCTAATACTATATCTGTAGCTACTCCTGAAAAGAGTTTTTTTTCTTCTATAGGAACTCCTAATTTATTGAACGTATCTATTAATTCTGGATCTGATTTTTCCAAATTATTTAAATCTATTCTTTTTTTTGGAGCAGAATAATAACTTATTTCTTGAAAATCTGGAATTTTATATTTAATATTCCCCCATTTTGGGGGTATCATTTTTTTCCATATCTGAAAAGATTCTAATCTCCAATTCAACATCCATTTAGGTTCCTTTTTTTTTTCTGTTATTTTACGAATAATATTCTCATTTAAACCTACTGGAATTTTATCTGATTCTATTGGAGTATAAAATCCGTATTTATATTCAGATTTAGCAAAATTTTCAAGAATTTTATTATTTTTTTTCATTATGATGAAAAACTTTTCCCGCAACCACAAGTATGTTTTGCTTTAGGATTATTAAAATAAAATCCTTTTCCATTTAATTCATCTGAATATTCTAAGGTTGTTCCTTCCAAATAAGGAATGCTATTTTGATCTACAAGTATTTTCATTTCTTTATGTTGAAAAAGTTGATCCCCTTCTTGTTTTTTTTGATCAAAAGTAAGTTCATAAGACATCCCTGTACACCCTCCAGTTTTTACTCCAAATCTAACGAAAGAAACATCATGTGTAAGACCTTCTCTTTCCATAAGAGAAATTAATTGATTTTTAGCTTTTTCAGATATAAAAACCATGATATTTACAATTTTAATTATACAGGCAAGATAAAGATAATTTTTTTTCGGAATTAATTATTTCATTTCAAAAACCAAGTAATTTTTGTTAATCCTTCTTTTATCCTCCATTTATCAGACATACCAGCATTAATTTCTAATATATATTTTATTGTTGAAGGTAAATTTATTGTATCTATATCTTTCATAGGACTCACATATTTATTCACAAAAACAACAGTATCCAATTGATTTATATATACAATATCTAAAGGAATACGTACATCCCTCATATTGATTTGTCTATACTCTTCTTGATTTGTCAAGATAAATAACATACCTCTATTTTCTTTTAGAAGGGTCCTATATTTTAATCCATTTCTTTTTTCTGTGTCCCTGTGTGCTAATTCAATTTCTATTTTTTTTATGATATCATTATTATTTTTTAAATATAGTTCTCCATCTTTCAGAAATTCTATTTCTAGTAGATTTCCAATATCGAAAAATATATCTGAATTATAATAAATTCTTTCAGAAGAGTTTATAAAAAAACATATTATTATTATTATCAAATAAAAAAAAATGTTTATTTTTTTCATAATGAAAAAAAGTATTTTTTAATTTTTGATAGATTAATAAGTAAAAATCCAAAAATAATAAAGGGAATACTGAGCCATTGTCCTGTATTTATAGATAAAAAGTTTATAAACTCTTCTCCTTGTGGTTCTTTCATGAATTCGACCAAAAAACGTACAGACCAAAGTAAAATAAAAAAAATTCCAGATAAAAACCCATCGTAATTTTTTGCTCCTATTTTATTATATAAATACCAAAGCAATAAAAAAATTATTAGATAACTAATAGATTCATAAATTTGTGTAGGATGCCTAGGGATTATTTCTCCATATTCTGTATCCATTTGTACAAATTTTACTGCCCAAGGCAATTTTTCATTACATGGTTTTCCTACTATTTCAGAATTAAAAAAATTTCCTATTCTAATAAAAACAGCAGATATTGACACGGGAATACATAGTCTATCACATAACCAAATAAAAGATTTTTCCTGTAATATTTTTTTACAGTAAAAAAAATTAGATAAAATAATTCCTATAGTTGCACCATGACTAGATAAACCTCTATAACCAATAAATTCATAACCTTTTATAAATCCTAATAAAAAATTATGCTTATTTTCTCTTATAGGAAGTAAAATTTCAATCCAATGGTTTGAAAAATATGAAAAATCATAAAATAAAACTTGTCCTAATCTCGCACCTACAAGAGTACCAAAAAAAGTGTATATGAATAAGGGATCCAAATATTTTTTATGTATATCATCGTTTTTATAAATATATTTCATGATATACCATCCTAGTAAAAAAGAAATAACAAACATTAGACTATAAATATGAATAAAAAAACCTTTCCATAAACTGAATTTATGAACAGGATTCCAATTAATATATGCTAATATTTTCATAATTTATTTACTTATTTTACAGGATCATAACCCGATGAACCCCAAGGATTACATCTGATGATTCTTTTTATACTTATGTAAATAGCTTTAAAAATATTCCATTTTTTCAATGAAATAATCATATAATTTGAACAAGTTGGTATATATCTACAATTATTTCCTATCCATGGAGATATTCCTATTTGATATAATATGATAATATTTATCAATATAATTTTCATACTATATTTGATTTTTTATAAAATTTAAGGAAGAACCTGCTTTGAACCATTGAATATGCTTTTCATTATAAGAATGATTAACTATAATTTTTTCTTTATTTCCATTTTTATGAATTAACTCTACTTTTATATTTTTACCAGAACATATATTTTTTATATAAAAGTGAAATATATCTTCTTCTTGAATTTTGTAATAATCATCAGAATTTAAAAAAGTTAAAGCTAAAATTCCTTGTTTTTTCAAATTAGTTTCGTGTATTCTAGAAAAAGATTTAACAAGCACTACACGAACTCCTAAAAAACGAGGTTCCATAGCTGCATGTTCTCTTGAAGAACCTTCTCCATAATTATCCTCTCCTACAATAAGAGATTGTATATTTTTTGATTTATAAAATTTAGCAACATTATAAACCGTTTCATAATTTCCTGTTATAAGATTTTTTATCTTATTCTTTTCATGATTAAAAGCATTTATAGCACCCATTAATAAATTTTCAGATATCTTTTCAAGATGTCCTCGATATTTTAACCATGGACCAGCCATTGAAATATGATCTGTAGTACATTTTCCTTTAGTTTTCATCAAAAGCCTAACATTAAACAAATGATTTTCATCCCATGCTAAAAATGGAGATAGAACTTGTAATCTTTCAGAATTTTTTTTTATAATAACAGATAAATTTTTTTTATTTTCTTTTTTTGAAAAACTTTCAAAGCCTAATTCTTCTAGACTAAAATTTTTATTAGGAATTTCCATTGATTTAGGAACCTCAAATTTTACATACTCACCTATTTCATTTTTTAACATATCTTTTCTAGGATCAAAAGTCAAATTTCCAGAAAAAACTAAAGCTGTGACAATTTCTGGAGAAGCTATAAAAGCATGTGTTTTTGGATTTCCATCATTGCGAGATGAAAAATTTCTATTAAAACTGTGAATAATTGTATTTTTTACGTTTTTTTTATTTTCCTTTCTAACCCATTGTCCAATACAAGGACCACAAGCATTAGAAAAAATTTTCCCTCCAATGTCCTTAAAAATAGATAAAAATCTACTCTCTTTCATAAGAGAATAAACTTTTTTGGATCCTGGAGATACCATATATTCTGATTGAATTTTCAATTTTTTCTTTCTTGCTTGTTGAATTATTGATATTGCTTTTGATAAATCTTCATAAGAAGAATTAGTGCATGAACCAATTAGTCCAACCTCAATTTGAGTTGGCCAATTATTTTTAGCTGCTTCCTTTTTCATTTGAGAAATAGGTATAGCTTTATCTGGAGTAAAAGGACCATTAATATATGGTTCTAAAATATTTAAATCTATTTTTATTACTTTATCATAAAAGTTACATGGTTTTTGATAAACTTCTGGATCCGCTTTCAAAAAGTATTTTATTTTTTCTGCCATGGTTGAAATTTTACTTCTCCCATTTTTATTCAAAAAATATTGCATTTGAACATCATAAGGGAACAAGGATGCTGTAGCACCTATTTCTGCACCCATATTACATATGGTAGCTTTTCCAGCACAAGAAATACTATCCGTTCCTTCTCCAAAATATTCAATAATATGATTTGTAGCTCCTGATACTCCAATCATGCCAGATAATTTCAATATCACATCTTTAGGAGAAGTCCATCCATTAATTTTACCTATTAAATTTACTCCAATTATTTTAGGAAATTTCAATTCTAAAAATGATCCAGACATTACTTCAGCTGCATCAGATCCTCCAATCCCTATCGCTAACATTCCCAAACCTCCAGCATTAGGAGTATGAGAATCTGTTCCTATAATCATACCTCCAGGAAATGCGTAGTTTTCTAAAAAAACCTGATGAATGATTCCCGATCCAGGTCCCCAAAAATCTATTCCATATTTATGAGATGCTGATTTCAAAAAATTATATATTTCTTCATTTTTAGCTATCGCATTTTTTAAATCTAAATTAGATCCATATTCAGCAGATATAAGATGATCACAATGAACAGAAGTGGGAACAAACGTTTTAGTTTTTTGAGTTTGCATAAATTGAAGTAAGCTCATTTGAGCTGTAGCATCTTGCATCACAATCCGATCGGGTAAAAAATTCATATAAGATTTTTTTATAAAATTTATAGAATTAGTTTCTATATTTTTACCTAAATGAGAATACAAAATTTTTTCCGAATAAGTCATAGGATGATCTATCACATTTCGAATTTTTTCAATTCGATCCGGAAAATTTGAATAAAAATTTCGAATGATATCAAGATCAAAAACCATAAATTTTTGAAATTATGTTTTATTTAAGAAAATACTGATTTTTTTATAAAAATCAATAGGGTTATCTATATGAACCCAATGATCAGATTTTTTTACCGTACAAATTTTAAATTTTGGAAATAATTTACGTATAGAATTATAATCTTCAGGAATAATATAATTAGAAAATTCTCCTCGTAAGAACAATGTAGGACCATGATACAAACCATTTTTTATTTCTTTATGAATTAAAAAACTATAATTTTTTTCAATGTTTAATAAAGAAAAAGAAAAACGTAGTTTCCCATTTTTTTTTCTTTGAGTACATTTAGAGAAAAACGATCTGATTTTTATATCAGAAATCCATGTTTTTAAAAAAGAGTCAAGATCTTTTCTAGTGTTAATAATATTGAAATCTACTTTTTTTAAAATATGAATTAATTTTTCTTGATCTGTATTAAGATAAGCTTTAGGGCTAATATCCACAATTATAACTTTTTTTGGAATAACAGGATATTTTATAGAAAATTTAATAACGGCCCTTCCTCCCATAGAATGTCCTAATAATATAGGATGATTTAATCCATAATAATTAATATATTTTAATATATCTTCCGATATGATATCATAATTCATTTTATCTGAAAAAAAACTCTTTCCATGATTTCTTATATCCAATAAATGAATCTGATAAAATTTTTTAAATTCTTTAGCAAAAGAAATCCAATTTTCTCCATTTCCAAACAAACCATGAAGAACTAAAATAGGGGGACCTAACCCATAAATCTTAGAATTTAGTATCATTTCCTTATACTTACTTTGTCAATTTTTTTTAAATAACTTTGTATTGTATTTTCCAATCCCATATATATAGATTCGTTAATTAAAGCATGTCCAATTGATACTTCTGATATATTTGGTATTTTTTCAATTAGAAAAGAAATATTATCTAAATTCAAGTCATGTCCAGCATTTACTAACATATGATGATTCATGGCAGCTTTTGCTGTATGAACATAAGGATAGATACAATTCCATTTTTTTAATGCATATTCTATAGCGAAATATCCAGTATATAATTCTATTCTATCAGCTCCCGTTTTAGCAACAGATGAAACCAATTCCGGTTTTGGATCTAAAAAAACGGAAGTACGAATTCCACAATCTTTTAATTTTTTAATTTTATCAGTCAAAAAATCTTGATATAAAAAAGTATTCCATCCAGAATTTGATGTTATTGCATCTTCAGAATCAGGAACTAAAGTGACTTGTGTTGGTTTAACATCTAATACTAATTTCATAAATTGATCTGTAGGATTTCCTTCAATATTCAATTCTGTTGTAATAACAGAACTAATCTCATAAACATCCTTATATGTTATATGTCTTTCATCAGGACGTGGATGTATTGTAACCCCTTGAGATCCAAATTTTTGAACATCTATTGCTACCTGTAAAACATTAGGTGTATTCCCTCCTCTTGCATTTCGCAATGTAGCTATTTTATTTAAATTTACACTTAATTTTACCATTGTTTTAAAACTTCTTTTTTAGTGACTTGTGTCACCTCTAAATCAAATTCTTTAGATGCTGTTAACAAATGATCAAAAACACTAGCTTGTATTTGTTCGTATTTAATAGATTCAGAGGTGTTCGTAAAGCAATATAATTCCACAGGTAAACCATAAGGAGTTGGCTCCAAATGTCTAATCATTAAAGTTTCTGACTGCGATATTTTTGGATGTTGTGATAAATATGCTAATGCATATTGACGAAAAAGACCTATATTTGTTAATCTTCTACCATTAATATTTACGCTCATATCAATATTTTTTTCTTTATTAAAAATATCTATTTCTTTTTGTTTTTTCTGTATATATTTTTTTATTAAATAAACATGCTGAAATTTCTTTAATTGATCTGAATTACAAAAATGAAAAGATTGTATATTAAATAATATAGATCTTTTAATTCGACGTATATTTTTTTGACGCATAAACTCAAAATTGGTCACAGCTGTAGAAATTAAATCATAAGTAGGAACACTAGTAATAGTTTTATCAAAATTTTCTATTTTTGCAGAAGTTAAATTTATCTCAATAACTGTTCCTTCTATATTGTATTTAGGTATTCTGATCCAATCCCCCACTTTTATCATTTTTGTGGAAGCCATTTGTACTCCTGAAACAAATCCGAGTATTGTATCTCTAAAAACCAATATAACAAAAGCTGTTATAGCTCCTAAACTAGTTAGAACAGTAATAAGATCGTTTTTTGTTAAGATAGCAATAATAACTAAAATACAAAATATTATGGATATGATTTTCAGTAATTGTGAGAAAGAACGAACTGCTATTGTTTGATGATTATTTTCGCTTGTAGCTATTCTCATGATAGAATTCACTACTCTAATTAAAAATTGTAAAACAATTAAAACGAATAATATATCAAATATTTTTTCCAAATAAATGGTAATGGTATAATAGTTTTTAAAAAATGGTTTAATCAATATTAAACCAATAGACAATGGAAAAAAATGTGCTAAACTATCGAAAACTTTATTTTCATATAATATGTTATCCCAAACAAAATGAGTAGAACTTACTATTCTTCTACCTATAAAACGAACTCCTCTATTAAAAATGAATTCTAAAATGATTAACAAAACGGTAAAAAACAACATTTTACCAATTATAATAAGAGTTATAGTCCCCCATTTTTTAAGATCTAAATTATGGATAAACTCATAAATCCCTTGAATTTGAAATGCTACTATTTTTTCAAAAAAAATATTATGATACATATTATTATTAATCGAATAATTAACTGTATTTTAAGTTATTTTCAATAATTTTTTAGATTTTTATTTCTTACGTTTTGTAGATTGAATAATATAATAGATATTGAGTTTATTTATAAAAATAGAAAGATAAAAATTTTGACTCAATTTTTTAAATTTTATATTT